>NZ_JBIATC010000004.1:54811-553896 GCF_042891255.1 Micromonospora sp. NPDC001898 | reverse complement strand
GCCCTAAAGCCCCAACCAGCCCGGGTATAAATCATATTGGCACTGGCTTATCAAGCACCCTGTTGAGTTCTCAAAGAACAACCACACACCATCCGAACACCCCCACCAGGAGGGCCCCGTCCGGGGCTTTTCCGTACCCACACCCGCCGCTCTCGCGCCGGGCACTTTTACTACGCTACCCGCCGATTTCCGCCGTGTCAAACCGGTGTAACCCGATCCGACCAACTTCCACCCAATTTACGGGCACCACGCATTCACCGGCTTCCGCCGCCTCGTACGTGGTTTCCGGCAGGCCGGCCGCTGCGGTGACCCGCTAGCTTGCCCGGTGCCCTACCGGCGATGAACCATACCCGGTCGGTCTCGCCTCGCCAAATCCGCCCTGCGACAGATCCGGGGCCCCGCCCGGCCCGGGCTCCGAGGAGTACCACCCTCGCCGCCCGAAGCTCATTCCCGCGCTCCGGCCTAGCGGGCTTCCGCCCGTTTCGTCCGTTCCGCGCTGGCAGAGAGAAAGTTACGCCCCCGGCTGATTGCTCGTCAAATCAGCCGGGGGCGTCCCACGTCACACTCTCGACGTACTCGGCTGGTCGAGCAGCTCTACCCCGGCGAAGGACTTCTTGCCGCGGCGCAGCACCAGGTGCCGGCCGTGCAGCAGGTCCTCGGGCGTCACCGTCGCGTCGACCTCGGTGATCCGGTTGTTGTTGACGTACGCGCCGCCCTCGGCGATCACCCGCCGGGCCTCCTTCATGCTCGACACCAGGCCCGACTCCTTGAGCAGGCCGGCGACGTCGGGCAGCTCGGTGAGGTGGACGAGCCCGGCCTCGGTCAGCGCCGCCCGCAGCGTCTCCGGGGTCAGCTCGTCCAGCGACCCCCGGCCGAACAGCGCCTGGCTGGCGGCGACCGCCTGGGCCATCTCCCGCTCGCCGTGCACCAGGGTGGTCAGCTCCTCGGCGAGGGCCCGCTGGGCGAGCCGGGCCGCCGGCCGCTCCGCCGTCTCCTTTTCGAGCTGCTCGATCTCCTCGCGCGAGCGGAAGCTGAAGTAGCGCAGGTAGCGGGCCACGTCCCGGTCGTCGGCGTTGAGCCAGAACTGGTAGAACGCGTACGAGCTGGTCAGCTCGGGGTCGAGCCAGACGGCGCCGCCCTCGGTCTTGCCGAACTTCGTGCCGTCGGCCTTGGTCACCAGCGGGGTGACGAACGCCTCCACCGGCCCGGCCCCCCGTCGACGGACGTAGTCGACACCGGCGGTGATGTTGCCCCACTGGTCGGAGCCGCCGAACTGGAGCCGGCAGTCGTGCCGGCGGTGCAGCTCGTAGAAGTCGTTGGCCTGGATGAGCTGGTAGCTGAACTCGGTGAAGCTGATGCCGCTCTCCAGCCGGGCCTTGACCACCTCCCGGGCCAGCATCTTGTTGACCGGAAAGTGCTTGCCGACGTCGCGGAGGAACTCGACCACCGACATCTCGGCGGTCCAGTCCAGGTTGTTGACCAACTGCGCCGCGTTGTCCCCCGTGTACGACACGAAGGGCGAGAGCTGGTCGCGGATGCGGCCCACCCAGCCGGCGACCACCTCCGGCGGGTTCAGGGAGCGCTCGGCGCTCTCCTTGGGGTCGCCGATCTGGCCGGTGGCACCGCCGACGAGCAGCAGCGGCCGGTGCCCGGCGAGCTGGAGCCGGCGGGCGGTGACGACCTGCATGAGGTGGCCGACGTGCAGACTCGCCGCCGTCGGGTCGAAGCCCACGTAAAAGGTGGTCGCCCCGTCGTCGAGCAGCGCGCGCAGCTCGTCGGGGCCGGTCGAGTCCTGGATGAGGCCTCGCCACCGCAGGTCTTCGGTCAGGGAGTCCCGCACGGTCGGCGGGGGGCTGCTGTCGGTCACGGTTACCGATTCTCCCCCATCCCCGGCGGCGAGCCGTACCGGGTTTCTCTCTGATCACGGTTGGCTAGGCTGGCCCCTTCCGTACCCGAGGAGGAGCCGCCGTGGAGATGCCCGACCCGACCGGGGGCTTCATTGCCCTGCTCGGCCTGGAGTTCGACGAGGTGAGCGGGGACCGGGTGGTCATCCGGTGGCGGGTCCGCCCCGAGCTGCACCAGCCCCACGGCATCCAGCACGGCGGGGTGTACTGCGCGGTGGTGGAGACCGCGGCGAGCGTCGGTGGCTCGCTGTGGCTGGGCGAGCGGGGCCGGGTGGTCGGGGTGTCGAACCAGACGGACTTCCTCCGGGCGGTACGCGACGGCGAGCTGACGGCCGTCGGCACGCCGCTGCACCGGGGCCGCAGCCAGCAGCTCTGGCAGGTGGAGATCTCCGACGGCGCCGGGCGGCTGGTCTCCCGGGGGCAGGTCCGGTTGCAGAACCTGACCACGGACTGAGCCACCCGCCGGATGCCCGGTTCGGGGCATGAGGGGCGGTACGCCCGGTTATCGTCGCGGCGATGGCATCCGCTGACCAGTACCCGAGGTGAGGAAACTCCTCGCCGCCACGCTCGGCGTGCTCTCCGCCGTCGGTGGGTTCGTGGACATCGGCGACCTGGTGGCGGCGAGCCAGGCGGGGGCGCGTTTCGGCATGGCGCACGCCTGGGTGCTGCTGCTCGGGGTGGTCGGCATCTGCGCGTACGCGGAGATGGCCGGACGGATCGCGGCGGTCAGCGGTCGGGCGGTGTTCGACCTGGTCCGGGAGCGGCTGGGGCCGCGGGTGGCGCTGCTCAACCTGGTGGCCTCCTACCTGGTGACCGTGCTGACCCTCGCCGCCGAGCTGGGCGGCGTGGCGCTGGCCCTGCAACTGGCCTCCGGGCTGAGCTACCTGATCTGGGTGCCGGTCGCCGCCCTGGCCGTCTGGCTGGTGCTGTGGCGGATGCGGTTCCAGTTGATGGAGCGGGTGTTCGGGCTGGCCGGGCTGGCCCTGGTGGTGTTCGCGGTGGCCCTGTTCTGGCTGCCCACGGACTGGGCGGCGCTCGGCCGGGCTGGGCTGCACGGCGGGGCGGCGGGGCACGGCTGGGGCGCGTACTGGTTCGTGGCGGTGGCCCTGTTCGCCTCGACGGTCAGCCCGTACGAGGTGTTCTTCTTCTCCTCCGGCGGGGTGGAGGAGAAGTGGAGCGGCGCGGACCTGGCCGACGCCCGGACCAGCGTGCTGATCGGCTTCCCGGTCGGCGGGTTCCTCGCCCTGTCGCTGATCGCCACGGCGGCGGTGGTGTACCACCCGGGCGGGGCGTCGCTGGACTCCCTCGACCAGGTGGCGCAGCCGGTGGTGCTCGCGTTCGGGGGCGTCGGGCTGGCGGTGGCGGTGCTGGCGTTCTTCGCGGTGACCTTCGGTGCCGCGCTGGAGACCGGGCTGAGCGCCGCGTACGCCGCCGCGCAGTACTTCGGCTGGCAGTGGGGCAAGCGGGTGAGCCCGCGGGAGGCGGCCCGGTTCCACAGCGTGCTGCTGGTCAGCGTGCTGCTCGGGGTGCTGGTGCTGCTGACCACGGTCGACCCGGTGACGCTGACCGAGTACATGTTGATCATCAGTGCGGTGGCGCTGCCGCTGACGTACCTGCCGATCCTGATCGTCGCGAACGACCGGACCTACCTGGGTGACCGGGTGAACGGGCCGGTGCTGAACCTGCTGGGGGCGGTGTTCCTGCTGCTCATCGTCGCCGCGTCGGTGGCGGCGATCCCGCTGGCGGTGATGACGGGGATGGGCCGATGAGGATGCAGCTCAGCCGGCAGTTGCTCGACCGGCAGATCGTCGACCGGGACGGGCGGCTGGTCGGCAAGGTCGACGACGTGGAGTTCGGGGTCGACACCGACGGGGTGCCGTACGTGGCCGCCCTGCTGAGCGGACAGGGGGCGCTCGCGCAGCGGATCGGCGGCCGGGTCGGGCGGTTCCTCCTCGCGGTGGCGGACCGGTTGGTCGACGACCCGCCGGTGACGCCGCTACGCGTCCCGTATTCCCTGGTGGAGCGGGTGGACAGCGCGGTTCGGCTGCGGGTCGGCCTCGACGAGCTGCCCGGCTCCCCGATGGAGGAGTGGCTGCGGCGGCACCTGATCGACCGGATCCCGGGGTCGGACCGTGCGAGCGGGTGAGCTGCTCGGCCGGACCGCGTACGACCTGCGCGGGCGGCGGTTGGGCCGGGTGGTGGACGTGGTGGTGCGCGGGGACGGCCCGGACGGGCGGCTGCGGCTGACCGACGTGGTCGTCGCGAGGCACTGGTACAGCCGGATGGTCGGCCGGTTGATCGGCCCCGAGCGGCACCCGTCGGGGCCGTGGCTGATCCGCTGGGTGGCCCGGCTGCTCGGCCGGAACAGCCAGCAGGTGCCGACCGACATGATCCGGTTGGTCCCGCCGGTGCCCGGCTTCCCGTTCGGGGAGCCACGTTGAGCCGCGGCGTGCCGGCCGGGCCGGCACGCCGAGGCGTCCGGTCAGCCGCGGGCCGGGTCGAGGGCGGGTTCGGCGTCCGGGGTCTCGTCGGCGTCCGGCTCCGCCGGTGCGGCGGCCCGGCGCAGCCGTACCGCGGTGATGGCCCGGTGGTCGATGTCGGCGACCTGCAGCTCCCAGCCGTCGCTGGTGACGTCCTCGCCGGCGACGGTGGGGATGTGCCCCAGCAGGGTGAGCACCAGTCCGGCGACCGTGGTGTAGTCGCCGGCCGGTCGGCCCGGCAGGTCGACGCCGATGTCGGGCAGGTCGTGCACCGGGAAGGTGCCGGGCAGCAGCATCGCGCCGTCGGCCTCGGTGCGTACCCCGTGCACGTCCCGGTCGGTCTCGTCGTAGATCTCGCCGACGATCTCCTCCAGGATGTCCTCCAGGGTGACGATCCCGTCGGCCGCGCCGCGCTCGTCGACGACCAGGGCGATGTGCTGGCGTTCGGCCTTGAACTGGCGCAACGCGTCGACCACCGGCAGCGAGTCGGGCAGCAGCATCGGCGGGCGGGCGCACTCGTCGACGGGACGGTCGTCGGGCACGCCGACCAGGTCACGCAGGTGGATGACGCCGACCGCGTCGTCGAGGCCGCCGTGGCGCACCACCGGCGCGCGGGAGTGCCCGGTGGCGGCCAGCACCAGCCGCGCGGCCTCCGCGGTGGTCCCGCTGTCGAGCGTGAAGACCTGCAACCGGGGTACGAGCACCGCGCGCAGCCGCCGGTCGGCGATCTCCACCGCGCCGGCGATGATGGTCCGCTGCTCCTTGGTGAAGCCGTGGTTGCCGGCGACGATGTCGCGCAGCTCGTCGGGGCCGATCTCGTCCGGCTCGTGCTTCGGGTTGAAGCCGACGAGGCGGACCACCAGGTCGCTGGTGGCGCCGAGCGCCCAGACGGCCGGCCGGGTGAGGGTGGCCAGCAGGTCCAGCGGGCGGGCCACCAGCAGTGCCCAGCGCTCGGCGGCCTGCATGGCGATCCGCTTGGGCGCCAGCTCGCCGAAGACCAGGGTGACGAAGGTCAGGACCAGGGTGACCGCCACGATGGCGATGGTGTCGGCGGCGGTGCCGAACACCCCGAGCAGCGGCACCAGTGGCTTGGCCAGGGAGACGGCCGCGGCGGCCGAGGCCATGAAGCCGGCCAGGGTGATGCCGATCTGGATGGTGGCGAGGAAGCGGTTGGGGTCCTTGGCGAGCCGGGCCAGCACCCGCCCGGCCCGGCTCGTGCGCTCCAGCCGCTGGATCTGACTGTCCCGCAGCGAGACCAGCGCCATTTCACTGCCGGCGAAGATCGCGTTGAGGACGACCAGGACTCCGACCAGGGCCAGTTGGCTCCAGTAGCTCTGCACGCCCGGTTTTCTCCCTCACGAGGACGACCCGGTCGGGTAGGACCGGCGGTGCCGCCCGAGGACCCGGCCGGCGTAGGGCTCTCTGTGCCCCGTGCGCGGGTCCGCGAACCCTGCCCCCGGGAACCGGCCGGTCAGCCCGGGCCGAGCGGCTGGTCAGGGCTCCGCGAGCGTTGGGTCAGACCCGGTCGGCGACGGGTGGGGCGGGCAGATCGAGTACGTAGGAGCCGCCCACGGGGCGGAAGCCGAGCCGGGAATAGTAGGGGGCGACCATGCCGGGCGGGCTGACCACCCGGTGGAATCCCCGGTCCGTGAAGAGGCTGCTGCGCCGGTAGACGAACTCGCCGGGGGTGAAGTCGCGGAACCGCTGGGTGACGTAGTCCAGGTCGACCTGGGCGACGTCGTCGCCCTCGGCGTGCGACAGCACCACCCCGACCACCTCGTCGGCCCGGACCACCAGGAACGCCGAACGCCGGGTGGGGTGCCCGCCCCAGCGGAAGCCGGGGTTGAACCGGGCGATGTCGGCGGCGTGCACCCGCAGGGTGTGGGCCAGGAACTGGTCGTCGACCCCCACCTCCACCACCTCGTACGTCTGCTCGTCGTGCCGGGTGGCGAGCATCTTCCGCAGGTACCACACGTTGATCACGGCGAGCACCACGTTGAGCCCGACCATCGGCCAGACGGCGAGGGCGGCGTTGTAGCCGATCAGCACGAGGCAGCCGACGAGGTTGAGCGCGCGCAGCCGCAGGACGCGCGCCTGCAACAGCGACCAGACCAGCAGCGCGGAGCCGATCCAGCCGATCAAGTCCAGCCAGTTCACCCCGCGAGACTAGTGGTAACCAGCCCAGCCCGCCTGCTGGCCGCCGCCCGGTTCGCCGTGCCCCGGGTCAGCCGGCGAGTTCCAGGATCCATTCCTCGACCTCGGCGCCGCGACCGTTGGCGTACCCCCGGTCCTCGCCGCGGACGACGAAGCCGCACTTGCGCAGCACGGCGAGGGAGGCGGCGTTGTCCTTGGCGGCGCGGGCGTGCACCGGTCGCTGCGGCAGCGCGGCCAGCAGCGCGGCGAGGGCCCGTGTGGCGTACCCGCGGCCCCAGCGGGCCCGGTCGATCCAGTAGCTGACCTCGGTCTGCTCCTCGACGGGGAAGGCGGCCACGTGGCCCACGACCGCGCCGTCGACGGTGACGGTGCGGGTGACGATGGCCGGGTCGGCGCGGATGCGCCGCCAGTGCGCCTCGAACGCCGCCCGGTCGGTCGGGTCGGCGGGGCCGAAGGCGGCCACCCGGTTGGCCTCCGGGTCCTGTTCGAAGGCGAAGAGGTGGGGCAGGTCGTCGTCGCGCACCGGGCGCAGGCGCAGGTCCTCGGCGGTCACCGGGGCAGGGTACCGGCCGCCGGGACGGCCCGGGTACCGCCCGGTCCGGTCCTGCCGACGTCCGGTCAGGGTGAGCTGGGGTGGGGTCGAAGGTCCTGGGGGTGGGTGGCCGGGGGCCCTGCCTGCGGCGGCGCGGATGGGCGAGGCTGGTGGTGCAAGCGGCGAGTCGACCTGGGAGGTCCCCGATGCGCGCGAGCCGAGGTGGTCGAGGACGCTGGCCGCCCGGCTCGTCCTGACGCCGTGACACGCACCACCGACCCGGAGGGACAGACCATGACCGGCACCGAGCACATCCGGGCCCCGTGGCGGGGCTTCGTCGACGGGGCGTGGCGCACCACGGTCGACGTCGCGGACTTCGTCCGCCGCAACCACGAGCCGTACCTCGGGGACGCCGCGTTCCTCACCGGCCCCACCGACCGGACCCTGGCGGTCTGGGGGCGGCTGACGGAGATGTTCGTCGAGGAGCGCCGCCGGGGGGTGTACGACGTCGACGCGGCCACCCCGTCCACGATCACCGCCCACGCCCCCGGGTACGTCGACCGGGACCGCGAGCTGATCGTCGGGTTGCAGACCGACGCGCCGCTGCGCCGGGCGATCATGCCGAACGGCGGGCTGCGGATGGTGGAGACCGCGCTGAAGGCGTACGGCTTCGACCCGGACCCGACGGTGCACCGGATCTACACCGGCTACCGCAGGACGCACAACGACGCGGTCTTCGACGCGTACCCGGCCGACGTGCTGGCCGCGCGGCGCTCGCACATCATCACCGGGCTGCCCGACGCGTACGGGCGGGGCCGAATCATCGGCGACTACCGGCGGGTCGCCCTCTACGGGGTGGACCGCCTGGTCACGCAGCGGCGGGAGCTGAAGGCGGCCCTGGACGACCGGCCGTCGACCGACGAGGTGATCCGGGACCGGGAGGAGCTGGCCGAGCAGATCCGCGCCCTGGGCGAGCTGAAGGAGATGGCCGCCGCCTACGGGCACGACATCTCCGGCCCGGCGGCGACCGGCCGGGAGGCGATCCAGTGGTTGTACTTCGCCTACCTGGCCGCCACGAAGGAGCAGAACGGCGCGGCGATGTCGCTGGGGCGTACCGCGACCTTCGTGGACGTCTACCTGCGGCGGGACCTGGCCGAGGGACGGCTGACCGAGCAGGACGCGCAGGAGTTGGTCGACGACTTCGTGATCAAGCTGCGGATCGTCCGGTTCCTGCGCACCCCCGAGTACGACCAGCTCTTCTCCGGCGACCCGACCTGGGTCACCGAGTCCCTGGGCGGAATGGGCGCCGACGGCCGGACGCTGGTGACCCGGACCAGCTTCCGCTACCTCCAGACCCTGTACAACCTCGGCCCGGCGCCGGAGCCGAACCTGACCGTGCTGTGGTCACCACGGCTGCCCGACGGGTTCAAGAGGTTCTGCACCCAGGTGTCGCTGGACACCAGCGCCATCCAGTACGAGAACGACGAGCTGATCCGGCCCGCGTACGACGACGACACCGCGATCGCCTGCTGCGTGTCGGCGATGCGGGTGGGTCGGGACATGCAGTTCTTCGGCGCGCGGGTCAACCTCGCCAAGGCGCTGCTGTACGCGGTCAACGGCGGCCGGGACGAGCTGACCGGCGCGCAGGTCGCCCCGGCGGCCCCGCCCGTGAGCGGTGAGGTGCTCGACTACGACGAGGTGCTCGCCGCGTACGACCGGACGCTGGACTGGCTGGCCGAGACGTACGTGGACGCGCTGAACGTCATCCACCACATGCACGACCGGTACGCGTACGAGCGGCTGGAGATGGCGCTGCACGACCACCCGGTGCACCGGTTCATGGCCACCGGTGTCGCCGGCCTGTCGGTGGCGGTGGACAGCCTCGCCGCGATCCGGTACGGAAAGGTGAAGGTGCTGCGCGACGCCACCGGGCTGGCCGTCGACTACGCCGTCGAGGGCGAGTTGCCGACGTACGGCAACAACGACGACCGGGCCGACGACATCGCGGTGTGGCTGGTGGAGGCGTTCGCGGAGAAGCTACGCCGGCAGCGCACCTACCGGGACGCCGAGCTGACCATGTCGGTGCTCACGATCACCTCCAACGTGGTGTACGGCAGGCACACCGGCAACACCCCGGACGGGCGGCGGGCCGGCGAGCCGTTCGCGCCCGGCGCGAACCCGACGAACGGCCGGGACACCCACGGCCTGGTCGCGGCCGCGCTGTCGGTGGCGAAGCTGCCGTACGACGCCGCCCGCGACGGCATCTCGTTGACCGGCACGGTCACCCCGGACGGGCTGGGCCGCACCCGGGACGAGCGGATCGGCAACCTCGCCGGGGTGCTCGACGGGTACACCGACGCGGGCGGGTTCCACCTCAACGTCAACGTGCTGGACCGGGACACCCTGCTCGACGCGATGTCCCACCCGGAGCGCTACCCGCAGCTCACGGTGCGGGTGTCCGGGTACGCGGTGAATTTCGTCCGGCTCACGCCCGAGCAGCAGCGCGACGTGGTGTCCCGCACCTTCCACGGGTCGCTGTGACCGCCGGGGCCACGCGGGAGCTGACGGGGGCCGTCCACTCCTGGGACCTGTCGGTCGGGGTGGACGGCCCCGGCACCCGGTTCGTGGCGTTCCTGGCCGGCTGCCCGCTGCGCTGCCGGTACTGCCACAGCCCGGACACCTGGTACCGGCGCAGCGGCAGGCACCGCACCGTGGACGAACTGATGGCGGAGATCGAGCGCTACCGGCGCTTCATCGGTGTGGCCGGCGGCGGGGTGACGCTCAGCGGCGGCGAGCCGCTGCTGCAACCCCGGTTCACCGGCGAGGTGCTGCGCCGCTGTCACGCCCTGGGCCTGCACACGGCGCTGGACACCTCCGGATTCCTCGGCGCCCGCGCGGACGACGCCCTGCTCGACGCCACCGACCTGGTGCTGCTCGACGTCAAGTCGCGGGACCCGGCGACGTACCGGCGGGTGACCCGGACCGGGGAGGTCGGCCCGACCCTGCGGTTCGGCCGCCGGCTGGCGGAGCGGGGCACCCCCATCTGGATCCGGTTCGTGCTGGTGCCCGGCCTCACCGACGCCCCGGACAACGTGGCCGGGATCGCCGACTTCGCCGCCGAGCTGCCCAGCCTGCAACGGGTGGAGGTGCTGCCGTTCCACCGGCTCGGCGCGCACAAGTACGCGGAGCTGGGGCTGGCCTTCCCGCTGGCGGACACCGCACCGCCCGCCGCGGAGCTGCTGGACCGGGTGCGTGGGCAGTTCGCCGCCCGGGGCCTGACCGTGTACTGAGCCGGACGCGACGCCGTGGCAGGATCACGGACATGAACGGATCAGGAACGTTCCTCCGGCACCGGATCCGGGTGTCGCCGGCGCACGCCACGGGTGCCCTCGCGGTCGGGGCGCGGGCGATGGGCGCGGCCGCGACCGGTTCGCTCGCCCTCGCGGTGCTGGCCGGCGGGGCTGTCGCCGTGGCCGCCGTCGCGATCGGCCGGCTGGCGATCCGCCGGGCGGTCATCGGGCAGCTGCGCATCGGCCGGCTGGAGGTCGACGAGCTGATCGTGCACCGGCGCGTCGACGGCCCTCCCGCCCGGGGGTCCACCCACGACGGGTGACGGACAGCCCTCCGGGAGCTGCCGTCCTTCGCCCTGCTCGCGGGACGGGTCGGTCAGGCCGTCGGGGGCGGGGCCGCGGGGTAGCCGTACAGGTCCAGCAGGCGTACCCGGGACGCCTGGAGACGGTCCACCACCACGCTCATGAACCGGGCGGTGAGCTGCCGGCCGAACGCGTCGTCGGACTCCATCAGCCGGCGTACCCCGGCGGCGGTGAACTCGACGGCGGTGCTGCGCCGCACGGCCACCGCCCCGAACTGCCAGCGGTACGGCGGGAAGAGCCAGGACCAGCCGAGCACCCCGCCCGGGCCGATCGTCTCGATTCCCACGTCGCCGCGTCCGGGCACCGGAAAGTCCAGAGTCACCTCACCGCCCCGGACCAGCCAGAACCGCTCGGCGGGCTGACCGGCCCGGAACAGCCGGTGGCCGGGGTGCCAGACGACGGGTCGGGCGTACCCGGTCAGCCGGGTCAGCCAGGGCTCGGGGACGTCGGCCAGGAACGGGTGGTCGCGGAGCATGTCGAGCGGGGTCATGGCGCCTCTTCTCGCCTCGGCGCGGGGCCCCGGCGCGTCACCCAGGAACCTCGCAACGGTGGACAGCTTCGACCTCCTGTCGATGGTCCCACCCCCCATCCGAACCCCCCGTGCGCTGTCGGCGGCAGGGCCGTTGGTCCCGGGCCGCCCGGGTGCAACGCCCCTGCCGCCGGCGGCTCGCGAGGACGACGGTGGAGGGGGTGGCGTGCCCGGTGACGCGTCACGGGGGCACCAGGGGGTCAGCGGTGGCGGGACCGGTCGGACGGGAGCGGACGGATGCACACTGACACCAGGAACCGACCGGACGGGCTGGGCGAGCCATGCGGGCTGGGTTCGGCCGAGGCCGCCGCCCGGCTGCGCGCCGACGGCCCGAACAGCGTCGCACCGCCGGCCCGACGGCACCTGGCCGCCCGCGTCCTGCACCAGCTCACCGACCCGCTGGTGGCCCTGCTGTTGGCCGCGGCCGTGGTCACCGCCGCGCTCGGCGACTGGCCGGACACCGCGGTCATCGCCCTGGTCGTGCTGGTGAACACCGCGATCGGCGTGGTGCAGGAGGTCCGCGCGGACCGGGCGATCGCCGCGCTGGACCAGCTCGCCGCCCCGACTGCCCGGGTGGTCCGCGACGGCCAAGACCTGATCGTGCCGGCCGCCGGGGTGGTCCGCGACGACCTGGTACGCGTCGAGGCCGGCGACGTCGTCCCGGCGGACCTGCGGCTGGTCGAGGCGAGCCGGTTGCGCCTGGACGAGTCGGCGCTGACCGGCGAGTCGGCGCCGGTCGGCCGGGACGTCGGCGACGAGGTGTCCGCCGGCACGGTGGTGACCGTCGGCCGGGCGGTGGGCACGGTGGTCCGTACCGGGACGGCGAGCGCGCTGGGCCGGATCAGCGCCCTGGTCTCCGCCACCCGGCCCGGGGCCACCCCGTTGCAGCGCCGGCTCGCCGGCCTGGGCCGGATGCTCGGGTTGGTCGCGGTGGCGCTGTCCGGGCTCGTGTTCGGCATCGGCGTTTTCAGCGGGCGGCCGGTGGTGGACATGGCGGTCACCGCCGTCAGCCTCGTCGTCGCGGCGGTGCCGGAGTCGCTGCCGGCCGTGGTGACCCTGGCCCTGGCGCTCGGGGCCCGTCGGATGGCCACGGTGCGGGCCATCCCCCGGCGGCTGCACGCCGTGGAGACGCTGGGCTCGGTGACCGTGATCGCGTCCGACAAGACGGGCACCCTGACCGAGGGCCGGATGGCGGTGCAGCGGGCGGTGGCCGTCGACGGGGCCGCGTACGACATCGCCGGCACGGGCTACGAGCCGCGCGGGACGGTGCGACGCGACGGCGCCGCGGTGGCCGTACCGGACGGGCTGCGCCGCCTGGCGCGGGCCGGGCTGCTCTGCAACGACGCCACGCTCTCCCCACCGACGGACGAGCGGCCGGGCTGGGACGCGGTGGGCGATCCGCTGGAGGCGGCGCTGGTGGCCTTCGCCGCCCGGTGCGGGCTGGACCCGGCGACCACCCGGGCCGCCTGGCCACGGGTCGCCGAGCATCCGTTCGATCAGGCGAACCGCCGGATGACCACGGTGCACCGATCCTGCGACGGCCGCTGGCTGGTGGTGTGCAAGGGGGCTCCGGAGAACGTCCTCGCCGCGCCGCTGCTCGACGCGGACGACGCGGAGGTCGCCGCGCTGACCGCCCGGGCGCACGAACTGGCCGGCGCGGGGCTGCGGGTGCTCGCGGTCGCGACTGCGCTGGTGGAGACCCTGCCCGACCCGGCCGCGCCGACCGGGCTGCGCCCCGCCGGGTTGGTCGCTGTCGGCGATCCGCTGCGGGCCGGCGCCGCCGACCTCGCGGCGAGCTTCGACGCGGCCGGGGTCCGGTTGCTGTTGGTCACCGGGGACCATCCCGCGACGGCCGCCGCGATCGGCGGTCAGCTCGGGCTCTGGCGCGACGGTGACCCGCTGGTCCGGGGCGACGAGGGCGAGCTGGCCGACGCGCACCCGGCGGCCCGGGTGTACGCGCGCACCCAGCCGGAGCAGAAGCTCGACATCATCGCCGGGTTGCAGTCCCGGGGGCACGTGGTGGCGATGACCGGCGACGGGGTCAACGACGCCCCGGCGCTGCGCCGCGCCGACATCGGGGTGGCGATGGGCGGGGGCACGGAGGTGGCCCGGCAGGCCGCCGACCTGGTGCTGGTCGACGACGAGCTGTCCACCGTGGCCGCCGCGATCGGCGAGGGCCGGCGCATCTACGACAACATCCGCCGGTTCCTGCGCTACGCCCTCTCCGGCGGGGTCGCCGAGATCGCGGTCATGCTGCTCGGCCCGCTGTTCGGGCTGCCCGTGCCGCTGCTGCCGGCGCAGATCCTCTGGATCAACCTGCTCACCCACGGGGTGCCGGGGGTGGCGCTCGGGGCGGAGCCGGCCGAGCCGGGGACGCTGCGCCGCGCGCCGCGCTCGCCACAGGAGTCGGTGCTGGGCGCCGGCCTGGGCCGGGACGTGCTGGTCACCGGCGGGCTGATCGCGGCCGTGGTGCTCGGCGCCGGGGTGGCCGCCGCCCGCTGGGACCGGCCCTGGCAGTCGGTGGTGTTCGTGGTCCTGGGCCTGGCGCAGCTCGGGGTGGCGCTGGCGGTCCGGGCACCCCGGCCGGCAGGCGTGCGGGCGGGCAATCCGGCGCTGTTCGTCGCGGTGGCCGGCTCGGCGTTGCTCCAGGTCGGCGGGGTGCTGGTCGAGCCGCTGCGGATGCTGCTCGGCACCGACCCGCTCGGGGCGGCCGAGCTGACGGCGTGCGCGGCGGTCGCCGTGCTGCCGGGGCTGGCGCTGCGCCTGCTGCGCCCACGCCTCGGCGGCACCCGCACCGGGCCGGGCCCCACCTCGGCGGAGCCCCGCGAGGACCCCGGCCGCACCGCCCCGGCTCCCCGCGTCGGTGACGGTGACGGTGGTCCGGGACCAATGGCCCAGGGTCCGGGCCCGGCGACCCTGACCGGCGAGCCCACGCCGGAGCAGGCTGGAACCGGACGAAGGAGGATGCGATGACCAGCAGGTCCGGTGCCCCGGTCGTGGTGGGTGTGGACGGTTCCGCCTCGGCCCTGGACGCGGTCCGGGCGGCGACCCGGGAAGCTACGGCGCGCAACCGCCCGCTGAGGGTGGTGCACGCCTTCGTCTGGCCGCTGATCGCCACCCCGCTCGGGCCGGTGCCCGGTGGCCCGGCCGAGGCAGGGCTGCGCGACCTCGCGGAGCAGGTCGTCGCCGAGGCGGTCGCCGAGGCGAGGAAGATCTCCGTCGAGGTGGACGTGACCGGAGAACTCGTCGGCGGCTCCCCCATCCCGGTGCTGCTGCGGGAGTCCCGCGACGCGGCGCTGGTGGTGCTCGGCTCCCGCGGCCTCGGCGGCTTCGCCGAGCTGCTGGTCGGCTCGGCGGCGGTCCAGCTGTCGGCGCGGGCCGACTGCCCGGTGCTCGTGGTGCGCGGCGAGCCCCGTGCCGACGGGCCGGTGGTGGTGGGCGTCGACGGCTCGGCGCTGTCCACCGAGGCGGTCGGCTTCGCCTTCGAGGAGGCGGCGCTTCGGGGCACCGGCCTGGTGGCGGTGCACACCTGGCTCTACCCCGCGCCGGTCGGCCCCGGCGACATCCTGCCCGTGGCGTACGACCTCGACGCGCTGGTCGAGGAGGAGCAGCGGGCGCTCGCCGAGGCGGTCGCCGGCTGGTCGGAGCGGTACCCGCAGGTGCCGGTGCGGCAACGCCTGATCCGGGACACGCCGGCCCCGGTGCTGGTCGAGGAGTCCGCTTCCGCCCAGCTGACCGTCGTCGGCGGGCACGGCCGGGGCGCGTGGGGCGGGCTGCTCCTCGGCTCGGTCAGCCACGCAGTGCTGCACCACGCCCGCTCCCCGCTGGCGATCGTGCGGCACCGCCGGGACGCCGACCACGGCTGACCCCGCGTCGGGCCCGCGTCGGGCGCTCCCCCGCCCGACGCGGGCCCGACGGGCGGCCGGGTGCAGGCACCGAGCGGGGTACGACACGTGCCGGGACGGCCACGGCCTCCTTTCCGGCAGGCATGCCCGGCGGCGTGTCCGGGCAAATGCCGGTGATCGGCGGCGGGGCCGTCGACAATGGCCTCTGATCGAGCCCGGGAGAGCTGATGAACCGACCTGTCGTGGTGGGCGTGGACGGATCGCCGTTGAGCCTGGTCGCCGCCGAGCACGCGGCGCAGCAGGCCGCATGGCGGTCCCGGCCGCTGCTGCTGGTGCACGGCTACCTGCACCCGCTCGGCTACGGCGTGCCGATCAACCCGTACGACCTCGGGGTGCCCGCGCCGACCGACGAGTCCCGGCGGATGCTCGACCGGATGGCGTCCGAGCTTCGCGGGCGCTGGCCCGGCGTGGACGTCGAGGTGCGCCAGGTGGCCGGCGGCCCCGCGGCGAGCCTGGTCGAGGAGTCCCGCCGGGCGGAACTGGTGGTGGTCGGCTGCCGAGGGCTGGGCGGCTTCACCGGCCTGCTGGTCGGCTCGGTCAGCGCCCAGGTGGCCGGGCACGGGCACTGCCCGGTGCTGGTCGTCCGCCCCGAGGAGCAGCCGATCCCGGTCGACGGCCCGGTGGTCGTCGGGGTGGACGGGTCGGAGCCGGGGCGGCTCGCCGTCGCCCTCGCCGCCGCCGAGGCGGCCCACCGGGGCACCGGCCTGGTGCTGGCGCACGTCGCGACGGCCGACGACGCCCGTCCGGTGCCCGACGAGGAGTCGGGGGTGAAGGGCCGGGCCGACTCGACGGACCTACTCGCCGGGGCCGCCGCCGAGGTGGAGGCGGCGCACCCGGGCCTGACCGTCGAGCGGCGGCCGCTACGGGCGGCCAAGCCCGAGCAGGCGCTGATCGGGGCCAGCGGGGACGCGACCCTGGTGGTGGTTGGCTCCCGTGGGCGCGGGGGCTTCGCCGGGCTGCTGCTCGGATCGGTCAGCCAGGCGCTGGTGCAGCACGCGCACTGCCCGGTGCTGGTCGCCCACCCGTACCCGACCGACGCCGGCTGAGCGGCCGGGCGACCACCCCGACACCAGCCCCGGCCACGCCGGTGCCGGCCCGTCGGCGCCGGTCACGGCGGCCGGGGACCGACGCGGCCGGTGGGGTGGGGTTAGGGGCCGGCGCCCCGGGTCAGGGCTGGTCGCGGCCGGCGAGCAGGTCGTCGAAGCTGGTGGTGAGCGCGAACGGGTCGGGCGGGGCGGCGGTGGGCCGCCGCCCCACCTGGTCGGCCAGTTCCCCGCCCGCACGGACGATCCGGGCGCGCAGGGCGCCCTCGGCGGTCCCACCGGACCAGTCCTCCGGCGCGGCGAAGACCGCCGTGGGCACGACCACCGCCCGCAGGTACGCGAACATCGGCCGGAGGGCGTGCTCCAGGGCCAGGGAGTGCCGGGCCGTGCCGCCGGTGGCGGCGATCAGTACCGGCCGGTCCACCAGCGTGCCGGAGTCGAGCACGTCGAAGAACGACTTGAACAGCCCGTTGTACGACCCGTTGAAGATCGGCGTGACCGCGATGACGCCGTCGGCCCCGGCGACCGCGTCGAGGGTCTGCCGCAGCGCCGGCGGCGGGAAGCCGGTGAGCAGGTTGTTGACCACGTCGTGGGCGTGGTCGCGCAGGTCGACCGGGCGCAGCTCGACCTCGACGCCCGCCCGGGCCAACTCGTCGCGGGTGGCCGCGGCGAGCTGGTCGGCGAGCAGCCGGGTGGACGAGGGCTGGGAGAGCCCGGCGGACACCACGGCCAGGGTGCGGCGGCTCATCGGCCGGTCTCCGTCCCCGCACCGGCGGCGGCCGGCTCGGCGGCGGCAGGCCCGGCGGCCGACTCCGCGGCCCGGGCGGCGACGAGCGAGGCGTGGGTGGGTGCCTCGGGCACGTGCGCGGGACGCAGCGCGTCGAACTCCCGGCGCAACACCGGAACCACCTCCTCGCCGAGGAGGTCGAGCTGCTCCAGCACGGTCTTCAGCGGCAGGCCCGCGTGGTCGATCAGGAAGAGCTGCCGCTGGTAGTCGCCGACGTAGTCGCGGAATCCCAGGGTGCGGTCGATCACCTGCTGCGGGCTGCCCACGGTCAGCGGGGTCTGCTCGGTGAACTCCTCCAGCGACGGGCCGTGACCGTAGACGGGGGCGTTGTCGAAGTACGGACGGAACTCCCGCACCGCGTCCTGCGAGTTGCGCCGCATGAACACCTGGCCGCCGAGGCCGACGATCGCCTGGTCGGGCGAGCCGTGCCCGTAGTGGGCGAAGCGCTCCCGGTACAGGCCGACCATCCGCTGGGTGTGCTCCTTGGGCCAGAAGATGTGGTTGGCGAAGTAGCCGTCGCCGTAGTACGCGGCCTGCTCCGCGATCTCCGGGCTGCGGATCGAGCCGTGCCAGACGAACGGCGGCACCCCGTCGAGCGGGCGCGGCGTGGCGGTGAAGGACTGCAACGGGGTACGGAACTTGCCGGACCAGTCGACGACGTCCTCGCGCCACAGCCGGCGCAGCAGGTCGTAGTTCTCGATGGTCAGCGGGATGCCCGCGCGGATGTCCTTGCCGAACCACGGGTAGACCGGGCCGGTGTTGCCCCGGCCGAGCATCAGGTCGACCCGGCCGTCGGCCAGGTGCTGGAGCATCGCGTAGTCCTCGGCGATCTTCACCGGGTCGTTGGTGGTGATCAGCGTGGTCGCGGTGGAGAGCAGCAGCCGCTCGGTGCGGGCCGCGATCCAACCCAGCATGGTGGTGGGCGACGACGGCACGAACGGAGGGTTGTGGTGCTCGCCGGTGGCGAAGACGTCGAGGCCGACCTCCTCCACCTTTTGAGCGATCGTCACCATCGCCTTGATCCGCTCGTGCTCGGACGGCTCCCGCCCGTTGGTCGGGTCGACGGTGACGTCTCCGACGCTGAAGATCCCGAACTGCATGACCCACTCCTCGCTGACTACCGGGGCCGTCTCCGACCCTCGGACGCAGCGCACAACCTATTTGACGAGTCAACTATTCCGTCGGGCGGGGCCCCGCCCACCGGGCCGGAGTCAGCCGCCGGCCACCGAGGGAAGCACCCGCACCTCGGCACCGGGGCGGACCGGCGCCGCCAGGCCGCCGGCGTGCCGGCAGTCCTCCCCGTCGACGTAGACGTTGACGTACCGGCGCAGGTCACCCCGCTCGTCGCGGAGGCGGCGGGCCAGCCGGGGCCAGCCGTCGGCCAGTTCGTCGAGGACGTCCCGCAGCGTGCCGTGGGCCCGGACGGTGAGCCGCGCCGCGCCGCCGACCTCGCCGCGCAGCGGACCGGGCACCAGGACGGTGACCACTCAGACCTCCGCGGCCCGGACGCAGAGCACGTCGGGCAGGTGGGCGGCGACCAGGGACCAGGAGTCGCCCTCGTCGCGGCTGGCGTAGACCTCGCCGGAGCGGGTGCCGAAGTAGACCCCGGCCGGGTCGGCGTCGTCGGCGCACATCGCGTCGCGCAGCACCGCCGGGTAGAACGGGCCGTCGGGCAGGCCGGTGGCAAGCGGCTCCCACGTCCCACCGGCGTCGGCGGAACGGTAGACCCGGCAGCGGTGGTCCGCCGGGAAGCGCTGCCAGTCGGCGACGAGGGGGAACGACCAGATCATGCCGGGGCGGGTGGGATGGGCCACTATCGGGAAGCCGAAGTCGCTGGGCAGGCCGGCGGCGATCGAGGCCCAGGTGCCGCCCCCGTCGTCGGAGCGGTAGACCCCATGGTGGTTCTGGGCGTAGAGCCGCTCGGGGTCACCGGCGTCCCGGGCGATCTTGTGGACGCACTGGCCGAACTCGGGCCACTCGTCGGGCAGGTAGCGGGCGTGGATTCCGGTGTTGCCCGGCGCCCAGCTCGCCCCCGCGTCGTCGGACCGGTAGACCCCGCCGGTCGACATGGCCACCACGAGCCGGGCCGGGTCGCGCGGGTGCGGCAGGACGCTGTGCACCGCCTGCCCGCCGAAGCCCGCGCCCCACTGCGTGCGGTGGGGATGGTCCCAGAGCCCGCGGACCAGCTCGAAGGTGCGGCCACCGTCGGCGGAACGGAACAGCGCCGACGGCTCGGTGCCGGCCCAGACCACGTCCGGCTCCGCCGGCCCACCGGGGGCGAGTTGCCAGACCCGACCGAGACTCGCCGCGGCGTCGGCCGGGAAGGCGACCGGGGCGTGCTCGGGCTCCTGCCAGGACGACCCCAGATCGTCGCTGGTCGCCAGGCTGGGCCCGAAGTGCGAGCTGGACGTCCCGGCGAGCAGGCGGGGAACGGCACGCCGCTTGTCCACCGCCACCGCGTAGACACCGGTCATCGGAAAGTGCGGGCCGCCGATCTGCCAACTTCGACGGCCGTCGGTGCTGGTGGCGAGGAAGAGCCCCTTGCCGGTGCCGATCACGAGCAGGGTCGCCACGGTTACCTCCGGTCCGCCGGGAACATGTGGCGTGATTATGACCACCCGGACCGACAGAAACCGGCGGACGCACCGGGGCGACCCCCGCCGGCACGGGGCGCAGCCGCACCGGCACGTCGCCGCGCAGGTACCGCGCGCACATCGCCTTGTACGAGACGCTCGACGACGCCTTGGCCAACCTCAGGGAAGCGGTCGAGGCCTGCCTCAGGAGGCCGCCCAGCCGACCGTCGAAGCGACTCCGCTGGTGACGTCCTTCCAGGTGGGGAAGCCGGTATCCCCCTCGGACGACAGCGGCGTCAGGACCGCCGACGGGGGACGTGCCTGCGGTAGGCGCTGACCGTCGGATCCTCCGCGATCCAGAACCGCCACGGCATGTCGTGCGCGCCCGTCACGCCGACCCGGGGCCCGGCGGCAACCGCGCGATCAGGCACTGGCACGTCGGCCGGTCGCAGCCGCACCGACCCGTCGCCGAGCAGGTCGACGCCGTAGGTGGCCCGGTCGATGCCCAGCGCCGCGCAGAGCCGGGCGGGCCCGCGCGCGAGGTCGATGTCCCGGCGCGCGGCGGCGCGCCGGGCGCGGGCCACGTCGAGTCCGTCGACCACCTCGCCGGCGCGCAGCAGCACCGCCGAGGCCTCCCCGTCGGGCCCGGTCACCACGTTCATGCACCAGTGCATGCCGTAGGTGAAGTAGACGTAGGCGTGCCCGGCCGGGCCGAACATCACGGCGTTGCGCGGGGTACGGCCCCGGTGCGCGTGCGAGGCCGGGTCGCCGGCCGTACCGGCGTAAGCCTCGACCTCGGTGATCCGGACGGTGACCCCGTCGGCCGACAGCCGGCAGCCGAGCAGGCCCCGGGCGGCGGGCACGACCGGCCCGGCCAGCAGCTCGGCCAGCGCGGCGAGGCCGGCGTCGTGCGCCGATGCGGTGGGGGACGACACCATGGCGCGAGCCTATCCGGGGCCGAACCGACGCACCCGGCGACCGCGTCGTCCGTGGCGTCGGGCTCCCGAGGGTCGGCCGCCGGGCGGCTCGGAGACTGTCAGGTAACCATCTGGTGGCGAGGTGTCACGTTGAGGCCGGGTTTTCGACGGGCGCAGCGCCTAGCTGGGGGCGACCAGCGGCTCCTCGGCAGCTGGGCCCTCGGCTACCGGCGATGACGTGGCTCGGGCGGCGGCGATCGCAGCCTGCCCGGACGGCACCATGATCGCCACGATCATCACGGCGACCGTGACCAGGCCAGCCACGATCAGCAGGGTCTGAACGCTGATCACGTCGGCCAGCGGGCCGAACACCACCATGCCGATCGGGGTGGCCAGGGCCATCACGATGCCGACGTAGCTGAACACCCGGCCGTGCTTCTCCGGCTCCACCGTTTCCTGGATCAAGGTCATGAACGGGGTGGAGAACAGTGGGACCGCGAGCCCGAACAAGAACATGAAGCCGTAGAAGACCCACAGGTGGGTGCTGAGGCCCAGCGCCACGGTGAGGATCGCGAAGCTGAAGGTGGAGATCAGGATGAGTCCGATCCGGCTGCGCTTGGCCAGCCAGGTGGCGATCAATGCTCCGCCGAGCAGCATTCCCACGCTGAACGCGATCTCCAGTACGGCCAGCATCCACTTTTCGCTACCGAAGGTGCGGGCCACCATCAGCGGCGTGACGAACGACGGCGCGACGGTGAGCATGAAGATGATCGCGAAGACCAGCAGTAGCCAGCGGACGATCCGGTGGGTCCAGATGTACTGCATGCCCTCGACCAGGTCCTGCCGGTAGGTGGTCGTGGTCTCTGTCGCCCGATCCAGGGTGGGCACCGCGACCAGGGCCAGCAGCCCGATGCCGATCACGGCGGTGATCACGTCCAGGAAGAAGACCGGCACCACTCCGAAACCGGCGTAGATGGCGGCAGCCACCGCCGGAGCCAGCAGCGCCATCGCGGAGCCGGTGGTCTGGAACATGCCGTTGACCCGCATCAGCTGGTCGGCCGGCACGATCTGCGGGATGATCGCCTGCACCGTCGGTGTCTGCACCCCGGCCCCGAAGGATCGGACCGCGACCGCCAGCAGGATCACCCACAGTTCCGTGATGCCGTTCAACATCAACAGGGCCAGGACCAGGGTCGCCGCCGCAATGCCCGCGTCGGCGATGATCGTCAGCGTCTTGCGGTTCATCCGGTCGGCCAGCACCCCGGCGAAGATCGACACGACACCCTGGGGGGCGAACGCGCAGACGGCGTAGAGCGCGATCGCCAGGCCGGACTTGGTCTCCAGCGTGACGTACCACATGACCACGTACTGGACGATCATTGAACCGAACAGCGACACGGTCTGGCCGGACAGGAAAAGCGCCACGTTGCGTTTCCAGTGTGCGGGTGCCGGCATGGGACTGCTCTCGGCGACAAGGCTTGTCTCGGGCACGGTCTCCTCAATCAGGGCAGTTTGTCAGCGGCGACGGCGAAGATAACCGCAGGGTGTGACGCCATCGGGGCACTGGCGAACGGCCCAGCTCGGTTCGGGAGGCCGGTTGACTCGTACGTCGGTGAGCACTCGCCCGATCAACCCAACCCGGCAACCGCCGGGCGGGGCCGGGGTTACGCCTGGTGCGGCAGTTGCTTTCCGGCAGCGTGAACGCTCCCGTGGCACGCCCAGGACCATACCGGTGTCAGGTGGCCGTGGCTCGCCATTTAACCGGGAGCGACGCTGGCCGCCGCCCACCTGCACAGGGGTGCTTCCTCGCTGGAACAGGCTTCTCGGCGCTGTCTCGCCTTCGCGGCCCGGCTGTTCAGCCGAGCGGCTGCTGAAGCATGACCAGGTTGCCGCAGGTGTCGTCGAGGACCGCCGAGAGGACCGGCCCGGTCGGGGCCGGCGGGGCGGTGAACGTGACGGCGAGACCGGTGAGCCGCTCGTGTTCCTTCGCCAGGTCGTCCACGGCGAAAATGATCACCGGCAGCCCTGCCGCGCGCAGTCCCTGCTGGTACGCCTGCGCCACCGGCGAGCCGTTCGGCTCCAGCAGCAGGTGAACGCCGTCGGGGTCGGCCGGCGAGACGACGGTGAGCCACCGGGCACCACCGCCGAGCGGGATGTCGTGCCCCACCGCGAAGCCCAGCACGTCCGTGTAGAAGCGCAGCGCCTTCTCCTGGTCGTCGACGAAGACACTGGTCACGGCAACTTTGATCATAGATATCCCCTTTTCCCGGCACCGAGGATTCCACGCCTGATGTCCATGCACAACCACCATCGGCGCTGTCGTGGCAAGCGGACCGGGATTGAGTCCGCGCAGAAAAAGGGCACCCTCCGCAAACGGATGGGTGCCCTTTTGTTCGAGGGGGAGCGCACCCGAAATGCCTTCGTTGTAAACCGTCGTGGGCTCGGCGGCCCGCCTCAACCCACTCCGACGCTCATCGCGCGTCGCCACCGGATACGTCGAGGACGTACAACTGCTCAAGCCTGCCGCTGCGCGAATGCGGTACCGGCGTCCCCTGGACACGCCAGCCGAGGCCTTCGTACAGCCGCACGGCCCGCGTGTTGTCGGTGTACACCATCAGCACCGCCTGCTCGTACCCTGCTTGCGCCAGCACGTCCGGGACCTCCGCCATCAGCCGTCGTCCGACGCCTTCACCCCAGGCACCCGGGCTGACCCCGACATAGCGGACCTCCGCGATCGCTTGATCCTCGCGTGCCCGCCCCCACGGTTCCATCGCCGCAAATCCGATTGTCCGCCCATCGTCGTCAGCCACGAGCAGCACCGACCGCGGTGAACTGTCCAGCACAGTCCGGATCAGCGGACGAGCCAACTCAAGCGGCGCGACGTCCTCAGCACCGTCCCGCGCCGCCGTGGTCTCGGCCCAGATCTGCGCAGCGGCGTCCACGTGCTCCGGACCAGCGTTGACCGTGATCTGCAATACCATCCCGCGAGCTTATGAGCAGACCAGCCACAACCAGCGAGAGGACGGGGCACGCGCTTCTTGCGCCGGCGCGACCTCGACAAGCAAGGAGCTTTAAACGCTCCGTTGACAACGGCTCGTTTTCCTGCTGGACTCGGCGGCATGACCGCAGCGGAGCAGGATCCGTTCACCGCCCCCGACCCCGGCCGCGCCCGGGCACAGCGCACCTATGCCGCGTTGACCCGAATCGCCGAGCGGCACGCGTCCGACGACGCGCGCCGCCGACGCCACACCAACCCGTACGTGCCGGACCCGTACGAGGCGGTGGCCCTGGTGACCGCGCTGGCCGCGGGCGGGGCCGAGCTGGCCGCCGACGAGGAGCCGGTCGACTCCGCCGACCTGGTGGCCGCGCTCACCCTGGTGCCGCACGTGCGGGCGGAACTGGACGCGCTGGAGGCCGGTCTGCTCCGGCTCGCCCGTGACCGGGGGCTGACCTGGCAGTCGATCGCCTACGGGCTGGGCCTCGGCACACCCCAGGCCGCCCGGCAGCGCTACGAGCGGCTCACCGGCCGGGTCGACGCCGGGGCCGGCGAGGGGCGGAAAAAGTGATGGAGCGCGCGGAGCTGTTGGCGTACTGCCTGGCGAAACCGGGGGCGTGGCTGGACCAGCCCTGGGACGACGGCGAGGTGGTGAAGGTGGGCGGGCGCATCTTCGCCTTCCTCGGCCCCGAGTCGGGCGAGCGGGTGGGCGTCAAGTGCGGCCCGACCCGGGAACTGGCCGACGAGTGGCTGCACCGCTTCCCCGACGACGCGGTCCCCTCCCCCTACCTCGGCCGGTCGGGGTGGAACAGCCTGCGGCTGACCGGCGCGATCGACGGCGACGAGCTGCGCGAGGCGGTGGACGCCTCGTACGAGGCGGTGGTGGCGAAGCTGCCGAAGCGGGACCGCCCGGCGGCGGGCTGAGCGCGGCACGACGACCGACGCGGCGGGCTGAGCGCGGCACGACGACCGACGCGGCGGGCTGAGCGCGGCACGACGACCGACGCGGCGCGCGGAAGGTTCCCGCGCGCCGCGTCGGTCGCGGCAACCGCCGCGTCAGGACGGCGTCGTCAGCGGGGCACTACCTGCTCGGCGGCCCACTCCCGCCAGCCGGCGAGCTGGTCGGCGGCGGCGGCGAGCTGGTCGGCGACCGGGCCGGGGCCGGTGGAGCCGGGGGTGATCCGCGCGGCCAGGGCCGAGGAGACCGAGAGCACGTCGCGCACCGACGGGTCGAGGTGCTCGCTGACCGTCGCCAGGTCGGCGTCGGAGACCTCGTCGAGGGCGCATTCGCGGACCGCGCAGAGCGCGACCAGCCTGCCGGTGATCTCGTGCGCGTCCCGGAACGGCACGTTGCGGCGGACCAGCCAGTCGGCGACCTCGGTGGCCAGGGAGAAGCCGACAGGGGCGGCGGCCACCAGGCGGTCGACGCGGACGGTCATCGTGGAGATCATCCCGGCGAGGGCCGGCAGCAGCAGCTCCAGGGTGTCGACCGCGTCGAAGGCCGGCTCCTTGTCCTCCTGCATGTCCCGGTCGTACGCCATCGGCAGGCCCTTGAGCATGGTCAGCACGCTCACCAGGCCGCCGACGAGCCGGCCGGACTTGCCCCGGGCCAGCTCGGCGATGTCCGCGTTCTTCTTCTGCGGCATGATCGACGAGCCGGTGGCGAAGGCGTCGTCCAGCTCGACCCAGCCGAATTCGTGCGACGTCCACAGCACCACCTCCTCGCCGAGGCGGGACAGGTGCACCCCGATCATCGCGGTGATGAAGAGGAACTCGGCGACGAAGTCCCGGTCGGCCACGGCGTCCATCGAGTTGGCGAAGGACGTGCGGAAGCCGAGCTCCTTCGAGACGGCCACCGGGTCCAGCGGCAGGCCGGAGCCGGCCAGCGCGCCCGCCCCGAGCGGGCTGACCGCGGCCCGGTGGTCCCAGTCCCGCATTCGGTCCAGGTCGCGCAGCAGCGGCTGCACGTGGGCCAGCAGCCAGTGGCCGAAGGTGACCGGCTGGGCGTGCTGGAGGTGGGTCATCCCCGGCGCGGCCGTGTCGACGTGCCGCTCGGCCTGCTCGGTGAGGGCCTCGGCCAGCTCGACCAGCCGGGCGGCCACGCCCCGGGCGTGGTCGCGCAGGTAGAGCCGCAGGTCGGTGGCGACCTGGTCGTTGCGGGACCGGCCGGCGCGCAGCTTGCCGCCGAGGCTGCCGAGGCGCTCCAGCAGCCCGCGTTCCAGGGCGGTGTGCACGTCCTCGTCGTCCACGGTGGGGCGGAACGACCCGGAGGCGCAGGCGGCCTCCAGGTCGTCCAGGGCGGCGAGGATGCGGCCCAGCTCCTCCGGGTCGAGCAGGCCCGCGCCCGCCAGGACCCGGGCGTGCGCCCGGGACCCGGCGATGTCGTACGGGGCGAGGCGCCAGTCGAACTGCACGCTGACCGACAGCCGGGCCAGGGCCTCGGAGGGGCCGCCGGCGAACCGGCCACCCCACAGGCTCGTACGGTTGGTCGCGGCACTGTTCTCGGTGAGGCTCTTGTCGTCCACGCCACCCATTGTGGTTCCCACGGTCAGGAGCCAACCAACCGGGCGTCCCGCGCGGCGGCCATCTTGCTCGGCAGGCCCCACAACTGCACGAAGCCCTTGGCCAGGGACTGGTCGAACGTGTCGCCGGTGTCGTAGGTGGCCATGCCGAAGTCGTACAGGCTGGCCTCGGAGCGTCGGCCGGTGACGGTGGCCCGGCCGCCGTGCAGGGTGAGCCGCACCTCGCCGGAGACCTGCTGCTGGGCGTCGTCGATGAAGGCGTCCAGGGCCTTCTTCAGCGGCGAGAACCAGAGGCCGTCGTAGACGAGCTCGCCCCAGCGCTGGTCGACGCCCTTCTTGAACCGGGCCAGGTCCCGCTCGACGGTGACCGCCTCCAGCTCCTGGTGGGCGGCGATCAGCGCGATCGCGCCAGGGGCCTCGTACACCTCGCGGCTCTTGATGCCGACCAGGCGGTCCTCGACCATGTCGAGCCGGCCGACGCCCTGCGCGCCCGCGCGCCGGTTCAGCTCCAGGATCGCCTGGTACGGAGTGACGGTCTCGCCGTCGATCGCGACCGGCACGCCGGCGTCGAAGGTGATGACCACCTCGTCGGCGTCGCGCTCCTGCGCCGGGTCGGAGGTGTACGAGTACAGGTCCTCGATGGGGGCGTTCCAGATGTCCTCCAGGAACCCGGTCTCCACGGCCCGGCCCCACAGGTTCTGGTCGATCGAGTACGGCGACTTGGCCGACACGTCGATCGGCAGCCCCTTCTCCTCGGCGAAGGCGATCGCCTTGTCCCGGGTCCAGGCGAAGTCCCGGGCCGGGGCGATGATCTTCAGGTCGGAGGCGAGCGCGGCCAGGCCGACCTCGAAGCGGACCTGGTCGTTGCCCTTGCCGGTGCAGCCGTGCGACACGATGGTGCCGCCGTGCTTGCGGGCCGCGGCCACCAGGTGCTTGACGATCAACGGCCGGGACAGCGCGGAGACCAGCGGATACCGGTCCATGTAGAGGGCGTTGGCCCGCATCGCCGGCAGGCAGTACTCGGCGGCGAACTCGTCGCGCGCGTCCACCACCTCGGACTCGACGGCCCCGCAGTCCAGGGCACGCTGCCGGATGGCGTCGAGATCCTCGCCGCCCTGCCCGACGTCCACCGCCACCGCGATGATCTCGGCGCCGGTCTGCTCAGCCAGGTACGGAATCGCGACGGAGGTGTCCAACCCCCCGGAGTACGCAAGGACGACCCGCTCGGTCATGGTGTGTTGCTCCCTTCGACGTTCTCTTCCCGGCGGGACCACGCGGCGAGCTTCTCGCCCAAGGCGGCGCCGCCAACGGCCTCGCGGGCCACGACGAGGATGGTGTCGTCGCCGGCGATGGTGCCGACGACCTCGGGCAGGCCCGCTCGGTCCAACGCGCTGGCCAGGTATTGGGCTGCGCCCGGCGGGGTGCGCAGCACGGCGATGTTGCCGCTGGAGTCGACCTCGTTGAGCAGCTCACTCAGCAGCCGGATCAGCCGGGCCGGGGCGGCCTCGGCGTCGCGCAGCGGCCGGTGGCCGTCCTCGGGGATGACGTACACGGGGCGCCCGTCGCCGCCCCGGGCGGTGACCGCGCCCAGCTCCTTGAGGTCCCGCGACAGGGTGGCCTGGGTGACTCCCACACCGTCACCGGCGAGCAGGTCGGCCAGCTCCGTCTGCGAGCGGACCGCCTTGTCGCGGATCAGCTCGACGATGCGGGCGTGCCGGGCGGCGCGGGTCAGCGGGGCGGTCATTCCGGGCTCTCCAGCAGGTACGCCAGCAGCGCCTTCTGCGCGTGCAGCCGGTTCTCCGCCTGGTCGAACACCGCGCTCTGCGGGCCGTCGAGCACCTCGTCGGTGATCTCCTCACCCCGGTGCGCGGGCAGGCAGTGCAGCACGATCGCGCCCGGCGCGGCGTGCCCGAGCAGCTCCTTGTTGAGCTGGTACGGCAGGAACGGGGTGATCCGGTCCAGCCCGTCGGACTCCTGCCCCATCGAGGTCCAGGTGTCGGTGGCCAGCACGTCGGCGTCCCGGACCGCCTCCACCGGGTCGCGCAGCACCCGTACCGACCCGCCGGTGCCGGCGGCGATCTCCGCCGCCCGGGTGACCACCTCGGGGTCGGGGTCGAACCCGTCCGGCCCGGCGACCCGCACGTGCATCCCGGCGGTCGCCCCGGCCAGCAGGTACGAGTGCGCCATGTTGTTCGCCGCGTCCCCGACGTACGCCAGGGTGCGGCCCCGGGTGTCGCCGAACCGCTCGCGGACGGTGAGCAGGTCGGCCAGGAGCTGGCAGGGGTGGAAGCCGTCGGTGAGGGCGTTGATCACCGGCACGCTCGCCCCGGCGGCGACCTCGGCGATCCGGTCGTCACCGTGGGTGCGCAGCACGATCGCGGCCACGTACCGGGACAGCACCCGGCCGGCGTCGGCGAGGGCCTCGCCCCGGCCGAAGTGGGTGACCTGGGTGTCCACCACGAGCGGGTGGCCGCCCAGCTCGGCGACGCCGGCGTCGAACGAGATCCGGGTGCGCAGGCTCTGCTTGTCGAACAGCATCGCCACCGACCGCGGGCCGGCCAGCGGCTTGTGGGTGTACCGCTCGACCTTCATCCGGGCGGCCAGGTCCAGCACGGCCGACTGCTCGGCCGGCGAGAGGTCGTCGTCGCGCAGCAGGTGGCGGGTCATGCGGTGGCCTCCGGGGTGGTGGCGGCGTCGAGGGCGGCGGGCAGTGCGGCCAGGAAGGCGTCGGCCTGGTCGGTGGTGAGGACCAGCGGCGGGGCGAGCCGGACCACGCCGGGCTGCACCGGGTTGGCCAGGAACCCGGCCTCCCGCAGCGCGGTCGCCACCGGGCCGGACACGTCGGCGGTGAGCACGATCCCGAGCAGCAGGCCCGCGCCGCGCACCTCGGCCACGAGGGGGTGGCCGAGCGCCTCGACGCCCCGGCGCAGCCGCTCGCCGACCCGCTTGACGTGGTCGAGCAGCCCTTCGCTGGCGATGGTCGACACCACCGCGAGGGCGGCGGCGCAGCTCACCGGGTTGCCGCCGAAGGTGGTGCCGTGGGAGCCGGCCCTGAGCAGGTCGGCGGCCGGGCCGAAGGCCAGGCAGGCGCCGATGGGCAGGCCGCCGCCGAGGCCCTTGGCAAGGGTGACGATGTCGGGTTCGACGCCCTCGGCCTGGTGGGCGAACCAGTGCCCGGTGCGGCCGACACCGGTCTGCACCTCGTCGAGGACCAGCAGGGCGCCGTGCCGGGCGGTGATCCGCCGGGCCTCGGTGAGGTAGCCGGGGGGCGGGACGACGACGCCGTTCTCGCCCTGGATCGGCTCCAGGATGACCATGGCGGTCGAGTCGGTCACCGCCTCGGCGAGGGCCGCCGCGTCGCCGTACGCGACGTGGGTGACGTCGCCGGGCAGCGGGCGGAACGGGTCGGCCTTGGCGGGCTGGCCGGTGAGCGCGAGCGCGCCCATGGTCCGGCCGTGGAAGCCACCGACGGTCGCCACGACGTGGGTACGCCCGGTGAGCCGGGACAGCTTGAACGCGGCCTCGTTGGCCTCGGCGCCGGAGTTGGCGAAGAAGACCCGGCCGCGCCGGCCCGCGAGGGCCAGCAGCAACTCGGCCAGGGCCACCGGCGGCTCGGCGACGAACAGGTTCGACACGTGTCCGAGGGTGGCGACCTGCCGGGACACGGCGGCCACCACGGCCGGGTGGGCGTGGCCGAGGGCGTTGACCGCGATGCCGCCGAGCAGGTCGACGTACTCCCGACCGGCGTCGTCGACCACGACCGCGCCGGAGCCGGACACCAGCGCGAGCGGCGGGGTGCCGTAGTTGTCCATCAACGACTGCCGCCAGCGGTCCACCAGCGTGCTCATGACGGAACCGAGCCTTTCCTGTTCGCGACTGCGGGGCTCGCAGGCTCACTCCTCGCGCTCACGACCATCGTTCCGAACCCTTCCGAGGTGAAGACCTCAAGCAGCGTGGAGTGGGCGACCCGGCCATCGACGACGTGTGCTGCGGGCACGCCCTGGCGCACCGCCCGCAGGCAGGCCTCCATCTTCGGGACCATCCCCGATTCCAGGGACGGCAGCAGCTCCGCCAGGTCGTCGGTGGTGATCTCGCTGACCAGACTGTCGGTGTCGGGCCAGTTCGCGTAGAGGCCGGGGACGTCGGTGAGGACGACCAGCTTGCGGGCCTGGAGCGCGATCGCGAGCGCGGCGGCGGCGGTGTCGGCGTTGAGGTTGTGCAGCACCCCGTCGGCGTCCGGCGCGACGGTGGAGATCACCGGGATGCGGCCGGCCGCGATCAGGTCGGTCACCGCCGACGGGTCGACCGACTCGACGTCGCCGACCTGGCCGATGTCCACCGGCTCCCCGTCGACGTACGCCGGGCGGCGCACGGCGGTGAACAGGCCGGCGTCCTCGCCGGAGAGGCCGACGGCGTACGGGCCGTGCGCGTTGATCAGCCCGACCAGCTCCCGGCCGACCTGGCCGACCAGCACCATCCGCACGACGTCCATCGCCTCGGGGGTGGTGACCCGCAGGCCGCCCTTGAACTCGCTGTCGATGCCGAGCCGGCCGAGCATGGCGGAGATCTGCGGCCCGCCGCCGTGCACGACGACCGGCTTGAGGCCGGCGTAGCGCAGGAACACCATGTCGGCGGCGAAGGCCCGCTGGAGTTCAGGCTCGACCATCGCGTTGCCGCCGTACTTGACCACGACGGTGGCGCCGGCGAGGCGGGCCAGCCAGGGCAGCGCCTCGACCAGGGTCTCGGCCTTCGCCTGGGCCCGGGTGAGATCCGCGGTGAGACTCACCGTGCCAACCTTCCGATCACGACTGCGGGACTCCGCTGCGCTGCGTTCCTCGCGCTCACGATGCCCACCTTCCGATCACGACTGCGGGACTCCGCTGCGCTGCGTTCCTCGCGCTCACGTCGAGTACGCCGAGTTCTCGTGCACGTACGCGTGCGACAGGTCGTTGGTCCACACCGTGGCCTCCGCGTCGCCGGCGTGCAGGTCGATCCGGATCGTCACGTCCCGCCCGCTAAGGTCCACCTTGGAGCGGTCCTCGGCGGCGGCGCCGGAGCGGCACACCCAGATCCCGTTCACGGCGACGTCGACGGCGTCCGGCTCGAACGCGGCGGCGGTGGTGCCGACGGCGGCGAGGATCCGTCCCCAGTTCGGGTCGTTGCCGAACAACGCCGTCTTGACCAGGTTGTTGCGGGCCACCGACCGGCCCACCTCGACCGCGTCGTCCTCGCTCGCGGCGCCGACCACGTCGATGGCGATCTGCTTGGTGGCGCCCTCGGCGTCGGCGATGAGCTGCTGGGCCAGGTCGTGACAGGCAGCGGTGACGGCGGCGGTCAACTCCGCCTGCGTCGGCTCGATGCCGGACGAGCCGCTGGACAGCAGCAGCACGGTGTCGTTGGTGGACATGCAGCCGTCGGAGTCGATCCGGTCGAAGGTGACCCGGCAGGCGGCGCGCAGGGCGGCGTCGAGCGCCTCCGGCCCGGCCACCGCGTCGGTGGTCAGCACGCAGAGCATCGTCGCCATGGCCGGGGCGAGCATGCCGGCGCCCTTGGCCATGCCGCCGACGGTCCAGCCGCTGCCGACGGCCACGGTGGTCTTCGGCCGGGTGTCGGTGGTCATGATCGCCTCGGCCGCGGCGGTACCGCCGCCGCGGGACAGGCCCCGGATCGCCGCCCGCACGCCGGGCAGCAGCTTCAGCATCGGCAACCGCTCGCCGATCAGGCCGGTGGAGCAGACCGCGACGTCGGCGGCGCCGAGCCGCAGCCGAGGGCTGGCCGAGGTCAGCGCGGCGGCGGTGTGCTCGGCGGTGGCGTGGGTGTCCTGGAAGCCGGCCGGGCCGGTGCAGGCGTTCGCGCCACCGGAGTTCAACACCACGGCGCGGGCCACGCCGCCGCGGACCACCTGCTGGGTCCACAGCACCGGGGCGGCCTTGACCCGGTTGGCGGTGAAGACGCCGGCGATCCCGGCGTCCGGGCCGTCGTTGACGACCAGGGCGATGTCGCTGGCGCCGCTGCCCTTGAGCCCGGCGGCGACCCCGGCGGCCCGGAATCCCTTCGGTGTGGTGACACTCATGGTGCGATCCCCCAGACGGACAGGCCCGTGGCCTCCGGCAGGCCGAGCATCAGGTTGGCGCACTGCACGGCCTGGCCGGCGGCGCCCTTGCCGAGGTTGTCGATCGCGCTGACCACGATCACCCGACCGGAGTCGACGTCGACACCCGCCTGGAGGTGGCAGGAGTTCGAGCCGAGGGTGGCGGCGGTGTGCGGCCAGGCCCCCTCGGGCAGCACGTGCACGAACGGCGCGTCCGCGTACGCCTCGGCCAGGACCGCGCGAGGGTCGACGCCGAAGCCGGTCGGCACGGCGGTGACCGTGGCGAGGATGCCGCGCGGCATCGGCGCGAGGAGCGGGGTAAGGGAGAGGCTGGTCGCGCCGGTGGCCTGCTTGATCTCCGGCACGTGCTGGTGGGCCCCCACCTTGTACGGCGACAGGTCGCCCATCACCTCGCTGCCGAGCAGGTTGGTCTTGGCGGCCCGGCCCGCGCCGGAGGTGCCGGAGGCGGCGACCACCACCACGTCGGCGGGGTCGACCGCGCCGGCCGCGACAAGCGGGGCGAGCGCGAGCGTGGTGGCCACCGCGTAGCAGCCCGTGTTGGCGACCCGGGTCGCGGCGGCGATCGCGGCGCGCTGGCCGGGCAGTTCGGGCAGGCCGTAGGTCCAGGTCCCGGCGTGCTCACCGCCGTAGTACCGCGTCCAGGCGGCGGCGTCGCGCAGCCGGTGGTCCGCGCCCAGGTCGACCACCCGCACCGTCTCGGGCAGGGCGGCGGCCAGGGCCGCCGACTCGCCGTGCGGCAGGGCCAGGAAGACCAGGTCCGCGTCGGCCAGGGTCGCCGGGTCGGTCGCCCCGAACACCAGGTCCAGCCCGACGAGCTGCGGGTGCACGGCGGTGACCGGCGCGCCTGCCTGGCGGTGCGCGGTGGCGGCGACCAGGTCAAGCTCGGGGTGGCCGGCGACCAGGCGCAGCAGCTCGCCCCCGGCGTAACCGCTCGCCCCCGCTACCGCAACTCGGATACCCATTCCTACCTCCGCATGACTATGCAGCGAAGGCTACCCGGTCCGGGCGACGCACTGCAAGTTCATACGGGCCACCGCATGGACATGACACGGTGACCGTCGTCACCTCCACCCGACCGGGGCGGGGAGGCCCACCGGGCTGTCCTCGACGCCACCTCGCCACCCCTCCGCCCCTGAGGACGACGCACTGTCACGGGCCTCGCCGGGGACGTAGGCGGGAGCCGGCGACGACCCGTTCGCACCGTCGTCGTACCCGGCCCGCCCAGGCCCCGGCCACGGCGCGGACCCGTTCACCGTTCGCCCCCGCCGAAGATCGCGTCGCGGCCGATCGAACCGATCGCCATCGCGCCCGGCCCCACCGCGTTCTGCCCGCGCACCCGGATGTCGCCGGTCCGGATGCTGTCGCCCGGTGCGACGCGCCCGCCGGTGTCGGGGCGGGAAGGCCCTGGCGGCGGAACGGCCGGTGAGTCCGCCGTCCCCGCCTCCGTATCGGTCTGCGGTGTTGCCGGTCCGTCCCCGTCCAGCGGCGGCACGGAAGACAGGTCCTCGTCCACCACGCAGAGCCAGGCGTACTCGTCGAAGCCCATGTCGGGTTTGCTGACCCGCACCCGCCGGAACCGTTCCGGACGCATCTCCTCCGGGTACTCGGACACCACATCGCGGAAGATGTCGGTCGAGACGACCAGCGCCACGCCCGCGTGGGGAAAGGCCGACAGCGCGCGCCGGACCGGTTCGGCGTCGCAGAGCCGGCTGACGAACACGACGGCGTTGCCGGGAAAGCCGTTCGCACCGTCGAGGTGGACGAGTCCCTGGTGGACCGCGATGCGCAGCCGGATCCTCGTCGCCGCCACCCGACTGTCGTTGTACACACGTAGCCGCCGGTTCAGCTCCGGCACGAACCGGCCGACCACCCGCGCCTCGGGAACATCCCGGGGCAGGATGGCCAGTTCGCCGTCCCCTGCCTGCTGGGTGCTCCAGGCCACCCGGTCCAGTCCGACGCCGCGGGCGGCCTCGTACAGCAGACGTCGGAAGTCCTGCTGGGCCTCGTATTGCTGAAGGTTGCTGCGGCGGCTGTACCGCTCCATGTCCACGGAGACCAACAGCCTTCGCTCGGGATGGTGCATGAGCGTGCCGCCCTTTCGTCACCCGGCCCGCCCCCGCCGGGTGGGCCGCCGGAGACATCGAACCCGCGCGCGCCGAACGGGACCCCGTAGAAGTACGGCTTCCCGCGCGCTGTCGGCCACCGGTCATCCCGCCCAGGTCCGGTATTCCCAACGGCCGGCCGGGGTGTGCTGGGGACATGACGAAAGACGTGGCCGAACTGCTGCTGACCATCGGCTGGTCACCCGCGCAGGTGCTGACGGTGCTGGCCCTACAGAGCGTGGCGACCGCCCTACTCCAGGCAGGTGCGTCGCACTACGCGCAGGTTCGGCTACGCTTCGACAGTTTCCGTGGCTTGGGGAAGGCGAGAATGTCGATGCACCGCGAGCCCTCCGGCGTCGAGTGGCCGTACGGAACCTTCCTGCGGCGGTTGGAACCGCCGGTCCGCACGGTCCTGCTCGATCTGGGCGTGCGACGCCGGGTGCCGACCGGGCAGATCCTGATCCACGAGGGCACCCATGAGTCGCACCTGGTGCTGCTGGAGGCGGGGCTGACGAAGGTGACGGCGAGCCTGCCCGACGGGCGTTCCGCGCTGCTGTCGCTGCGGGTGGGCGGTGACCTGGTCGGCGAGATGTCCGCGCTCAACGACAAGCCCCGCTCGGCGACGGTGACGGCCTGTGGGTCCATCCGCTACAGCGTCATCCCGCGGGAGCGGTTCAACCGGTTCCTGCGGGAACATCCACAGGCTGCGGTCGAGCTCGCGGCGATGGTGTCCGACCGGCTGCGCTGGTCGAACCGGCGCCGGATCGACTTCACCTCGTACGCGGTGAAGGTCAGGGTGGCCCGGGTGGTCGCCGAGTTGTGCCGCACCCACGGCCGGCGCAGCCGGGACGGGGTGGTCATCGACGTGCGGCTCACCCAGCCGGAGCTGGCCACCATCTGCGGGGCTGCGGAGACGTCGATCCAGAAGACGCTACGCGAGCTGCGGGCCGACGGCCTGCTGGACACCGACTACCGGAGGATCACCGTTCGCGACCTGCCCCGGCTACGCGCTCTCGGCAAGCTGGACCCGGACGAGGGCTGATCGACCGACGCGAGTTGGCAGGGGCCCCTTCCCGGAGCGGAAGCGTCGGGAAGGGGCCCTGCTCGCACCTCAGGCGCCGCGCAGAGTGGCCCCGAAGCGCTCCGCCGCGCGGGCGACGGCCGCGTCGCGGGCCGCCACCGCCTCCTCGACCGTCAGCGTCCGGTCGGGAGCGCGGAAGGTCAGCTTGTACGCCAGCGACCGGCGACCCGCGCCGAGTTGCTCCGAGGCGTACACGTCGAACAGCCGGACGCCCTCCAACAGGTCGCCGGCGCCCTCGACGAGGGCCCGCTGCACCTCGGCGGCGGGCACCCGCTCGTCCACCACCAGCGCCACGTCGATCAGCGCCGGCGGGAAGCCGGAGATCGTCGGGGCCGGGGCGACCGGGGCGGGCGGCAGCGCATCCAGGTCCAGCTCCATGGCGCTGGTGCGCCGGGGCAACTCCAGCGCGGCCACCACGGCCGGGTGCAGCTCACCGGCGTGGCCGACGACGGTTCCGTCGACCAGCAGCTCGGCGCAGCGGCCCGGGTGCCAGGGCGCGTGCTCGGCGGCCCGCACCTCGACCCGGTCGGCGGGGATGTCGGCGGCGGCGAGCACCGCCCGGGCGGCCTCGACAGCGTCCGCCCAGCCGGCCGGCCGGCCGGCGCCCCACCAGCCGGCCGGCTCGATGTCACCGGCCAGCGCCACGGCGACGTGCCGGGGCTGGTCGGGCACGACCGCGTCGGCGGCGGCGAACTCGGCGGCGGTGGGCCGCCGGTCCACGCCCATCGCGGGCGGGGCGCCGACGCCGGCGCGCGGGTGGAAGACCGTCCCGATCTCGTAGACGGCGACGTCGCGGTGGCCCCGGCCGAGGTTGCGCTTGAGGATGCCGAGCAGCGGGCCGAGCAGCATGGTGCGCAGCAGCGGCTCCTCCTCCGACAGCGGGTTGGCCACCCGCACCGCCGGCCGGCGCGGGTCGTCGGCGGGCAGTCCGAGCAGGTCGGCCAGCTCGCCGGCGACAAACGGGTGGGCCAGCACCTCGACGTACCCGCGCTCGGCGAGCGAGCGGGCCACGGCCCGGCGGCGGCGCTGCTGCCAGGTCAGCCCTCGGCCGGGCGGCGCGGTGGGCAGCACCGACGGGACCCGGTCGTACCCGTCGAGGCGGACCACCTCCTCGACCAGGTCGGCGGGGTCGGTGAGATCCGGACGCCAGGTCGGCGGGACGACGGTGAGCACGTCGGCACCCCCGGTGGCCGGAACCCCGGCCGCGCCCGGGTCCTCGCCCAGCCGGTCGACGCCCCGGGTGACGCGGCAGCCGACCTGCTCCAGCAGGGACACCACCCGCTCCGGGGAGTAGGCGACCCCGACCCGCCGGCTCGGCAGGTCCGCCGGCAGGGTGACCGGGGTACGCGGCCGGACGTGGTCCAGGTCGAGGATCTCCGCCCCGGGGGTGCCGCCGGCGTGCTCGGTGAGCAGCCGTACCGCCCGCTCGACGGCGACCAGCGCCAGGGCCGGGTCGACGCCCCGCTCCCAGCGCTTCGCCGCCTCGCTGAACAGCTTGTGCCGGCGGGCGGTGCGTCCGACCATCACCGGGTCCCAGTGCGCGGCCTCGAACAGCACGTCGGTGGTGGAGGCGAGGACCTCGCTGGTCTCGCCGCCCATCACCGCGGCGAGCGAGATGGGCCCGCTGTCGTCGCAGATCACCATGTCCTCGGCGGTCAGAATGCGGGCCACCCCGTCCAGGGTGGTCAGCTTCTCCCCCGCCCCGGCCCGGCGCACCACCAGCGGCCCGGAGATCCGGTCGGCGTCGAAGGCGTGCATCGGCTGGCCCAGTTCGAGCATCACGTAGTTGGTGACGTCGACCGGCAGCGAGATGCTGCGCACGCCGGCCACGGTGAGCCGCTGCTGCATCCAGCCCGGGGTCGACGCGGTCGGGTCGATCCCGCGCACCATCCGGGCGGTGAACCGGTCGCAGCCGACGGTGTCGCGCACCTCGACCGGGTAAGCCGGCTCGACCGTACCGGCCGGGGCGGGTGCCAGGCCCGGGTCGCGGAACGGCACACCGAGGGCGTGCGCCAACTCCCGGGCGATGCCGCGGACGCTCAGGGCGTACCCCCGGTCCGGGGTGATCTCCACCTCGACGACCACGTCGTCGAGCCCGACCACCGGGCGGGCGTCGTCACCGGGCAGCGCCTTGACGTCCTCGGGCAGCACGATGATGCCCGAGTGGTCGTCGCCCAGGCCCAGCTCCTTGGCGGAGCAGATCATGCCGTGGGAGTTGCGCCCGTACGTCTTGCGCGCGCCGATGGCGAAGCCGCCGGGCAGCACCCCGCCGGGGAGGATCACCACCACCCGGTCGCCGGGGGCGAAGTTACGCGCCCCGCACACGATCTCCTGCGGCTCACCGGTGCCGTTGGCCGCGCCGACGTCGACCCGGCAGAACCGGATCGGCTTCTTGAAGCCGGTGAGTTCTTCGATCTCCAAAACCTCGCCGACGACCAGGGCGCCGCTGACCGTGGCCCGCAGGTCCACGATCGACTCGACCTCGATACCGAGGTCGACCAGCGCCTGCTCCAGGTCCTCGGCGGGCAGGTCGGTCGGGAGGTCGACGCACTCCCGCAGCCAGCTGACAGAGACTCGCATGACTCAGATCACCGTTTCCGTTACTCGTGCCCGCACCGTCTACGCCCCGGCCCCGAACGCGCGGGTGAACCGCACGTCGCCCTCGGCCATGTCCCGCATGTCGCTGACCCCGTGGCGGAACATCACGGTCCGGTCGATGCCCATGCCGAAGGCGAATCCGGAGTATGCCTCCGGGTCGATCCCGCAGGCCCGCAGCACCCGGGGGTTGACCATGCCGCAGCCGCCCCACTCGACCCAGCGCGGCCCGTCGCGGTGCTCCGGGAACCACACGTCGAACTCGGCGGACGGCTCGGTGAACGGGAAGTAGTGCGGCCGCCAACGGGTCTTCGCGCCCTCGCCGAACATGGCCCGGGCGAAGTGGTCGAGGGTGCCGCGCAGGTGCGCCATGGTGATCCCCTTGTCCACCACCAGGCCCTCGACCTGGTGGAACACGGGGGCGTGGGTGGCGTCCAGTTCGTCGGTGCGGTACACCCGGCCGGGCACCACCACGTAGATCGGCGGCTTACGGGTCAGCATGGTGCGCGCCTGCACCGGTGAGGTGTGGGTGCGCAGCACCAGCCCGGAGCTCTCCGCTCCCGGCGGCGGTGCGATGTGGAAGGTGTCCATCAGACCGCGCGCCGGGTGGTCGGCGGGGATGTTGAGGGCGTCGAAGTTGGTCCACTCCAGCTCGACCTCGGGCCCCTCGGCCACCTCGTAGCCCATCCCGACGAACAGGTCGCTGATCTGCTCCATCAGCGTGCTCAGCGGGTGCCGGGCGCCGCGCGGCCGGCGGTCGAAGGGCAGCGTGACGTCGACCCGCTCGGTGAGCAGCACCCGCTCGGCCTGCTCGCGTTCGAGGACCTCGGCGCGGGCGGCGTAGGCGGCCTCGATCGCCCGGCGGGCCTCGTTGACCCGCTTGCCGGCGTCGGACTTCGCGGCCGGCGGCAGCGCGCCGATCTCCCGGCGGGCCAGCGAGACCGGGGACCGGTCACCGAGGTGCGCGGGACGCAGCGCGGTGAGCGCGTCCGGGTCGGCGGCGGCGGCGAGCGCCTGCTCGGCGTCGGCCACGGCCCCGGCCAGCGCGTCCGGGGCGAGCAGGGCGACCTGCTTCGGGTCGTACGGATCGTTGCGATAGGTCATGGCTTACGGGCACTCCCTCACGGCGGCACCGGCCCTGCACGGGCGGCGAAGCGAGTCTACGGACGCGCGGCTGTGCCGCAGCCCGCCGGTGGGAGGTCGCGCAGGGGGAAGGGTCAGGCCCGCCGCCCGCCGACACCGGCGGGCTGGCTAAACGAACGCCGTGGCGCGTTCATCATGTGGACGACTCCCCTGTGCTGGAACCGCGCCGCCGGCCGGGCACCCGCACACCGGGTGCGGACGCGCTCGGGCGTCAGCGCAGTGCTCTCGCTGAAGCGTACAGGCACACGGCGGCAGCCGCAGCCAGGTTCAGGCTCTCGGCGCGCCCGTGCAGCGGCACCCGCACCCGGGCGTCGGCGGCGGCGGCCAGCTCCTCGGGCAGCCCGTGCGCCTCCGAGCCGAACAACCAGGCGGTGGGGGCGGCCAGCCGACCGCCGTCGGTGAGGTCGTCGAGGTCGCTGTCGCCGTACCCGGTGGTGGCGAGAATCGAGAGCCCGGCGGCGCGCAGCGCGGCGACCACGGCGAGGGGGTCGGGCGCGCGGACCACGTCGACGTGGAAGAGGCTGCCGGCCGAGGCCCGCACGCACTTGCCGTTGTACGGGTCGACCGCGTCCCCGGCGAAGACCACGGCACCGGCACCGGCGGCGTCGGCGGTGCGCAGCACGGTGCCGGCGTTGCCCGGGTCGCGGATCTCGGCGAGCACCGCCACCAGCCGGGGGCCGGCGGCGAGCGCGTCGTCCAGCGGCACGTCCAGGTACCGGCAGACGGCGACCAGGCCCTGCGGGGCGACGGTCTCGGTGAGCGCGGCGAGGGCGTCGTCGGTGACCTCGGAGACCGGCACGTCGGCGTGGGCGGCCCGGGCGGCCAGGTCGGCGTACCGGTCGAGGGCTCCCGGGGTGCCGAACAGCTCGACGACGGTGCCGGGGCGGGCGAGGGCCTCCCGGACGGCCTGCGGCCCCTCGGCGAGGAACCGGCCGGCGGCGTCGCGGTCACGGCGCCGGTGCAGCCGGCGGGCGGCGACGACCCTGGGGGTACGTGGGGTGAAGGGCATGGTGTCCGGCTCCGGAGCGCGACCGAGGCGCCCGCCGTGCGTCGTGGACGACACGGGGGGCGCCTCGGCCGGGTGCTGGCGGATCAGGCGGCCTGGGCCGCCGCGCCACCGGTGCCCTCGGCCGCCACGGCGACGCGGGCGATCTCGACGATCGCGGCGAACGAGGCGGCGTCGTTGACGGCCATGTCGGCCAGGATCTTCCGGTCGACCTCGACGCCGGCCAGGCGCAGGCCCTGGATCAGCCGGTTGTAGGTCATCCCGTTGGCGCGGGCACCCGCGTTGATCCGGGTGATCCACAGCTGCCGGAAGTCGCCCTTGCGGTCGCGACGGTCCCGGTAGGCGTACTGCATCGAGTGCAGCACCTGCTCCTTGGCCTTGCGGTACAGCCGGGAGCGCTGACCGCGGTAGCCGCTCGCGGACTCCAGCAGAGTACGACGCTTCTTCTGGGCGTTCACAGCCCGCTTGACGCGTGCCATCTCAACTCCTTATTCGGTTCAGGTGGCGCGCGTCAGCGGCCGAGCAGCTTCTTGATGCGCTTGACGTCGGCCTTGGCCACCTCGACGGTGCCGGTCAGCCGGCGGGTGCGGGTGGAGGCCTTCTTCTCCAGGAGATGGCGCTTGCCGGCCTGCTCGGTGACGAGCTTGCCCCTGCCGGTCACCTTGACCCGCTTGCCCATGCCCGTGTGGCTCTTCATCTTCGGCATTGAAACGTCTTCTCCCCTGTTACTCGCCGCTGTTGTCGGCGACTGCGCCGGTCTCACCGGCTGGTGCGGTCTCGCCGACTGCCACGGTCTCACCGGCTGCCGGAGCAGCGGACTCGTCCACGGCCCGGTCCCGGGGTGCACCGCGGGACGCCGTCGCGGCGACCGCGGAGGCCTTGATGGCCCGGTGCGGAGCGAGAACCATGATCATGTTTCGACCGTCCTGCTTCGGAGCGGCCTCGACGTATCCCAGCTCCGTGATCTCGGACTCGAGCCGGCGCAGGAGCCGGTAGCCCAGCTCCGGGCGGCTCTGCTCGCGACCGCGGAACATGATCGTCACCTTGACCTTGTCGCCGGCCTTGAGGAACCGCACCACGTGACCCTTCTTGGTCTCGTAGTCGTGCGGGTCGATCTTCGGCCGGAGCTTCATCTCCTTGATGACGGTCTGCTGCTGGTTACGCCGCGCTTCGCGCGCCTTGAGTGCGCTCTCGTACTTGAACTTGCCGAAGTCCATGAGCTTGCACACCGGTGGGCGCGCCATCGGCGCAACCTCGACCAGGTCCAGGTCGACGTCCGCGGCCAGCTGAAGGGCGCGCTCCAGCGGGACGATGCCCACCTGCTCACCCTCGGGGCCGACCAGTCGGACCTCACGTGCCCGGATCTGCTCGTTCACGCGTGGTTCGACGCTGATGGGGCCTCCTCGAGTCGAGTCTCCTGCGTGGCCGACTCCGCGGCCCCCATGGTGGAGGCCGATCCGGAAAGCAGAAGGCCCCGGCATATGCCAGGGCCCGCTCGACCGGTCGGCACGATCACATGATCGCGCATCCGGGCCCGGGGCGTGCCCGGAACCGGTGACCGGACCCGGCCACCGACTGGGGCAACTCGGGTGGGAGCAGGCGCTCCGCTTCAAGACCACCCGCACGTGGGACACGGGGGCAGTCTGGTCGACTCAGCAAGACTACACCCTCACCCGATCCGATCCCAACCCGGGCGCGCAGCTCAGCCCCCGGGTTGGCCGCCCCCCACGGCCCGGGGCCATGACCTGGACGGCTCAGCGGGTGGCGAGGGCCGCGAGGCGGGCCTCGTGCAGCCGGCGCAGGGCGCGCACCCCCTCGACCGCCAGCTCCTTGTCGGCCGCCTGGAGGGCCACCATCGGCAGCAGGTCGTCGTCGTGCAGCTCCAGGCTCGCCCACGGCGCGCCACGGTCGAAGCGCACCCCCCGGACGACCTCCCAGGGCAGCTCGTACGAGCCGATGACGTTGCGCACCCGCACGCCACGCGCGTCCGCCTCCACCCGGGGCCGGGTGAACAGCAGAATGCCGAGCGCGCCGAAGACGCCCAGGCCGATCATGGCGAGCTGGTCCCCGCGCTGGAAGCTGCCGTAGCCATTGCCGGTCCCGCCGGTCAGCGAGGTGGCCACCAGGCTGAACACCACCAGCAGGACGGCGGCCGACACCCAGCACACCAGCCGGATCCGGCGGGGCCGCAGGGTAACCGGTTCGGTATCGCTCACCCCACCAGTCTGCCATCCGGCCCCGCCGGCCCACCCGCCGCCACACGCGGCCACCTGCCCGCGCCTGCGACCCGGCTCACCGGGACGCCGGGGCCGACGGGGATGCCGGGACGACCGGACCGGCCGGAGGCGGTGGGCGGGTGCCACGGCCGGCGACCACCACCGCCAGCAGGGTGAACAGTGCGCCGACCAGCACCGGCCACCGGAGCCCCGCCCCGCCGGGCAGCGCGACATCCAGCAGCAGAGCGCCCCCGAGCTGCCCGGCGACCAGGGCCAGCCCGGTGCGCAGCACCCCGACCGCCCGGACCCCGATCATCAGGGCCAGCACGATGCCGACGCCGAGCAGGCCGCCGAGATACAGATACCAGTCGCCTGGCCAGGTCGGCTCGGGGCCCGTGAAGACCCCGGCGAGCGCAGCCACCACCACGATGACCGCGGTGCCCACGGCGAAGTTGATCGCGATGCCGGCCGTGGGGGTGCCGGCGGCGGCGACCCGGCCGTTGAGCGCGGCCTGGAGGGCGACGGCCGCCCCGCCCACGACGGCGAGCAGGACCCCGCCGACGGCGACGCCGCCGACCGGCCGGCCGAGCTGGGCCAGGGCGACGGCAAGGACGCCGAGCAGCGCCCCGGCGACCCGGGGGCCGGTCAGCCGCAGCCGCCCGAGCGGGGCCAGCCCGGCCCGGTCCGCCGCGAGCCCGCCGAGACTGCCCCCGGCCACCTGGGCGATGGTAAAGACTGCGATCCCGAGCACCGGGACGACATACGCGGCGACCGTCACGATCACCGCCCCGCCCAGCCCGCCGAGGTACGCCCACCACGGCAGCCGGGCCCGCCGCAGCGCGTCGAGCCCGGCCCGGGTGGACGGCAGGCCGAGCAGGCCCACGAGGACCACCAGGCACCCGCCGATGTTGTTGACCAGCGCGCCGAGCACCGGATCGCCGGCCCGCGCCCCCAGCGTGGCGTTGCCCTCCCCCTGCGCCGCGGAGGCCGCACCGCCGAGCACCACCAGGGCGAGGGCGACCGCCGGGGGCGGCGGCCTCACAGCCGGCAGGCGTGGATGTTGGTGACCAGGATGGCGCGAGCGCCCAGCTCGTACAGCTCGTCCATGATCCGGTGCACGTCGTCGCTCCGCACCATCGCCTGCACCGCGACCCAGCCCTCGCGGTGCAGCGGCGAGACGGTTGGCGACTCGATGCCGGGGGTGAGCGAGCTGGCCCGCTCGAGCAGCCCGGCCGGCACGTCGTACGCGAGCATCACGTAGCGGCGGGCCACCAGCACCCCGTGCAGCCTGCGCAGGAGCTGCGCCTCCTGGGCGTGCTCGGGGGCCTCGACCCGACGGACCAGAACCGCCGAGGAGACCAGCAGCGGGTCGCCGACGATCGCCAGGCCGGCCTGGCGCAGGGTCGCCCCGGTGGAGACCACGTCGGCCACCACGTCGGCCACGCCGAGGCGGACGGCGTTCTCCACCGCGCCGTCGAGCCGGATCACGTCGGCGGTCAGCCCGTGGTCGTCGAGGTAGCGGCGGACCACCCCCGGGTACGCGGTGGCGATCCGGTGCCCGCCCAGCTCCTTCGGCGAGGCGATGGTGTCGGGGCGGGCGGCGAACCGGAAGGTGGCCCCGCCGAAGGCGAGGTCCACCACCTCCTCGGCCGGGGCGCCTGAGTCGACCAGCAGGTCCCGGCCGGTGATGCCGAGGTCCAGGTCGCCGGAGCCGACGTAGGTGGCGATGTCGCGGGGACGCAGGTAGAAGAACTCGACGTCGTTGGCCTCGTCCCGGCAGACCAGGTCCTTGGGGTCGCGGCGCTGCCGGTAACCGGCCTCGCGCAGCATCCCCGAGGCCGGCTCGGCCAGGGTGCCCTTGTTCGGAATGGCGACACGCAGCATGGCGGAGTGCTCCCTCGATCGGTGGAGAAGATCAGCGGACGGGGCACTCACAGATGTCGGTAGACGTCCTTGAGTTCGAGACCGGTGGCGAGCATCAGCACCTGCGCCTGGTAGAGCAGCTGGGAGATCTCCTCGGCCGCCCGCTCCGGGCCCTCGTGCTCGGCGGCCATCCACGACTCGGCCGCCTCCTCGACGACCTTCTTGCCGATGAAGTGCACCCCCTTCTCCAGCGCGGCGACCGTGCCCGAGCCGGGGGTGCCGGCGGCGGCCTTGGCCTGCAGCTCGGCGAACAACTCCTCGAACGTCTTCACGGGGTGCGATTCTTCCAGCACCGGCACGCCGGGGCGCGCAGCGGGTCCCCGCCGGTGCGGCGGCGCCACGGCGGCAGCGGACCGGCCGGCCGAAATTCCCTACCAAAACGGTGGGACAACCCCTGCACGACGTCCGTCCATGGCTCTACGCTGTCCGCCATGCCCAGCAGCCCCCGCGTCCTCGCGCTCACCGCCGCCGGCACCGTCCTCGCCGCGCTCGCCGCCTGCGCGCCCCAGGACGACGCCCCCACCGCCACCGCCACCCCCGCCGCCACCGCGGGGCCGGCCTGCACCAGGGACAACCTGCCGACCCGTACGCCGGGCAAGCTCACCGTGGCCACCGACGAGCCGGCGTACGAACCCTGGTTCACCGGCAACAAGCCGGACAACGGAGAGGGCTTCGAGGCCGCCGTGGCGTACGCCGTGGCGGAGAAGCTCGGGTACGCCAAGGCCGACGTCACCTGGACCAGGGTGAAGTTCGACACGGCCATCGCCCCCGGCCCGAAGGAGTTCGACTTCGACATCAACCAGTTCTCCATCACCGAGGAGCGCAAGAAGGCGGTCGACTTCTCCGGCCCGTACCACCTGGTCCGGCAGGCCGTGATCGCCCGGAAGTCCGCGAAGATCGCCGGGACGAGGACCCTGGCCGACCTGCGCGGCGCGAAGCTCGGCGCCCAGGTCGGCACCACCAGCTACCAGGCGATCACCCAGGTCATCAAGCCGACGGCAGAGCCGCAGGTCTACAACAGCAACGACGACGCCAAGAAGGCACTGCAGAACGGGCAGATCGACGGCCTCGTGGTGGACCTGCCGACCGCCTTCTACATCACCGGCGCGGAACTCACCGACACGAAGATCGTCGGGCAGCTTCCCCAGGTCGGCACCCCCGAGGCGTTCGGGCTGTTGCTGGACCGAAACTCCCCGCTCACCCCCTGCGTCAGCGGGGCGGTCGGCCAGCTCACCGCCGACGGCACGCTCAAGCGGTTGGAGCAGAAGTGGCTGGCCCAGGTCGCGGGTGCGGCCGAGCTCACGTGACCCTGGCACCCCACCTCCCCTCGCAGGCACAGCGGCGGCGGGCCGCGTACCGCCGTCGGCAGACCGTCACCAGCGTGCTGGTCGCCGCCGCGTCCACGGCGGCGCTGGGCACGCTGCTGGTCGTCGCCGTGACCGGCGCGCCCGGCTGGGACCGGGTCCGGGAGTCCTTCGCCGACCCGGCGATCGCCCGGGACGCGCTGCCCGCGGTGCTCACCGGCCTGTGGCTCAACATCCGGCTGCTGGTCTGCTGCGCGGCCGGCGCGCTGCTGCTCGGGCTGCTGGTCGCGCTCCTGCGCACGCTGCGCGGCCCGGTCTTCTTCCCGGTCCGGGCGCTCGCGGCCGGGTACACGTACACCTTCCGGGGCCTGCCGCTGATCATCGTGCTGTACGTGCTCACCCTCGGCGTGCCCGGCCTGCGGTTGGGGGGCATGCCGTCGGTGCTGGTGCTCGGCGGGCTGGCGCTGGTGCTCACCTACGGCGGGTACCTGGCCGAGGTGTTCCGGGCCGGCATCGAGTCCGTCCACCCGAGCCAGCTCGCCGCGGCCCGCTCGCTCGGGCTGACCTACCGGCAGACCATGCGGCACGTGGTGCTGCCGCAGGCCGTCCGGCGGGTGGCCCCGCCGCTGCTCAACGATGTGGTGGCGATGCAGAAGGACGTCGGGCTGGTCTCCCTCGCCGGCCCGATCGACGCGGTCCGCGCCGCGCAGATCGCCACCGCCGAGACGTTCAACTACACCCCCTACATCGTGGCCGGGGCGCTGTTCGTGCTGCTGGCGATCCCGCTGATCGCCGTCACCGACTGGGTGACGCTGCGCGCGGCCCGACGCCAGGCGGGAGGCTGACATGCCCGTGCTGACCTGTCGGAGCCTGCGCAAGTCCTTCGGCGGACACGTCGTGCTCGACGGCCTCGACCTGACCGTCGAGGAACACCGGGTGGTGGCGCTGATCGGGGCGTCCGGGTCGGGCAAGTCGACCCTGCTGCGCTGTGTCAACCTGCTGGAGGAGCTGGACGACGGGACCATCGAGCTGGACGGGGAGGACATCTCCGACCCCCGCACCGACCCCGACCGGGTGCGCCGGCGGATCGGGATGGTCTTCCAGTCGTACAACCTGTTCCCGCATCTGAGCGTGCTGGACAACATCACCCTCGCCCCGGTCCGGGTGCACCGGCGGGCCCGCGCCGAGGCCGAGGCCCAGGCCCGGGAGCTGCTCGACCGGGTCGGGCTGGGGGCGAAGGCCGACGCCTACCCCGACCGGCTCTCCGGCGGGCAGCAGCAGCGGGTGGCGATCGTCCGGGCGCTGGCCAACTCGCCCCGGCTGATGCTGCTCGACGAGGTCACCTCGGCGCTGGACCCGGAGCTGGTCGGCGAGGTGCTGGCCCTGATCCGCGACCTGAAGGCCGACGGGATGACGATGGTGCTGGCCACCCACGAGATGGGCTTCGCCCGGGAGGTCGCCGACCAGGTGTGCTTCCTCGACGGCGGCCGGGTGATCGAAACCGGGCCACCGGAACGGGTGCTGGGCGAGCCGACCGAGCCGCGCACCCGCCAGTTCCTGCACCGCATCATCGCCGCCGGCCGACTCTGAGACTGAAAGGAGAACCCTATGGCAACGGACCGAGCGCAGTGAGCCAATCGGCTACCGCAGCGCGGTTACCCGGTCGGGTTCCTACCGCGCGACGCTCGGCGCGTAGCAGCCGCGCCACGTGCTGTACGAGTCTCCTGGGGACGTCCAGGATGGCCCGATAGGCAATCCGTGAGGTCCTTCCTGGCAGATCAGATTCCGTCGCAGGAACCTGTCTGCCGGGGCCCCACGCCCTGTCTCTGCGCCATCCGTTATGAACGCGTTGCCCCGTGTCATCCCGAACTGAGCCCGGATGGCTTTTGAGATCACCTAACTCCACCCGCGGCCACATCGCTTCTCTTGTGCACTCCCATCCACCCGTGTATATATGAGGAACGATCCTTATTCCGGAACCGTACGTATTCGGTACACGGGCGCGGTCTCGGAACCGACGGAGGAAAGGAATTTCGTGACCAAGATTGGGAAGTTAGGCACACGTCTGGGCATTTTCAGTGCGGTTGTCGCTGGCACCGTGTCGCTGATGACGGCGACCCCCGCAAGCGCCGCCGCGGTGAACGGCGGGTGGTTCACCTCTAGCACCGCCTGCTACCAGGCCGGCAGCAATGCAGTCGACCGTCCGGGCTCGCGTTACTCCGACTATTCGTGCACCTATTCCGCCAGCCACAACCCGCACTGGCACCTGGTCCTCTACACGTGATGTCCACCGCCGCACGTAGAGACCCCGGAGGTTTGCCGAGTGGTGATGTTGGGTTCGCCGAACTCGGTGTAGGTCTCAACGTGACGTAGGTGCCTGCGCTCGTAGGTCCACGTGCCGGAGAGGCCGGCTCCTTCGACGGCGGGGATGACGTAGTTCGTGGTGCTGGGCTGGCCGCGGGGGCTGAAGGCCGACCTGCCACTTGTAGATGTTCGTCGAGCCCGGCGGGTCGTACCGGTAGGACTCGGTCAGTTGACTCTTCGCTTTTGCCGTGAAGCCGGTGTAGAGCTGGTCGTACTTCCATTTCGCGCGCAGGGCTCCGGTCGCGGAGCCGTCGCGGAGTTCGGTCTTCATCCTTGCTGTTGTACGTGTACCAAGTCGACTGATGAGGGCCGGTGACCCCAGCGCTGGTGGCGTGCTCGACGCGAGCGTCTCGGTGGTCCGGCGCGACGTCGACGTCACCGCCCCGGGCAGCTCCACGTACGTCCACAACGCCTGCTGACGCGACGCTCGGCCACGGCGGCCGGCCTCGGGAGTGACTCCCGGCGCCGGCCGCCGCCGTACGTGCCGCACTCCACACCGGCGAGCGCCGGCGCGCCCTCCACACCGGCCGACTCCGGGCCGGGTTCCACGCCGGTCGGCTCCGGGGCCGGGACCGGTCAACGACGGGGCGGTGGACCGGCGGGACCGGTCAGCGGCCGAAGCCGAGCCGCTGTCCGGTGGCGGCGTCCAGGCCGCGTACGGCCAGCGCGGCGTCCAGCGCGGCCACCGTGGCCGACCAGCCCTTGTCCTCCGCCGAGCCGGGCAGCCCGGCCCGGTCCCGGGCCTGCTCGATCGTGTCCACCGTGAGCACCCCGTGCGCGACCGGCCTGCCCTCGTCGAGGGCGACCCGGGTCAGCCCGTCGGTGACCGAACGGCAGACGTAGTCGAAGTGGGCGGTGGCCCCGCGCACCACCACGCCGAGGGCGACCACCACGTCGAAGCGGCGGGCCATCGCCTGGGCGACCACCGGCAGCTCCACCGAGCCGGCGACCCGGGCCACCACGGCGCGGGCGCCGCACGCCTCGGCGGCGGCGACCGCCCGCTCGGCCATGTGGTCGGTCAGCTCACCGTGCCAGCGCGCGGCGACGATCCCGACCGTCATCCCTGCGGCGTCCACCGCCGTCACCCCGGGCTCACCGAATCCCGCCATGGTTATGCTCCGATCTCGTCGCCGGCGACCGGGCGGCCCATCGGGGCCTCGGTCACCTCGTCCAACTCGTCCAACAGGTGGCCCATCCGGTCGCGCTTCGTGCGCAGGTAGCGGACGTTCTCCGGTTGCGGCTGCACCGGCAGCCCCTCCCGGCCGGTGACGGTCAGGCCGTACCCCTCCAGCCCGGCCCGCTTGGCCGGGTTGTTGGTCAGCAGCCGCATCGAACGCACACCCAGGTCGTAGAGGATCTGCGCGCCCGTGCCGTAGTCCCGGGCGTCCGCCGGCAGCCCCAGGTCGAGGTTCGCGTCCACGGTGTCCCGGCCCAGGTCCTGCAACTGGTACGCCTGGAGCTTGTGCAGCAGCCCGATCCCGCGCCCCTCGTGCCCGCGCACGTAGAGCACCACCCCGCGGCCCTCCCGGGCGACCCGGGCCAGCGCGGCCTGCAACTGCGGGCCGCAGTCGCAGCGCAGCGAGCCGAACACGTCGCCGGTGAGGCACTCCGAGTGCACCCGGACCAGCACGTCCTGCCCGTCGCCGAGCTCCCCGAAGACGAGAGCGATGTGCTCGGCCGGGTCGTGCTCGGCGCGGTAACCCAGCGCCCGGAACACCCCGTGCGGGGTGGGCATCCGGGCCGCCGCCATCTGCTCCACCTGCTTCTCGGTGCGCCGCCGGTGGGCCACCAGGTCGGCGATCGTCACCAGGGTCAGGCCGTGCTCGGCGCAGAACTTCTCCAGGTCGGGCACCCGCATCATGGTGCCGTCGTCGTTGACCAGCTCACAGAGCACACCGGCGGGACGCAGCCCGGCCAGCCGGGTCAGGTCGATCGCCGCCTCGGTGTGCCCGGCCCGGCGCAGCACCCCGCCCTCGCGGGCCCGCAGCGGCACCACGTGCCCGGGCCGGGCCAGGTCGGTCGGGTCGGTGGACGCGTCGGCCAGCAGCCGGATGGTGTGCGCCCGGTCGGCCGCCGAGATGCCCGTGCTGATGCCCTCCCGGGCGTCCACGGTCACGGTGTACGCGGTGCCCCGCCGGTCCTGGTTGGTGTGGTGCATCGGCGGCAGGTCCAGCCGGTCGCACTCGCCCTCGGTCAGCGGCACGCAGATGTAGCCCGAGGTGTAGCGGACCATGAACGCGACCAGCTCCGGGGTGGCCAGTTCGGCCGCGAAGATCAGGTCGCCCTCGTTCTCCCGGTCCGCGTCGTCGACCACGACGACGGGCCGGCCGGCGGCGATGTCCGCCACCGCCTGCTCGATGCTGGCGAAAGTGCTCATGCGACGGCCTCCGAGTAGCTGGGCGGGAGCGGGACGCGGGCCGGGCGGACGGCGCGTGAGGCGCGCCACCAGGCGGCGAAGCCCCAGGCGCAGAAGGCGCCGTAGACGAGGTACATGACGGCGGACGGGTAGAACCCGCCGCGCAGCAGCAGCGGCACGCCGACCACGTCCACCGCGATCCAGATCAGCCAGAAGTCCACCCAGCCGCGGGCCATGCCGTAGGTGGCCAGCAGGCTGCCGGTGAGGATCCAGGCGTCGGGCAGCGGCCCCCAGGAGCCGAGCGCGGCCAGCACCGGGTACGCGACGGCGGTGCCGACGGCCGCGGCCACCAGCAGACCGAGCCGTTCCCGGCCGGTGGCCCGGCGCGGCACGACCGCGGCGTGATCCCCGTCGGCACCGAGGCGGCGGTTGCGCGACCAGCGCCACCAGCCGTAGAGGCTGACGGCGAAGAAGAACACCTGCCGGCCGGCCTGGCCGTAGAGGTCGTGCGCCTGCGGGGTGACGAACACCCCGCCGAGGAACACGGTCAGCAGCAACGCGTTGCCGATCATGCCGACCGGCCAGGCCCAGACCACGCGGCGCATGCCGAGCAGCGCCGAGGCCAGGCCGAAGACGTTGCCGACGATCTCCCGCACCAGCACCGGCGAGCCGGCGATGTGCAGCTGGGCGTCGAGCAGCCAGCCGAGCGGCTCCGTCACCGCTGGCCCCCACCGGAGGCCCGGTCGCCGAGCAGCCGCTCGACGTACTTGGCCAGCACGTCCACCTCCAGGTTGACCGGGTCGCCGACGGCGCGGGCGCCGAGGGTGGTCAGCTTGAGGGTGGTGGGGATCAGCCCGACGGCGAACCAGTCCGGCCCGACGTCGGCCACGGTCAGCGACACCCCGTCGACGGTGATCGAGCCCTTCTCCACCACGTACCGGGCGAGGGCGGCGGGGAGTCGGAAGCGGACCGTCTCCCACTGCTCGGCCGGCTCCCGGGACAGCACCTCGCCGACCCCGTCGACGTGGCCCTGCACGATGTGCCCGCCGAGCCGGCTGTTCAGCGCGGCGGCGCGTTCCAGGTTGACCGGGGCGCCGGGGCCCAGCCCGCCGAGGGCGGAGCGGCGCAGCGTCTCCCCCATCACGTCGGCGGTGAAGACGCCGGCGCCGACGTCGACCACGGTGAGACAGACTCCGTTGACCGCGATGGAGTCGCCGTGCCTCGCGTCGACGGTGACCAGCGGGCCGCGAACGGCGACCAGCGCCGAATCGCCCCCGGTCTCGGTCACTGCGACGACCTCGCCCAGCTCCTCGACGATGCCGGTGAACATGTCAGCCCTCCCTCTTTCGGGGCAGCGCGGTGATCCGCAGGTCGGGACCGATCTGCGTAACGTCGGTGATCTCCAGGTCGATGGCGTCGGCGATGGTCGTCACCCCGGCGTCGGCCAGCGCGGTCGGCCCGGCGCCGAGCAGCCTCGGCGCGACGTACCCGACGACCCGGTCGACCAGGCCGGCGGAGAGGAACGCGCCGGCCAGGCTGGGGCCGCCCTCCAGCAGCGCGGCCCGCACTCCCCGGCGGTGCAGCTCCGCCAGCAGCTCCGGCAGGTCGACCCGGCCGTCCGGGCCGGCGCCGACCTGCGCGGCGGTGGCGATCCACGTCCCGGCGGCGCCGTCGCGGACCCGGGCCCCGGCGGGGGTACGCCCGAGGCTGTCCACCACCACCCGCAGCGGCTGCCGGATGGCCAGGGTGCCGTCGCGCAGGTTGCGCACGGTGAGCCGGGGGTCGTCGGCCAGGACGGTGCCCACCCCGGCGATCACCGCGTCGACCGTGCCGCGCAGCGCGTGCACGTCGGCCCGGGCCTCCTCCGAGGTGATCCACATGCTGGTGCCGTCGACGGCGGCGGAGCGCCCGTCGAGGGTGGCGGCGAACTTCCACACCACGTACGGCCAGCCCCGGCGCACGGAGGTCAGCCAGGTCACGTTCCCGGCCTCGGCCTCGGCGGCGCGCACCCCGAACTCGACCCGTACGCCGGCGGCGCGCAGGGTGGCGGCGCCGCCGGCCGCCACCGGGTCGGGGTCGGGCACGGCGACGACCACCCGGGCGATGCCTGCGACGATCAGGGCGCGGCTGCACGGGCCGGTGCGGCCGGTGTGGTCGCAGGGTTCCAGGGTGACCACGGCGGTGCCGCCCCGGGCCCGCCGGCCGGCCTGGGCGAGCGCGACGATCTCGGCGTGCGGTCCGCCCGCGTACGCGTGGAATCCCTCCCCGACGACCTCGCCGTCCGGATCGAGCAGCACGCAGCCGACCACGGGGTTGGGGCTGGCGGTGCCGAGCCCGCGGGCCGCGAGCGCGATCGCCCGACGCATCGCCTCGTCCACGGAGCCGCTGTCCATCGCCCCTGCCCTCTCGCTCGCCGGTCCGCGCGCGGCGGGTCGGGAGGGCACGGGCAGGCGGCGGCGGAGTCCGGGGACGGCGAAGCCGACCCCGGGGAAGCCCGGACAGCGCTGAGGTCAGCGGCCGGCAGGGCCCGCCCCGTCCCGCGCGCTGTCTCCCATCCGGACTTTCTGGGGGTGGGCTTGCCCGCCCCCAACCGTCGGCCCCGGAATCTCACCAGGTCCACCGGGCGGCAGTCGCCGTCCGGGTCGCGGGCTTACCACGGTCGCACCGTGGATCACCGCCGGTTCGGAATTACACCGAGTCCCGCCAGCGCGTGGTGGGTACCTCAGAAGTGTGGCACGGCACGCGCCACGCGTCTGCCCTCGGGGGAGCTACCTCACACAGGTAGGCAATATTCAAGAAAGACTGCGTCGCCGGTCGACCGCCACGTACGAACCCGGCTGGCTCTTGGCCACGGACTTCATCTCGGAGGCGGCCGCGATCGCCTCCAGCGGATTGATGAGCCGCTTGCCGCCGTCGGACACGGACACCCCGATCGACAGGGTGACCAGCGCCGCGCGCCGGATGTTGCCCCGGCGGTCCTTCAGCTCGACGTAGCCGCGCTCGGCGTCGGACGGGTCGTAGAGCCGGTCGGCGGCGGTCTCGAAGTCCACGACCGCCCGGGAGGTCAGCGGCCGGACCTGCTCGGGGGCGCAGACGATGACGAAGTCGTCGCCGCCGACGTGACCGAGGAAGGCCGGTGGCAGCCCGATCGCGACGACCGCCCGGTGCAGGCTGCGGGCCAGCGCCGAGATGAACTCGTCGCCCCGGACGAAGCCGTACCGGTCGTTGACGCTCTTGAACCGGTCGATGTCGACGTAGCCGACCGCGTAGTCGACGCCGCTGCGCACCCGGTCGGTGATCTCCCGGCGGATCCGGGAGTTGCCGGGCAGGCCGGTCAGCGGGGAGACCTCGCGGAACTCCTTGTTGCGCCGCAGGGTGGAGCTGACCCGGGCCACCAGTTCGGCGGTGTCGAAGGGCTTGACCAGGTAGTCGTCCGCGCCGGCGCTGAGCCCGTGGACCTTGTCCACGGTCATCCCCTTGGCGGTCAGCATGATCACCGGAAGGGCGGAGGTCATCGGGTCGGCGCGCAGCCGCCGGGTCAGCTCCAGCCCGTCGATGCGCGGCATCATCAGGTCGACCACCGCCAGGTCCGGCCGCTGCCGCTCGATCACCTCGAGCGCCTCCTGGCCGTCGCCGGCGTGGATCACCTCGAAGCCGTGCAGCCGTAGGTTGAACTCGACGAACCGGGCGATGTCGGCGTCGTCGTCGACGACGAGGATGACGTCGGGTCGTTCCTCGGCCGGCTCCACTTCAGACCCCGGAGACCGCGCGCTCCGCCAGGCCCCGCAGGCGGCGGACCGCCTCGGCGGGGTCGTCGGCGCCGTAGACCGCGGTGCCGGCGACGAAGGCGTCCGCCCCGGCGGCGGCGGCCTGTTCGATGGTGTCCGCGGCGATCCCGCCGTCGACCTCGATGCGCAGCTCCAGGTGGCCCGTGTCGACGTGCCGCCGGGCGGCCCGCACCTTGTCCAGCAGTTCCGGGACGAACCGCTGCCCGCCGAAGCCGGCCTTGATCGTCATGATCAGCAGCGTGTCGAAGCTGGGCAGCAGCTCCAGGTACGGCTCGATCGGGGTGTCTCGGTCGATGGCCAGCCCTGCCTTCGCCCCGGCGGCCCGCAGGTCCTTCGCCAGCGCCACCGGGTTGTCGCACGCCTCGGCGTGGAACGTGACGTTGTACGCCCCCGCGTCGGCGTACCCGGGGGCCCAACGGTGCGGGTCGGTGATCATCAGGTGCACGTCGAACGGCAGTTCGGTCGCCGCCCGCAGGCTCTGCACCACGGGCAGCCCGATGGTCAGGTTCGGCACGAAGTGGTTGTCCATGACATCGACGTGCAGCCAGTCCGCGGCACCCTCGACGGCGCGGACCTCCTCGGCCAGACGGGCGAAATCGGCGGCGAGGATGCTGGGCGCGACAATCAGCGGCGGTACGGTCACCGGGCCAGTGTACGAATGCGGTCGTCCGCCGCCCGCAGCGCGGCACCATGCGGGACACTCCGCGACCCGGTCGTGACGGCTGGTGCGTATTCACCGACCGGGCGGAGGATCCCGGCCGGCCGGGCAGCCCCGCCGGCCGACCGACCGAAGGCCGCGAGAGTCCATGCGGGACGAGCGCCGGTGCCGTATGCTCCCGCACCGTGGCGCGGTCGGCGACAGAGGCCGGTGATCCGCGACCACCGGCGACGGGGAGGTCGGGCGGATGCGGCGATGGTGGACGGCGGTCGCCGTGGGTGCGGGCGCGGCGGTGGCGTTGGCCGGCTGCGGCACACCGGCCGGGGTGGACGGTGACCTCGCCGACGACTGGCGGGCGATGGCCGCGCCGACGCAGTTCGTGCCGGCCGCCGGGACCTGCCACACCACGTTCTCCGATGTCGGCTACCTCAGCGGCTACAACCCGGTGGACTGCGGCACGACCCACCGGATGGAGACCTTCCACGTCGGCACGCTGACCGGCCCGGCCGCCGAGCTGAGCACTCCCCCGACCGCCGGGTCGACCGGAATGAAGGCCATCCGCGCCGAGTGCGACCGGGAGGTCAACAAGGCCGTCGGCGCCGACTGGCGCGCGGGCCGACTGTTCCTGTCCACGGTCCTCCCGTCCCGGCAGGCGTGGACGGGCGGGGCGCGGTGGTTCCGCTGCGACCTCAACGAGGTGGAGAGCGTCGACGACTCCAGCGCCGTGTCCCGCAGCGGCAGCCTCAAGGGCGCGCTGACCGGAGGCTCCACCCTGGTCCACGGCTGTTTCAACCCGAAGATCGTCAAGGACGACGTCAAGTCGATGGCCCCCACCCCGTGCACCAGCAAGCACCGGGTCGAGTTCGTCGGGGTCTACCGGGCACCGGACATCGCCTACAGCCAGCTCGACAAGAACCGGCTGCGCATCCACCGGGGGTGCCGGTCCCTGCTCGCCTCGTACGCCAAGGTCCCCGACAACAGCGACCTGCAGTACCGGGCGGGGACGATCTTCTACCACCCCAGCGAGGACGAGTGGAAGGACGGCAACCGGGGGGTGCAGTGCTTCCTCTGGGTCGACCGCAACCTCACCCGCTCGGCGAAGGGCGCCGGGGCCAAGGTCCTGCCGGTCCAGTGATCCGACCCGCCGGGGAGGCGGGGAGCTGACGCAGAAGGAGGGGGCGGCCGGATCCGGCCGCCCCCTCCTTCTGCGTGTCGCTCAGCCCCGGCGCAGCACGGCGAGGAACATGGCGTCGGTGCCGTGCCGGTGCGGCCACAACTGCACCGACGGCCCGTCGCCCAACCCCGGCATCCCGGCCGGCAGCAGCGGTCGGGCGTCGACGAAGTCCGCCGGCACCCCCGCCCGCCGGGCCGCCTCGGTCACCGTCACGTGCGTCTCCACCGTATGCGGGGAGCAGGTCACGTAGGCCACCAGGCCGCCCGGGCGGACCGCCCGCAGCGCCGCCACCAACAGCTCCCGCTGCAACCGGGTCAGCGGTGGCAGGTCCGACGGCTGCTTGCGCCAGCGGGCCTCCGGCCGGCGGCGCAACGCGCCCAGCCCGGTACACGGCGCGTCGACCAGCACCCGGTCGAAGTGCCCCTCCGGCAGCTCCGGGTCGGCGCCGACGGTGCGCCCGTCGGTGTGCAGCACGTCGACCGGCAGCCCCCGGGTGGCCTGGGTGACCAGCCGGGCCCGGTGCTCGGTGACCTCGACGGCGGTCAGCCGGGCACCACGCTGGGCGGCGAGCGCCCCGAGCAGCGCGGCCTTCCCACCGGGCCCGGCGCACAGGTCCAGCCAGTGGCTGTCCGGGCCGTCCAACGGGGCGACGGCCAGGGCGGTGGCCACCAGCTGGGAGCCCTCGTCCTGGACGTGCGCCCGGCCCTCGACCACCGCCGGCAGGTCGCCGGGGGCACCGCCGCCGAGGTAGACCGCGTACGGGGAGAACGCCCCGGGGGCGCCCCCGGCCTCGTCGGCCAGCTCGACCGGATCGGCCCGGCCCGGCCGGGCGCACAGGTGCACCGGCGGGCGCTCGTTGTTCTCGATCAGCAGGCGGGTGGTCTCGCCCAGGTCGCCGCCGAGCGCCTCGGCGAACGACCGCACGATCCACTGCGGGTGGCTGTAGGCCAGGGCCAGGTGCCCGATCGGGTCGGTCTCGAACGACGGGGCGAGCTTCGCCACCCAGGCGTCGGCGTCCCGGCTGGACACCTCGCGCATCACCGCGTTGGCGAAGCCGGTGGCGCTGACGGCGACCGTGCGGACCAGGTCGACCGTCGAGGAGACCGCCGCGTGCGCTGGCACTCGGGTGTGCAGGAGCTGGTACGCGCCCAGCCGCAACGCGTCGCGCACCGGCGGGTCGATCCGGGACACGTCCCGGCCGGCGGCGTCGGTGAGGATCGCGTCGAGGGTGCCGGTGTGCCGCAGCGAGCCGTAGGTCAGCTCGGTGGCGAAGGCGGCGTCCCGGCCGGTCAGCCCCTCCTCGCGCAGCATCGCCGGCAGCACCAGGTTGGCGTACGCGTCGTCCCGGTGCACCGCCGCGACGGCCTGGTACGCGACCTGCCGGGGCAGGTCCACGGCGGGCCGCGCCGGCCGCCGGCCGCCCTGCCGGTCCTCGCCGCCCCGACCGCCCCGGGCCGACCGGTCGCCGTAGCCGGGCCGGTCGCCGTAGCCGGGCCGGTCGCCGTAGCCGGGCCGGTCACCCCGCGGGCCGCCCGACGGCCGCTCGGGATGCCGGTCGGGGCGCGGGTCGCGCTGCTCGTCGTACCGGCGCGCGGGCCGTTCCGTCGGCCCGGTCATGCGAGCTCCTCCCCGCCGGAGACCCGGACGCCGCGCGCCCAGTCGCTCGCCGGCATGGCCTTCTTGCCGGCCGCCCGTACCTCGCCGAGGGCCACCGGGACGGTGCCCGTGCCGGCCAGCACCCGGGACTTCTCCACCAACAGCTCGCCCGGCTTCAGCTCGGGGCCGTCCGGCACCGGGACGACCGGGCCGAGCTTGACCCGCTCGCCCCGGAACGTGGTCCACGGGCCGGGAGCCGGGGTACATGCGCGAACCCGCCGGTCCACCGCGAACGCGGGGTCGCCCCAGCGCACCCGGGCGTCCTCGACGGTCAGCTTCGGCGCGAGCGACACCCCGTCGGCCGGCTGCGGCTCGGCCCGGCCGGTGCCGGCCGCGATCGCGTCGAGGACGGCCACCAGCAGGCCGGCGCCGGAGTGGGCGAGCCGCTCCAGCAGGTCACCGGAGGTGTCGGTGGGGCGGATCTCGTCGGTGAGGGTGCCGTAGACCGGGCCGGTGTCCAGCCCTTCCTCCAGCTCGAAGACGCTCGCGCCGGTCAGCTCGTCGCCGTGCAGCACGGCGTGCTGGACCGGAGCCGCGCCACGCCACGCGGGCAGCAGCGAGAAGTGCAGGTTGACCCAGCCGTGCCGGGGGATCTCCAGCGCGGCCGGGGGCACCAGCGCGCCGTAGGCGACCACCGGGACGCAGTCGGGGGCCAGCTCGCGCAGCCGATCGAGGAACTCCGGCTCGCGCGGGCGGGCCGGGGTGAGCACCTCGACGCCGTGCTCGTCGGCCCACGTGCCGACGGGCGAGCGGACCAGGCCCCGGCCCCGGCCTGCGGGGGCGTCGGGACGGGTGACGACGGCGACCAGCTCGTGGTCGGAGGCCGCGACGGCGGCCAGGGCGGGGACGGCGACGGCCGGGGTGCCGGCGAAGACGAGGCGCACCGGCGTCACCGACCCAGACCGAAGGGGCTGCCGACGGCGTGCGGGTTGAGCTTGACCGTCGGCGGGGTGGTCGGGTCGTACCAGTCCGCCTGGCGGATCGCCTTCATCGCCTCCTTGCGGCCGTCCGGGTCCAGCCGGTCGACGAAGAGCACGCCGTCGAGGTGGTCGGTCTCGTGCTGGACGCAGCGGGCCATCAGGCCGGTGCCGACGAACTGCACCGGGTCGCCGTAGCCGTTGAAGCCCTTGGCGATCACGTTCTGCCGGCGCTTGGTGTCGAAGTAGAGCCCGGGGATGGACAGGCAGCCCTCCGGGCCGTCCTGCTCCTCGGCGTCGGGAAACTCCAGCACCGGGTTGACCAGGTGGCCGAGCACGTCGTCGACGTCGAAGGCGAACACCCGCAGGCCCACGCCGAGCTGCGGCGCGGCCAGGCCGGCGCCGTTCTGCTCACGCATCGTGTCGGTCAGGTCGGCGACGAGCTTGCGCAGCTCGACGTCGAAGTCGACCACCGGATCGGCCGGTGTGCGCAGCACCGGGTCCCCGAACAGACGGATGGGCTGGACGGTCACTCGGGGGTGCTCCTTCGGTCGGACGACGGTCGTGCCGTACCAGTCTACGGAGTGCGCTCGGTGACGCCGGCCGGCGTACCGCGATCGGTGGCCGGGGACTCGTCGCGCAGGGTGACTGGCGGGGTGGCGTAGCCACACGGGGTCAGCCGGGCCCGGCGCTCGCCCGCCGGCCCCGGGAGCCGGCTCGCGGGACCGGCCCTCAGGCGCCCGGGGCCGGGTCGCCCGCGAGCACGGTCTCCCCGGCGCGCAGGCAGTGCTCCGGAAGCGGGAGCTGGATCTTGTGGGCCGCCTCCCAGTCGTACACGATGCCGGGGCGGACCTGGGCGGTGAAGTAGTCCACCGCGCTCATCCCGCCGACCACCGGCTCCTCCACCTCGGCGACCAGCCGCGCGGGGACCAGCGGGAACCCGTTCTGCAGGGCGGCGCTGAGTCGGCGGTGACCGTCGACGACGAAGAAGTACTCCCCGGTGAAGCCGATGGTCAGCGGCTCCAACGCCTCGTCGCCACCGTCGGCGACGTCACCGACGAACCCGGCGTCCCACAGCCCGCGCAGCGTGCCGATGTCCTCTGTCGGGTAGACCCGGGCCGGGTCGAGCAGCAGCAGCGGGGGGGCGTCGCGGAGCACGTCGGCACCGATCCGACCCTCGTACACGTCGATGATGTGGTTGATCACCTGCTCCGGGTTGGCCCGGGTGGAGTCGCAGATCAGGTCGTAGTTGCGCAGCCGGGCCTTGTCGACGCCGTAGCGGACGATGAACCGGCCCCGCTCGCTCTCGCTGCGCTCGCGCAGCTTGCTCTTCGCCTCCTCCAGGGAGGCGTAGCTCTCGGCCGGGCCGGAGGGGCGGGCCAGCACCCGGCGGGCGGCCTCGGTCGGCTCGGTGATCATGTGCACCTTGAGCGCGTCGGTGAAGAAGTGCCAGGCCAGCCGGGAGTCCATCACCAGGCTCTCGCCGGAGGCGGCGATGTCCTGCTGGAGCTGGTCGACGTAGCCGTCGACGGCCTGGTCCAGCTCGGCGTGCAGGTTGAGCTGGAGCGCGGTCATGTCCCGCTCCTGCGCCATCTGGCGGTAGAGGTCGCCGACGCTCACCCGGCGCAGCTCCAGCCGCTTGGCGATCTCGACGGAGACGGTGCTCTTGCCACTGCCGAGGTCACCGTTGAAGACGATCGATTGACGAACGGTCACGACTGGTCCACCCCTGATCACCGGCTGATTGACATCATCGACATGGCGTCCTACCGACGCGCTTCCGCCATTCGTCGCGCGATCCGTGCGCCCAGGCATGACGGGCGATGCTATCACGCAGGCGCCAGCACGGACCGTGACGGCGCTCGGAACCGGTCGCCGGCCGCGGGCGGGGCACGGGCCGTGCCCACGGCCCGCGCGGCGGCGCCCACTCAGAACATGGTCAGCGGGTCGACCTGGAGACGCACCGGGTCGGCCGCCTTGCGGGCGGCGCGGACCCCGGCGGCCGAGTGCAGCGCTCCGGCCAGGGCCGCCGCCCGGGCCCGGGGCACCCGGACCAGCATCCGCTCCCGGTCGCCGTCGGCGGGGACCGGACCGAGCAGTTCGGCCTCCTCGGGCAGCCGGGCCTCGGCCAGCAAATCGGCCACCGCGTCGGCCGATCCGGTGACGCTGGCCATCCGCATCGCCGGGGGGAAGCCCAGCTCGCGGCGCTCGGCCAGTTCCCGGGCGGCGAACCAGGCGGCGTCCCAGCGCAGCAGCGCCTGCACCGGGGCGAGGGCGCCGTCGGCGACCACCACCACCCGGCCGCCGGCCCCAGCGGGGCGGGCCAGCGCGGCGGCCCCCAGCCAGCGGCGCAGCGCCTCTTCGCCGGCCCGCAGGTCGGCCCGGGTGAGCAGGGCCCACGAGTCGAGCAGCAGGACCGCGCCGTAGCCGCCCTCGGCGACCGGCTCGGCGCCGGGGGTGGCCACCACCAGGCCGGCTCCGCCGGGCACGGTGGTGAGCACCTCCTCCCGGCCGGAGGTGCGCACCGGCACGCCGGGGAAGGCCCGGCCCAGCTCCTCGGCGGTGCGCCGGGCACCGGTGACGGAGGCCCGCAGCCGCCGCCCCCCACACTCCGGGCAGGCATAGGCGGCGGCGATCCGGCCACACCAGCGGCAGGTGGGCGGGCCGTCGGCCGACGGCAGGGCGAGCGGCCCCGCGCAGTGCGGGCAGCGGGCCGGGGTCCGGCACTCGGCGCAGGAGATCGAGGGCAGGTAGCCCCGGCGGGGCACCTGGACCAGCACCGGCGCGTCGGCGCGGACCGCGTCGCGGGCGGCGGTCCAGGCCAGGCTGGGCAGCCGGGCCGTGGCCGCGCCGGGGTCGCGGGCCAGCTGCGGGTCGTCGCCGGTCGGCGCGACGGCGGGAGTACGCGCCCGCACGGTGGCCCGGTCGGCGACCACCTCCCGGGCCCAGCCGGTCTCCACCAGCAGTTGCGCCTCGGCGCTGCGCGCGTACCCGCCGACCAGGACCGCCGCGTCGGCGAGCTGGGCGCGGGTGAGCAGCACCTCCCGGGCGTGCGGGTAGGGCGCGCGGGGTTCGGCGTGCAGGTCGTCACCGTCGTCGATGATGGCGACCAGGCCGAGCCGGGCCACCGGCGCGAACATGGCCGCCCGGGTGCCGATCACGACGGGTACGTCCCCGCGCCGGGCCGCCAGGAACGCGCGGTAGCGCCGGGCCGGGCCGGCGGCGGCGGCCAGGGTGACGTGCCGGCCGTCACCCAGTGCGACGGTCAGCGCCGCGTCGAGGCGGTCGAGGTCCCGGGCGTCGGGCACCACGACGACGGCGCCCCGGCCGCCGGCCACGGTGGCGGCGACCGCCTCGGCGTACCGGGCGGGCCAGTCCTCCCCGGGCAAAGCGGACCAGACCGCGCGGACGGGCCGGCCCTCGGTCAGGGCGCGCAGGAACGCCGGCCCGGCCGGGTACGCCCGCCAGCCGTCCGCCTCGGGGGGAGCCAGCGGCGCCGGCGGCTCGGGCGGGGTGTGCGGCTCCTTCTCCACCCGGGCGTGCCGGGGCGGCACGGCCAGCCGGAGCACGTCGGCGAGGCTGCCGGCGTACCGGTCGGCGACGGCCCGGGCCAGCCCGGCGACCTCGGGGGCCAGCACGGGCTCCGACGAGACGACCTTCTCCAGGTACGCGAGCTTGCCGGTGTGCCCGGAGTCGTCGGCCCGCTCAAGCAGCCAGCCGTCGACGAGTTGGCCGGCGAAGCGCACCTTCACCCGCGTCCCGGGGGCGGCGGCCTCGTCCAGCTCGGCGGGGACCAGGTAGTCGAAGGGGCGGTCGAGGTGGGCCAGCGGGACGTCCACGCAGACGCGAGCGACCGGCGACCCGTCCGCGGGTCGCCGGTCGCTGCGCCTGGTGCCGGTCAGGCTCCCGCGGCCGACTTGAGGTCGGCGGCCCGGTCGGTGCTCTCCCAGGTCAGGTCGGGCAGTTCCCGGCCGAAGTGGCCGTACGCCGCGGTCTGCCGGTAGATCGGGCGGAGCAGGTTCAGGTCCCGGATGATGGCGGCCGGGCGCAGGTCGAAGACCTCGGACACGGCCTTCTCGATCGAGGCGACCGCCACCGTCTCGGTGCCGAACGTCTCGATGAACAGGCTCACCGGGTGGGCCTTGCCGATCGCGTACGCGACCTGCGCCTCGCACCGCTCGGCCAGGCCGGCGGCGACCACGTTCTTGGCCACCCAGCGCATCGCGTACGCGGCCGAGCGGTCCACCTTGGACGGGTCCTTGCCGGAGAACGCGCCGCCGCCGTGCCGGGCGTACCCGCCGTAGGTGTCGACGATGATCTTCCGGCCGGTCAGGCCGGCGTCACCCATCGGGCCGCCGATCTCGAACCGCCCGGTCGGGTTGACCAGCAGCCGGTAACCCTCGGTGTCCAGGCCGAGGCTCTCCAGCTCCGGGGCGATGACGTGGTCGCGCACGTCCGGGGTGAGCAGGGAGTCCAGCGAGATGTCGGCCGCGTGCTGGCTGGACACGACGACCGTGTTGAGCCGGACCGGGCGCAGCCCCTCGTACTCGATGGTGACCTGGGTCTTGCCGTCCGGCCGCAGGTACGGGATCGTGCCGTCCTTGCGCACCGCGGTCAGCCGGCGGGCCAGCCGGTGCGCCAGGGCGATCGGCAGCGGCATCAGCTCGGGCGTCTCCGAGCAGGCGAAACCGAACATCATGCCCTGGTCGCCGGCGCCCTGGGCGTCCAGCGCGCTCTCCGACGAGCCGGTGCGCAACTCCATCGCGTTGTCCACGCCCTGCGCGATGTCAGGGGACTGGGCCCCGATGGACACGCTGACGCCGCAGGAGGCCCCGTCGAAGCCCTTCTTCGAGGAGTCATAGCCGATTTCGAGGATCGTCTCCCGGACAATCGTCGGGATGTCGGCGTATGCCTTGGTCGTCACCTCGCCGGCCACGTGCACCTGGCCGGTGGTGATCAAGGTCTCGACGGCCACCCGACTGTGCGCGTCCTGGGTGAGCAGTGCGTCGAGAATGCCGTCGCTGATCTGGTCGGCGATCTTGTCCGGGTGGCCTTCCGTGACCGATTCGGACGTGAAGAGGCGGCGTGTCACGGCACTCCTAAGTATGTGGAAGTCGTTCCGTGGAGTGTAATCACCCACACTCGTACAGCACTCGATCGGTCAGGTCGCCGTCACCATGCGGACACCCCCGGCCAACCGCGCCACCACGAGGTCCCAGACGCCGTCGGCGAGGTCCTCCTTGGACTGTTCGGGCAGGGTGTGCACCGCGCCGTCCGCGCCGATGACGGTCGCCGCGTTGGTCTCGGCGCCGAAGACCTTGTCCGGGCCGACCTCGTTGACGACGACGAGATCCGCCCGTTTGCGGGCGAGCTTGGCCCGGCCGTTGGCCTCCGCGTCGCCGGTCTCGGCCGCGAACACCACCAGCACCTGTTCCGGTCGACGACGCCGACCCAGCTCGGCGGCGATGTCCGGGTTCGTGACGAGTTCGATCGTAGGTGGCCCGGCGTCCGATTTCTTGATTTTGCCCGGTGAGTAGGTGGCGGGCCGGAAGTCGGCGGGTGCCGCCGCCATCACCACCGCGTCGGCCCCCTCGGCGGCCTTCAGGGTGGCCTCGCGCAACTCCTCGGTGGTGCCGACCCGGACCAGGTCGACGCCGGCCGGGTCGGCGAGCGTCACGTTGGCGGAGACCAGGGTGACCCGGGCGCCGCGGGCGACCGCGGCGCGGGCGAAGGCATAACCCTGTTTGCCGGACGAGCGGTTGCCCAGGAACCGGACCGGGTCGAGCGGCTCCCGGGTGCCGCCGGCGGTCACCACCACGTGGCGGCCGGCCAGGTCGGCCGGGGCGGCGACGCCGCGGGCCAGCGCCCGCCGGGCGACGGCGAAGATCTCGGCCGGGTCCGGCAGCCGCCCCTTGCCGCTGTCGGCGCCGGTGAGCCGGCCGACGGCGGGCTCGATCACCCGGACACCTCGGGAGCGCAGCGTGGCGACGTTGGCCACGGTGGCCGCGTTCTCCCACATCTCGGTGTGCATCGCCGGGGCGAGCAGCACCGGGCAGCGGGCCGTGAGCAGCGTGTTGGTGAGCAGGTCGTCGGCGAGGCCGTGGGCGGCGCGGGCGAGCAGGTCGGCGGTGGCGGGGGCGACCACGACCAGATCGGCCCGTTGCCCGAGCCGGACGTGCGGCACCTCGTGCACGTCGGACCAGACGTCGTCGGCGACCGGCTGGCCGGACAGGGCGGCCCAGGTCGGCGCCCCGACGAAGCGGAGCGCCGACGCGGTCGGCACGACGCGGACCCGGTGCCCCGACTCGGTGAACAACCGCAGCAGCTCACACGCCTTGTAGGCGGCGACGCCGCCGCCGACCCCCAGGACGATCTCGGCGGACATCGACGCGCGGGGGGCTACGGCTGGTCGGTGGGCTCGGCGGTCAGCAGGCCCCCGTTGATCTCGCGCATCGCGATGGAGAGGGGCTTCTCCTGGGGGGTGGTCTCCACCAGGGGGCCGACGTACTCCAGCAGGCCCTCGCCGAGCTGGCTGTAGTAGGCGTTGACCTGGCGGGCCCGCTTGGCGGCGAAGATCACCAGGGCGTACTTCGACGTCGTCTTCTCAAGGAGCTCGTCGATCGGCGGGTTGGTGATGCCTTCGGGGTTGGCGATGGATCCCACGAAATAACCTCTGCGTCTCTGTTACCGCGCGGACGCGGTGGGTCGCTCAACCACGCAGACGCGGTTGAGCCGGAGCCGGGAAAGAAGAACCGAGCAAGCCTACCAGTCCGTCGACCGCCTGCCCGGTCAGGTCGTGCGCCACGACGTGCTCGGCCACGGCCGCGACGGCCGGCTCCGGCCGCCAGCCGGGCGGGGCGAGCAGGACCAGTCGGACGTCCGGGAGCGCCGCACGGACGGCGAGCGCGCCGCGCAGGTCGAGCGGGAGCAGCACCGGCCGGCCGGCGGCGAGCCGCGCGATGACCGGCCCGGCCGGGGTGCCGCGGGCGTACGGCCCGACCCGGGTCCACTCCAGCAGCCGACCGGCGGCGATCAGCCGGTCGAACTCCGCCGGGTCGAGGAACAGCCGGTCGACGCCGTCCCGCTCACCCGCCCGACGAGGGCGGGTGGTGGCCGGCACCGGCGTCCACACCGACGGAGAACGCGCCCGGAACAACTCGACGACACTGCCCACGCCGGCCCCGGAGGGGCCGGCCAGGACGGTGAGCCGAGCCGCCGGGCGCGCCTCGTCATCCGTTCTCACGGCTCGTTTCTACACGCTGCCGTGGTCAGGTGACGGCGAACCCGTCGTGCTCAGTTGGCGGCGAACTCGCCGAGCAGCGCCTTGCGCTGCTGCTCGCCCAGGCCCCGCAGCCGGCGGCTGTCGGCGATCTTGAGCTTCTCCATGATCTGGGTGGCCCGGATCTTGCCGATACCCGGCATCGCCTGCAGAACGGCCGAAACCTTGAGCTTGCCGACGACGTCGTCGCCCTCGGCCCGCGCCAGAACGGAGGCGAGGGTGGTCTTGCCCTGCTTGAGCTGCTCCTTCAGCTCAGCACGGGCCTTGCGGATCTCCGCAGCCTTTTCGAGCGCGGCTGCGCGCTGCTCGGGGGTCAGTGACGGGAGGGGCACCAGTTCTCCTCAGGTCCCTATAGCGACGGGCGGGACGCCACGCCGCAGCTGTGAAACGTGAAGTCGCCGGGAACCAAAGGGGTCCATGGTTCCCAGCGCGGGGAAAACTAGCGTTCGCGGGCGCATTCGGCAACGTGGGCGCGCGGCGACCACGGCAAAGTGACCGAGCCTTCACTCAGTCAGGCCGCACCGAGTGCGGCCCGGCACTCGGTCAGGACCCGGTCCGCGGCGGCTCGCAGCGCGGCCACGTCGGGCCCGGCGTGCAGCACCTCGCGGGAGTACGACGGCAGCACCGACGGCAGGCTGGAACCGAAGACCGTACGCAGATCGGCCGCCGTGGCACCCTGCGCGCCGAGCCCCGGAGCGAGCAGCGGACCGTGCACGGCGGAGAGGTCGTGGCCCGTGTCACCGATGGTCGCGCCGACCACCAGGCCGAAGCTGCCGAGCGGCTCGGCACCCCGGTTGAGCTGCGAAATCTCGTCGATCACCGTCTGTGCGACGGTGCGCCCGTCGGCGGTGCGGGCGCGCTGCACCGCGGCCCCCTCCGGGTTGGACGTCAGCGCCAGGACGAAGACCCCGCCGCCGTGCGTGGCGGCGAGCTCGAACATCGGCGCCAGCGACCCTACTCCCAGGTAGGGGCTCGCCGTGAGCGCGTCGACATACAGCGGGCTGGATGGATCGAGGTACGCGGCGGCGTACGCCGCGACGGTCGAACCGATGTCCCCGCGCTTGACGTCAAGCAGAACGAGCGAGCCGGAATCCCGCAACTGTCGGATAGTTGACTCCAGTACGGACACGCCGCGGGAGCCGAAGCGCTCAAAGAACGCGGACTGGGGCTTGACGACCGCGACCTGGTCGCCGAGCGCCTCCACCACGGTGCGGCTGAAGCGCTCCAACCCGTTGACGTCGTCCGACAGGCCCCACCGGGCCAGCAGCCCCGGATGCGGGTCGATGCCCACACACAACGGCCCACGCTCCGCCACCGCCCGGTGCAACCGGCCACCGAAGCTCTCCATCCGACCTCTCCCTCTCTCGATCTCTCCCCGGTGCGCGGCACCCGCCGCGCACCGACACGCGCCGCAATCGGCGCGGCTGACCGATCCGGGACATGCCAAGCCGGACCGGTGGGCCAACGACGCGGGTCAGCCGACCGCCACGGCGGCGGCGACCCCGGCCGCGATCCTGGCGACGTCGGCGTCGCCGGTGACGTACGGGGGCATGGTGTAGACCAGGTCGCGAAACGGCCGCAGCCAGACCCCCTGCCCCACCGCGGCGGCGGTGGCCTTCGCAAGGTCCACCTCGTGGTCGAGCTGGACCACGCCGATCGCGCCGAGCACCCGCACGTCGGCCACCCCCGGTACGCCCCGCAGCGGCTCCAGACCGGCCCGCAGGCCCGCGCCCACCCTCGACACCTCGGCGGCCCAGTCTCCGGCCCGCAGCAGCCCGATGGAGGCGTTGGCGACCGCGCAGGCGAGCGGATTGCCCATGAACGTCGGCCCATGCGCCAGCACCCCGTCGCGGGAGATGCCCCACGCCACCTCCGCCGTACACAGCGCGGCGGCCAGCGTCAGGTACCCGCCGGTGAGCGCCTTGCCGACACAAAGCACGTCGGGACTCACCCCGGCATGCTCGGCGGCGAACATCGTCCCGGTGCGGCCGAAGCCGGTGGCGATCTCGTCGAAGACCAGCAGCACGCCATGGGCCCGGGTCACCTCGCGCAGCACCCGCAGGTACTCCGGGTGGTGGAAGCGCATCCCACCGGCGCCCTGCACCACCGGCTCGACGATCACGGCGGCCAGCTCGTCGGCGTGCCGCCGCACGGCGTCCACCAGCTCCGTCACGTACGCCGGGTCGGGCGGGGTGTCGAAGCCGCCCGGCGGCACGGGCGCGAACACCTGCCGGGGCAGCACGTCGCCCCAGAGGTGGTGCATGCCGCCCTCGGGGTCGCAGACGCTCATGGGGTGGAACGTGTCGCCGTGGTACCCGCCCCGCCAGGTGCCCAGCCGGCGCCGCTCCGGCCGCCCGACGGCCCGCTGGTACTGCAGGCACATCTTCACCGCGACCTCGACGCTCACCGAGCCGGAGTCGCACAGGAAAACCTGTTCCAGCCCTTCCGGGGCCAGCTCTACCAGCGTGCCGGCCAGCCGCACCGCCGGCTCGTGGGTCAGCCCGCCGAACATCACGTGGCTCATCCGGCCGAGCTGGTCGGTGACGGCCGCGTCCAGCACCGGGTGCCGGTAACCGTGAATGGCCGCCCACCAGGACGACATCCCGTCCACCAGTTCCCGGCCGTCGGCCAGCCGCAGCCGCACCCCCTGGGCGCTCTCCACCACATACGGCGCCGTGGCCGGCGGCAGCGACGCGTACGGGTGCCACACGTGCTCCCGGTCGGCGGCGAGGATCTCCTCGGGTGTCACAGGGCCCTCCTCCGTGTCCTCACGGGCGTGTCGCGCGGACCGACCCCGACCCGTACGCCCCCCTTTGCTCTGCTGCCGCGGAGGCAACACCCGCTGCCCGGACGCGGGACGGCAGCCGTTGCGCCCGCTGCAGCAGAGCAAAGGGGGCGGGGACACGATGTCGCCGGTCCCTCGTTCACCGGGTGTCGGCCGGGGTTGTCGCCCTGCAGGCCGTGCGGGCCACCGACCGGACCAGGGCCGGGCCCCGGTAGATGAACCCGGTGTAGAGCTGGACCAGGGACGCGCCCGCGTCGAACATCCGGGCTGCGTCGTCGGGGTCGACGATGCCGCCCACCCCGACCACCGGGAGCCGCCCGCCGGTCTCCCGATGGACGAAGGAGACCACCTCCCGGGCGCGGGCGGCCAGCGGACGGCCGGACAGGCCGCCCTGCTCCGCGCCCCGCGCCCGGTCGGCCGGGGCGAGCCCGGCACGGGCCAGGGTGGTGTTGGTGGCGATCACCCCGGCCGCACCCCGGTCCAGGCAGACCTCCAACAGGTCGGCGATCGCCGGGTCGGTCAGGTCCGGGGCGATCTTCACCAGCACCGGCTTCTCCCCCACCAGGGCCGCCAGCAGCGCGTCCAGGTGCGACCGGTCCTGCAACGCGCGCAGGCCCGGGGTGTTCGGCGAGGAGACGTTGACCGCGAAGTAGTCGCCGTGCCCGCGCAGCGCCCGGTAGGAGGCGAGGTAGTCCTGCACCGCCTCGTCCAGCGGGGTCACCTTGGACTTGCCCAACGAGATCCCCAGCGGCACCCCGATCGGGCGGGGCAGCGCGGCCAGCCGGCCCGCCAACGCCACCGCGCCGGCGTTGTTGAAGCCCATCCGGTTCACCACGGCCTCGCTGTCACGCAGCCGGAACAGCCGGGGCCGGGGGTTGCCCGGCTGGGCGTGCGCGGTGACCGTGCCGACCTCGACGAAGCCGAAGCCCAGCGCCGGCCACGCCGGCAGCGCCGCACCATCCTTGTCCATCCCGGCGGCCAGCCCCACGGGGTTCGGGAACTCCACCCCGAACACCCTCCGGGGCGCCCGCACGGCGTACCGGGCCCGCAGCCCGGCCAGCGCCACGGGCGACCGCGACACGGCGGCCAGCCGCCGCAGCGTCCACTCGTGCGCCGCCTCGGCGTCCCCCCGACCCACCCGGAACAACCCGGGCCGCAGCACCTTCTCGAAAATCACCACACCCTCCCCCGGGTCGCACCGCCGTGTTGATCAAAAAGTTTGCATCCGGGAACGGGCCCCTGGGCGAGCGGAACTTCTTGATCAACGCCGACCGGGCGGGGGGTTGGGGTTGTGGGTCGGGGTGGGGTCATCGGGTGGCTCGGAGGCTGGCGTGCAGGTCTTGGAGGGGGCGGACCTGCATGTCGCCGCGGATGTGGGCCTCGATGCCCATCACCGCCGCCGCCGCGCCCGGGACGGTGGTGATGCAGGGGATGTCGGCCGTCACGGCGGCGCTGCGGATCTCGTAGCCGTCGGAACGGGCGCTCGCCCCGGAGCCCTGCGGGGTGTTGACCACCAGCGCCACGTCGCCGCCGAGGATCATCGAGACCGCGTCCTCGCCCGCGCCGGACTCGTAGTGCTTGCGGATCTGCTCGCAGGCGATGCCGTGCCGGCGCAGCACCTCGGCGGTGCCGGTGGTGGCGACGATCTCGAATCCCAGGTCGGCCAGGCGCTTGATCGGGAAGATCATGCCGCGCTTGTCCCGGTTGGCCACCGAGACGAAGATCCTCCCGGCGGTCGGCAGCGACCCGTACGCGGCAGCCTGGCTCTTGGCGAAGGCGTGACCGAAGTTCGTGTCGATGCCCATCACCTCGCCGGTGGACTTCATCTCCGGGCCGAGCAGCGAGTCGATGCCCTTGCCCGACGGGGTGCGGAACCGCTTGAACGGCAGCACCGCCTCCTTCACCGCGATCGGCGCGTCGGCCGGCATCGTCCCGCCGTCGCCGGTCGGCGGGAGCAACCCCTCGGCGCGCAGTTCGGCGATGGTGGCGCCGAGTGCGATCCGGGCCGCCGCCTTGGCCAGCGGCACCGCCGTGGCCTTGGACACGAACGGGACCGTCCGGGACGCCCGCGGGTTCGCCTCCAACACGTACAGCACGTCGTCCTTGAGCGCGTACTGGACGTTGAGCAGGCCGCGCACCCCCACGCCCCGGGCGATCGCCTCGGTGTACCGGCGCACCTGCGCCAGGTGCGAGCCGGCCAGGGTGATCGGCGGCAGCGCACAGGACGAGTCGCCGGAGTGGATGCCGGCCTCCTCGATGTGCTCCATCACCCCGCCGAGGTACACCTCGCCGTCGGCGTCGCACAGCGCGTCCACGTCGATCTCGATGGCGTCGTCGAGGAACCGGTCGACCAGCACCGGGCGGTCCGGGGAGATCTCGGTGGCCCGGCCGATGTAGTCGCGCAGCGTCGGGTCGTCGTAGACGATCTCCATGCCCCGCCCGCCCAGCACGTACGACGGGCGGACCAGCACCGGGTAGCCGATCTCCTCGGCGATCGCCTTGGCCTCCTCGTACGAGGTGGCCATGCCGTGCGCGGGGGCGCGCAGCCCGGCCCGGGCCAGCACCGACCCGAACGCGCCGCGCTCCTCGGCCAGGTGGATCGACTCCGGCGAGGTGCCGACCACCGGCACGCCCGCGTTCTTCAGCCGCTGCGCCAGGCCCAGCGGGGTCTGCCCGCCGAGCTGCACGATCACCCCGACCACGCCCGGTCCGCCGGCCGCCCGGCCGGACGAGTCCTCGGCGTGCCAGACCTCCAGGACGTCCTCGAAGGTCAGCGGCTCGAAGTAGAGCCGGTCGGCGGTGTCGTAGTCGGTGGAGACGGTCTCCGGATTGCAGTTGACCATCACCGTCTCGTAGCCGACCGCCCTGAGCGCCATCACGGCGTGCACGCACGAGTAGTCGAACTCGATGCCCTGGCCGATCCGGTTCGGCCCGGAACCCAGGATGAGCACCTTGGGCCGGTCCGACGGCGCGACCTCGGTCTCGGACTCGTAGGTCGAGTAGTGGTAGGGGGTGGTCGCCTCGAACTCGGCGGCGCAGGTGTCCACCGTCTTGTAGACGGGCCGGATGTCGAGGCGGTGGCGCAGCGTGCGTACCCCGTCCTCGGCGGCCAGCTCCGGACGGAGCGCGGCGAGCTGCCGGTCGGACAGACCGGCCCGCTTGGCCCGGCGCAGCAGGTCGCCGTCGAGCACCGGGGCGTCGACGATCTCCGCCCGAAGCTCCACCAGCGCCGAGATCTGATCCAGGAACCACGGGTCCATCCCGCCGGACGCGGCGGCGACCTCGGCGATCGACGCGCCGAGGCGCAGTGCCCGCTCGACGGTGTACAGCCGGCCGTCGTGCGGGACGCGCAGCGCGGCGAGGGTGTCCTCCCTCGTCGCCCCCTGCGGATCCGGCACGCTCCAGAACCCGCCCGCTTTGGTCTCCATCGAGCGCATCGCCTTGTTCAGCGCCTCGGTGAAGTTGCGCCCGAGGCTCATCGCCTCGCCCACCGACTTCATGGTGGTGGTCAGCTCCGGGTCCGCGCCGGGGAACTTCTCGAACGCGAACCGGGGAATCTTCACCACCACGTAGTCCAGGGTCGGCTCGAACGCCGCCGGGGTCTTGTGCGTGATGTCGTTGGGGATCTCATCGAGGGTGTAGCCGATGGCCAGCTTCGCGGCGATCTTCGCGATCGGGAAGCCGGTCGCCTTCGACGCCAGCGCCGAGGAGCGGGACACCCGGGGGTTCATCTCGATCACGACGATCCGGCCGTCGGCCGGGTTCACCGCGAACTGGATGTTGCAGCCGCCGGTGTCCACCCCGACCTCGCGCAGCACGGCGATGCCCAGGTCACGCAGGCGCTGGTACTCCCGGTCGGTCAGCGTCATGGCCGGGGCCACGGTGACGCTGTCGCCGGTGTGCACGCCCATCGGGTCGATGTTCTCGATCGAGCAGACCACCACCACGTTGTCGTTGCGGTCGCGCATGAGTTCGAGCTCGTACTCCTTCCAGCCGAGCACGCTCTCCTCGATGAGCACCTCGTGCACCGGGCTGGCGGCCAGCCCCGCCCCGGCGATCCGCGCCAGGTCGGCATCCGTGTGCGCCATGCCGGAGCCCAGGCCGCCCATGGTGAACGACGGCCGGATCACCACCGGCAGGCCCAGCTCGACGACGGTGGCCTCGACCTCGGCCATGGAGTGACAGACCCGGGAGCGCGGCACCAGGCCGGTCGGGTCGGCGAGGCCGATCCGGGCGCCGGCCTTCGCCACGACGTCCTTGAAGAGCTGCCGGTCCTCGCCCCGGTTGATGGCGTCGATGTTCGCGCCGATCAGCTCCACGCCGTACTTCTCCAGCACGCCTGCGGAGTGCAGGGCGACCGCGGTGTTCAGCGCGGTCTGTCCGCCGAGGGTGGCCAGCAGGGCGTCGGGGCGTTCCTTGGCGATGACCAGCTCGACGAACTCCGGGGTGATCGGCTCGACGTACGTGGCGTCGGCGAACTCCGGGTCGGTCATGATGGTCGCCGGGTTGGAGTTGACCAGGCTGACCCGGATCCCCTCGCTGCGCAGCACCTGGCACGCCTGGGTGCCCGAGTAGTCGAACTCGCAGGCCTGCCCGATGACGATCGGCCCGGAGCCGATCACCAGGATGTGCTTGAGATCGGTCCGCTTAGGCATTCGTGCGCCCCTCGCTGTGGGTCCGGCCCTCGATGAGCTCGGCGAAGCGGTCGAAGAGGTAGTCCGCGTCGTGCGGGCCGGCCGCCGCCTCCGGGTGGTACTGGACGGTGAAGGCGGGCACGTCCCTCGCCCGCAGCCCCTCGACCACGTTGTCGTTGAGGCAGACGTGCGACACCTGGACGCCACCGAACTCGGTCTCGATCACCTGGTCGGGGACGACGGCACCCGGCGTCGGCACGGCGTCGGGCTCCTGTTCACGGCCCGGCCAGGCGACCGCGAAGCCGTGGTTGTGGCTGGTCACCTCGACCTTGCCGGTGACCCGGTCGAGCACCGGCTGGTTGATGCCACGGTGGCCGTAGCCGAGCTTGTACGTGCCGAAGCCCAGCGCCCGGCCGAGGATCTGGCTGCCGAAGCAGATGCCGAACAGCGGGATCCGCCGGCGCAGCACCTCCCGGGCGAGCTCGACGGGGCCGTCTGCGGTGGCCGGGTCGCCCGGGCCGGGCGAGATGAACACCGCGTCCGCGCCCGTGGCGAGCAGGTCGTCGATGCTCGACGAGGCGGGCAGCACGTGGGTGGTGACCCCGCGCGCGGCGAGCCGGCGCGGCACGTTGCGCTTGATGCCGAGGTCCAGGGCGGCCACGGTGAACCGGTGCGCGCCGTCGGCCTCGACCACGTACGGCTGCGGCGTGGTCACCTCGGCGGACAGGTCCGCGCCGATCATCTGCGACGCCTGGCGGACCCGGGCCAGCAGGGCACGCGGGTCGTCGTCGACGCTGGAGATGCCGACCCGCATCGCGCCGCGCTCGCGCAGGTGCCGGGTCAGCGCCCGGGTGTCCACCCCGCCGATGCCGACCACGCCCTCGGCGGCGAGCCGGTCCTCCAGCCCGCCGGTGGCCCGCCAGTTCGAGCCGATCCGGGCCGGGTCACGGACCACGTACCCGGCGACCCAGATCCGGCCGGACTCGTCGTCCTCGCCGTTGACGCCGGTGTTGCCGATGTGCGGCGCGGTCTGCACCACGACCTGCCGGTGGTAGGACGGGTCGGTCAGGGTCTCCTGGTAGCCGGTCATGCCGGTGTTGAAGACCGCCTCGCCGAAGGTCTCCCCGACGCTGCCGTACGCCTCGCCGTGGAACGTGCGCCCGTCCTCAAGGACAAGGATCGCGGGTTGCCTGCGACTCATCTCACTGCCTTTCCGTCCAGAACCGTCGGCTCGCCGCGCAGGAAGGTCGCCACGATGCGACCCGGAAGCGTCATGCGGGCGTACGGGGTGTTGCGACTGAGGCTGGCCAGCTCGGCGGACTCGACGACCCGCCGGGCGGCCGGGTCGACCAGGGTGAGGTTGGCCGGAACGCCGGGGGCCGGGTCGAGGCCGTGGGAGTCGAGCCCGGCGATCCGGGCCGGGGTGCGGGACATCCGCTCGGCGATCAACTCCCACTGCGGGCCGAGCACGTCCAGGGCGATCGACAGCGCCGTCTCCAACCCGAGCATGCCCGGTCGGGCGTACGCCCACTCGCACTCCTTGTCCTCCACGGCGTGCGGGGCGTGGTCGGTGGCGATGATGTCGATCACGCCCTCGGCGAGCGCGGCGCGCAGCGCGGCGACGTCGGTGGCGGTGCGCAGCGGCGGGTTGACCTTGTACACCGGGTCGTAGGTGGTCGCCTTGGCGTCGGTCAGCAGCAGGTGGTGCGGGGTGACCTCGGCGGTGACCCGGACGCCGCGGGCCTTGGCCTGGCGCAGCACCTCGACGCTGCCGGCCGTGGAGACGTGGCAGACGTGCAGCCGGCTGCCGACGTGCTCGGCGAGCAGCACGTCCCGGGCGATGATCGCCTCCTCGGCGACCGCCGGCCAGCCGGTCAGCCCGAGCCGGGTGGACACCTCGCCCTCGTGCATCTGCGCGCCCTCGGTGAGCCGGGGCTCCTCGGCGTGCTGGGCGATGATCCCGTCGAACGCCTTGACGTACTCCAGGGCCCGGCGCATCAGCACCGGGTCGGCGACGCAGTGCCCGTCGTCGGAGAAGATCCGCACCTGGGCCGCCGAGTCGGCCATCGCGCCCAGCTCGGCCAGGCGCTCGCCGGCCAGGCCGACGGTGACCGCGCCGATCGGCTGCACGTCGACCAGGCCGGCCTCCCGGCCGAGCCGCCAGACCTGCTCGACCACCCCGGCGGTGTCGGCGACCGGGGAGGTGTTGGCCATCGCACAGACCGCCGTGTACCCGCCCAGCGCCGCCGCCCGGGAGCCGGACTCGACGGTCTCGGCGTCCTCGCGGCCCGGCTCGCGCAGGTGGGTGTGCAGGTCGACCAGGCCGGGCAGGGCGACCAGCCCGGTGCCGTCGACCACCGTGGCGTCCGGCGCGCTCAGCCCCTGGCCGGTGGCGGCGACGACGCCGTCGCGGATCAGCAGGTCGGCCGGCGCGGCGCCGACGACGCTCACGTTGGTGATCAGGTACGCGGTCACAGCTTGTTCCCCCCGAGCAGGAGATAGAGGACGGCCATCCGCACGGAGACCCCGTTGGCGACCTGTTCGACGATGGTGGAGCGGGGCGAGTCGGCGACCTCGGGCGTGATCTCCATGCCCCGGTTCATCGGCCCGGGGTGCATGACGATCGCGTGCTCGGGCAGCCGGCGCATCCGCGGCCCGTCGAGCCCGTAGCGGCGGGCGTACTCGCGGGCGGAGGGGAAGTAGGAGTCCTTCATCCGCTCCCGCTGCACCCGCAGCATCATCACCACGTCCACGTCGGGAAGAACGACGTCGAGGTCGTAGGAGACGTCGGTGCCGGGGGCGAGGGCCGCCGCGATGTCGACGGGGATGAGGGTGGGCGGGCCTACGAGCGTGACCTTCGCGCCGAGGGTGGACAGCAGCAGCACGTTGGAGCGGGCCACCCGGGAGTGCAGCACGTCCCCGACCACCGCGACGTGCAGGCCGGCGAGCCGGCCCAGCCGGGAGCGCATCGTGTACGCGTCGAGCAGCGCCTGGGTGGGGTGCTCGTGGGTGCCGTCGCCTGCGTTGACCACCGACCCGTCCACCCAGTCGGCCAGCCGGTGCGGCGCTCCGGAGGCGGGGTGCCGGACGACCACCGCGTCGGCCCCCATGGCCTGGAGGGTGAGCGCGGTGTCCTTCAGGCTCTCGCCCTTGGCGACGCTGGAGCCCTTGGCCGAAAAGTTGATCACGTCGGCGCTGAGTCGCTTAGCCGCCGCCTCGAAGGAGATCCGGGTCCGGGTGGAGTCCTCGTAGAACAGGTTCACCACGGTCCGGCCGCGCAGCGCGGGCAGCTTCTTGACCTCGCGCCCGGCGACGGTGGCCATCTCGGCCGCGGTGTCCAGGATCTGGGTGGCGGTGGCGGCGTCCAGGTCGGCGGCGGAGAGCAGGTGGCGGATCACGCGAGCGCCTCTCCGTACAGCCGGACCTCGTCCGCGCCGTCGGTCTCGGCGAGGGTGACCCGCACGCTCTCGGCCAGCGCGGTCGGGATGTTCTTGCCGACGTAGTCGGCGCGGATGGGCAGCTGCCGGTGGCCCCGGTCGACCAGCACGGCGAGCTGCACCGAGGCGGGGCGGCCGACGTCGCCGAGCGCGTCGAGGGCGGCCCGGACCGTGCGGCCGGAGAACAGCACGTCGTCGACGAGGACGACCCGCTTGCCGTCGATCCCGCCGGGCGGAAGCTGGGTCGGGCCGACCGCGCGGGTGGCGTTGCGGCGCAGGTCGTCGCGGTAGAGGGTGATGTCGAGCACGCCCACCGGGACGGCGACGTCCTCGAAGGTGCTGATCCGGGCGGCGAGCCGCCGCGCCAGCGGCGCGCCCCGGGTGGGGATGCCGAGCAGCACGGTGTCGGCGGCGCCCTGGGTCTTCTCGAGGATCTGGTGGGCGATGCGGTCCACCACGCGCGAGACGTCCGCTGCGGTGAGGATCACCTTCACCGAGGGTTGTCGCGGTGGCGACGGATGGGCAGCCGATGGGTAGGCCACGGCGGACCTCCTTCCCCGCCTCACGGGACGGGTCGTTAAAGGATGTCTGGCACCTCCGGCGGACCGCGAACGGCCGGCGCCGGGGCTCACGCCACGTTACCAGCGGTCACGGGGCCTTCCGCCGCCGGCACTGACCCCAGGATCAGGGTGGCGAATCGGGATAACTCACCCTGTGCTCCTCAACGGTAGGGTCACGACCACTTGACCAGGTGTCGCAATCCCCGTACCGTCACGCTCCGTAGCGATCGCTGGGAGAACCCCGAGCAGCACTGGGAGTGTCCGAATGCCCTCTGAATACGCCAAGTCGCTGGGCGCCCGCCTGCGCTCCATCCGCCAGCAGCAGGGCCTGTCCCTGCAGGGGGTGGAGGAGAAGTCGAACGGGCGGTGGAAGGCCGTGGTGGTCGGCTCGTACGAGCGCGGTGACCGCGCCGTCACGGTGTCCCGCCTGGCCGAGCTGGCCGACTTCTACCGGGTGCCCGTCTCTGAGCTGCTGCCCGACGGCAGCGGGGTCCGTCACGAGCCCACCAGCAAGATCGTGCTGGACCTGGAGCGGCTCTACGACGAGGCCTCCGAGGAGCTGGCCTACGTCGCCCGGTACGCCCGCGCCATCCAGCAGCAGCGCGGCGACTACAACGGCCGGGTGCTCTCCATCCGCGCCGACGATCTACGCGCCCTGGCGATCGTCTACGACGCCTCGCCGTCCGGGCTGATCGAGCGCCTCACCGAGCACGGCGTGCTCGTCGCCGACCCGCGGGCGTTCTTCGCCTCCTGATCGAGGTCGACAGACGGAAGGGCCCGTGCCGGACGGCACGGGCCCTTCCCTCGTCGTACGGGTGCGGCGACGCCGCCGGCTCAGCGGGTGGCGTACTCGGCGATCCGGCCGAGCACCCCGTTGAGGAAGCGCGGCGAGTCGTCGGTCGACATCTGGCGGGCCAGCTCGACTGCCTCGCTGATCGCCACCGGGTCGTCGAGCTCGTCGACGTAGAGCAGCTCGTACACCGCGATCCTGGCCAGGTTGCGGTCGACGACCGGCATCCGGTCCAGCGTCCAGCCCTCGGCGTAGCTGGCGATCAGCTCGTCGATCCGGTCCAGGTGCGCGGCCACCCCCTCGACGAGGCCGACCGCGTACCCCAGGTGCTCCGGGTGAGGCTTCTCGATCCGCTGGAGGTAGCCGGCGAGCACCTCCACCGGAGGCTTGTTACGCAGGTCGGCCTCGTAGAGCACGTCCAGCGCCCGCTTGCGCGCCTTGCGGCGTGCCGGCATCTGTTGCTTGGCGCCCTCGGCCATCAGGCGCGGCCGAGGTAACGGCCGTCGCGGGTGTCGACCTTGATCTTCTCGCCGGTGGTGATGAACAGCGGCACGGGCACGGTCGCTCCGGTCTCGACGGTCGCCGGCTTGGTGCCGCCGGTGGACCGGTCGCCCTGCAGGCCCGGCTCGGTGTAGGTGACCTCCAACACGACGGAGGTCGGCAGCTCGATGTACAGCGGCACGCCCTCGTGGGTGGCGACGGTCGCCTCGGCCTCGGGGAGGAGGTAGTTGGCCGCTTCCCCGACGGTGCCGTCCGGGACGGTGATCTGGTCGAACGTCTCCAGATCCATGAAGACGTAGTCTTCACCGTCGGCGTAGAGGTACTGCATGGTGCGCTTGTCCACGGTCGCGGTCTCGACCTTGGTGCCCGCGTTGAAGGTCTTGTCGACCACCTTGCCGGACAGCACGTTCTTCAGGGTGGTACGCACGAACGCGCCACCTTTACCGGGCTTGACGTGCTGGAACTCGACGACGGCCCAGAGCTCTCCGTCGAGGTTGAGTACCAGGCCGTTCTTCAGGTCGTTGGTGGAGGCCATTTCCTGCCTTGATCATCAATTGGCGGACAGACCTGGCAAGTCTACTGCCTGCCGCCGCCGGCCGTCCCCGCCGTCAGCCGCCGGCCGGCTCCGCGCCCGGGCGGGCCGCCAGGTGGTGCAGGGCGAGACGGTAGCCGTCGAGACCCAGGCCACAGATCACCCCGGTCGCCACGGCGGAGACCACCGAGTGCCGGCGGAACTCCTCCCGGGCGTGGATGTTGGAGATGTGCACCTCGACGAGGGGGGCCCGCAGCATCGCGCAGGCGTCCCGGACCGCGATCGAGTAGTGCGACCAGGCCGCCGGGTTGAGCACCACCGCCGCGCCCTCGTCGGCCGCCTCGTGCAGCCAGCCGACCAGCTCGTGCTCGGCGTCGGTCTGCCGGACCACCACGTCCAGCCCCAGCTCCCGGCCGGTCCGCACGCACAGCGTCACCAGGTCGGCGTAGCTGGTCGCCCCGTACACGTCGACCTGGCGGGTGCCCAGCCGGCCCAGGTTCGGCCCGTTCAGCACGTACACCCTCGCGCTCACCGGCTGACCTCCCGGTAGGCGGCGTGCAGCAGCTCGTCGTCCGGGCCCTCCAGGATCGTCGGGCGGGCCAGGCCGTCGAGCACCACGAACCGCAGCCGCGAGCCACGGGTCTTCTTGTCCACCCGCATTGCGGCCAGCAGCTGCGGCCACGCGTCGGCCCGGTAGCCCGTCGGCAGCCCGAGCGCCGTGAGCACCGTGCGGTGCCGGGCCGCGGTCGCGGCGTCCAGCCGGCCGGCCAGCCGGGCCAGCTCGGCCGCGTAGACGAGGCCGACGGCGACGGCGTGCCCGTGCCGCCAGCGGTACTCCTCCACCTTCTCGATCGCGTGGGCCAGGGTATGGCCGTAGTTGAGCACCTCGCGCACCCCGGACTCGCGCAGGTCGCCGGAGACCACGTCGGCCTTGACCCGGATCGCCCGCTCGATCAGCTCCCGCACCACCGGCGAGGTCGGGTCGGTGGCCGCGACCCCGTCCCGCTCGACCAGGTCGAGGATCACCGGGTCGGCGATGAACCCGCACTTGACCACCTCGGCCAGGCCGGCCGCCAGGTCGGCCGGCGGGAGGCTGTCGAGCACCGTGAGGTCGCACAGCACCCCGGCCGGCGGGTGGAAGCCGCCGACCAGGTTCTTGCCGGCCGCGGTGTTGATCCCGGTCTTGCCGCCGACGGCGGCGTCGACCATGCCGAGCAGCGAGGTCGCCACCGCCACCCAGCGCACCCCGCGCAGCCAGCAGGCCGCGACGAAGCCGGCCAGGTCGGTGACCGCGCCGCCGCCCACCCCGACCACCGCGTCGGTACGGGTGAAGCCCGCCTCGCCGAGCCGGTCCCAGCACGCGGCGGCCACCTCGACGGCCTTGCCCGCCTCGGCGTCCGGCACCTCCACGGTCAACGGGGTCATCCCGACGGCGGCCAGGCGGGCGCCGAGCGCCTCGGCCAGCCCTTTCAGCGGCGGCGCGTGCAGCACCGCCACCCGGGTCGCGTCGGGCAGCAACATCGGGAGCGCGTCGAGCAGGTCACGTCCCACGAGCACGTCGTACGGCCGCTCGCCGCCGACCGGAATACGGGTCACCTCGTCCATCGCCCGGCAGCCTAGTCCAGCCGCCGGGTGCCAGGCGGCGACTGTCCACTCCGTGGCCGACGGGCGTGTACGTGTCCACACCTTCCAGGAACCAGTCCGGCTCGTCGTCCGGGTCGCCCGCCGCCCGCGACCACCCAAACTGCCCGAGACCGCCTGAATCAACCAGCCCGCCCAGCAGACACAACCCGTCTCAGTTACTTGACAACTACCGCACGTAGGCATTTAGCTGGGCAGACCGGGGGGAGCGCTGCAGCACGGACCGGTCGACTAGGCGGAGGTTCCCCCGATGAGCACACCCACGACCAGCGGCACCCACACCCGGGTGTCCGCCACCGTCCTCGGCGCCGACATCCGGGTGCCCGCCATCATCCTCGGCGTCGGCCTCGGCGGCTTCGCCGACGGCATCGTGCTGCACCAGGTGCTCCAGTGGCACCACATGCTCAGCAGCACCGGCAGCGCCAACGTGGGGATGAAGGCGTACCCGGTGGACACCGTGCCCGGGCTGGAGATCAACACTCTGTGGGACGGGATCTTCCACGTGGTGACCTGGGTGGCGGTGCTGGCCGGCCTCGCGCTGCTCTACTCCCGGGTGACCCAGTCACGCGGCCGGCTGTGGCGCTCCCCCGTGCTGTGGGGCTGGGCGCTGGTCGGCTGGGGGCTGTTCAACCTCGTCGAGGGGATCGCCGACCACCACCTGCTCGGCATCCACCACGTGCGCGGGGGCCCGCACCAGACCTGGTGGGACCTCGGGTTCCTGGTGTTCGGGGCGGCGCTGGTCGCCGCCGGCTGGCTGGTACAGCGCCGCGGCACGGCTGTGGACCTCTGCGCCGACCAGCGGTGACCCCGGCCCATGCCGGTCACGACGGGTTCAGCCCGGGGCCGGCGCTGCTCGTACCCCTGGCGCTGTTCTGGGTCTACCTCGCCGCCGCGCTGCGGCAGCGGGGTCCGGGCGGCGCCGGGTGGCCGCACCGGCGGACGGCGACCTTCGGCACCGGCGCGGGTCTGCTCGCGGTCGGGCTCGGCCTGCCGGCGGGCGGCTTCGCCGGGCACGCGTGGCAGCACCTGCTGATCGGCATGCTGGCGCCGCTGGGCCTGGTGCTCGGCGCGCCGGTCACCCTGCTGCTGCGCACCGTGCACCGCCGGCGCGGCCGGGCGCTGGTCCGGCTGCTGCGCCGGCCGGCCCTGGCCGTGCTCGCCCACCCGGTCACCGGGCTGGCGCTGACCGCCGGCGGGCTGTACCTGCTGTACCTGACCCCGCTGTACCGGGCCACGGTGGCGCACCCGGCGGCGCATTACCTGGTGCACCTGCATTTCCTGCTCGCCGGCTGCCTGTTCACCTGGTCGGTCGCCGGCCCCGACCCCGGCCCGCACCGGCCCCGGGTGCCGGTCCGGCTGGTGGTGCTCGGCGTCGCCGTCGCCGCCCACGCCGCCCTCGCCCAACTCCTGTACGCCGGGCTCGCCGTGGACGTGCCGGGGCCGCCCGAGCAGCTCCGGGCCGGGGCGACGGTCATGTACTACGGCGGCGACCTCGCCGAGATCGCGCTCGCCCTGGCGCTGCTCGCCACCTGGCGACCGGTGCGGAAGGACCCGAGGCCGGCGCGTCCGACACCTCCGGCACGTCCGGCGCGGGAGGCGGCCCGGTCCTGACCCCTCGCCACAGGGGCCGGGCTTGGGTCAGGGCTTGAGCAGGGCCGCGATCTCGGCGGCGATCTCCTCCGGGCCCCGCCCGTCGGTCACCACGGTCGCGGTCGCCACCTCGGCGTAGAGCGGGCGGCGCTGGTCCATCAGGTACTTCAGCGTCGCCCGCGGGTTGATCGCCAGCAGCGGCCGGCCGGCGCCCAGCCCGACCCGCTTCACCGCGTCAGGCAGCTCGACGCTCAGGTGCACCACGGTGTGCCCGATCAGGGCGGCCCGGTTCTCCTCCGCGAGCACCGCGCCGCCGCCGAGGGCGAGCACCCCCGCGCAGGAGGCCAGCGCCGCCGCGGTGGCGGCCCGTTCGAGGGTACGGAAGTGCGCCTCCCCCTCGTCGATGAAGATCTCCGGGATCGGCTTGCCGGCCAGCCGCTCGATGTCGGCGTCGGTGTCCCGGAACCCCACCCCGAGCAGCGCGGCGAGCGCCGTACCGACGGTGGTCTTGCCGGACCCCGGCGACCCGACGAGGACGACCACCGGTCGCGTCTGGTTCACCGGAAGGGCGTCCCGGTCGTCGCCGCCGCTCGCGGGCGCGCTCACCGGATCACCAGGGAGTCGAGGTAGCCGGCCAGGTTCCGGCGGATCTCGGCCACCGAGTCGCCGCCGAACTTCTCCGTGGCGGCCTCCGCGAGCACCAGGGCCACCATCGCCTCGGCGACCACTGCGGCGGCCGGCACGGCGCACACGTCGGAGCGCTGGTTGATCGCCGTCGCCGGCTCCCCCGTGGTCACGTCGACGGTGGCCAGGGCCCGGTTCAGCGAGGAGATCGGCTTCATGGCCGCCTTCACCCGCAGCGGCTCTCCGGTGGTGATGCCGCCCTCCAGGCCACCGGCCCGGTCGGTCACCCGGCGCACCCCGGTCGCGGTCGGAATGATCTCGTCGTGCGCCTCGGAGCCGCGGGATCGGGCCTGCTGCCAGCCGTCGCCGATCTCCACGCCCTTGATCGCCTGGATCGACATCAGCGCGGTGGCGAGCCGGGCGTCGAGCTTGCGGTCCCACTGCACGTGGCTGCCCAGGCCCGGCGGCACCCCGTACGCCAGCACCTCGACCACGCCGCCGAGGGTGTCGGCGGCCTTCTTCGCGGCGTCGACCTCGGCGACCATCCGGGCGCTGGCCTCCGGGTCGAGGCAGCGCAGCGGGTCGGCGTCGATGCGCTCGGCGTCATCAGGGGTGGGCCGCAGCCCCGGCTTCACCGCGACCGGGCCCAGCTCCACCACGTGCGAGACGATCTCGATGCCGAGGGCCTGCTTGATCAGGGCCTTCGCCACGGTGCCGACGGCCACCCGGGCGGCGGTCTCCCGGGCGCTGGCCCGCTCCAGGATGGGGCGGGCGTCGGTGTGGCCGTACTTCTGCATGCCGGCCAGGTCGGCGTGGCCCGGGCGGGGACGGGTCAGCGGCGCGTTGCGGGCCTGCTGGGCCAGCTCGTCGGGGTCCACCGGGTCGGCGGCCATCACCGTCTGCCACTTGGGCCACTCGGAGTTGCCGACCCGGATGGCCACCGGGCTGCCCAGGGTGAGGCCGTGCCGGAGCCCGCCGATCACCTCGATCTCGTCCCGCTCGAACGCCATCCGGGCGCCCCGGCCGTAGCCGAGCCGGCGGCGGGCCAGCTCACCGGCGATCTCGCCGGTGGTCACCTCGATCCCGGCGGGCACGCCCTCCATCATCGCGACGAGGGCGGGACCGTGCGATTCACCTGCAGTCAGCCAACGCAACACGTCGGCAAGTCTGTCACGACCGGGTCACGTCCCACCGCACCGCCCGCCGTGTCCCGCCCTGCGGACGCCACGAGCAGCAACGGCTCGGGTCGGGCACCTGGCCCGACCCGAACCGTTCCACGCCCGCTCAGGCGCCGGCCGACCTCGTCATCGACGACCGGCGGTATCACCGTCCCCGCGTCCGTGCCGGGCCGAAGCGATGCGGAACAGCAGCGCCACGGCCACGACCAGGAAGGGCACCGACGCGAACCACAGCAACAGTTTCGTACCGGCATCCGCACCCAGCGCCACCGGGAGCTGCGAGACGACGGCGGCGACGCCGGTCGCGCCGAGCAGCAGGCTCACCTGGCGGACCGGAGGGCGGACGTCGGTCCGGATCATCCGCTCCGGCAGGGTGCCCCGCTTCTGAAGCCACCCGCCAAGCAGCACCATCACAATGCCGCCCACGACCAGCAAATACGCGACCAGCGTCCCCATCATCAACCTCTCCGGCTACCGGCAGGCCGGGATTCCATAGCCCTTCCACGGTATGAACGTCCTACCGATGAAGCCGACCACCATATAGAGGTAGACCCCCTTCTGCCTGCGGCAGTAGTACTCGTACAGCCGGGGCACGAAGGTGCCCGCGATCCAACCGATGAAGCCGCCGATCGCACCACCGATCCCCGCTCCCCACGGGCCACCGATGCCGAAACCGACGATCCCGCCGATGGCCCCACCGATCATCGCGAAGGCGAGACCGAAGATGTCCAGGATCCATCGGGTCTCCCAGTGCGAGAACTTGCACCAGAAGCCGTACTCCCAGCTCCACTTGTAGTAGCGCTTGTACCACCTGCCGCAGGACATCTTGCCAGAGACATCGGTGCAGTTGACCGCGTCTCCGGAGCAGTACTCGTAGCTGTTGGCGTTGCCGCCGTAGATGGGATCCACCTGTAGGAAACGACCCGTGGTCGGGTTGTAGACCCGCGCGCCCATCAGGGTGGCCCCGTTCGGGGTGTCGGAGGCCCTGCGTTCCGAGCCGAGCCAGCCGTACCGACGCGTCCCCACGTCGGCGGTGTTGCGCGGCTGGCCGGATTCGTCCTGCTCGCTCGTGTACGACAGACCCGAACCGCTCCCGGTCATCCCCGCCACGAAGTCGCCGTGCAGGTTGGTGATGGCCCAGGCCATCCCGGTGGTGTTCAGGTACGCCCCGACCAGCCGGGACAGCCCGGGTACCGAGCGGCTGAAATCGCCGCCGCCCTCGTCGGTCCAGGCCGGCTTGTCGGAATCGTCGGCGTAGTGGTGCCGCTTCGTCACCGACGTTCCCGAAGGGTTGTCGGTCCACGAGCGGTTCCGGTTGCCCAGGACGTCGAGGGTGTAGGTCGCCGTACGGCTCCCACTGGCGATCGACCTGACCATGTCGTTGACGTGATAGGTCATGGTGGAGGCGGCTCCGCCCCCGGGCGTGTCGACTGCCGGCGACTGCTGGGTACGGCCCAGCGCGTCGTACACGTAGCCCGTGCTGACGAGCCGGTCGGCGTTGTCGTACTGCCACGTCCGGCTCGTGGCCCCGGTGGCGGTCTGGCAGGAACCACCGGCGCCCGGAGCGTACGACGACAGGCCGGTCCGGTTGCTGCTCGCGTCGAACTCGTAGACCCGGGACGTGCACTGGCCACCCACGGTGTCCTGCACGGCGGCCAGGCGCCCGGCCTCGTCGTATGCCATCTGCTGTTGGGACAACGTCGACTGGCGACTGTGCCACTGGCCCTGAGAACTCCAGGTCGCGTTCTCCGTGAACACCGTGCAGTCGGGCTGGCCACAGCCCGCCTGCACGTAACCGATCCCCGTCGGGTCGCCCGCCTCGTTGCGGGTCGCCGTCACCACCACACCGTTCGGCCAGGTCTCACCCGTCAGTTCGCCGTCAGCGCCGTACTGGCCCGTGATCGTGCCGGCCTGACTGTCGACAATCTGCGTCGGGAACCCTCGGCGCTCGGTGCCACCGTCGTAGGTGTAGGTCTGCGTCGCCTTCCCGTCGGACACGGTCGCCGGACGGGACAGCAGATCGTAGGTGACGGTGGAGACGTTGCCGTCGGCGTCGGTGTACGTCGTGCGCCGGCCCAGCGAGTCGTAGGCGCGCACCACCTCGGCCGTGACCGTGCCGGCACCGTTCAGCGACTGCGTCCGCACGCTCTTGCCGCTGGCCAGGTCGTACACGTTGCGCCGCTTCTCCAGCGGCTCGCCCAGACCGGTCCCTGCGGTGACCGTCACCTCAAGCTCACGGCCAGCCCCGTCGTAGGTGATCGCCGTGCTACGAAGGACGCCCCCACTGTTCTTCTCCGTGGTCGAACGCTGCTGGTGGTAGAGCCCGTAGGTCAGCACCGTCGCGGGCAGTTCCGGCCCCGCGTCCACGGCGCCGGCCGGTTGCGTCCGGCATACCAGGCCGGCCCATTCGGCATGCGCACCGCACTCCGGGTACGACGAGTTGGCCGCCTCGGTGTAGTAGACCGTCTGCCGGGTCGCCGGGGTGGTGTCCACCCCACCCCCGGCGGGACCGGTCGTCGCGATGACCCGCCCCGAGGCGTCGTAACTGGTCCTGGTGGTCAGGTCGAGACCGCCGGGATCGGTCGTGACGAGGAGCAGCCGGCCCAGGTCCCAGTCGTACTGCTTCGTGGTCGTCCGGGTGTCCGCGTCGATCGTCTGACCGGCGCTGACATGGCTGATTGAGGCCCTCTCCGTGGTGGGTAGGTTCCTCGGCTCACCACCGGCCGGCGCGCCCTCGTCGTAGGTGTACCGGACGTGTTTGCGGCCCCGCACCACGGCACCGCTGGCGAGCACGACCTCGTGTTCCGGCCCGAAGGTCTCCACGGCCTGCTGGCCGTCGGGCGAGTACAGGGTGGTGGTCGTCAGCTTGGCGGCGATACCGGCCTCGGCACTCGCGCTGTCGGCGGGAGAGGCGTCGAGCGCCCGCTTGCGGTTGCCCGGCTCCAGTTCACTCACGAGGTTGCCCGACCCGTCGTACCAGGTGGTCGCGATGTTGCCACCCGGCTCGGCGACGTTGACCGTCCGCGCGTTCGCGTCCAGATAGGTGACCGTCGCCCGTTCGTACGAGCCGGGCAGCGTGCCGGCGGCGGGGTCGCCGGTCGGCACCTGACTGGCCGGGAAGACCGCGGTGGCGTCGGTCGGCGGCTCCGTCTGCCCCCACCGCGCCGTCTGCCCGGTGGACAGGTCGTACGGAGCGCCACTGCCCGAGATCGGAAGCTGGTAGACCACGGTCTCGACCGCCGTGCCGGCGGTGAGGGCGGACCGGGTGACCTTGTGCAGGCGCCCCTTGCCCGGGTCGTTCGGGACCGTCGTGTAGGAGAACTGCCAGGTCTGTTCGGCCGGCGGGGTCAGCGAGACGATGATCCCGTCACCGTTGTAGTAGTAGACGGTCCGCAACTGCTGGGGTCCCGACCCGTTGGTGTAGTCCAGTCGGGGGTCGGAGAAGGTCCGCAGCCGGCCACCGTTGTCGTAGGTGTAGCGGGCCAGCACGACGGTCCGCATCGCCGGGGTCGCCAGGTCCGGATCCCAGGCGGTGTAGGAGATCTGCTTCACCCGGCCGGTGTAGTCGCCCCAGGTGCCGTCGGCCAGGCCGGTGGCGGTCGTGGCGGTGGCGTAGGTGAAGGTCAGCGCGCGGCACCCCTTGACCAGCGTCGTGCAGGTGACGCCCGCCGGGACCGGAGCCAGCATCCGGGTCGGCCGCATGATCTCGTTCGAGCCGACGGTGGCCTTCTCCCACGAGTACGTCGTGGTGTTGCCCGACCCCGGCGCGATGGCCGCGGTCGGGGTGTAGACGTTGGCCGGGTCGGTCGACGCCCGGGTGAAGGTGACCACGTTGCCCGCACCATCGGCGAGGGTGAAGGTGCTGGTGGCGGAGTTGAAGGTCAGCTTGTAGGACTCGGCGCCGGACTGGGGCTCGTAGTTCACCCCGGCGCTGTCGACCTTGGTGAACCCGATGGTCGAGTCGTTCGGCAGCTTGACCTGTACCAGGCTGCCGTAGGTGGTCAGCCGGGTGTACGGCGCGTTCGCCTCCTGGACCACCAGGCCGGAGACCCAGCCCGGCCCGAAGAGCGGGTCGGCGCCGAGGGGCTGCCGGCTGTTGACCGTACGCGAGATGCCCAGGCCGGGCACCGACACGTCGGACTGCGAGATCTGGTAGTTGCCGGTGATCAGGTTGACCGAGCCAGGGCCCACCTGGCCTGTGTCGGCCGAGGCGAGATTCCGGTCGAACCGGAACTTCACGTTGTCGGCCGGCGCCCCGTTGCTGCTCAGGTTGAAGTAGGCCCGCACCTGCACCGGCCCGTCGCGCGGAATGCTCGCCCCGTCGACCGAGGCGAGGGTGGCGGCCACGTCCCAGTTCAGCTTGGGGGCCACGCCGGAGGTGAGGGCGACGGGCCAGGTCACCGCCCCGCCGCCGACGGCGTACGTGACGTGGGCGGTGGGGATGGCGACCCAGGCGTCGGAGCCGGCCCGCCGCCACTGGTAGGTGGCGTTGGCGAAGGACGGCGCGGCGGTCGAGCCGAGCACGACCTTCGCCCCGCTGACGTCGCCGGCCTTCGGCGAGGTCACCGCGCCGGTGCCCACCTTGAACGGGTAGCTGCGCACGTCGGTCACGTTGTTGGCCGAGTCGCGGGTGCGCGCCCAGATGTTGTGCCAGCCCGGGGTCAGCGGGGTGATGCTGACCGTCGCGTCGGCGCCCGGCGTGGCGGTGTTGACGACCTTGTTCAGGGTCTGCACGTCGAGGCTGTACTCGTAGGCCGCCGCGTCGGCGATGCCGTTGGCCTCGAAGGTGAAGCTGCCGGCGACGTTCGCGTCGCCGCCCCACTGGTTCTCCGGGTAGGTGGTGGAGCTGACGATGGGCGGGCTGCCGATCGACGTGTCGACGGTGAACTCGCAGAACGGCGACCAGGTCCCGTTGACCGTGCCGTCGTTGCCGCGCACCCGCCACTTGTACGAGGTGTTGTGGGTGAACGTCGCGGCCGGGACGGTGGTGCTGAACGTCAAGCCCGACGCCGCGGTGCCGGTGATCGCGCTGCCGAGCTTGGTGGTGCCGGTCAGCGTCCACCACTCGAACTCGGCCTTGACCGTGGACCCCTCGGCGTCGGAGACGACCGACTTCAGCTGCGGGGTCGCGGTGTTCACCTTGGGCCGGGACGCGCCGGTCGCGCAGGCGGTGGCCGGCACCGTCGAGCGGGTGCCGACGGTGGGGTACGAGTTGTAGTTCACCACCGCGTACGGGACCTGGCTGTTGTCGGCCGCGTTGCGGGAGCGGAACTGCTTGAAGCTGTTGGGGCTGGTCTCGTCGGTGCCCCGCACGCCCATGTAGGCGGTGGACTGGTTGGCGGTGGCGGCCCGCTGGAAGAACGTCGTGCCGCTGATGCTCACCCAGCCGTCGGCACAGGCCGTGCCGCCCTTGGTCTGGGTGGAGGTGGCCTCCTGCTGCGCCCAGGTCGGCTGGGTGCCCCAGCGGGTCGCCGAGGAGGCCGCGCCGGTGGTCCAGATCTCCCAGGAGGTGGCGGTGCAGGTGTTCGACCAGAAGTTCCAGAAGTTCACCGTCGCCGAGGTGATCTGCTTGCCCCGCAGCGCGGAGACGCCCCAGTGCACGAAGGACCGGGCCTTGGTGTTCGGCGTGCCGGCCAGCAGGCCGAGTTGGAGGTCGTTCGCCCCGCCCCGGTCGACGTTGTCGCCCTCCTTCACGTACGTGTCGAACGTCGTGTAGAGGGGGTTGATCTGCGGGTCGATGGTCACCGGGTACTGGGTGGCCGTGTCCTTCAGCCACGCCAGGTCCGGGCTCAGCCGCATGGTCAGGCCGTTGGCCCGGGCCGACCGCGCGGTGGGCCGCTCGGACTTCGCCGCCACGACCGCCCGTCGGGTCGGCTCCTCCGTGCCCGGGTTGCGCCGGGCGTCCCACATCTCCGGCGCCGGCACGGCAGCGATCGGCCGGCCCTTGGCGTCCTTGAGCAGCAGCCCGCCGGAGCTGTCCTGGCTGAACGAGGACAGTCCCTTGCCGGTCAGCGGGAACGCCAGCGTCGGGAGCCGGTCCACCGCCTGCCGGTTCTTCACGGTCAGGAACTGCGAGAAGCCGGTCCGGGTGGCCTCGACCACCAGGTCGATGCCGGCGGCCACCTCCGGATAGGTGGCCCGGTTGCCGGCGAGCACCGGTGCGGGCAGAGCACCGGCCCAGCCCATGCTCAGCCGGCCGTCGCCGACGCCGACCGCGGCCAGTTCCCCGCCGGCCTTGCGGGCACCGGAGATCCGCAGGTCCAGCGGGTGCGCCTGGGCCCGGACCGAGCCGTCGGCGGCGGGCTGGAGGGTGAGGTCGACCGGCACCCACCGGTTGTCGCGCCGGATCCGCACTGGGCTCGCGTGGACGGTCGCCTCGACCTGCCCGTTCGGGTGGGCGACGTACTCGGCGCTCTCGGTGGTCATGCCGCTGATCCGGACCCGCTTGCCGGTCAGCCGCGCGGTGACCAGCGCGGCCATCTCGTCGGGGCGGTCCAGCACCCGGTCCGGCGCCTTTGCCGGTGCGGCTTCCGCCGGTTGGTTGGGCACGTCGGTCAGGGTGACCGCGAGGACCGCCGCCATGCCGGCGAGGGTGAAGCGACCCAGTCCTGTTCTGCTGAGTCTGGCGACTTGGACGATTGACGCGAATCTTGCACGCGCAGGAGCCACTGACGGCCCTCCCCTGGGGTCGACTGGGCATTGAGTGAGGCGAACGCTACGGTGCGTCAGGAATCCAGGTCAATCAATACTTTGAGCGACTGCCGGGCTATCCACAAAAGGCCAGGTCAGCCGCCCGTGGAAGTTCCACCGACCACGAACAGCAACGGGCTGAGCTGGGGAAATAAGAGTTGATCGATCAACTTGGAAGACCAATGCACCGATTGACCCTGGTTCGTCCGGAAATCCAGCGAAAGGGGCGGTGCGGGCCGTCACCGTGGAGTGAGGGCGACCTCGGCGGTCGCGGCGCCCTGGGGCCGCTCGCATTCCGCGCGGAGCTGGTGCTTTCCGGATGCACAACAGATGATCTTGCTGTCGCCGAGCGCCGGCTCGACCGGGATGGCGAGACCGGGCTACCGGACCGGGCGGATCTCGATCCCGACCTCGGCGGAGAGCGCGGCGGCCATGGCCGCCACCGGGGCGCGGGCGCCGGTGAAGTGCTCGAACTGGCCGACCGCCTGGGCGACCAGCAGATCAAGACCGGACACGACCCGGCACCCGGCGGCCCCGGCCGAGGCTGCGAGGGGGGTCGGCCAGGGGTCGTACAGCGCGTCGAAGTAGACCGCGCCGGGCCGCCACCGGGCGTCGACGGCGAGGGAGTCGGCGACGCCCTTCGGCACGGTGGAGACCACCACGTCGGCGTCGGTGCAGCTGGCCGCCTCGGCCCAGTCGGCCCCGGCCAGCCGCAGGCCGAGCGCGTCGGCGGCCGGGCGCAGCTCGTCGATCGCCGAGGCTCGTCGGGCCACCACGGTCACGGTGCCCGAGCCGAGGCGGGCGGCGGCGGCCAGGGCGGCCCGGGCGGTGCCGCCCGCGCCGAGCACGGTCACCCGGGCACCGGGTCGCACGTCGGCCGCCGCCAGCAGCTCGGCCATCCCGGCGGCGTCGGTGTTGTCCGCGTACCAGGAGCCGTCGGGCCGGTGGACCAGGGTGTTCGCCGCGCCCATCGCGGCGGCGACCGGCGACACCTCGGCCGCGAGGGCGAGGGTCGCCTCCTTGCACGGCATGGTCACCGACAGCCCGGCCCACTCGGGGCCGAGGCCGGCGACCATGGCCGGCAGCTCCGCCTCCGCGCACTCGATCGTCGTGTACGACCACCCGGCGAGGCCGGCGGCGGCGTAGCCGGCGTTGTGGATCACCGGGGAGAGGGAGTGGCTGATCGGCTTGCCGACCACCGCCGCCCGCCGAGGCGTGGTCATCAGATGATCCCGGCCTCCTCGGCCTTTTTCTGGTTACGCAACTGCTCCTCGTACGTCTCGGCGAACGCCGAGTGCCCCTCCTTGTCGATCGCCACGAAGTAGAGCCACTTACCGGGCGGCGGGTCCATCGCCCCCTCCAGGGCCTGCTTGCCCGGGTTGTTGATCGGGGTGGGGATCATCCCGCGCAGCTTGCGGTTGTACGGGTTCTTCTTGTTGTCCAGCTCGGCCGGGGTCATGTCCTTCGAGCGTTTGCCCTCCTGGCCGATCGACTCGAAGTAGTAGTTGACCGTGACGTCCATCTCCAGGCAGTTGCACGGGAACTCGCCGTACACCCGGTTGTAGGCCACCCGGGCGACCTTGCCGAGGTCGTCCTTGTTGCCCGCCTCGGCCTGCGCGAGAGACGCGACGATCAGCGCCTCGTACGGGCTGATGCCGCCGCGCTCCTCCTTGACCCGGTCGGCGAACTTCATCTCCCCGGTGACGGCGAGGAAGTTCTCCACCATCAGGGTGAGGATGCTCTCGGCGGTGGCCTTCGGCGGGATCTCGTAGGTGTCCGGGAAGAGGAAGCCCTCGATCGACTTCTTGACCGGCTTGCCGTCGGTGCGCTTGAACCACGAGTCCGGCACGCCGAGCGCCTTCGGGTCCTTCGCGGCGGCCTCGAACTCCTTGACCGGGATCTCGGTCTTCTCCGACAGCAGCTTGTAGACGCGCTTGGCGGTCGTGCCCTCGGGGATGGTGAGCCCGTTGACGACCTTGTTCTTGAGGTCCAGCAGCATGACCAGGGCACGCTCGCCGCTCATCTGCTTGCGCACCTTGTACGTGCCGGGCTGGATGTTCTTGCTGCGCGAGTTCGCCTCGGCCGCCTCGATGAACGCCTTGGAGCTCTTGACCACCCCGGCGGTGTAGAGCGCGCTGGCCATGTCGGCGATCAGCGCGCCCTGCTTGATCTCGACGGTCACCTCACCGGTGCCGGACCCGTCGTAGTCGGGGGTGACGAAGTAGCCCTGGATCCGGTCGAAGCCGTAGAAGGCCCCGCCGCCGATGACTCCGAGCAGCACGAAGGCCATGAGCAGGGCGAGGACGGTTTTGCCGCGGCCACCGCCCGACTCCCCGTTGCGCTTGCGCACATAGCTGCGCCGGTGCTTGCCCTTGTCACCACCCCGCCCCGAGTCGTCGAACCCGAGGTCCAGATCGTCGATCATCGCGTCCGCCTCCGCTGCGCTTCCAGCCAGCTCTGCAGGATCTCGACCGCGGCGGCCTGGTCGACCACCGCGCGTTGGCGCTTTCCCCGGACGCCACGCTCGGCAAGCCTACGAGAAGCCACCACGGTCGACATCCTCTCGTCAGTGAGCGTTACCGGAACGGGGGCTATTACCCCAGCCAACCGGTCAGCGTACGCCTTCACATTCTGCGCCGCCGGGCCGTGCTTACCGGCGAGATTGACCGGAAGACCGACAATCACCTCGACGCACTCGTGCTCCGCGATCAGCCCCACCAGCTCGGCCATGTCGCGGGGCACGGCGTCCTCGGCGCTGGCCAGGTCCCGGGCGAGTGTCACCAGCGGGGTGGCCAGCACCCCGTGCGGATCCGAGCGGGCCACCCCGACCCGGACCTGCCCGACGTCCACCCCCAGGCGGACTCCGTGCCACGATTCGGTCATCAGTCCTTCACCCTGCCCTGGCACGAGTCAGGGCGAACCGGGATGGTCCGCCCTGCTCGACGTGCGATGCGCTCACGCCTCGGCGATCGCCTTCTCGACGGTGGCGAGCAGCTTCGGCGCCTCGGCGGCCGGCAGGCCGCCGCCCTGGGCGAGGTCGTCGCTGCCGCCGCCCCGACCGGAGAAGGCTGCCTTGACCAGGTCCTTCGCGGCCAGTCCCCGGCTCCGGGCGGCGGCGTTCACGGCCACCACCAGTGACGCCTTGCCGTTCGAACGCGCCGCCACGGCCACCACAGCCGGCCGCGCCGGATCGATCCTGCCCCGGATCTCCTGGGCCAGGGTCCGCACGTCGTTGCCGGCCGCGCCCTCGGGCGCCTCGGTGCCGACGTACGCCACCCCTCGGACGTCCTTCGCCTGCCCCGCCAGGGCCGCCGCGCCGCCGAGCACGAGCTGGGCGCGGAGCTTATCCAGCTCCTTCTCCACGTCGCGGAGCTGGGTGACGGTCTGCTCCACCCGGTCGGCGACCTGGTCGCCGGGCACCCGGAACAGCTCGGCGAGCCGGGAGACCAGCAGGTGCTCACGGGCCAGGAAGCCGAAGGCGTCCATGCCCACCAGGGCCTCGATCCGCCGCACCCCGGAACCGACCGACGCCTCGGAGAGGATCTTGACAAGGCCGAGCTGCGCCGAGCGGGCCACGTGGGTTCCGCCGCACAGCTCGCGGGCGTAGTCGCCGACCTCGACGACGCGGACCCGCTCGCCGTACTTCTCGCCGAAGAGCGCCATCGCGCCGATCCGGCGGGCCTCCTCCTGGGTGGTGATGAAGGCGTGCACCTCCAGGTCGGCCAGGAGCACCTCGTTGACCTGCTGCTCCACGTCGTGCAGCACGCTGGGCGCCACCCCCGTCGGGGTGTTGAAGTCGAACCGCAGCCGGCCCGGGGCATTCAGCGAACCGGCCTGGGTGGCCGACTCGCCGAGGAAGTTACGCATCGTCTGGTGCACCAGGTGGGTGGCGGTGTGCGAACGGGAGATCGCCCGCCGCCGGGTCACGTCGATCTCGGCGTACCCGGTCTCGCCGGCGCGCACCTCGCCCCGGACCACCCGGGCCCGGTGCACGATCAGGCCCGGCACCGGCTGCTGCACGTCGAAGACCTCGACCTGCCCGCCGCCGACGGTGATCAGGCCCTGGTCGGGCTGCTGACCGCCGCCCTCGGCGTAGAACGGGGTGGTGTCGAGCACCAGCTCGACCGTGTCGCCCTCGACAGCCGCGCCGACCTCGCCGCCGCCGGCCAGCACCGCGCGGACCCGGGACTCCCGGTTCAGCTCGGTGTAACCGGTGAACTCCACCGGCCCGCCCGCGTCCAGCACCGACCGGTACGCCGACACGTCGGTGTGCCCGGTCTTGCGCGCCCGCGCGTCGGCCTTGGCCCGGTTGCGCTGGTCGGCCATCAACCGGCGGAAGCCCTCGGCGTCCACCGTCAGGCCCTGCTCGGCCGCGATCTCCAGGGTCAGGTCGATCGGGAAGCCGTAGGTGTCGTGCAGCTGGAACGCCTTGTCGCCCGTCAGCGCCGCCTTCCCCGCCGACCTGGTCTCGGCGATCGCCGTGTCCAGGATCGTGGTGCCGGCGCGCAGCGTGGAGAGGAAGGCGTCCTCCTCGGCGTACGCGTACTGGGAGATCCGGTCGAACTCGGCCGCCAGCTCCGGGTACGACGGAGCCATGCAGTCCCGGGCCACCGGCAGCAGCTCGGGCAGCGCCCGGTCCTGGTAGCCCAGCAGCCGCACCGACCGGATCGCGCGGCGCACGATCCGGCGCAGCACGTAACCGCGCCCCTCGTTGCTCGGGGTGACGCCGTCGCCGATCAGCATCAGCGCCGTGCGGACGTGGTCGGCGATCACCCGCAGCCGCACGTCGTCGGGGTGTGACTCGCTGGCCACCTGGCCGGAGTGCGCGCCGTACCGCTTGCCGGTCAGCTCGGCGGCCCGGTCCAGGATCGGCCGGACCTCGTCGATCTCGTAGAGGTTGTCGACGCCCTGGAGGATGGAGGCCATCCGCTCCAGGCCCATGCCGGTGTCGATGTTGTTGGCCGGCAACTCACCGACGATCCGGAAGTGCTCCTTGCTGGTGATGTCGGCGATCTCGTACTGCATGAAGACGAGGTTCCAGAACTCCATGTACCGGTCCTCGTCGACCTCCGGCCCGCCCGCACGCCCGTACTCCGGGCCCCGGTCGTAGAACATCTCGGAGCTCGGCCCGGCCGGACCGGGGATGCCCATCGACCAGAAGTTGTCCGTCCTGCCCCGGCGGACGATCCGCTCGGCCGGCACCCCGACGGAGCGCCAGATCCGGAACGCCTCGTCGTCGTCGAGGTAGACCGTCGGCCAGACGCGCTCCGGGTCCAGCCCGTAGCCGCCCTGCGCGACCGGCTTGGTGACCAGGTCCCAGGCGAGCGGGATCGCCCCGTCCTTGAAGTAGTCACCGAAGGAGAAGTTGCCGTTCATCTGGAAGAACGTGCCGTGCCGGCTGGTCTTGCCGACCTCGTCGATGTCCGGGGTGCGGAGGCACTTCTGCACGCTGACCGCCCGCCGGTACGGCGGGGCCTGCTGCCCCAGGAAATAGGGGACGAACTGCACCATGCCGGCGTTGACGAACAGCAGGTTCGGGTCGCTGATGGCGGGCAGCGGAGCGGACGGCACCACGGCATGGCCGTTCGCCTCGAAGTACCCGAGGTACCGCCGCTTGATCTCCGCCGTCCTCATCGCTGGCGATCCTCCGGAAAGATCTCCCGGTCACCGATGCGCGGGTCCTCCCGAAGCTCGGCGAACTGGTCGTCGAACGCCTCCCCCCGGGCGAAGGCCTCGTGGATCTCCTGCTCCCGCTCGGCCATCCCGATCCGGACGTCCTCCACGAAGCCACGCAGCGAATCCACCAGACCGCTGGCGGACTGTGACAGGCCTCCGGCGATACCGGCCGGCGTGTACGCCTGCGCGGTGCGGGTCGCCTTACGGACCACCACCACGCCGACAGCCAACCCGATGCCCAGCCAGAACAGGCGCCTCATGATTTCATCCCTCCGTCGCCGGCCGGCTCAGCCGTTGCCGCGCTTGGCCGCGCGACGCTGCTGCTTGATGGTGTCGCGTACGTCACGCTCAGTCTCGGCGTTGCGCCGGGCGGAGGCGGCCCGCCGCACGCCGTAGCCGAACGCGGCCACCTTCACCAGCGGGTTCGCCGCGGCGGCGGAGACCACGGTGGCCAGGTTCGCCACGTTCGCCGTCACGTTCTGGGCGTGGGTGGTCATGGTGTCCACCTTGGCCAGTTGGAGGTTCACCCCGTCCAGCGAGGTCTGCACCTGCTCCAGCGCGGTGTTCACGTTCTTCACCGTGGTGTTGACGTCCCCGAGCAGGGGCGCGGTGCGGTCATTGAGATCGTTGATCATCCGGGTCGTGGCGTCCACGGTGTGCCGCAGGCGCAGGATCGGCACCGCCAGCACGAGCACCAGCATCAGGAACGCGCCGGCCGCGATCAGCGCAGCGATCTGTCCACCATCCACGCATGTCCTCCTCAAGCAGTGTTCCGGAACCCGACGTCCCGGAACGCGCGACCGTCATACCCGCGCCGGCGCTCGACGACCCTCGCCGGGGCAGCGGGAGCAGGCAGGCCTGCCAGCCCCAGACCCTACCGTCAGTTATGAAACCCGGCTCACGACGGTGAGGGTGTCGGCTCGCCGAGCGGATCCTCGCTCAGGGTCGGGAAGGGATCCTCACCGGTGAGTGACGGGTCGGTGCTCGGCTGCGGCCGGGTCCGCTCGTCGTCGATCGCGTTGCGGACCTTCACCGACACCAACGAGCCGGTGCACTCCCGCGCTGCGGGCGAGGCCTGCGGCGTCGGCGCGGGCTCGCCGTCGACCGGCGGCGGGACGCAGGTCGGCTCGCGCACCCACAGGTCGAGGGTCAGCTCGTCGCGGCGCCAGCAGGTGTACACGCCCTTCGCCTGCTGCTCCGGGCAGCGGCTCACCTTCCACGCCCGCCAGCCGTTTCCGGTCAGGGCGCGCTCGTACGCCTGCGTGGTCTCCTTCACCGGCCGCTCGGAGGAGACGGTGCGCTCGCGCAGCCGACACTCCTCCAGGCACCAGCGGCTGCCGCTGACGTTGTCGACGCTCTCCGTGGCCGCCCAGCCGGGCACGTCCAGCTCGTCCAGGGTGTCGAAGACCGGGTCGTGGCTCAGCGCCCGGAGGCCGAAGTAGAGCGGGATCGCGCCGAGCAGCACCAGGCTGACCAGGGCGAGCACGCCCATCCGGAGCCGGCGGCGCTCTCGCATCCGCCGGCGCAACTCCGAGCGGGCACCGCGCAGGCCGCCGGGGCCGGCGGTGACGTCCCCGGCGGGGTCGTCAGCGCCGTCGGGGCCGTCGGCCCGCAGCGTCACCCCGCCCGCGGTCTGCCCGGGTCCGTCAGCGGGAGGCACCACCACGGTGGCCCGGGCGACTGCGGGTGGCTGCTCGGGACCGGCCGGGGACGGGCCGGCGGCGGGCTCGCCGCGACCGGGCTCGTGCTGTGGCGGGGCGGCCCGACCGGCCACCCGATCCTCCGGCCCGCCGTCGGGCCGGCCTGCGGGGGCCGCCACCCGGGCCACGGGGGGACGGACGGCGGGGTTGGCGGGCGCGCCGGGCGGGGTCGCCCGTCCGGCGGGGACGCCTGGGCGGCCCCCGGCCTCCGTCGGAGTTCCAGGGGCGGACTCGACACCCGGGCGCGGGCCGGCAGCGCCTGGCCGGACACCCGGCCGAGCACCGGGGGCCGTACCCGGGGCGGGGGCGGCACCGGGCACGGGGGCGGCACCCGGGCGCGGTACGAGCCCGGTCGGGCCGGCCGACGACCGGCGGTCCTCGGGGACGGCCGCCCGGCCCGGGTGCGGAGCGTCGGCGGGCACGCCGGGGCGGGCGGTGCCCCGCGCGGGACCAGACGGCCGGAGCTGGCCGGTCGCGGGGTCGCGGGGCCCACCGATCTCGCCGGTGCCCGGCTCGCCCGGGATCCGTTCCCGGGACGGCTGGACCTCACCGGGGACGCGTTCGTGCGGCGGCCGGATCTCGCCCGTACCCGGCTCCCGGGGCGGCCCGACCTCGCCGGGGCGGGGAGCCGCCGGCGGGCGGGGCTGGGCGGCGGCCCGGGCGGTGGCGGGCGGGGCGGAGTCCCCCGGCCCAGCGGCGGGCGCGGCACCCGGCCGGCTCCGGCCGACTGACGCCCGCCCGGCGTCGCCGACGACCCGGCGGCGAGCGGCGGCCTCGTCCGGGCCCGGCTCGGGCCGGCCTCGCCGCAGCCCGCCCTCGCCCGGGGCCGCGGTCGGCGGCGGACCGGCCGGCAGCCCGGGCACCGGGGGGGCGTTACCGCTGAGCGGGACGACCGGCGGCGCCTCCTCGGTGGCCCGCCGGCGACCGGTCGGGCGGGCCACGGGCGGGACCGGCCCGGCGACACCACGGCCGGTCGGCTCGTCCGGCCCGGCCACGACGGGACCGCCGGGGACCCGACCGGGGTGCTCCCCCGGCTCGCGCCGGGGCGGGTCGGCCGGGGCCGGGTGGGGCACGCCGACGACGGAGGGTTGCGCCGGCGTGGCTTGGCGGGGTGCCGGGGTCGACTCCGGGGCCGGACGGCGCGCGGCGGCGGTGGCCCGGCCGGCGGGCGGCGGCCCACCCGGGCCGACCGGCCAGCCGCCGGTCGGGGGCTGGCCCCCGCCTACGGCCGGAGCTGCCGGCGGGCCCTGTGGGCGGGGAGGGTGTCCGGGGACACCGGCCCCCGGCGCGGCTCCCTGCGGCCGGGGTTGGTCCCCCGGCGGGCCGCCCACCGGGCCGGCGGGACCGGCCGCACGAGGCTGGTCGCGGGCCGGCTCAGGGCCGACCTGCGCAGGCCGGGGCGCGGCGTCTGCCGGGTACGGCGGCCGGGCCGGCTGCGCCGCAGGGTACGGCGGGTGGGCCGGAGCGGTCGGTGGCGTGGCCGGAGCGGTCGGGCCCTGAGCCGGGCGGACCGGCGGGGCCGCAGGTGACGGGGGCGTGCCGTGCGGCGGGCGGGTCGGGGCGGCCGGGGCGGGGCGGGGGCCCGGCTCCGGCGAACCGGGCCACGGCCCGTCGACCGGGCGGGGCCGGGCGGGGCCGGGTTCACCGCCGCGCACCGGGGGCGCGGCCGGGGGGCCGGCCGGGCCGCCGCGCCGGGCCGCCGCGCCGGGGCGGCCCGACGGCGGGGCCTCGCCGGGTGGGAGGCCGTCGGGGCCCAGCTCGGCGCGCTGCTGCTTGGCGGACCGCAGGTCGTCGATCCAGCCGAACTCCTCGCCGCTCACCGGCTCCTCGGGCTCGCTGTCGGGTCGGCCCCGACCCCACCGACGCCCCTTGGCGCGTTGCTCGCGCCGCTCGTCGGTGTCGTCCTCCGGTCGCTCCGAACCACGGGATCTCACTGCTGACCCTCCCCGACGGCGTCTGCGCCGTCCTCGTCCGCCACGGTGGCGTGCCCGTTGCCCGACAGGTGGCGGCCGTTCCCGGCGGGGGCCGGCGCGTCCGGACGCGCCGGGGCGGGCAGCCCTCGGACGATCCGGCGCAGCAACGGCAGCCGGTTGGCCACCGACCGCTCGGCACCGTGCCCGCTGGGCAGGTAGTAGTCGGCCCCGACGAGGTCGTCCGGAGCGTACTGCTGGGTGACCACCCCTCGGGGGTCGTCGTGCGGGTAGCGGTAGCCCACGCCGTGACCGAGCCCGCGGGCCCCGGAGTAGTGGGCATCGCGCAGGTTGCGGGGCACCGGCCCGCCCCGCCCGGCGCGGACGTCGGCCATCGCGGCCCCGATCGCGCTGGTCGCCGAGTTGGACTTCGGCGCGGTGGCCAGGTGGATCACCGCCTGGGCGAGGTTGAGCTGGGCCTCCGGCAGGCCGACGAACTCGACCGCGTGGGCGGCGGCGGTGGCCACGCCCAACGCGGTCGGGTCGGCCATTCCGACGTCCTCGCTGGCGAAGATGACCAGGCGCCGGACGATGAACCGGGCGTCCTCACCGGCCACCAGCATCCGGGCCAGCCAGTGCAGCGCGGCGTCCACGTCGGAGCCGCGCATGCTCTTGATCAGGGCGCTGGTGACGTCGTAGTGGGCGTCGCCGGCCCGGTCGTAGCGCACCGCGGCGACGTCCACCGCCTGCTCGGCGGTGGCCAGCTCGATCCGCTCGACGCCCAGCGCGGTGGCCGAGGCGGCAGCCGCCTCCAGCGCGGTCAGCGCCTTGCGCACGTCGCCGCCGGCGAGGCGGACGAGGTGGTCCTCGGCATCGGTCTCAAGGGTGAGCGCGCCGGCGAGGCCGCGGGGGTCGGTGACCGCACGGCGCAGCAGGCCGCGCACGGCGGCGTCGTCCAGCGGCTGGAGGGTGAGCAGCACACACCGGGACAGCAGCGGTGAGATGACCGAGAAGTACGGATTCTCGGTGGTCGCCGCGAGCAGGGTGACCGTGCGGTCCTCGACGGCGGCGAGCAGCGAGTCCTGTTGGGTCTTGCTGAACCGGTGCACCTCGTCGATGAACAGCACGGTCGGCGGGCCGCCCGAGCGGCGCTGTCGGCGGGCGGTGTCGATCACCGCGCGGACGTCCTTCACCCCGGCGGAGAGCGCCGACATCGCTACGAAGCGGCGGTCGGTGGCCCGGGCCACCAGGTGGGCGATGGTGGTCTTGCCGCTGCCCGGCGGGCCCCAGAGGATCACCGACATCGGGGTGACGCCGCCGACGAGCTGGCGTAGCGGGGCGCCGGGGGCGAGGAGGTGGTCCTGCCCGACGAGCTCGTCGATGCCGGCCGGGCGCATCCGGACGGGCAGGGGCGAGTCGGCCGACACCGGGGTGAAGCCGTCGACGCCGACGGACCCCGTGGGGGCGCCGGGCGCCCCAGCGGGCGCACCGAGGGAGAAGAGGGCGTCGGACTCCATCGGGAAGACACTACCGGGCCGGGTCCGCGTCGCCGGAACTGCGGCGCGGACCCGGCCCGGAGTGATCGATTCCGGTCAGCCCCGACCGGGGCGCCGGCCCCGGTACCAGCGGCCGCGGCCACCGCCGCCGCCACCGCCGCCACCGCCGCGCGGGCCGCTGCCGACGCCGGCCAGGTAGAGGGAGAGCAGCAGCAGGCCGAGCATCAGCAGGGTGTGTACGTTGAAAAGGTCCGGTGCGCCGAAGTTGGTGTCGAGCAGGTCGATCAACAGGGCGAAGCCGAAGACGATGGCCGCGAGAATGGCGAGCATGTCGGTCCTCCGGTGGGGGTTCACAGTAGGTCGCCGGGTGATGTACCCAACCGGTCCGACCGCCAATCTCCACCGTGGATGGGCCGTCCGCGCAGGTCGGTCACCGGCGGGCCGGAACGGGTTCCAGGCCGGCGACATGATCACCGCCACCTCGCCTGAGGCGGTCCACGGGGCATCCTCCCGACGCCCCGGTGGCGGGGCGACCCCGCGCTACCGGCCGGGGTCGGCGGACGCGACGACCGTCCCGGCGGGGACGCCGCCGGGCCCGGGGGCGTCCCCGGCCGGCGGGTCGGCGTCGGGGCCGGCCGGGTGAGCGGCGGCGGAACCGGCCTGCGGCGCGGCGGCGGGGGCCGGGGTCGCGCGACGGGCGGCCCGCCAGGCCGGCAGGTAGAGCGGCGCGGCCAGGGCGAGCACCACCGCGCCGACCAGCATCGCCGTGCTGACGTCGGTGCGGTCGGCCAGCACGGTCAGCGCCACCGCGCCCAGTGCGCCGGCCGGCTGGCCCATCATCGAGTTCAGCGAGAGCACGCTGGTCCGGTACGGGCCGTCGACCTGCCGGTGCAGCAGCCCCAGGTGCAGCGGGTTCGACGCGCCGTGCACGGTGTAGCAGGCCAGGTACGCGACCAGCACCCCGACGGGGCCGGCGAGCAGCCCCATCCCGACCACGGTCGCGCCCTGGAGAACCCGCAGCAGCGCGGCGCCGGGGGCCGCCCCCGGCCAGCGCAGCAGCAGCGGGGTCAGCGCGGCCCCGGCGGCCGAGGCGAGCCAGGCGGCGGAGCTGGCGGGGCCGAGCAGCGCGGCGGCCCGCTCGGGGTCACCGACCACCTCGGCTAGCCGGACCGGCAGCAGCGACTCGAAGGTGACCATGCCGAAGCCCCAGAACAGCTCCACCGCGACCAGGGCGAGCAGCACCCGGGAGCGGCGCAGCAGGCCGAACGCCTGCCCGACCATCCGGGGCGCCTCGGCGACCGACGCGCGCAGCGCCCCGGATCCCCGGCCGGGCCGGGCCTCGACCAGCAGCGCCAGCAGGGCGGCCAGCGCCACCGCCTGCATAGCGAAGGCAGCCAGCACCGGCACGGTCAGCGCGCTCACCGGGCCGACCGGGCCGAGCGCGATGAGGCCACCGCTGAGCAGCGCGCCGCCGGCGATGGCGACGCCGGCGACCGTGCCGGCGTGGCCGAGGCCGCGCTCGTACTCGGCGTCGGGGTCGGCCGCGAGGGTGGCGTCGACGTACCAGGACTCCAGGGGGCCGCTGTCGAGCGCCCGGTAGGCCCCCTGGACCGCGAAGACCAGGAAGAACAGGGCGACGGAGTCGGCCACCGCGAACAGCGCCAGGGAGACCAGGTTGAGCACCCCGGCAGCAACCAGCACCGGCTTGCGGCCCAGCGCGTCGGCGACCCCGCCGGTGGGCAGCTCCATCGCCAGCACCACCAGGCCCTGCGCGGTGACGGCCAGGCCGATCTGGGACAGCGTCAGGCCGCGCTCCTGCATCAGCAGGATCATGACCGGGATCAGCAGTCCGGTGGGCAGCCAGCGCAGGCCGTAGAGGGCCAGGTAGCGGAACCGGACCTGGCGTACGGTGAGGGCGCTCACCGGGTCTGCCCGATCATCGGGTAGCCGGCCAGGAAGACGTGCACCGGCTGGGCGCCCGGCTCGTCGGGGACGGACTCCTCGCGGTAGCGCATGAGGACCTGCCACACCTCCGCCTCGAGCGCCTGGAGCCGTTCCGGTCCCAGGTGCAGCAGGGCGTCGCTCATGCCGGCGGCGTCCCGCCACGCGGGCGACCAGTCCTGGCGGGCGGCGAACCACCGCTCGGCCCGCTCGACGAGCAGCCGCACCTGGTCTCCCTGGATCCACTCGATCGCGGCCCGGGCGTCCGGGTCGTCGTCGAAGTCCGTCGACTCCCAGTCGGTCACGTCGTGCGCGGCGCGCCACCAGCGCTGCCGGCCGGTGGCCCGGTCGGGGTCCTCCACGACCAGCCCCACCTCGGCGAGCTGCCGCAGGTGGTAGCTGGTGGCACCGGTGTTGGTGTCGAGCTTCGCGGCGAGGGTCGTGGCGGTCGCCGGGCCGTCGACCCGCAGCGCGCCGAGCAGCCGCAGCCGCAGCGGATGCGCGAGCACCCGCACCTGTCGGTGGTCCAGCCGGACGGCACTGAGCGCTCCTGGCGAGGTTTCGCTGTCCATGCCTGCACGATACTCATGCACACTTTCTATGCACAATACCTGTGCATAGAAAGTGTGCAGCATCCGACAGCGGCGGTGGGAACGTTCAGGGGGCGAGAGTCTCGCTGACCCCGCGCAGGCGGGTGCGCAGCAGGCCGGCGGCGCGGGAGCTGTCGAGACGTACCTCGGTGGGGCGGAGCAGGCCCGACGCGGCGCTGGTGGCGGTCCTCAGGCCGGCCGGGTCGATGCCGAACCGGCGGGCCACCAGCAGCCCCAGCTCGGCGCGGCTGACCGCCTCCGGGCCGGCCACGTTGAGCGGGCCGGCGTGCTCGCTCTCCACCAACTCCAGCACGGCGGCGGCCAGGTCGACCACGTCGACCGGGCAGCGGATCTCGTCGGTGAACAGGCTCGCCCGGCCGGCCAGGGCGTCCAGGCAGAGCCGGATCTGCCTGCTCCGCTCGTCGCCCACGATCAACGAGGTACGCACCAGCGCCGCCTGAGGGTCGACCGCCCGCACCGCGGTCTCCGCCGCCGCCTTCGCCGCACCGTACGGGAAGACCGGGGCGGGGACTTCGTCGTCGGCGTACGGCTCGGGCCTGCCGGCGTGCAGCGCGTCGCTGGACAGGTGCACCAGCCGGGCCCCCGCCTCGGCGGCGGCGTACGCCACGTGGGCCGCGCCGTCGGCGGTGACCGTCCAGTCGTCGTACCGGGCGGACGTGCTCACCACGGCGGCGGGCCGCACGGCCCCGACCAGCGCACGCACGGCGGCCCGGTCGGTCACGTCGAGCCGACGCGCCTCGACGCCGGCCAGCTCGACGGGGTTGGCGTGGTACGTGCCGACCACCCGCTCCCCCGCGGCGACGGCCTGCCGACACACCTCGGCGCCGAGGTACCCGCTGGCGCCCACCACGAGCAACGTCACGCTCTTCCCCCTCTCACGGCGGCGGGGCGCCACCTCGGTGACGCCCCGCCGACCCTGCGAAAAGACCGTCTCAGACCGGATCCGCCACCGGGGCTGCCGGGCCGGCGGTGCCGGTGTGCGCGGCGGCGGCCGGCTTCGGCTTGGCGTCGATGCCCGCCTCGGCGCGCTGCTGCCCGGTGATCGGGGTCGGCGCGCCGGTCAGTGGGTCGAAGCCGCCCCGGGTCTTCGGGAACGCGATGACCTCGCGGATCGAGTCCGCGCCGGCGAGCAGCATGCAGACCCGGTCCCAGCCGAACGCGATGCCGCCGTGCGGCGGGGCGCCGTACTTGAACGCCTCCAGCAGGAAGCCGAACTTGTCCTGTGCTTCCTCGGAGGTGATGCCGAGCAGGTCGAACACCCGCTTCTGCACGTCCCCCCGGTGGATACGGATGGAGCCGCCGCCGATCTCGTTGCCGTTGCAGACGATGTCGTACGCGTAGGCCAGGGCCCGGTCCGGGGCCTCCTCGAACCGGTCGACCCACTCGGTGTTCGGGGAGGTGAACGGGTGGTGCACGGCCGTCCAGCCACCCTCGTCGGTGCGCTCGAACATCGGCGCGTCGACGACCCAGCAGAACGCCCACGCGGACTCGTCGATCAGCTTGGCCCGCTTGGCGATCTCGATCCGGGCCGCGCCGAGCAGCTCCTGCGCCTCCCGGGTGGCCGTGCTGGCGGCGAAGAAGACCGCGTCGCCCGGCTTCGCGCCGACCGCGTCGGCCAGCCCGGTTAGGTGCTCGGCGGAGAGGTTCTTCGCCACCGGGCCGCGCGCCTCGCCGGTCTCGGCGTCGAGCACCACGTACGCCAGGCCCTTCGCGCCACGCGCCTTGGCCCAGTCCTGCCAGCCGTCCAGCTCCTTGCGGCTCTGGGCCGCCCCGCCCGGCATGACGACCGCGCCGACGTACCCGCCCGCGTCGATCGCGCCGGCGAAGACCCGGAACGCGGTGCCGCGCAGGTAGTCGGTCAGCTCGGTCAGCTCGAGACCGTAGCGCAGGTCGGGCTTGTCGGAGCCGTACCGGGCCATGGCGTCGTGCCAGGTGATCCGCGGGATCGGCCGGGCGATCTCGTGGCCGGCGAGGTCCTTCCACAGTGCCGAGACGATCGCCTCGCCGAGGTCGATCACGTCGTCCTCGGTGACGAAGGACATCTCGATGTCGAGCTGGGTGAACTCCGGCTGCCGGTCGGCGCGGAAGTCCTCGTCCCGGTAGCAACGGGCGATCTGGTAGTACCGCTCCATGCCGCCGACCATGAGCAGCTGCTTGAACAGCTGCGGGGACTGCGGCAGGGCGTACCAGCTGCCGGGCTGGAGGCGGACCGGGACCAGGAAGTCGCGGGCACCCTCCGGGGTGGACCGGGTCAGCGTCGGGGTCTCGATCTCCAGGAAGTCCCGCTCGTGCAGCACGCCCCGGGCGAGCTGGTTGGCCCGCGAGCGCAGCCGCATCGCCTTCGCCGGGCCGCCCCGGCGGAGGTCGAGGTAGCGGTACTTGAGCCGGATGTCGTCGCCGGCCTCGACCAGGTCGTCGACGGGCAGCGGCAGCGGCGCGGCCTCCGAGAGCACCTCCAGCTCGCTGGCGGTCACCTCGATCTCGCCGGTGGGCAGCTCCGGGTTCTCGTTGCCCTCGGGGCGGCGGGTCACCTCGCCGACCACCTTCACGCAGAACTCGTTGCGCAGCGCGTGGGCGTCCTCCTCGCGGAAGACCACCTGGACGATGCCGGAGCCGTCGCGCAGGTCGACGAAGATGACACCGCCGTGGTCGCGCCGGCGGGCCACCCACCCGGCGAGCGTCACCGTGGTGCCGGCGTCCGTCGCGCGCAGGCTGCCGGCGTCATGGGTACGGATCACGGCTTGCGTCTCCCTCATCTGCGGTCGGTCTGCCCCCGCATTCTGTCAGGGCGCCCCGCCCCCCGCCGCCACCGGGCGGCCGACGGCACCCGGACGGCGCCGCCACCGGGCTAGCCCGGCGCGCGCCGGGCCGGGCCCCGTCCCGCGCCACGCATGGCGGTCGCGGAGCGCGCCCGCGTACCGTGTGGCGGTGCGCGCCGTACCCCGCTGGGCCCTGCTCTCCTCCGCCGCCGCCCCGGTGTTCCTGATCGGCGGCTGGACGCTCGCGGCGGCCCGGCAGCCGGGCGGCTTCGACCAGGTGGGCGACACGATCAGCGCGCTCGCGGCGGTCGACGCCGCGGACCGGTGGATCATGACTGTCGGGCTGCTCGGCCTGGGGCTGTGCCACTGCGTGACCGCGGCCGGGCTGCGGCCGGCGCGGCCCGCCGGCCGCCTGCTGCTCGCCCTCGGCGGGGTGGCCACGCTGGCCGTCGCGGCCCTCCCGCTGCCGGCCATGAGCGGCGCATCCGCCCCGCACCGCGCCGCCGCCGTGGTCGCCTTCGGCGCGCTGGCGCTCTGGCCGGCCCTCGCCGCGCCCGCGCGCCGCCCGCCCGGCGACGCCGCGGCGCCGGCATCCCACGGTACGGCCGCCGCGGCGCTCCTGCTGGGCCTGGTGGGCTGGTTGGTCGTGGAGCTGGTCGGCGGCGGCGCCCGGGTCGGCCTGGCCGAGCGGGTGGCGGCCGGGGCCGAGGCGCTCTGCCCGCTGCTGGCGGTGCTGGCCCTCGGTGGTGGTCGACGGCGAGCAGGTGGTCCCCCGTGACCGGCCCTTCGGCCAACGCCCGGACGCGCCCGCCGGTCGCCGCCTTCTCCCGGTACGCCGGAAGCGGGCCACCGGGAGGCCGGCGACCCGCTTCGCGGACGGTGCGGTGGATCAGATGATGCTGACGCCGTAGACGCTCATCGGCTCGGTCACCGGCTGGAAGTACGTGGTGCCGCCGGAGCTGCAGTTGCCGCTGCCGCCGGAGGTGAGGCCGACGGCGCTGCTGCCGCTGAACAGCGAGCCGCCGCTGTCGCCCGGCTCGGCGCAGACGTTGGTCCGGATCAGGCCGGAGACGCTGCCCTCGGCGTAGTTGACCGTGGCGTTGGTGGCGGTCACCGAACCGCCCTTCAGGCCGGTGGTGCTGCCCGAGCGCTGGACGCTCTGGCCGGCGTACGCGTTGACCGCGCCGGTGACGTCCCGGTAGCTGCCGTTGTACAGGGACACGTTGCCCGTGGCGTTGGCGGAGTTGCTGTGCCGCACGATGCCGTAGTCGTTGCCCGGGAAGCTGCTGCCGGTGCGGGTGCCCAGGACGCTGGTCTGGCCCGAGTTGGAGTACCAGCTCGAGGCGATGTTGGTGCAGTGCCCGGCGGTCAGGAAGAAGGTCGTGCCGGCGCTGTTGCGGACGTTGAAGCCCAGCGAGCACCGACCGCCGCCACCGGCGTAGATCGCCTGGCCACCGGAGATCCGGGTGCTCAGCACGCCGGCCTCGGCCTCGACGCGGACGGCGCCGCCGGTCCGGGCGGCAGCGGCCTTGACCTGCTCCAGCTTGGCGCCGGTGACGGTGCTGTCGACGGAGACGACGACCTGGTTGGTGACCGCGTCGGTCCACCAGGCGGTGCCCGGGATCTTCGCCGAGCGCTCCAGCTCGGCGGTGGCCCGGTTGAGCTCCACGGCGCCCCGCTTCACGACCTTCGCGGTCGCGCCGGAGGCGCGGACCTGACGGGCGGCGGCCTCGTCGGTCACGGTGACGACCATTCTGCCGCTGGCGTCGGCGTACGTGCCGGCGGAGCGGTCACCGAGCCGCTCGGCCAGGGTGGCCGCGGCGTCGGGCGAAGCGGGCGAGGGCGCGGCCTGGGCGGGCGCGCCGATCAGCGCGCCGGCGACCAAGGTTCCGGCCGCGGCTACGGACGCGGCGCGGAGCAGCGATGACCTCGTGGGTCGCATACAACAACCTCCCGGAAGGGGGTGACGGGTCGCGCCGGGGGTGACGGACCCGAGGACCAAGCGACCGGATCTGGGGGGAATCGACCCGGCAAAGTGAAGTATTCACATATTTAAGATCACCGGCAAGGCCTGGCTCCACCCGTCCCACCCGATCCGAACACGACGCGGACCAGCAACATTGTGGCCACTGGCATCGATCTATAGGATCGACGGACTCCGATTTATTCCATCGGCACCCGTGATCCGGAGGCCACCATGAGCCCCGTTCGACGCGTCCTGGCCGCCCTCGCCGCCGCCACCGTCCTCGTCCCGCTCGGCACCACCGCCGCCCACGCCGACACCGGCCCGGCGCCCGCCTCGATGGCCAGTCTCGGCGACTCGATCACCCGCGGCTTCAACGCCTGCGGCTGGTTCGTCGACTGCACCTCCCGCTCGTTCAGCACCGGCGACACGTCCTCGGTGAACAGTCACTACCTGCGCATCCGGGCGGTCAACCCGGCGATCGCCGGGAACAACCACAACGACGCGAAGACCGGCGCGAAGTCCGCCGACATGCCCGGCCAGGCGGCCACCGCGGTCGGCCAGGGCGTCGAATACGTGACGATGCTGATCGGCGCGAACGACGCGTGCACCAGCGCGGAGTCGACGATGACGCCGGCGGCCACCTACCGGGCCAACATCGACGCCGCCCTCGGCCGGATCAGGGCGGGCCTGCCCGACGCCCGGGTGCTCCTGGTCAGCGTTCCGGACATCCACCGGCTCTGGTCGGTCGGCAAGGACAGCGGCAGCGCCCGCACCGCCTGGTCGCTGTTCAGCATCTGCCAGTCCATGCTGGCCAACCCCACGTCCACGGCGCAGGCCGACGTGGACCGGCGGGCCCGGGTCCGCCAGCGGGTGGTCGACTACAACACCCAGCTCGCCCAGGCGTGCGCCGCGTACGGCCCGAACTGCGACTTCGACGACAACGCCGTGTTCGGCTACCCGTTCACCCTGGGCCAGCTCTCCGGCTGGGACTACTTCCACCCGAACAGCACCGGCCAGCAGGTGCTCGCCGACGTCTCGTACGCCGCCGGCTTCGGCTGGTGACCCCACCAGCCTGCCCCCACCCACCCCCGGCGATCTTGCACTTAGGGCCCGCGAACTGGGCGTGATGCGGCTTTTGCGGGGGCCGCAACCGCAAGATCGCGAGAGGGGAGGTGGGTTGGCGGTGGGGGTGGGAGGTCAGGCCCGGGCGGCGGCCAGGCGGGCGGCGCGGGCGTCGCGCTTCTCCTCGAAGCGGGCCGCGTGGGTCTCGAGGGTGTCCAGGTGGGCGGCGATCTCATCGCGAGCCGCCTCGCCGTCGGCGTCCAGGCCGGAGACGTTGAACACGTCCCACTGACGCAGCACCGGGACGACCACCTCGTCGCGGTGCTGGCGCAGGTCGTAGATGCCGGCGAGGGCGATCGTCACCGACTTGCGGGCGAAGCCCTCGATGCCCACACCGGGCATCTGGAAGTCCGCCAGCACCTCGGCGATCGCCCGCATCGTCTGGCTCGGGTCGAGCTCCAGAGCGGCGGCGAGCAGATTGCGGTAGAAGACCATGTGCAGGTTCTCGTCGGCCGCGACGCGGGCCAGCAGCGCCTCGCAGGCCGGGTCGCCGGTCACCCGGCCGGTGTTGCGGTGCGAGATCCGGGTGGCCAACTCCTGGAACGACACGTACGCCAGCGAGCGCAGCATCGAGTCGTCGTGGGAGTTGGAGTACCCGGCCGTCATGTGCACCATCCGGGCCCGCTCCAGGGCCACCGGGTCGACCGCCCGGGTCACGGTCAGGTAGTCCCGGATGGCGGTGCCGTGCCGCCCCTCCTCCGCCGTCCACCGGCCCACCCAGGTCCCCCACGCCCCGTCGGGGCCGAAGAGGGTGGCGATCTGGTGGTGGTACGAGGGGAGGTTGTCCTCGGTGAGCAGGTTCACGATCAGCGCGGTGCGCGCCACCTCGGGGATCGTCGAGTCCGATGCCGACCACGCCTCGCCGCCGAGCGGACCGTCGAAGGTGCGACCCTCGCTCCACGGCACGTACTCGTGCGGGAACCACTCCTTGGCCATCGAGAGGTGCCGGTCGAGGTTCTTCTCCACGACGGGCTCGAGCTCGACGAGCAGGGCAGTCTGGCTCAGTGCGGTCACGACGATCTCCCTACCTACGGTGGCGTAACTTACGCAACCGTAGGTCTTCGTCGACGTACGCGCCAGTAACGCCAGCTCGTGGCGTTTTCCCGGCGGACCCTCAGCCCTGCCCGACCAGCGGTCGCAGGTCCGCCCGGGGCGGGGTCCACTCCCCCGCCGCCGCGGCCACCTGCTCGCCGGAGCGGATGTCCTTCACCTCGTCCGCCGCGCCGTCGGCCCCCGGGAACCACACGTACGGGATGCCGCGCCGCTCGGCGTAGCGGATCTGCTTGCCGAACTTCGCCGCACTCGGCGACACCTCGGTGGGCACGCCACGGCCGCGCAGCGCGTCGGCGACGGCGTTGCTGACCGCCCGGTGCTCCTCGGCGGTGACCGCGACCAGCACGCAGGTCGGCACGCTACGGGACACCGACAGCGCGTCGGCGCCGAAGAGCAGGCCGAGCAGCCGGGTCACCCCGATCGAGATGCCCACCCCCGGGAACCGGGCGGCCCCCGAGCTGGCCAGGTTGTCGTACCGGCCGCCGGAACAGATCGAGCCGAACCGCTCGTAGCCCACCAGTTGCGTCTCGTAGACGGTGCCGGTGTAGTAGTCCAGGCCACGGGCGATGCGCAGATCGGCCACGCACAGCCCCGGCGAGTGCGCGGCGGCGGTCTCCACCACCGCGACCAGCTCGTCGACGCCCTCGTCCAGCAGCGGGTGGCTCACCCCGAGGGCCCGCACCGCGTCGGCGAAGGAGGCGTCCGGGGCGGAGATCTCCGCCAGGGACAGGCACGCCTTGGCCTGCGCCTCGCTCGCCCCGGCCGTCTCGGCCAGCAGCTCGGCCACCTTCGCCGGGCCGATCTTGTCGAGCTTGTCGACCGCGCGCAGGGCGGCCTCCGGGTCGGTCAGCCCGATGCCCCGGTAGAAGCCCTCGCAGATCTTGCGGTTGTTGACCTGGATCCGCACCGGCGGGATCGGCAGCGACCGCAGCGCGTCGCCGATGACCAGCGGCATCTCGGCCTCGAAGTGGGCGGGCAGGGTGTCCCGGTCGACGATGTCGATGTCGGCCTGGAGGAACTCCCGGTAGCGGCCCTCCTGCGGGCGCTCGCCCCGCCACACCTTCTGGATCTGGTAGCGGCGGAACGGGAACTGGAGCTTGCCGGCGTTCTCCAGCACGTAGCGGGCGAACGGGACGGTCAGGTCGAAGTGCAGGCCGAGCGCGTCGTCCCCGGCCGGGCCCTCGGCGTCGGCCTGGAGCCGGCGCAGCAGGTACACCTCCTTCGAGGTCTCCCCCTTGCGCAGGAGCTGGTCCAGCGGCTCGACCGAGCGGGTCTCCAGGGGGGCGAAGCCGTACAGCTCGAAGGTGGCGCGGATCCGGTCGAGGACGAACTGCTCGATCATCCGCTGCGCCGGCGTCCACTCGGGGAAGCCGGAGATGGGCGTGGGCTTGCTCATGGCGTACTCCTTGCAGCTCCGCGCCGCCGGGCGCGGTGAGGTCGTGGCCCGCGCGGCGCGGGCGGAGGATCTAGAGGCCGCGGGTGGGCGCGGCGGGGCGCGCGCCGCCGGAGCCCGCCACCTCGACGAGGTACGGGTTGCTCGCGCGCTCGCGACCGATGGTGGTCGCGGGGCCGTGGCCGGGCAGCACCACGGTGTCGTCGGCCAGCGGGAGGATCTTGTCCCGCAGGCTGGCGAGCATCCGGGGCATGCTGCCGCCCCACAGGTCGGTGCGGCCGATCGAGCCGGCGAAGAGCACGTCGCCGGAGAGGCAGACCTGCTCGGCCTCCCAGGGCGAGCCGGCGCCGGGCAGCCGGAACAGCACCGACCCGCCGGTATGGCCCGGGGCGTGGTCGACGGTGATCTCCAGGCCGGCCAGGGCGAGGGTGGCCCCGTCGGTCAGCTCGGCGACGTCGTCGGGCTCGGTGTAGGGCAGCCGGCCACCGAAGAGCTGGGTGAGGTCCATCGACAGCGCCTTGCCCGGGTCGGCCAGCAACTCCCGGTCGGCGGGGTGGACGTACGCGGTGATGCCCCGGGCGCCGCAGACCGGCGCGACGGAGAAGGTGTGGTCGAGGTGGCCGTGGGTGAGCAGCACCGCGGCCGGGTGCAGGCGATGCTCGGCGAGCACGGCGTCGAGCCGGTCGAGCACCCCGATGCCCGGGTCGACCACCACGCACTGCTCCCCCGGCGCGGTCGCCACCACATAGCAGTTGGTGCCGAAGGCGTCCGCGGGAAAGCCGGCCACGAGCACGTCCGCTCCCCTTCCGTCGAGCTGTCGTCCCTGCACTGGCAGCCTAGCCGCATCGGCGCGCGGATTCCGTCGGCCCACCCGCCCCGCGGGCCCCCGCAGCCACAGTGACACCCCCCGATAAACCTTGCGAGGACCTGGTACACCACATTCCCAGTCGGTACCCGTACACTCTGGCGGGCGTGTGGCGTAGCGCACGTGCCGCCAGACAGGGCGCGACGCCCGACCCGCCGGTGACCGTCAGGGTATGAGGAGGGGGAGCACGGGTGGCTTCCAGCAGGGACCGGCAGCGCAAAATGGCGCGGGCCAAGCTCGACCGACAGTTGGCCCGACGGGCCTCCCGGATCAGGCGCCGCCGGCAGATCCAGGCCGGCGTCGGCGCCGCCGTGGTGCTCGCGCTGATCGTGGCCGGCTCGGCGTGGGCGCTGGGCGCCTTCGACGACGACCCGGAGAAGAACAAGGCCGCCGAGGACATCTGCATCTGGACTCCCCAGGACGCCACCGCGAACACCAACCTCAAGGACGTCGGCACCCCGGCCACCACCGGCCTGCCGACCTCCGGCACCCGGGCGATGACCGTCACCACCAACCAGGGCGCGCCGGTCACCGCGGAGCTCGACCTCGCCTCGGCCCCCTGCGCCGGGGCGAGCATCGCCCACCTGGCCAGCCGGGGCTTCTACGACAACGCCACGTGCCACGAGATCACCGACGAGGGCGCGTTGCGCTGCGGTGACCCGAGCGGCACCGGCCTGGGCGGCCCGACCTACTCGTTCTACGACGAGAACGTCCCCGTGCAGCCCGAGGCGAGCCCGTCGGCCAGCCCCGCCCCCGGCCAGCCCCCGGCGTACCCGAAGGGCACGGTCGCGATGATGGCCAACCCGCCGGGCGCCAACGGCAGCCAGTTCCTCATCTTCTTCAAGGACTTCAATCCTGCCAAGCCGGTCTACCCGGTGATCGGCAAGGTCACCGGCGGGCTCGACGTGATCACGAAGATCGGCGCCCTCCCGACCGTGGACAATGGGAGCGGAGCAAAGGTCAAGCCGAAGACCGACTTGGTGATCCAGAGCCTCACCGTCGGCGAGCCGACGACGGCGCCGGCCGCGCCCGCCCCGGCATCGGGCGCTCCGGCGGCCAGCCCGAGCGCCGGCTGACCGGGCCCCGCCCCACACACTGCGGCACTGACCGCGCCAGAGACACAGTCCAGGAGGATCGACCGTGACGTCCACGAAAGAGCGGCAGCGCGCGGCGGCGAAGGCCCGACTTCAGCGGAACATGGCCGCGCAGGCAACCAGGGCCCGCAAGCGCCGGCAGACGCAGGCGGTCGTCGGCGCCGGGGCGGCCCTGTTGCTCGTGGTCGCCGGCACCGTGTGGCTGGCCACCACCGTCGTCGGCGACGACGACGACAAGCAGGAAACCGCCGCGAGCGGTCTCGTGCAGTGCGCGTTCACCGAGATCCCCAAGGAGAGCCGGACCAAGGAGGTCAAGGACGTCGGGCTGCCGCAGAACCAGCAGGCGAACACCGGCGTCCAGACCCTGACGATGGACACCAACCTGGGCCCGATCACCGCCAAGGTCGACCGGGCCGCCTCGCCGTGCACCGCGGCCAGCTTCACCCACCTGGCGAGCAAGAACTTCTTCGACAACAGCAAGTGTCACCGCCTGGTCACCGAGGGCATCCAGGTGCTCCAGTGCGGTGACCCGAGCGCGACCGGCAAGGGCTGGCGGGAGACCGACGGCACCGGCGGCCCGGCATACAAGCTGACCGAGGAGAACCTGCCCACCGACAAGCGCCCCGCCTACCCGAAGGGGGTCATCGCGATGGCCAACTCGGGACAGCCCGGCAGCACCGGCAGCCAGTTCTTCATCGTCTACGGCGACTCGCAGCTCGACCCGAACTACACCGTCCTGGGCACGATCACCGGCGGCATGGACATCGTCGAGGCCGTCGCCAAGGCCGGCGACGACAAGGCGTTCGCCAAGCAGGCCGGCGGTGGCCACCCCAAGAAGGAGGTCGTCATCAAGAAGCTGACGATGAGCGAGCCGCAGGGCTGAGCCCTCCACCACGACGAAGCGCCCGCCGGCTGAGAGCCGGCGGGCGCTGTCGTGTGCGGATCAGGACCCCGAGGTGACCCGGTACGCGTCGAAGACGCCGTCGACCTTGCGGACGGCGGCCAGCAGGTGGCCCAGGTGCTTCGGGTCGGCCATCTCGAAGCTGAACCGGCTGACCGCCACCCGGTCCCGGGTGGTGGTGACCGTCGCGGACAGGATGTTGACCCGCTCCTCGGAGAGCACCCGGGTCACGTCCGCGAGCAGCTTGTGCCGGTCCAGGGCCTCCACCTGGATGGCCACCAGGAACGTCGAGGCGGAGGTGAGCTTCCAGCTGACCTCGACCACCCGCTCGTCCTGGGCCAGCAGGTCCTCGGCGTTGGCGCAGTCGTCCCGGTGCACGCTGACCCCGCCGGAGCGGGTGACGAACCCGAAGACCGCGTCCGGCGGCACCGGGGTGCAGCACCGGGCCAGCTTGATCCAGACGTCGCTGACGCCGCGCACCACCACGCCCGGATCGGCGCTGCTCTGCCGACTGCGCGGCGGCCGGGTGGCGACGGCGGTCTCGGCGATGTCCTCCGCCGCGCCCTCCTCGCCGCCGTACGCGGCCATCAGCTTCTGCACCACCGACTGGGCGGAGACCTGACTGTCGCCGACCGCCGCGTACAGCGACGCCACGTCGGCCAGGTGCAGGTCCCGGGCGATCGTCATCAACGCGTCCGAGGTGAGCATCCGCTGCAACGGCATGCCCTGCTTGCGCATCGCCTTGACGATCGAGTCCTTGCCGGCCTCGATCGCCTCCTCGCGGCGCTCCTTGTTGAAGTACTGCCGGATCTTCGTGCGCGCCCGGGGGCTCTTCACGAATCCCAGCCAGTCCTGCGTCGGCCCCGCCGTCTCGGACTTCGACGTGAAGATCTCGATCACGTCGCCGTTGGACAGCGTCGACTCCAACGGCACCAGCTTGCCGTTGACCCGCGCCCCGATGCACTTGTGCCCCACCTCGGTGTGCACCGCGTACGCGAAGTCCACCGGCGTCGACCCGGTCGGCAGCGGGATGACGTCGCCCTTGGGGGTGAAGACGTACACCTCCTGGCTGGACAGGTCGAAGCGCAGCGCGTCCAGGAACTCGCTCGGGTCCGCCGCCTCCCGCTGCCAGTCCAGCAGCTGCCGCAGCCAGGTCATCTCGTCGATGTGCGCCGGCGGGCCGACGATCTGGGTGCCCTTGTGCTCCTTGTACTTCCAGTGCGCGGCGATGCCGAACTCGGCGGTGCGGTGCATCGCGTACGTGCGGATCTGCATCTCCACCGGCTTGCCGGTGGGCCCGATGACCGTCGTGTGCAACGACTGGTACATGTTGAACTTCGGCATCGCGATGTAGTCCTTGAACCGACCCGGCACCGGCTGCCAATTCGCGTGGATCACACCCAGCGCCGCGTAGCAGTCCCGCACCGTGTCGACCAGGATCCGCACACCCACCAGGTCGTAGATGTCGTTGAAGTCGCGACCCCGCACGATCATCTTCTGGTAGATCGAGTACAGGTGCTTCGGCCGTCCCGTCGTCTCCGCCTTGATCTTGGCGGCCTTCAGGTCGGTCTGCACCTTCTGGGTGACCTGGCGCAGCTGCGTCTCCCGCTGCGGCTGGTGCTCCCCGATCAGCCGGAGGATCTCCTCGTACCGCTTCGGGAACAGCGTGCCGAAGGCGAGGTCCTCCAACTCCCACTTGATCGTGTTCATGCCCAGCCGGTGCGCCAGGGGCGCCAGGATCTCCAGCGTCTCCTTCGCCTTCTGCTCCTGCTTGGGGCGGGGCAGGAAGGTCAGGGTGCGCATGTTGTGCAGCCGGTCGGCCAGCTTGATCACCAGGACCCGGGGGTCCTTGGCCATCGCCACGACCATCTTGCGGATGGTCTCCGCCTTGGCGGCGTCGCCGAGCTTGACCTTGTCGAGTTTCGTCACCCCGTCGACGAGCAGCGCGACCTCGCCGCCGAAGTCCACCTTCATCTGGTCGAGCGTGTACTCGGTGTCCTCGATCGTGTCGTGCAGCAGCGCGGCGACCAGGGTGGTGGTGTCCATCCCCAGGTTCGCCAGGATGGTGGACACCGCCAGGGGGTGGGTGATGTACGGGTCGCCGGACTTGCGGTACTGGCCCGAGTGCCAGCGGGCCGCCGTGTCGAACGCCCGCTGGAGCAGCCGGGCGTCGGCCTTGGGGTGGTTCACCCGATGGGACGAGATCAGCGGCTCCAGCACCTCGCTGACCTGCGAGGTCTGCCAGGGCGCGTTGAACCGGGCCAGCCGGGCCCGCACCCGCCGGCCGGTGGGCGCGTTGGAGAGGGCGAAGCCGCCGCTCGGCGACTGGTCGCCGGAGTCGTCGGCCGAGAGCGGCTCCAGGACGCCGGCCGCCGGGATGTCGCCGTCGGCGGAACCCGCCTCGTTCCCGAGGGCCGCGCCCCGCGGCTCAGCTCCCTTGTCGGTCACCGAACCATCAGCGTCGCCTGTCGGGTGCACCGTGCCCTCCACCGGAGGGACGACATCGTGGGACACCGGCCTCCTTACCGCTCGCCGGGGTACGCCGACCGTGCGCCGGCCGGCCTGGTCTCCGCCGCCCGGACGGTCTTCCCGCCGGTCAGCAAAGGGCAATGCTACCCGTACGCACCGTGCGCCGCCGCTCGGCCGGACGGACCGCACCGGGTCCGCCCGGCAGTCAGCACGACCAATCGGTCAGCAGGGCACGGACCGGACGTCAACCCGCTCCGTAGGGCGGTCAGACCTCGAGCAGGGCGTGCACCGGGCGCGGGGCGAGCCGCTCACGGCCACCGAGGAAACCGAGCTCCAGCAGCACCGTGAAGCCGGCGACCGTACCGCCGGCCCGCTCCACCAGATCGAGGGTGGCCTCGGCGGTCCCCCCGGTGGCGAGCACGTCGTCGACCACCAGCACCCGGTGCCCGGCGGTGAACGCGTCCTCGTGCAGCTCCAGCGTCGCTTCGCCGTACTCCAGCGCGTACGAGGCCGAGTAGGCGGGGCGGGGCAGCTTGCCGGCCTTGCGCACCGGCACCACGCCGACCCCGGTGGCGTACGCGACGGCCGCCGCGATCACGAAGCCCCGGGCCTCGATCCCGACCACGGCGTCGAACGAGTCCCGCCCGTGGTAGGCCACGATCCCGTCGACCACCTCGCGGAACACCGCGCCGTCGGCGAAGAGCGGCATCAGGTCCTTGAACATGACGCCTGGCTTCGGGAAGTCCGGCACGTCCAGCACACGGCTGGCGACCAGCTCGGCGACCTGCGGGCCGCTGTCTCCCCGTACCCCGGCGCTGTACGTCTCCGTCACGGCGGCCCGTCTCCCTTCGTACGACGACGGCGTCCTCCACGCCGCTCGCACAGCATGAAGGACGCCGTCGTCACCGTTTCCAGCGGGTGTCTCCCCGGTCGCGTCAGCGGCGCTTCGCGCCGCCCGGCCGGTTGCCGCCGCCGCCGGCGGGGCGACCACCCCGGGCGCCGCTCGGACGCTTACCGGCGGGCCGGGCGCCCACCTTCGGCGCGGCCCCGGCCAGGGCCGCCTCCTCCGGGTCGACGGGCTCGTCGTCCTCCCCGGCCGGGCGCGGCGCGCCCTTCGGGGTGATCTCGCCCCGGGCCAGGGCGCCCCGCCGGGCCAGCACCCGCTTGTTGTGCGCCTGGATCCGCGGCTCGTAGTTCTTCAGCAGCACCAGCAGCGGGGTGGCCAGCAGGATCGAGGTCAGGAACGCGATCGCCATACCGACGAAGAGCACCAGGCCGAGGTCCTTCAGGGTGCCCGCGCCCAGCAGGCCCGCGCCGATGAAGAGCAGACCGCCGACCGGGAGCAGGGCGACCACCGACGTGTTCAGCGACCGCATGAGGCTCTGGTTGATCGCCAGGTTGGCCGCCTCGCCGTACGTCTGGTTGTTGTTCGCGGTGATGCCCCGGGTGTTCTCCTGGACCTTGTCGAAGACCACCACCACGTCGTAGAGCGCGAAGCCCAGGATGGTGAGGAACCCGATGATCGTCGACGGGGTCACCTCGAAGCCGACCAGCGAGTAGATGCCGGCGGTGAGGATCAGGTTCATGAACAGCGAGGAGACGGCCGCCACCGCCATCCGCCACTCGAAGCGCAGGATCAGGTAGACCATCACCACCGCGATGAAGATGACCAGGCCGAGCAGCGCGCGGGAGGTGACCTGGCTGCCCCACGCCTCGCTGACCTGGCTGCCGCTGATCTGGTCCGGCTGGATGCCGAGCTCCCGGGCAATCTCCGCCTTGGCCGCGTCGGCCTGCTCGGGGGTGAGCTGCGAGGTGCGGATCTCGTAGTAGTCGCCGCCGGTGCCGCCGACCTTCTGCGCGGTGGCCACCTCGGCCCCGCCCGCGGTGCTCGCCAGCGCCGCGTCGACCTTCTCCTCGGCCTGCTCCAGCGTCCCGACGCTGGCCGGCACCTGGAACGAGTTGCCGCCGGCGAACTCGATGCCCAGGCTGAACTTCTGGATCCCGAAGCTGAGCACCGAGATCAGGATCAGCACCCCGGCGACGGTGAACCACAGCTTGCGCTTGCCGACGACATCGACCCCGGCCTCGCCCCGGTAGAGGCGGCTCGCCAATCCAGTCTTAGCCATCTCAGGCCTCCTTGACGCGCGAGGTACGGGGGGTGGCCTGCTCGGTCCGCGCCGGAAGGGCGCGGCCGAGACCGCTGACCCGCGGGGACAGGAACGCCCGGGTCCGGGCGAACATCGTCATGATCGGGTGACGGAAGAGGAAGACCACGACCAGGTCGAGCACCGTGGCCAGGCCGAGCGCGAAGGCGAAGCCCTTCACCGTGCCGACCGAGACGATGTAGAGCACCACGGCCGACATGAGGGTGATCGCGTTGGCCGAGATGATCGTTCGGCGGGCCCGGATCCAGGCCCGCGGCACCGCACTGCGCGGGCTGCGGCCCTCGCGGATCTCGTCCTTGAGCCGTTCGAAGTAGATGACGAACGAGTCCGCCGCCACGCCGAGCGAGACGATCATGCCGGCGATGCCGGCGAGGGTGAGGGTGAAGCCGATCTGCCGGCCGAGCACCACCAGCGCGCCGAAGACCAGCAGCGCCGACAGCACCAGGCTCAGGAAGATGACCGAGCCGAGCAGCCGGTAGTAGAAGAACGAGTAGATGATGACCAGCAGCATGCCGATGCCGGCGGCGAGCAGGCCCGCACGCAGGTGGCTGGCGCCCAGCGTGGCGGTGATGTTCACCTTGTCCTGTTGCTCGAAGGTGACCGGCAGGGCGCCGTAGCGCAGCTGGCTGGCCAGGTCGCTGGCCGTTTTGTTGTCGAAGCTTCCGGTGATCTGCGAGTCACCGGTGAGCACGCCCTGGATCTCCGGCGAGGAGACCACCTTGTTGTCGAGGACGACGGCGACCCGGCACTTGCCGTCCTGGCCCAGCGCGGTCTGGTCGCACGCCTGGCCCTCGTTGGTGAACGCCTCCCGGGTCAGGGCGGTCCACTTCTCCTGGCCCTTGCCCTTGAAGTCGAGGCTGACCACCCAGGAGCTGGTCTGGTCGAGCACCGCGTTGGCGTCGCCGACGTCGGTGCCGAGCACCTTCGCCACGTCGAGCAGGTACTTCTGGGTGCCGTCCTCGCAGGCGATCGCCTTCTGCTTCTCGTCCTTGATCGACGCCGCCGGGCGCTGGTCGAGCTGGGCGCAGCCGATCGTCGGGACGTTGAACTGCATCTCCACCGGCAGCACCGCGACCTCGCGCGGGGAGAGCGTGCCGAACGGCTTGAGGGTCGTGCCCAGCGACGGATCGGTGGTCAGGTCGGCCGGGGCCTGCAGGCCGCTGGCGGCCTGCCAGGCGGCGGCCCCGACCTTCTGCTGGACGGCCGCGCGCTGCTTCTCGACGCCCTCCGGCACCGGCTCGGCGCTGGCGCTCGGCGACGGCGCGGCGGCGCTCGGCGAGGCCGACGGGGTGGCGCTGGCACTCGGGGCCGCGGCCCCGCCACCCTGACCGCCGGCGCTCGGCGACGCGGTCGCCTTCGCTCCGGCCGACGAACTGCCCGACGGCTTGGGGCTGGCGCTGCCCGACGGCTTGGGGCTCGCGCTGCCCGACGGGGCCGGGGTCGGCGTGGCCGCCGGGGGGGCCACCGCGCCGGTGCCGTCGGCGGCCTTCAACACCTTGCGGAAGCGCAGCTCGGCGGCGCTGCCGACGTCGGTGAGGTCGCGGTTCTCACCCGGCAGGGAGATGACGATGTTCCGGTTGCCCTCGGTGACCACCTCGGCCTCGGCCACGCCGTACGCGTTGACCCGGTTCTCGATGATCTGGCGGGCCTCTTCGAGGTTCTCCGTCGTCGGGGGCTTGCCGTCGATGCTGTTCGTCGCCTCGAGCGTCAGCCGGGTGCCGCCGATCAGGTCCAGACCGAGCCGAGGCTCGAGCCGATCCTTCAAGCCACCACTGGCGCCGCCCGAGAAGAACACCATGAGATATAGGACGACGAAGATGAGGCCGAGCACGGCAAGCTGCCGTCCGGGCCGCATCTGTCCCTGAGGTGGTGCCACGGCTGTCTGTCTCCCTGTTACGGTCGCGCCGCCGACACGGCGGCGCGAATGTCGGGCCGGGGGTCCCGGCGACGGCTGTCCGGGGCCGGCGACCCGACGCCGGCACGGCTGACCACGGCCGACGCGGGGGCGTCGACCGGCAACCTTCGGGTGTCGGCGTCAGGTGTCGACCCAACTATCCAGTTTTAACGGCGTCTCCGCTGCCCCGTCGGGGAGGCGGTCACTCCTTGACGGTTTCGACGTCCTCGCCGACCGGCTCGGTCGCCTCGACCCGCTCGGCCCGGTTGATCACTCGGGCGATGGCCGGACGGGCGTACCGGGTCTGCACGCCGGGCGCGACCTCCAGCAGGACGGTGTCGTCGTCCACCTCGGTGACCGTGCCGTAGAGACCGCCGATGGTGACCACCTCGTCGCCAAAGCCGAGGGCGGACTGCATCTGCTCAGCCTCGCGGCGGCGCTTCTGCTGAGGGCGGATCATCATGAAGTACATGACGCCGAAGAGCAGGGCGATCATGAGGATCGGCGTAAGACCGCCGACTCCTCCTCCGCCCGCTGCTGCGTAGAGCACGGTTACTGACCTTCCGGTTGGCCTTCGGCTCGGCGCGAAAGCACCGGAGCGGAGGCGGGGTCTCACGTCCTGTACAAACCGCGGCGAAGTCTAGTCCCTGCACCTGGGAACGCCGAAAGCGGCATAGATCACGTTCGGATCACGGCTGATCCGGCGCGGCGGAGAACAGATCGGGCGTGGCAGGAGCATCGGTGCCAAATGTACCATTTGGCGGGGTACGGCCCAGGTGCCGCCAGGCCGCCTCCGTCGCCACCCGGCCTCGCGGGGTGCGGGCGAGCAGCCCCGCCCGGACCAGGAACGGCTCGCAGACCTCCTCGACCGTGTCCGGCTGCTCCCCCACCGCCACCGCCAGGGTGGACAACCCGACGGGCCCGCCCCGGAACGAGTCGACCAGCGCGGTGAGCACGGCCCGGTCCAGTCGGTCCAGCCCGAGCGCGTCGACGTCGTACACCGTGAGGGCGGCCCGGGCCGTCTCCAGGGTGACCACGCCGTCGGCCCGGACCTCGGCGAAGTCCCGCACCCGGCGCAGCAGCCGGTTGGCGATCCGGGGGGTGCCCCGGGACCGGCCGGCGATCTCGACGGCGCCGTCGTCGGTGATCGGCACACCCAGGATCCGCGCCGAGCGACGCAGCAGCACATCCAGATCGGCCGGGGAGTAGAAGTCCAGGTGCGCGACGAAGCCGAACCGGTCCCGCATCGGCCCGGTCAGCAGGCCGGACCGGGTGGTCGCGCCGACCAGGGTGAACGGCTCCACGTCCAGCGGGATGGCGGTGGCCCCCGGCCCCTTGCCGACGATCACGTCGACCCGGAAGTCCTCCATCGCGCTGTAGAGCAGTTCCTCGGCCGGCTTCGCGATCCGGTGGATCTCGTCGATGAACAGCACGTCACCCTCGGCGAGGCTGGTCAGGATCGCCGCCAGGTCCCCGGAGCGCTCGATCACCGGGCCGCTGGTCACCCGCAGGCCGGCGCCCAGCTCCGCCGCCACAATGTTCGCCAGGGTGGTCTTGCCCAAGCCGGGTGGGCCCGACAGGAGGATGTGGTCGGGCGGGGAGCCGCGCCGCATCGCGCCCTGGAGCAGCAGGTCAAGCTGGTCGCGGACCCGGTGCTGGGCGATGAACTCCGCCAGCCGCTTCGGCCGGACACTGGCCTCGGCGTCCAGCTCGGCGTCGTGGACGTACGCCGAGACGAGGTTGCCGTCCGGGCCCGTCATCGGGTCCGGCCGAGGAGGCGGATGGCCTGCTTGAGCAGCACCGGCACGGGCGGGGGCGGCCCGTCGACGGTCTCCGCCACGGCGGCGACAGCCTGGTCGGCCTGGCCGGCCGTCCAGCCGAGCCCGACCAGGGCCTGGCGGACCTGCTCGGGCCAGGCGCCCCCGGTCACCCCGGCCGCGCCGTCGGCGCCCACCGGCACCGGGCCGATCCGGTCGCGCAGCTCCAGCACCAGGCGCTCGGCGCCCTTCTTGCCGATGCCCGGCACCCGGGTCAGCGCCGCCGTGTCGGCGTTGGCGACCGCCCTGCGCACCGCGTCCGGGGTGTGCACGGCGAGCACCGCCTGGGCCAACCGGGGACCCACCCCGCTGGCGGTCTGGAGCAGCTCGAACAACTGCTTGGCGGCGTCGTCGGCGAAGCCGTAGAGGGTGAGCGAATCCTCCCGGACCACCAGGCTGGTGGCCAGCCGGGCTGGCTGGCCGACCCGCAGGTCGGCGAGCGTGCCGGGGGCGCAGTACACCGCCAGGCCCACCCCGCCGACCTCGACCACGGCGTGATCGGGGCCCGTCGCGGTCACCGTGCCGCGCACACTGGCGATCATCGTGCTCCTCCTCGTCGTACCCGGTCGGCCGCCTCGGCCAGCTTCGAGCGGGTGCCACCGCGCCAGACGTGGCAGATGGCCAGCGCGAGCGCGTCGGCCGCGTCGGCCGGCTTCGGCGGCTCGGACAGCCGCAGCAGCCGGGTCACCATGGCCGTCATCTGCGCCTTGTCCGCCTGGCCGGACCCGGTCACGGCAGCCTTCACCTCGCTCGGGGTGTAGGTCTGCACCGGCAGGCCGGCCCGCGCGCCGGCCAGCACCGCGATCCCGCTCGCCTGGGCGGTGCCCATCACGGTGCGGACATTGTGCTGGCTGAACACCCGCTCCACGGCGACGGCGTCCGGCTGGTGCTCGGCGACCAGGTCGGTGAGCGAGCGGTCCAGGTGCAGCAGGCGCAGCGACAGGTCGTCACCCGGGTCGGTCTGGACGACGTAGTAGGCGACCAGGGTGCAGGGCCGGCCGGGGACTCCCTCGACCACACCGACCCCGCACCGGGTCAGCCCCGGGTCGACGCCGAGCACGCGCACGCCGCCTCCTCCCCCAGCCGCCAGCAGTACGTGTGTTCGACACCCTACTGGTCGCTCCGGACACCCTCCGCCGGGGACACGCCGGCAGCCGGCCGCAGCGCGCGGGGCTCCGGCGGTGACGGGGGCCGGTGGGCCGTCCACCACCCGGTTGCAGTGGCGAGCGTGCCCGGCGGATTTTCGGGACCGTCACGGCCCGGAGTTCCGGGTCGGCCCGCCCCGGAGGGGTCAGCGGGCCCGAATGCCGTCCAGGACGCCGTCGACGATCCGGCCGGGCAGGGAGCCCTCGTCCAGTTCGGGGTTCCAGCGCAGCCACCGCTGTACCAGCATCGGCCCGGCCAGCAGGGCCATCACCACCTCGATGTCGAGGTCGGCACGCAGCTCACCGCTGCGTACCCCCCAGCGGAGCACCTCGCGCATGAGCTGCCGGCGGGGCTCGATGATGTTCTGGTAGACCCGGAAGTGGTCCGGGCTGCGGTTCACCTCCGACACGAGGCAGGGCATGATCTTCGCGGCCCGGGGGTCGACGTTGTGCCCGATCGCGCCGACCAGCAGCACCAGGTCCTCCCGGACGGAGTGCCCGGTCGGCTGAGGGAGGACGCCCTTGAGGCGGCGCAGCGCGTCGAGCATCAGCGCGTCCTTGCCCGACCAGCGCCGGTAGATGGTGGCCTTACCCACCCCGGCCCGGGCGGCGATGGCCTCGATGGACAGCGCCTCGATCGTGCCGCCCTCGGCGAGCAGGTCGAGAACGGCCTCCACGATCGCCTCGTCCGCGCGGACGCTCCGCGGTCGGCCGGGCGGTCGCGGAGCGTCGGCGGCAGAAGTCATGTCCGACATTCTTCCCATATTTATGCGGCTCCGGCCAACTCCGGTTTCCCGGCCACCGGCGTCGCGGCCGGCGGCTGCCCCTGGTCCCGGCCGGGCATCCAGCGCAACGCGACCACGATGCCGAGCGCGGCGACCGCCGCCGAGAGGGCCGCCGCCCAGTGCATCGCCGAGACGAAGGCGTGGTTGGCCGACGTGACCAGCGCCGGCCCGGCCGGGCCGAGCTGGCTGGCCGCGGTGTACGCCCCGGAGATCGACTCAGCGGCCGCCTCGTGCGCCGCCGCAGGCAGGCCCCGCAGGGCCGGGGCGACGTCCTGGCGGTACAGCGCGGACAGGACCGAGCCGAGCACGGCCACCCCGAGTGCACCGGCGACCTGCCGAATCGTGTTGCTGACCGCCGAGCCGACCCCCGCCTTCTCCCGGGGCAGCGCCGACATGATCGACTCGGTGGCCGGCGGCATGACGTTCGCCATCCCCGTGCCCTGAAGGAAGAAGCACACCAGGACCGCCCAGAGCGGGGTGCTGGCATCAATGAACACGAACGCCCCCAGCGACACCACGGTCAGCGCCAGGCCGACGACCGCGACCGCCCTGCCCCCGTACCTGCGGACCATCGCCGCGCTGCGCGGGGCGAAGATGAGCTGCGCCGCGGCGAAGGGCAGGAAGAGCAGGCCGGTCTCCAACGGGCTGTAGCCGCGGACCAGCTGAAGATAGAACGAGCTGAAGAACATCACGCCCATGGCGGCGAAGAAGATCAGCCCGACCAGCGCCACCGGCGCGGCGAACCGCGGCACCCGGAACAGCCGGACGTCCAGCGACGGGTGGTCGCTGCGCAGCTCCAGCACCACGAACCAGGCCAGCACGGCCAGTCCGCCGACGATCGACGCCCAGACCAGCGGCCGGTCGAAGCCGTGCTCGCCGCCGTCGATGATGCCGTAGGTCAGCGCGACCAGGCCCACCACCGACAGCAGCACGCCGGGGACGTCGACCCGGCCCGGGTCGGGGTCGCGCGACTCGGGGACCAGCAGGGCGACCAGGACCACGCCGAGCACGACGACCGGCACATTGATCAGGAAGACCGAGCCCCACCAGAAGTGCTCCAGCAGCGCGCCGCCGAGGATCGGGCCGATCGCCACGGCCAGGCCGACCGCGCCGGCCCAGATGCCGATCGCCCGGCCCCGCTCCCGGGGGTCGAAGACGTTGGAGATGATCGACAGGGTCGCCGGCATGATCGCCGCGCCGCCCAGGCCCATCAGCGCGCGGGCCGCGATCAGCTGGGCCGGGTTCTGCGCGTACGCGGACAGCAGTGAGGCGAGGCCGAAGAACACCAGGCCGGCCACCAGGAACCGCTTGCGCCCGGCGCGGTCGCCGAGCACGCCGAAGGTGAACAACAGACCGGCGAAAACCAGGGTGTAGGAGTTGATGGACCACTCCAGCTCGCCCTGGGTGGCGCCGAGACCGCGCACCGGGTCGGCGAGGGTACGCAGGGCGACGTTGAGGATGGTGTTGTCGAGGACGACGACGAGGAGGCTGATCACCAGCACCCCGAGGATCGCCCACCTCCTCGGGTGTCCGGTGTTCTCGTGAAGCTGCATGGCCGGCTCTCCCCCAGGTCCACCCGCGGCAATTACGAAACGGGTCATACTCGTAACGCGAAACGAGCCTAGGCCAACCCTTTTCGATACGGAACCGTCCCGTATCCCTTGTGCCCCACCTCACACCAACCCCTGCCCCCGCCCCGTAGCGGGCGCCCAATGGCGGATCAAGAGGTTCGGGTCAGATTCGGGCGCACCCACTCCGCCAGCCCCACCCGGCCCGGCCAACTCACCAAGCCGGCGCAAACCTCTTGATCACCCTGTGCCGAAGGCCGGGGTGGGCGGGCCGGAGTGAGGTTTGGGGTGGTTCGGGGTGTGACCGGGGGCATCCGTCCGGCGGAACATGGGCCGGCCCGGGGTCGTTACACATGGCAGACGATCGAGTAGCGCACCCCGCTGCCGAGCCGCCCGAACCCCCGTGGAATGCGGGCCGGCCCCCGGTCGTTACACATGGACCCGCCGCCACCAGCACCCCCCTGCGGGCGCGGTGAGCCGCGACTTCCCCCCTGATTCTTGATCTGTTGGGCGCCTCGACGTGGTGCTCACACCCCCCGCCCCTCCCCGGGCGGGCGCGTGTGTCGACCCCCGATTGGAGACACCCCCATGAACACGATCATCCGTAAGAGCGTTCTCGGCATCGCCGGTCTCGCCTTCGCCGGCGGCGTGTTCGCCGGCCCCGCCACCGCCCACACCACCACCCCCACCGCATCCACCCCGACCACCGCCGTCGCCGTACAGGCCGACAAGCCGACAGTCGACAAGGCCAAACTGATCCCCCACGGCGTGCAGGGCGAACAGTCCCGCATCACGCTCGACGACGAGCAGACCGCCAACGCGAAGGCCATCATCGCCGCCACGAAGAAGGCCGGCATGAACGAGCGGGCCGCCGTCATCTCCATCGGCACGTCCCTGCAGGAGTCGAAGCTGGAGAACCTGGGCCACCTGGGCGACCGCAACGACCACGACTCGCAGGGCCTGTTCCAACAGCGCCCCACCTCCGGCTGGGGCACCCCCGAACAGATCACCGACCCCGAATACTCGACCCTGGCGTTCCTGAAGGGTCTGAAGCAGGTCGACGGGTGGCAGGACATGCCGCTGACCGAGGCCGCGCAGACCGTGCAGGTGTCGGCGTACCCGGACGCGTACGCGCAGTGGGAGCAGCAGGCCGCCGACCTCGTCACCGAGCACTGGAACAGCTGACCCCCGCACCACCGAACAGCCAACCGGCCAGGCCCCCGACAAGGGGGCCCGGCCAGCGGCGTGTCCGGCACCCGTCACCCCGAAACCCGGACCACGACCTCGCGCGCCGGCCCCACGCCCAGTCCGACACAGCCCGGCTCTTGGCGGCCCGTCAAAGGGCAGCACGGGACCGCGCCGCCGGGGTGTCCGGCGGCGCGGCGGTGGGCGATCTGGTCAGCCGGTCAGCGCGTCCAGGGCCAGGTCGACGTCGGCCTGCGAGGTGTACAGGTGGAACGAGGCCCGGACCCGACCGGCGCGTACCGCCGCCCGGATGCCGGCGCGTTCCAACCGATCCCGCGCGTCGGGCGCATCGACGGTGACGATCGCACTGTCCCCCGGCGGCTGACCCAGCCCGGCGAGGAACCGGTTGGCCAGCGCCACGTCGTGCTCGCGCACCGCCGGCACTCCGATCTCGGCGAGCAGTTCCAGTGCGGGAGCGGCGCCGACCCAGCTGAACCAGGCCGGGGAGATGTCGAACCGCCGGGCGTCGGCGGCCAGCCGCAGGGGTGGCCCGTAGTGGGACGTTCGCGGGTCACCGGCCGCGTACCAGCCGGCCGCGTCGGGGCGCAGCCGCTCACGCAGGGCCGGGGCCAAATAGGCGAAGGCCGTGCCGCGCGGCCCCATCAGCCACTTGTACCCGCCGACCGCCACCACGTCGGCCCGGCCCGCGTCGAACGGCAGCCAGCCGCACGCCTGGGTGGCGTCGACGGCCACCAGCGCGCCGTGCGCCCGGGCGGCGGCCACGATCCCGTCGTAGTCGGCGATCGTGCCGTCGGCGGACTGCACCAGGCTGAACGCGACCAGGTCGGTGCCGGCGTCGATGGCGTCGACCAGACCGGCGGCCGGGACGGTGCGCACCTCGACGCCGCGCTCGGCCTGCGCCAGCCAGGGGAAGAGGTTGGAGGTGAACTCGACCTCCGGGACGACCACCGTGGCGCCGGGCGGCAGTGCCGCCGCGACCGGGGCGAGTATCTGGGAAACGGTGCTGCCGACCGCGACGTCGGCGGCCGGCACCCCGACCAGGCCGGCGAAGGCCGCGCGGGCCCGCTCGGTCGACTCGCCCCAGCCCTCCCAGGAGGTCCGCCCCACCCGCCAGTCGGCCAGCGCCTCCTGCAACGCCGCCCAGGCCGGCTCGGGCGGCAGCCCGTAGGTGGCGGTGTTCAGCCAGCCGGGTTCCGGCTGCCACAGCTTCAGTGCCTGCTCCAGCTCCATGTCGCGACGCTAACGGGTGGGAACCGGCCGCTGGCAGCGCCAATCCGCCAGCCGTGGCCGTCGGTGGGCGGATCAGGTCACGTTGGCCGGGCCGAGGACGCTCTTCAGGTCGCCCATCAGCGCGGTGGTGGCGGCGACCCGGAACGGCCCGAGCCGCAGGGTGGTGGTCTTGCCGCCGTTGAGCAGCTTCACGTGCACCTCGGTGTCGCCGGGGTGCAGCACCAGCGTCTCCTTGAGCCGCTCCACCAGCGGGGGCGTGCACCGGTGCACCGGGATGGTCAGGGTGACCGGCTTGCTGCCCGGGGTGCTGCTGACGTCGGGTAGCTGCATGTCCATCGCCATCATGCGCGGGGTGTCGTCGCGGCGGTCCACCCGCCCCTTGACCACCACGATGGCGTCCTCGGCGATGTACTGCCCGATCACCTCGTACGTGTTCGGGAAGAACAGCGTCTCGACGCCGCCGGCGAGGTCTTCGAGGGTGGCCGAGGCCCAGGCCCGGCCCTGCTTGGTGACCCGGCGCTGCACGCCGGAGAGGATGCCGGCGAGGGTGACCACCGCGCCGTCGGGGACGGTGCCCTCCTCGGACAGTGAGGCGATGGTGCAGTCGGCCGCGGCGTTGAGCACGTGCTCCAGGCCGAACAGCGGGTGGTCGGAGACGTACAGGCCGAGCATCTCCCGCTCGAAGGCCAGCTTGTCCCGCTTGTCCCACTCGCTGTCGCCGATGGTCGGCATGACCGTGGTGCTGCCGGTGGCCTCCGCGTCACCGAAGCCGGCGCCGAACAGGTCGTACTGGCCGACGGCCTCCTTGCGCTTGACGTCGGCGTACGCGTCGATGGCGTCGGCGTGCACGGCGAGCAGGCCCCGGCGGGGGTGGCGCATCACGTCGAACGCGCCGGCCTTGATCAGCGATTCGATGGTCTTCTTGTTGCAGACCACCGCGTCGACCTTGGACAGGAAGTCGTAGAAGTCGGCGTACTCGCCCTTCTCCTGGCGGCAGCGCATGATCGAGGCGACGACGTTCGCGCCGACGTTGCGGATGGCGGCGAGGCCGAACCGGATGTCCTTGCCGACCGGGGTGAACGGCCCGGCGGAGGTGTTCACGTCGGGCGGCAGGACCTGGATGCCCATCCGCCGACACTCCGCCAGGTAGAGCGCCATCTTGTCCTTGTCGTCGCCGACGGAGGTGAGCAGCCCGGCCATGTACTCGGCCGGGTAATGCGCCTTCAGGTACGCCGTCCAGTAGGAGACCAGGCCGTACGCGGCGGAGTGGGCCTTGTTGAAGGCGTACCCGGCGAACGGGACCAGTACGTCCCACACGGCCTGGATGGCCTCGTCGGAGTAGCCGCGCTCGCGGCAGCCGTCCCGGAACGGGACGAACTCCTTGTCGAGGATCTCCTTCTTCTTCTTGCCCATCGCCCGGCGCAACAGGTCGGCCTGGCCGAGGGTGTAGCCGGCCAGGATCTGCGCGGCGCGCTGCACCTGCTCCTGGTAGACGATCAGGCCGTGGGTGGGGGCGAGGATCTCCCGCAGCGGCTCCTCCAGCTGCGGGTGGATCGGGGTGATCTCCTGGAGGCCGTTCTTGCGCAGCGCGTAGTTGGTGTGCGAGTCGACGCCCATCGGGCCGGGCCGGTAGAGCGCCAGGACGGCGGAGATGTCCTCGAAGTTGTCCGGCTTCATCAGCCGCAGCAGCGAGCGCATCGGCCCGCCGTCGAGCTGGAACACGCCGAGGGTGTCGCCCCGGGCCAACAACTCGTACGCGGGTTTGTCGTCCAGGGGCAGCCCCAGCAGGTCGAGTTCCTTGCCGTGGTTGAGCTGGATGTTCTTGACCGCGTCGTCGATGATCGTCAGGTTGCGCAGGCCGAGGAAGTCCATCTTCAACAGCCCGAGCGACTCGCACGTCGGGTAGTCGAACTGGGTGATCATCGCCCCGTCGGCGTCCCGGCGCATCAGCGGGATGTGCTCGATGATCGGCTCGGCGGACATGATGACACCGGCGGCGTGCACGCCGGTCTGCCGGATCAGCCCCTCGATGCCCTTCGCGGTGTCGATCACCTTGCGCACGTCCGGGTCCGACTCGTACAGGCCGCGGATCTCCCCGGCCTCGGCGTAGCGGGCATGCTTCGGGTCGAAGATGCCGGTGAGCGGGATGTCCTTGCCCATCACCGCCGGGGGCATCGCCTTGGTGATCCGGTCGCCGACCGCGTACGGGAAGCCCAGCACCCGGGCCGAGTCCTTGATCGCGGCCTTCGCCTTGATCGTGCCGAAGGTGGCGATCTGGGCGACCTTGTCCTCACCCCACTTGTCGGTGACGTACTTGATCACCTCGCCGCGCCGGCGCTCGTCGAAGTCGATGTCGACGTCCGGCATCGAGACGCGCTCGGGATTGAGGAACCGCTCGAAGATCAGCCCGTGCTGGATCGGGTCCAGGTCGGTGATGCCCAGCGCGTACGCGACGAGGGAGCCGGCGGCCGAGCCACGGCCCGGGCCCACCGCGATGCCCTGGTTCTTCGCCCACTGGATGAAGTCGGCGACCACGAGGAAGTACGACGGGAAGCCCATCTGGATGATGACGCCCAGCTCGTACTCGGCCTGGACGAGGTGGCCCTCGGGGATGCCGCCGGGGTAGCGGCGGGCCAGCCCGGCGAAGGTCTCCTTGCGGAACCAGGACTCCTCGGTCTCCCCCTCCGGGACGGGGAAACGCGGCATCAGGTTGTGGAACTCGAACATCCCGGTGGGGTCGACCTTCTCGGCGACCAGCAGGGTGTTGCGGCAGCCCTCCAGCCAGGCGTCGGAGTTGTCCACGGCGCGCATCTGGTCGGCGGACTTGATGAAGTAGCCGTTGCCGTCGAAGCGGAACCGGTTGGGGTCGGCGACATTCGCGGCGGTCTGGACACAGAGCAGGACGTCGTGCGCCTCGGCCTGCGCCTCGTGGGTGTAGTGCGAGTCGTTGGTGACCACCGGGGGGATGCCCAGCTTGCCGCCGATCTCCAGCAGTTCCTTGCGGACCCGGTGCTCGATGGAGATGCCGTGGTCCATGATCTCCAGGAAGTAGTTCTCCTTGCCGAAGATGTCCTGGTACCGGGCCGCGGCTTTCAGCGCCTCGTCGAACTGCCCCAGCCGCAGCCGGGTCTGCACCTCCCCGGACGGGCAGCCGGTCGTCGCCATCAGACCCTCCGAGTGCTCGGCTATGGTCTCGGCGTCCATCCGGGGCCACTTGACGAAGAAGCCCTCGGTGTATGCGCGGCTGGTGAGCTTGAACAGGTTGTGCAGGCCGCTCTTGTTCGCCGCCCAGATCGTCATGTGGGTGTAGCCGCCGCTGCCGGAGACGTCGTCGCCCTTCTGCTCCGGCCGACCCCACCGCACCCGCTGCTTGTGATACCGCGACTCCGGCGCGACGTACGCCTCGATACCGAGGATGGGCTTGACCCCGGTGGCCATCGCCTGCTTGTAGAAGTCGTTCGCGCCGTGCATGTTGCCGTGGTCGGTCATCGCCACCGCCGGCATTCCGAGCCGGTCCACCTCGGCGAACAGGTCCTTGAGCCGGGCCGCACCGTCGAGCATCGAGTACTCGGTGTGCACGTGTAGATGCGCGAACGAATCGCCCATGCAGAGCGCCCCCCCGGGTCGGATCATGGGTCGGCCGAACTGGCCGGGCACCACCCTACCGAGGCGACCGAGCCGGCTCCACCGTCCGCGCCGGGGGTCGTGGCCCGCGTCTCCGCCGGCAGCTCCGGACATACCCGGCCGGGAACAACGATGCGCCGGATGACAACACTGTGTGGCATACAGTATGGTGTGAGGCATGCTGAGCGACGACATCCTGCGGATCCATCTACAGGAGCTGCGCCGGGGGACGGTGGTGGTGGCGAGCCTGGTCGCGCTGCGCCAGCCGGGCTACGGCTACGCGCTGCTCCAGCGGCTCGCCGACCACGGCTTCCCCGTGGACGCCAACACGCTCTACCCCCTGCTGCGCCGACTGGAGGAGCAGGGGCTGCTGACCAGCGAGTGGAACACCGAGGAGCGCCGGCCGCGGAAGTTCTACCAGACCAGTGACGACGGCGAGACGGTGCTGCGCCTGCTGCTGACCGACCTCTCCGCCGTGCAGAAATCCCTCACCGGCCTGATCGAAGGAGTGGACCGATGACTTCGCTGACCGACCGCTATCTCGCCGCCACCCTGCGCGCGGTGCCCGCCCCCCGGCGGGAGGAGATCGCCACCGAGCTGCGCACCTCGATCGAGGACATGATCGAGGGTCGCACGGACGCCGGGCGCGACGCCGCCACCGCCGAGCGCGAGGTGCTCACCGAGCTCGGCAACCCCGACCGGCTCGCCGCCCGGTACACCGACCGCCGGTTGCAGCTCATCGGCCCCACCTACTACCTGCACTGGCAGCGGCTGCTGCGGCTGCTGCTCACCTTCGTACCGGCACTGGCGGGCACGGTGGTCGGGGTGGTCCAGGCGGCCACCGGGAAGGCCCCGATCCCCGCGATCACCTCCGGGTTCGGCACCGCCTTCGAGGTCGCGATCCAGGTCACGTTCTGGGTGACCCTGACCTTCGCGATCATCGAACGCGCCGACCCGTCGCTGAAGCTGCCGGCGTGGACGGTCGACCAACTGCCCGAGGTGCCGGCGAAACAGGACATGGCCCTGACCGACATCGCCGCGTCCGTCGCCCTGTTGCTGTTCACCGCGGCCTTCCTGCCCTGGCAGCACTTCTGGTCGTGGGCGCGGCAGATCGACGGCGAGCGCATCCCGCTGCTCGACCCGGCGCTGTGGCGGTCGTGGCTGCCGGTGCTGCTGGCCGTGCTGCTGGCCGGCGTGGTCTTCGAGCTGGTCAAGTACCGCGTCGGGCGCTGGACCTGGCCGCTGGTCGCGGTGAAGGCCACGCTGGACCTGGCGTTCTCGGTGCCCGTGGTCTGGCTGCTGGCGGACGACCGGCTGCTCAACCCGGACCTGGTCGAGCGCTTCGCCTGGCTCCAGGACGAGGGCAACCGGCAGTCGATCACCGTCATCGCGATCATCACGACGGTGGTGGTCCTGGTCTGGGACCTGATCGACTCCGGCGTCAAGGCCCGGCGCGCCGGCTGACCGGCCCCGCCACCCGGCCCGGCACCTCGTCACCGGGTATGCCGGGCCGAAGGGCCGCGCGGCCGGGGTCAGCAGGGGACGGTGTCCCACCCGGCGGGCAGCGTCGGCACCGGCCAGGCCGGGTCGGGACGCCACCGCGCCCACGCCGGATCCCACCAGCGCTCCCCCGCGTCGAGCAGGGCCGCGATCCGGTCACCCTCCGCGCGGATGGCCGCCGCCATGCCCGGATAGCGCCCCTCGACGAGGCGCTGGGCGAACATCTCGACGTCCTTGAACTCGTACCGGTCGGCGTCCGCCGCCCACCACAGGTCCAGCTCGTGGTCGAGGGTGTCCACCCCGATCGGGGTACGCCGCAGCGGGTCCTGGAGGTTGAAGTACCAGCCGGCGAACGACCGCCCCGGTTCGGCCCAGAACACGTCGACGGAGTGCGCCTCGCCGGGGCGGTGCAGCATCAGCTTGCCGGGCCCGCGCCACGCGTGCTGCCCGGCGACCTGCCAGGGGTGCCGCCCGCAGGGGAAGTTCCCGCGCTCGGGGAAGCCGAACTCGGCCCCGGTGGGCAGGTAGAGGGCCAACAAATCCGGCGAGTCCCGCACGCAGACGGTCGGGGCGGCGAACCAGACCTCGCCGCGCAGGATCTCGCGCCGGACAACCACATCACCCGGCGCGAACCGCCGCTCCCGCCCGGTCGCCACGGCTCAGCCGACCGCGGCCATAACCTCGTCGGAGACGTCGAAGTTCGCGTAGACGTTCTGCACGTCGTCGCAGTCCTCCAGGACGTCGATCAGCTTGAAGGTCTTGCGAGCGCCCTCCTCGTCCAGCGGCACGTTCATGCTGGGGATGAGGGAGGACTCGGCCGACTCGTACTCGATGCCGACGTCCTGCAGGGCGGTGCGCACGGCGATCAGGTCGGTCGGCTCGGAGACCACCTCGTACGCCTCGCCGAGGTCGTTGACCTCCTCCGCCCCGGCATCGAGGACCGCCATCATCACGTCGTCCTCGGTGGTGCCGGCCTTGGGCACGATCACCACGCCCTTGCGGGAGAACATGTAGGACACCGACCCGGCGTCGGCGAGCGATCCGCCGTTGCGGGTCAACGCGGTGCGCACCTCGGTCGCGGCCCGGTTGCGGTTGTCCGTGAGGCACTCGATGAGCATCGCCACGCCGTTCGGGCCGTACCCCTCGTACATGATCGTCTGCCAGTCGGCGCCGCCGGCCTCCAGGCCGGAGCCGCGCTTGACCGCCCGGTCGATGTTGTCGTTGGGTACGGAGTTCTTCTTCGCCTTCTGGATGGCGTCGTAGAGGGTGGGGTTGCCGGCCGGGTCGCCGCCGCCGATGCGGGCCGCTACCTCGACGTTTTTGATCAGCTTGGCGAACATCTTGCCGCGCTTGGCGTCGATCACGGCCTTCTTGTGCTTGGTGGTCGCCCACTTTGAGTGGCCGGACATCTGCTACCTCCGTCTGTTGATCACGCCTGCGTCGACGGCCCGCGCCAACTCCACTTCTCCACCGGCGTAGGACGGGCCGGCCGGCTCTGCGTGGATGGCCGCGGCGGGCGCTGGGCCCTGCCGAACCGCGGCAATCCTACCGAGGCGGGACGGGTCGGTGTCACACCCGGCACCGGCGGGCCCGGCGGCCGGCACGCCGAGGGGGCCCCTCCCGGCACGGAAGGGGCCCCCTCGGCGGTGGCTCAGGCGGCGCGGACCAGGTCCACGAAGTAGCGATGCAGGCGCAGGTCGCCGGTCAGCTCCGGGTGGAAGGAGGTGGCCAGCAGGTTGCCCTGCCGCACCGCGACTATCCGGTCCGCGGTGGGACTGTCGGTGACCCGACCCAGCACCTCGACGTCCGGGCCGACCCGCTCGACCCAGGGCGCCCGGATGAAGACCGCGTGGAACGGCTCGCCCCCGACCCCGGCGATCTCCACCGGCGCCTCGAACGAGTCGACCTGCCGGCCGAACGCGTTGCGCCGCACCGTCATCTCGATTCCGGCGAAGCCGCGCTGGTCGGGGCGGCCGTCGAGCACCTCCGTGGCCAGCATGATCATGCCGGCGCAGGAGCCGTAGACCGGCATCCCGGCGGCGATCCGCTTGTCGATCGGCTCCCGCATCTCGAAGATGTCGACGAGCTTGCTGATCGTGGTGGACTCGCCCCCGGGGATGACCAGCCCGTCGACCGCGTCCAGCTCGCCCGGGCGGCGGACCGGGCGGGCGTCCGCCCCGACCCCGGCCAGCGCGCCCACGTGCTCGCGGACGTCACCCTGCAAAGCGAGCACACCGATGACCGGTGCCGTCACGTTCACTCCTCTCAGGTGTCGGAAAGAGGCCCCTGCTCCGCCTGAGGCAGGGGGAGCAGGGGCCCTCCTCTCACGTCACCAGCCGCGCTCGGCCAGGCGGTGCGGCTGCGGGATCTCGTCGACGCTGATGCCGACCATCGCCTCGCCAAGGCCCCGGGAGACCTTGGCCAGCACGTCCGGGTCGTCGTGGAAGGTGGTGGCCTTGACGATCGCGGCGGCCCGCTGGGCCGGGTTGCCGGACTTGAAGATGCCGGAGCCGACGAAGACGCCCTCGGCGCCGAGCTGCATCATCATCGCGGCGTCGGCCGGGGTGGCGATGCCGCCGGCGGTGAACAGCACCACCGGGAGCTTGCCGGTCTCGGCGACCTCCTTGACCAGGTCGTACGGGGCCTGGAGCTCCTTGGCCGCGACGAACAGCTCGTCGGCCGGCAGCGAGCTGAGCCGGGCGATCTCCTGACGGATCTTGCGCATGTGCATGGTGGCGTTGGAGACGTCACCGGTGCCGGCCTCGCCCTTGGAACGGATCATGGCCGCGCCCTCGGTGATCCGGCGCAGCGCCTCGCCCAGGTTGGTCGCCCCGCACACGAAGGGGACGGTGAACGCCCACTTGTCGATGTGGTTGGCGTAGTCGGCCGGGGTGAGCACCTCGGACTCGTCGACGTAGTCCACGCCGAGCGACTGGAGGATCCGGGCCTCGACGAAGTGGCCGATCCGGGCCTTGGCCATCACGGGGATCGAGACGGCGTTGATGATGCTGTCGATCATGTCGGGGTCGCTCATCCGGGACACCCCGCCCTGGGCGCGGATGTCGGCGGGCACCCGCTCCAGGGCCATCACCGCGACAGCTCCGGCGTCCTCGGCGATCTTGGCCTGCTCGGCGGTGACCACGTCCATGATCACGCCGCCCTTGAGCATCTCGGCCATGCCGCGCTTGACGCGGGCGGTGCCGACGACGGGGGTGGCGCTGGCGTTCGGGGAGATGGTTTCGGGCACGGGTTATCGCTCCTCGGCGTGCTCGGAGGGGGGGTGGCTCAAGCTGAATGCTACGACGGGGTCAACGCCGGTCCGACAGCCAATCAGACCCCGGGTGGCCTGCTCTGTGGCCGTCATCACCCCGGCCCGGCCCCGCTGGTCGACGGGCCCGGGCTGCGGCGGACGCCGCTCAGGCGGGCACGTCGGCGGGGAGCGCGAGGGTCGGGTCGTCGATGTCGAAGTAGCGCGGCCACGGGTGTCGGTGGCCCATCCGCAACAGCCGCACCAGCCGCCGTCCCCGCGCCGCGCGGGCGTCCCGGACCAGGTCGGTGTGCACCTGACGGGCCAGGGCGAGCCGCCGGCTCGCGGCGATCACCGCCTCGCAGTCCGGGTCGGCCGGGTCCAGCCGCACCGCCCGCAACTGCCGGGTGAGGTCGTTCTCCGCGGCCTCCCGCTCCTCCGGCTCGGCGTCCAGTGCGATCCGGGCCGCCGCGTACAACTCCACGCCGTCGCGCCGCTCGGCCAGCACCGCGGCGGCGGCCGCCCGGCGCAGCAGGTGCGCCTCCAGCGCCCGGGCCGCCGACTCCGCGCGCAGGCGCAGCCGCTCGACCCGGCCGACGGTCCAGGTCAGGTACGCCGCGAGCAGCCCCACGACGAGAATCCCGCCCAACCACCACCACATGCCCGGCATCGTAGTGCTGCTCCGTTCGCCTCCGGCCGGAGCGCGACCCGCCCCGACACCTGCGTCCCACCGGCACCCACGGTCACGGCGGTCAGCCCAGCCCCGCCCACTCCTGGTCGATCACCCGCCCGTCGGTCGCCTCGATCGCCGCCGCGTACACCTCCAGCACCCGGCGGGCGACGACCGGCCAGTCGAAGTGCGCCACCACCTGGTCCCCGCACGCGGTCAGCGCGGCCCGCCGCGCCGGGTCGTCCAGCAGCGCGACCAGGGCCGCCCGCAGCGCCACCGCGTCCCCGGTGGGGAAGAGCAGCCCGGCCCGGCCGCCGTCGAGCACCCGGCGGAACGCGTCCAGGTCGCTGGCCACCACCGTGGTGCCGGCGGCGAGGGCCTCGGTGAGGATCATCCCGAACGACTCCCCGCCGGTGTTCGGGGCCACGTAGAGGTGGACGCTGCGCAGCATGCGCGCCTTGTCCTCCTCGGAGACCAGGCCGAGGAAGGTGACCCGGTCGCGCAGCTCGGCGGGAAACTGGTCGAACAGGTCGTCCGGGTCGCCGGGCCCGGCCACCAGCAGCCGCAGGCCCGGACGGGAGCGGGCCAGCTCGACGAACGCGTCGCACAGGATCGGGAAGCCCTTGCGGGCCTCGGTGAACCGGCCGAGGAAGCCGAGCGTGCCGCCCTCGGCCAGGTCGCACTCCCCCGGCCAGCCGGGCAGCGGTGTCGCGTGGCTGAACTTGGCCACGGTGACCCCGTTGGGGATCTCCACCGCGCCGCCGTCCATGTGCTCGACCTGCACCTTGCGGGCCAGGGCGCTGACCGCGATCCGGGCGGTGATCCGCTCCAGCACGATCTGCAGCAGGCCCTGCGCGGCGGCGAGCACCCGGGACCGGGTCATCGCGGTGTGGAAGGTGGCCACCACCGGCCCCTTCGCGGAGAGCACGGCGAGCATCGACAGGCTCAGCGTCAACGGCTCGTGCACGTGCAGCACGTCGAAGTCGCCCCGGGCGATCCACCGCCGGACCCGGGTGGTGGAGACCGGGCCGAACGCGATCCGGGCCACCGACCCGTTGTACGGCAGCGGCACGGCCCGGCCCGCCGACACCACGTACGGCGGGAGCGGCGAGTCCTCGTCGGCGGGGGCGAGGACGCTCACCTCGTGCCCGAGCCAGATCAGCGCCTCGGCCAGGTCCATCACGTGGTTCTGCACCCCGCCGGGCACGTCGAAGGAGTACGGGCACACGATGCCGATCCGCATGTGAGCGCCCTCCGCCTCAGACCGGTCCGGTGACGGCCGGCGGCGTGGAGACGGGCCGGGGCTCGCCGTCGCCGGTGCCGCGCTGGTCCAGCCACATCCGTTGCAACATGTGCCAGTCTTCCGGATGCCGGGCGATGCCCGCCGCCAGACCGTCGGCAATCCGCTGGGTCAGCTCCCGGACCCGCTGGTCCAGCGGCCCGCTGTCCTCCCCGGGCACGGGCAGCGGACCCTCGAGCGAGGCGCACGCCGCATCCGGTTCGTACCACAATGAGGCGACGTAGAGCGGCGCCCCGGTGCGCAGCGCCAGCAGCGCCGGACCGGCCGGCAGCCGGGTCCGCGCGCCGAAGAAGTCGACCTCGATCCCCCGGGCGGACAGGTCCCGGTCGGCCAGCAGCGGCACCACCGCGCCGGCGCGCAGCCGGTCCACCAGCACGTCGAACGCGGGCCGCTCGCCGCCGTGGGTGGGCAGGATCTCCATGCCCAGCCCCCGCCGGAAGGCGAGGAAGCGCTGGTAGATGGCCTCGGGCTTGAGCCGCTCGGCGACCGTGGTGATCGGCCAGCCGGTGGCCGCCACCCAGGCCCCCGCGGCGTCCCAGTTGCCGGAGTGCGGCAGCGCCACCACCGCGCCCCGGCCGGCGGCCACGTCGGCGGCGAGCAGGTCGACCCCCTCGGGGGCGAGCCGGAACCCGGCGAGGAGCTGTTCCCGGCTCAGCGCCGGCAACCGGAACGCCTCCATCCAGTACCGGGCGTAGGAGCGCAGGCCGCGCCGGAGCAGGTCGTCCAGCTCGGCCTCGGGCAGCTCGGGGCCGACCACCCGGCGCAGGTTGGCGCGCAGTCGGGCCGTACCCCCGCCGCCGGAGCGGTGGGCACGGTCGGCGCCCGCCCGGAAGGCCGCAGCCACCACGGGCCGGGGCAGCGCGCGGACCAGACGCCAGCCGGCGACGTAGCCGAGTTCGGTCAGGTTCACCCCTGCGACCCGTCCGGGGTCGCCTCGCGGGCCTGCCGGTACACGTGGGCGATCCGCTGGCCCACGGTGAAGATCGAGACGGCGGCCAGCAGCCAGAGCGCGATCTGCAGGGCGTGCGGGACACCGAAGCCGGTGAGCAGGCCGCCCACGCCGACGATGAGCAGCCGCTCGGTCCGCTCGGCGATGCCCACGTTGCAGGTCATCCCGAGCCCCTCGGCGCGGGCCTTGACGTAGGAGACCAAGCCGCCGGCGGCCAGGCAGAGCAGCGCGGCGGAGACCCCGGCGTGGTCACCCTCGGTGGCCAGCCAGTACGCGACCGCGCCGAAGACGGCGCTGTCGGCGACCCGGTCCATGCTCGAGTCGAGGAACGCCCCGAATCTCGTCGAGCCGCCGCTCATCCGGGCCATCGTCCCGTCGAGCAGGTCGGTCAGCGCGAAGAACGTCACGATGAGGGCGCCGGCGACCAGATGGCCGCGGGCGCCGAAGCCGAGCGCACCGGCCAGCACCCCGAGGGTGCCGGTGACGGTGACCGCATTGGGGGACACGCCCGCGCGGAGCAGGCCGCGCGCGATCGGCTCAACGACGCGGGTCATCCCCGCCCGGACCGACACTTGGAAGATCTTCGCCATGGCGGTCCCACGATAACGGCCGGCCCCCGGCGAGGGCACGCCACGGTCACCGACCCGCCCGGGGAAGTCTTGTGCCGGCCCTCCGAGGGGTGTGAGATCGAGCCTGAGGGTGAGGCAGCTCACCCGACCGACCGTCCCGTACCCGCCGCACGGCAGATCACCGGAGGATGGCGCCGCGGAGCTTGCGCACCGGGCCGCTTCCCCGTCGCGCGCGGCGGTCGCCACCAACCACCGGCTGAGGGAGGTGCGCCCCATGGCGCAGAGGAATCAGGACAAGGGGGTCACCGGCGGCGTGCCGGTGGTGACCGAGCCCGCCAGTATTCGCAACGTGGTGCTCGTCGGGCACTCCGGGGCTGGCAAGACGACCCTGGTCGAGGCGCTGCTCGCGGCGACCGGCACGATCGGGCGGGCCGGCACGGTCACCGACGGCACCACGGTCTGCGACCACGACCCGGCCGCCGTGCGCCAACAGCGCTCGGTGAGCCTGGCCTGTGCCCCGCTGGTGCACGACGGCGTCAAGATCAACCTGTTGGACACCCCGGGGTACGCGGACTTCGTCGGCGAGCTGCGCGCCGGCCTGCGGGCCGCCGACGCCGCGCTGTTCGTGGTCTCCGCCGTCGACGGGATGGACGCCGCCACCGCCGCGCTCTGGGAGGAGTGCGCCGCGGTGGGCATGCCCCGGGCGGTCGCGGTGACCCGGCTGGACCACCCCCGCGCGGACTTCGACGAGGCCGTGGCGCTGTGCCAGCGGGTCTTCGGCGACAACGTGGTCCCGCTGCACCTGACGATGCTCGGCGACGACGGCCAGTCCGTCGTCGGACTGCTCGGCCTGGTCACCCGCCGGGTCTTCGACTACACCGCCGGGCTGCCGGCCCAGGTGCGCGAGCCCGACCCGGAGCACCTGCCGGCGATCGCCGAGTCCCGCAACGAGCTGATCGAGGGGATCATCGCCGAGAGCGAGGACGAGTCCCTCATGGACCGCTACCTCGCCGGCGAGGAGATCGACACGCAGGTGCTGGTCGCCGACCTGGAGAAGGCGGTCGCCCGGGGGCACTTCCACCCGGTGGTGCCGGTCTGCGCGGCGACCGGCGTCGGGCTGGACGTGCTGCTCGACGGCCTCGTATCGGCATTCCCGTCGCCGCTGGAGCACGAGTTGCCCGCCGTCACCGGCGTGGACGGCTCCCCCCGGCAGCCGCTGAGCTGCGACCCGGACGGCCCGCTCGTCGCCGAGGTGGTCCGCACGACGGTGGACCGGCACGTCGGCCGGGTCTCCCTGGTCCGGGTCTTCTCCGGCACCCTGCGCCCCGACCGGACGATGCACGTCGCCGGCCACGGCCTGGCCGAGCGGGGACACCCCGACCACGACGCGGACGAGCGGGTCGGGCACCTCCACACGCCGCTGGGGGCGACCCTGCGAGAGGTGCCGGTCTGCGTGGCCGGCGACATCTGCGCGATCACCAAGTCGGGCAGCGCGGAGACCGGCGACACGATCTCCGCCAAGGACGACCCGCTGCTGGTGGCCCCGTGGGAGATGCCCGAGCCGCTGCTGCCGGTGGCGGTCGCCGCGCGCAGCCGGGCCGACGAGGACACCCTGTCCCGCAACCTGGCCCGGCTGGTCGCCGGCGACCCGACGCTGCGGCTGGAACGCAACCCGGAGACCCGCCAGCTCGTCCTGTGGTGCATGGGCGAGGCACACGCCGACGTGGTGCTCGACCGGCTGCGCGGTGGCGGCGTCGAGCTGGACACCGAGCCGGTCCGGGTGGCGCTGCGGGAGACCCTCGCCGCCCCGGCCACCGGGCACGGCCGGCACGTCAAGCAGTCCGGCGGCCACGGCCAGTACGCGATCTGCGACATCGAGGTGGAGCCGCTGCCCCGGGGGGCCGGCTTCGAGTTCGTCGACCGGGTGGTCGGCGGGGCGGTGCCGCACAACTACGTCCCGTCGGTGGAGAAGGGCGTGCGGGCGCAACTGGAGCGCGGCCTGGTCGCCGGCCACCCGGTGGTGGACCTGCGGGTGACCCTCGTCGACGGCAAGGCGCACAGCGTCGACTCCTCCGACGCGGCGTTCCAGGCCGCCGGCGCGCTGGCGCTGCGCCACGCCGCCGAGAAGGGCCAGCCGACCCTGCTGGAGCCGGTGGACGAGGTGGCCGTCCGGGTGCCGGACCACACCGTCGGGGCGGTGCTGGGCGACCTCTCCGGCCGGCGCGGCCGGGTGCTCGGCACCGAGCCGGACCCGGACGCCGACGGCCGCACCGTGATCCGGGCCGAGGTCCCGGCCGTCGAGCTGCTCCGGTACGCGATCGAGCTGCGCGCCCTGACCTCCGGCACCGGTACCTTCCGCCGCCACTTCACCCGCCACGACCCGATGCCCACCCACCTGTCCGACCAGACCCGCAACGAACACCCCCCCACCCCCTGACCCCACCCCGCACCCCGCACCCCGCACCCCGCACCCGCGATCTTGCAGTTTCGGCCCCGGCAATCGGCGCAGAAGCCTCGTTCCGAGGGCCACAACTGCAAGATCGACGGGGATGGGTGGGCGCGCGGGGGCGAGGGTGGGCGGGGGAAGCGGGGGAAGCTGTCAGGGGCGGGCGGAGGGGGTGGGGGGCATGGGCCAGCGGGGGCGGTCGGCGGAGCGGAGGGCGGCTGCGCGGAGGGCCGCCAGTTGGCGTTCCACCTCGGCGAAGTGGTCGGGGGCGAGCGGACCGAGGGCCAGTGCGGCGCCGTTCTCCTCGACCTGGGCGACGGTGCGGCAGCCGGGGATCGGGACCGTTCGGTCGCTGCGCGCCCAGATCCAGCCCAGCGCGCCCTGGGCCAGGGTGCGCCCGTCGGCGGTGAGCGCCGCCCGGACCGCTCCGACCCGGCGCAGCCACTCGGGCGCGGGCCGGCCGCTGCGGAACCACTCCAGCCAGTTCGCCGTGGCCCCCCGCACGTCGTCGCGGGGCAGCGTGGAGCCGGCGCCGTACTTGCCGGTGAGCAGGCCCATCCCCAGCGGGCTGCGGTTGACGCTGGCCAGGTCGTACTTGTCGCAGACGGCGAGCAGCTCGGGGGCGTCACGCAGCACCGACAGGGTGTGCTGCACCGCGGTGGCGTGCCGGGCGCCCTGCCCGAACCAGGTGGCCCGGTCGACCCGGTCGGTGCTCCACCCGTACGCCCGGACCAGGCCGTCGGCGACGAGGTCCTCGCAGACGCCGAGCAGCGCCTCGGCCCTCGGCACCGGCAGGTCGCCCAGGTGCAGCTGGTAGAGGTCGATACGGTCGGTGTCCAGCCGGCGCAGGGAGTCGGTGACCGCCCGGCGCAGGTACTCCGGCGAGGGGTCCTCCCCGGTGGCCTGGCGGGCGTCCTCGTCGAACGTGTAGCCCCACTTGGTGGCGAGCACCGCCTCGTCGCGCCGGCCGGCGAGGGCCCGGCCGAGGACCCGCTCGCCGTGCCCGGCCCCGTACGTGTCGGCGGTGTCGAAGAAAGTGACCCCGAGATCGAGCGCGCGGCGCACCGCGCGGACGGACTCGTCGTCGTCGACCGCGCCCCAGCCCAGCGGCTGGACGCCCTCGGCCCAGGGGCCACCGATCGCCCAGCACCCCATGCCGAGGCCGCTGACCTCGATGCCGCTGCGACCCAATGTCCGTGTCGTCACTGCCATCGCCAGATCGTGCCACCCCGGGCCCGGTCGAGGGCAGCACGTTGGCCGAAAGGAGGCGGACGACTACGTAGGGTCAGCTCGGCCAGGCGCGGGTGAACAGCTCACGGGTGTCGGTGAGCAGCTGCGGCAGGACCTTGGTCCGCCCGATCACCGGCATGAAGTTGGCGTCACCGCCCCAGCGGGGCACCACGTGCTGGTGCAGGTGCGCGGCGATCCCGGCGCCGGCCACCCCGCCCTGGTTCATGCCCAGGTTGAACCCGTGCGCGCTGCTGACCGCGCGCACCACCCGCATCGCGGTCTGGGTGAACGCCGCCAGCTCGGCGGTCTCCGGCAGGGCCAGCTCGGTGTAGTCGGCCACGTGCCGGTAGGGGCAGACCAGCAGGTGCCCCGGGTTGTAGGGGTAGAGGTTGAGCACCGCGAACACGTGCTCGCCCCGGGCCACCACCAGGCTCTCCTCCGGCGGCAGCCCCGGCCCGCGGCAGAACGGGCAGCCGGCGGGCTTCTCGTACCCACCCTCGGGCCGGTCTCCACCGGAGACGTAGGCCATCCGGTGCGGGGTCCAGAGTCGCTCCAACCCGTCGGCCATGCCGCTGTCCCTGTGCCGTTCCTCCCCTGTCACGCCACCGATCCTACGTTCCCGCCCGGCGCCACCCCAGCGCCGGAGTGGGGGATCCGCTCGGGGCTACCTGGGGGCGCGAGGGGGCCTCACCGGGACGAATAGGGGTGTGAAAGTTCTTGACGCAGAGATGACGGTGAATGAAACTTCCATTCCAATCGAAACTGATATTCGTCGATGGGAGTCACCCTGTGAAGACCGCATTCCGCCGGATCGGCAGAGTTCTTGCCGCCTGCGCGCTCGCCGCCGCCACCACCCTGGTGGGCCTGACCGTGACCACCGGTGCCGCGCAGGCCGACGGCTGCTACAACTGGGGCCGGACGCTCGTCCAGGGCTCGACCGGCGAGGACGTCCGCCAGCTCCAGATCCGGATCGCCGGCTACCCCGGCTACAACTCGCAGATCGGCCTCGACGGCGTGTTCGGCCCGGCGACACGCGCGGCGCTGATCCGCTTCCAGCAGGCGTACGGCCTGTCGGCCGACGGCGCCGCCGGCCCGCAGACCTTCAGCAAGCTGTACGCGCTCCAGGACGACGACTGCACGCCGATCAACTTTACCTACGCCGAACTGAACCGGTGCAACAGCACCTGGGCCGGCGGGGCGGTCGCGGCGAGCACCGCCAGGTTCAACGCGCTCGTCTCGATGTGGAAGCTCCAGGCCATGCGGCACGCCCTCGGGGACGTATCCATCCAAATCAGCAGCGGCTTCCGCAGCGTCGCCTGCAACAACGCGGTCGGCGGGACGTCCAACAGCCGGCACCTGTACGGCGACGGGGTGGACCTGGTCGGTTCCCCGTCGTTCTGCCGGATGGCCCAGCAGGCCCGCTACCACGGTTTCGGGAACATCCTCGGCCCCGGCTACCCGGGCCACAGCACCCACACGCACGTCGGGGCCGTCGGGGGCTGGTCGGCGTCGAGCTGCGGCATCTGAGCCTGATCACCCGCACGTAGACGGCACGGCGGGACGTCCCGGCTCAGGGACGCCCCGCCGTGTCGTGCGCCGGGCCGGTCAGCCCTCGGCTGCGGAGGGACCGGTGTTGCTGCGGGAGGTGACCACGTCGAGCACGTGGGTCACCGCGTCGGCGATCGGCACCCCGTTGCGCTGCGAGCCGTCCCGGTAGCGGAACGACACGGTCCCGGCGGCCACGTCGTCGTCGCCGGCGATCACCATGAACGGGATCTTCTGCTGCTGGGCGGTGCGGATCTTCTTCTGCATCCGGTCGTCGCCCGCGTCCACCTGGGCCCGGACGCCCTCGGCGCGCAGCGCCGCGACGAACCCGTGCAGGTAGTCGGTGTGGTCCTCACGGATCGGGATGCCCACCACCTGCACCGGGGCCAGCCAGGCCGGGAACGCCCCCGCGTAGTGCTCGGTGAGCACCCCGAAGAACCGCTCGATCGAGCCGAACAACGCCCGGTGGATCATCACCGGCTGCTTGCGGGTGCCGTCGGCGGCCTGGTACTCCAGCCCGAACCGGGCCGGCTGGTTGAAGTCGACCTGGATCGTCGACATCTGCCAGGTCCGGCCGATCGCGTCCCGGGCCTGCACCGAGATCTTCGGGCCGTAGAAGGCCGCACCGCCCGGGTCGGGCACCAGGTCCAGCCCGGACGCCTCGGCGGCGGTGCGCAGCGCCTCGGTCGCCTCCGCCCAGTCGGCGTCCTCGCCGATGAACTTCGGCGAGTCGTCCCGGGTGGACAGCTCCAGGTAGAAGTCGTCCAGGCCGTAGTCGCGCAGCAGGTCCAGCACGAAGGTGAGCAGAGTCGACAGCTCGCCGGGCATCTGCTCCCGGGTGCAGTAGATGTGCGAGTCGTCCTGGGTCAGCCCGCGCACCCGGGTCAGGCCGTGCACCACGCCGGACTTCTCGTACCGGTACACCGTGCCGAACTCGAACAGCCGCAGCGGCAGCTCCCGGTAGGACCGCCCGCGCGACCTGAAGATCAGGTTGTGCATCGGGCAGTTCATCGCCTTGAGGTAGTAGTCCACGCCCTCGAACTGGATCGGCGGGAACATGGTGTCGGCGTAGTACGGCAGGTGGCCGGAGGTCTCGAAGAGCTGCGCCTTGGTGATGTGCGGGGTGTTGACGAACTCGTACCCCGCGTCCTCGTGCCGGCGGCGCGAGTAGTTCTCCATCTCCCGGCGGATGATGCCGCCCTTGGGGTGGAAGACCGCCAGGCCGGAGCCGATCTCGTCGGGGAAGCTGAACAGGTCCAGGTCCGCGCCGAGCTTGCGGTGGTCGCGCCGGGCGGCCTCCTCCAGCAGCTTCAGGTACGCCTTGAGCTCGTCCCGGGTCGGCCACGCGGTGCCGTACACCCGCTGGAGCTGCGGGTTCTTCTCGCTCCCCCGCCAGTACGCGGCGGCCGAGCGCATCAGCTTGAACGCCCCGATCAGCCGGGTGTTCGGCAGGTGCGGGCCCCGGCACAGGTCCGACCAGCAGACCTTGTCCTCCTTGGCCGCGAGGTTGTCGTAGATGGTCAGCTCGCCGCCGCCCACCTCCATCACCTCGGACGAGTCCAGCCCTTCGCCCTTGACGTCGATCAGCTCCAGCTTGAACGGCTCGGCGGCCAGCTCGGCCTTCGCCTCGTCCAGGCCGTCGAACCGCCGCCGCCGGAACCGCTGACCGGACTTGACGATCTCCTGCATCCGCTTCTCGATCTTGGCCAGGTCGTCGGGCTGGAACGGCTTGTCCACGGCGAAGTCGTAGTAGAAGCCGTTCTCGATCGGCGGGCCGATGCCGAGCTTCGCCGCCGGGAACACGTCCTGCACGGCCTGGGCGAGCACGTGCGCGGTCGAGTGGCGCAGCACGTTCAGCCCGTCCGGGGTGTCGAGGCCGACCGGCTCGACGGTGACGTCCTCGGCCGGCGCCCAGTCCAGGTCGCGGAGCTGGCCCTGCGGGTCGCGGACCACGACGACCGCCTTGGGGCCGCTGGCCGGCAGGCCGGCCGCGGCCACCGCGTCGGCCGCCGTCGTCCCGGCGGCGACGACGACGGGGTCGGCCACGACGGGGGTACGGGGTGCGGACACGCTGACTCCTTCAGCTGACGACGAACGCGGCCGAGCGACCGCCCCCGCTGATGCTAGCGGGCAGCAAGAGGCCCCTTCTTGTCGCATTCGGTGAAGGCAACGCTCCGTCCCGACACCTTCCGCCCGGGGCCGGTCGGGGCGGTGGCGGCCACCGCGTCGGCCCGGACACGAGGGGTGGGCGTCCCGCGACCGGGCCGGGCCGGGCGGTCAGCCCGCCCAGTCGGGCAGCGGCTCGCGGGCGGCGAGCCAGTCGGCGGGCACCCCGCCCGGCGAGCCGACGCCGGTGTGGGCGGCCACCACCGCGCCGACGATCGCCGCCGTGGTGTCCACGTCCCCGCCCGCCTCGACGCAGGCCCGGATCGCCGCCGGGTAGTCGTCGAGGCGCGTGGCGGCGACCCAGAGCGTGAACGGGACGGTGTCCTGCGCCGTCACCCGGGAGCCGTTGCCGAGCACGTCGGCGGCGACGGCCACCGGGCGGTCCAGCAGGGCGGCGGCCCGGCGTACCCCCTGGTGCACCTGGCCGCCCGGGTCGAGGGCGGCGGCCACCGCGGCGAGCAGCCGCGACGGCGGCGGGCGGTCCCCGTCGAGGCGGGCCCGGGCGGCCAGGGCGGCGGCCACCGCCACCGCCACCGCGCCGGCGATCCCCTCCGGGTGGGCGTGGGTGATCTCGGCGGACGACCGGGCCTGGGCCGCGGCCCGCCGGGTCGAGTCGGCGAACCACGCCCCGAGCGGCCCGACCCGCATCGCCGCGCCGTTGCCGCACGAGCCCTGCCCGTCGAACGCGGAGGCCGCGGCGACGGGCCACGGCGTGCCGGTGCGGATCAGGCGCAGGATGGTCACCGCCCCGGGGCCGTAGCCGCGGTACGGCTCGCACCGGTGCGCGAACGCCAGCGCCAGCCGGTCCCGGTCGACCTCCCCTGCGCCGGCCAGCTCGGCCAGCACGGAGCACGCCATCTCGGTGTCGTCGGTCCACTGCCAGGGCGGCGCGGGGAGCCGGCCGGCGGCGAGGTCCCCGGGCCGATGCCCCGGCACGAAGAACTGGGAGCCGAGGGCGTCGCCGACGGAGAGCCCGGCGAGGCTGTCCCGGGCGAGCGCCAGTCGGGTATCCGGGAAGAGCGTGAAGGACATGGTCGTACCAGCTTGCCCGGTTCGCGGGTGCGCCGCAACGCGCCAGCTTGCCCTGCCGAGTACGGTGCTGACGTGGCCACGGTGCTCCTGGTCGAAGACGACCACGTCGTACGCGGCGCGATGCTGCGGTCCCTCGCCGACCGGGGGCACGCCGTACATGCCGTCGGCACGGCGCTGGACGCGCTGCGCCGGGTGGCCGCGGAGACCCCCGACCTGGTGGTGCTGGACCTCGGCCTGCCGGACCTGGACGGCTCGGACGCGCTGCGGATGCTGCGTGGCATCACCGACGTGCCGATCATCATCGCCACCGCCCGCGACGACGAGCAGTCGGTGGTGCGCCTGCTGCGGGCGGGCGCGGACGACTACATGGTCAAGCCGTTCACCGGCGCGCACCTGGACGCCCGGATCACCACGGTGCTGCGCCGGGCCGGCCGGGCCAGCCGGACGGTGCAGCCGGCCGTGCACACCGTCGGCGGCCTGCGGGTGGACGTCGGCGAGCGCAGCGCCCAGCTCGACGGAATGCCGCTCGCGCTGACCCGCAAGGAATTCGACCTGCTGGCGTATCTCGCCGCCCGCCCGGGGCGGGTGGTTTCCCGCCGGGAACTCTTGGAGGAGGTATGGCACCAGCCATCGGTCGGCGAGGACCAGACCATCGACGTTCACCTGTACTGGCTGCGTCGCAAAATGGGCGAGTCCGCGGCGAAGCCGCGCTACCTGCGCACCGTGCGGGGGGTCGGCTTCCGGTTGGTGGCCCCGGACTGAGGGTCGCGCTGGCCTGGCTCACGGCCGGCATGTGCGCGCTCGTCGCGCTGGCGTTCCTGGTCCCCCTCGGCATCAGCCTGGGCGAGCAGACCCGTCAGGAGGCCCTCGCCGACGCCGCCCGGCGCGGCGCGCTGGTCACCGGCGCGCTCGCGGTCAGCACCGAGCCGGCGGCGGTGCGGCGCGCGGTGGAGGCCAGCGGCACGGACCCGGCGACCCGGCCGGTGGTGCACGGGCTGGGCGGTGCCACTCCGGCCGGCCGGGCCGACGCGCCGGCGGTGGCCAGGGCCACCGCGGACCGGCGCTCGGTGATCGTCGACGTGCCCGGCGGGGCGCTGCGGCTGGATCCGGTGGTGCTCGGCGACACGGTGGTCGTGGTCGAGGTGTTCGTGCCGGACTCCGCGCTCAAGGAGGGCTCCGGGGGCCGCTGGCTGCTGCTGGCCGCGGTGGCGGTGGCCCTGGTGGGGGCCGCCGTACTGGTGGTGGACCGGGTCGCCGCCCGCGCGGTCGACTCGACCCGGGGGCTGGTGAAGGCCGCTCTCGCGGTGGGCGACGGCGACCTCGGGGTGCACGTCGAGCCGAGCGGCCCGCGCGAGCTGGCCGAGGCCGGCTACGCGTTCAACCGGATGGCGGACCGGATGGCGGCGGCGCGCACCGACGAGCGGGAACTGGTGGCGGACCTGTCGCACCGGCTGCGCACGCCCCTGACGGTGCTGCGGCTGGACGCCGAGGGACTGGACTCCGACGACACCAGCGTGGGCTCGTTCACGGAGGCGGAGCTGGACCGGCGGCGCACCATCCGGCGGATCCGGCAGGCCATCGTGACCCTTGAGGGCGAAATCGACGTGCTGATCAAGACGACCCGCAAGACGGTCGCCCACGAGGCCGGCCCGGCGATGTGCGACGTCAGCGAGGTGGTCCGGGACCGGATGGTGTTCTGGTCGGCCCTCGCGGGGGACCAGAACCGGCCGCACCGGGTCAGCGGGGCGCAGCTGCGCATCCCGGCTCCCGTGCCCCGGGCCGAGCTGGCCGCCGCCCTCGACGCGGTGATCGGCAACGTGTTCCGCTACACCCCGCAGGGCACCGCGTTCGAGCTCGCGGTCTCCCGCCGGGACGGATACGTGGCGATCCGCATCGACGACGCCGGCCCGGGCATCGCCAACCCGGACCGGGCGTTGCGGCGGGGAACCAGCGACCAGGGCTCCACGGGGCTCGGCCTGGACATCGCCAAGCGGGTGGCCTTGCAGGCCAACGGGTCGGTGAGCATCGACCGGGCCCGGCTCGGCGGGGCCAGCGTGGTGATGCTGCTGGCCGACCCGGAGGCCACCCCGCGGCAGGTCAGCCGCTTCGGCCTGGTCGGCCGGATGGCCCGGGAGGCGCGGGAGCAGAAGAGCGGGGGCCGTCGCTGGCCCCGGCAACGCCCCACGGACGGCTGATCACCCCGCCGCCTGTGGGCAGACACAAGTCTTTCTTAGATTCGGATTAACGGCACCGGCGGGCCGGGCGCGACCTGTCAGGATCGGGGGGCGAACCCACCAGTTCCACCGGCCGCCCCCGGATCCATCCCCTGGCCGGTGGAGTCCGTGCACGCGGCGGGAGTCCGGTCCCCCCACGACCGGCTCCCGCCGCGCGCGCCGACCCCTCGACCCGGGCCCCGACCGCCAGGCGGCGGCCCCGGCGGGTCAGCGGGTCGCCGCGGCCAGGTAGCTGTCGATCTCGGCGGTGAGCCGCGACTTCTCCCCCGGATCGAGGAATGCGGCGGTCACCGCGTCGGTGGCCAGCGCGGCCACTCCCTCGGGGCCGACCCCGAGCAGCCGGGCGGCCACCGCGTACTCGTCGTCGAGGGTGGTGCCGAACATCGGCGGGTCGTCGGAGTTGATGGTGACCAGCACACCCGCCTCGACGAGTCGGGGCAGCGGGTGCTCGTCGAGGGAGGCGACCGCCCGGGTGCGTAGGTTGGAGGTCGGGCAGACCTCCAGGGCGATCCGCCGCTCCGCGAGGTGGGCGAGCAGTTCCGGGTCCTCGGCGGCGGAGATGCCATGGCCGATCCGCTCCGCGCCGAGGTCGCGCAGCGCGTCCCAGACGGTCTGCGGGCCGGTGGTCTCCCCGGCGTGCGGCACCGAGTGCAGCCCGGCCGCCCGGGCCCGGTCGAAGTACGGCTTGAACTGCGGGCGGGGCACCCCGATCTCGGGGCCACCCAGGCCGAAGCTGATCAGCCCGTCGGGGCGTTCCTCCAGGCAGATCCGCAGGGTCTCCTCGGCGGCCGGCAGCCCCGCCTCGCCCGGGATGTCGAAGCACCAGCGCAGCGCGATGCCGAAGTCGGCCTCGGCCCGCTTCCGGGCGTCCTCGATCGCCTCGCAGAACGCGGGCGCGGGGATGCCCCGGCGCACGTGCGAGTACGGGGTGACGGTCAACTCGGCGTACCGGACCTGCTGGCGGGCCAGCTCGCGGGCGACCTCGTGGGTGAGGATCCAGACGTCCTCCGGATCACGGATCAGGTCCACGACGCTGAGGTAGACCTCGATGAAGTGGGCGAAGTCCCGGAAGGCGAAGTAGTCGGCGAGGGCGTCCGGGTCCGCCGGCACCGGGCTGCGGCCGGCGTGCCGGGCGGCCAGCTCGGCCACGATCCGCGGTGACGCCGAGCCGACGTGGTGCACGTGCAGCTCCACCTTGGGCAGTCCGGCGATGAAGGTGGACAGATCAATCACGATTTCTCCCTTGCGCTGGCATCGGTCCGGGCGACGACGAAGAGCCGGCGGAAGGGGAAGTACACCAGATTCCGCCGGGCCGGGTAGGCCGCCGCGAGGCGCGCCCGCAGCTCGGCGCGGAAGTCGGCCCACCGCGCGTCGTCGAGCGCCGCCCGGACCGGACGCAGCGCGGTGCCCTCCATCCAGGTCAGCACCGGGTGCTCGGCGTGCGCCGGGGCCGGGAGCTGATGCACGTAGGTGGTCTCCCAGGCGTCGACCGCGCAGCCGGCGTCGGTCAGCAGCCTGGCGTAGCCGACCGGCTCGTCGACCGGGGCCTCGCGCAGCAGCGGGGTCAGCTCGGCGGCCCACGGCCCCGTCCCGGCCACCGCGCGCAGCGCCCGGTGCGACGGGGCCTCGAAGTTCCCCGGCACCTGCACGGCGAGCCAGGCCCCGGCGGGCAGCTCGCCGGCCCAGCGGGTCAGCAGCTCCCGGTGCCCGGGCACCCACTGGAGCACCGCGTTGCTGACCACCACGTCGACGTCGGGCGCGGGGCGCCAGTCGCGCACGTCGCCGACCGCGAAGTCGACCGGTGCGCCCAGGGCTGCGGCCCGGTCGATCATCTCCGCCGACGAGTCGAGGCCGGTGATCCGGGCACCCGGCCAGCGGGCGGCCAGGGTGGCGGTGAGCGTGCCGGGACCGCAGCCGAGGTCGACGACGGCCCGGGGCCGCCCGGCCGGGACCCGGGCGACCAGGTCGTGGAAGGGCCGCCCCCGCTCGTCGTCGTAGCGCAGGTACACCGCCGGGTCCCACATCGCCGCCTCCCAAACCGTACGTTCGTCTTGTTGAACCGTACGGCCCGCCGCACGACCGGGCAAGCCGATCACTAGGCTCGGGGCATGCAGCAGCGCACCCTCCCCCGGCTCGGGCGGTCCGTCGGCGTGGTCGGCCTCGGCACCTGGCAGCTCGGCGCGGAGCGGGGTCGGGTCGACGAGGCCGCCGCGCTGGCCGTGCTGGCCGCCGCTGCGGACTCCGGCATCACGTTCGTCGACGCCGCCGACGTGTACGGCGACGGGCGCAGCGAGCAGCTCCCCGGCCGGTTCCTGAGGAGCCGGCCCGACGTGGTCATCCCCGATGCCCGTGACGCCGACCGGGCCCGGCGCAACGCCGCCCTGCCGCCGCTGTCCGCCGAGGAGTTGGCCGTCGGGTGGCGCACCTACGACGAGCTGGTCCGGCCGCAGGTGCACGACCGGTGGTGACCCGCCCGGGGCCGACGGTGCTCGCCCACCTCGGCGACGACGCGCATGCTGGACGGGCCCGGCCGGCCAGCGAAGGAGGAACGCGATGAAGGGGTGGCTTCCGCTCACCCTCGGCCTGCTCGCCATGGTCGTGGGCGCCGTCTGGACGGTGCAGGGCCTCGGCTACGTCGGCGGCAGCCTCATGACCGACCAGTGGATCTGGGCGCTGCTCGGCCCGCTGCTGGTCCTGATCGGACTCGTGACGATCTGGCGCGGCCTGCGCAGCCGCCGCCGGCCCTGACCGCTCTCCACCCCACCGAGGGCATGGGGCCGGGCAACGGAAAACCCCGCATCCCGGACAGGACGCGGGGTTTCGCTGTGATCCGGGCGGATCACCCGGCCTCGGCCGGCACGCCGGCCACGGCTGCTCAGATCGGGCGGACCTGCTCAGCCTGCGGGCCCTTCTGACCCTGGGCGATCTCGAACTCCACCCGCTGGTTCTCCTCCAGCGAACGGTAGCCGCTGGACTGGATGGCCGAGAAGTGGACGAACACGTCAGCACCCCCGCCGTCGACGGTGATGAAGCCGAAGCCCTTGTCTGCGTTGAACCACTTCACGGTTCCCTGCGCCATGTGAATCTCCTTCTAAAACTGGCGGCCGAGCACGCCGTGCGGCCGATTGGCCGTTTTCGAGCAGCGGCGCCTGAGGCGGCCCCCTGTGCAGGAGACTTCTCTCAACCCACGCCTTCTCGCAACAGCGTGGGACAGCGAACCACGTAGCGAAAACTTCGCACAGCGTACCCGAAGAGATCCTCGGAGAGGTGACCCGAAGGACGCCCGAATTCCGGCCCGGACGGGTCGCGCCCCGAGCGAAAGGGCCCTTTCCCGCATACCGGAAAGGGCCCTTTTCCATGGTGCCGACGGGTCAGTCGGGCCAGCGGCCGGTCAACCGCCGCACGCCGGCCGCCCCGCCCCGGTCCACGGCGGCCCGGACCACCGCGAAGATCGCGCCCTGGAGGGCGGCGGCGGCCAGGATCTCGCCCCAGCCACGGTCCTCGTCGGTGGCGCTCGGGGCCTCGCCGTCGCCTGCGGTCGCCTTCCAGACCTGCCGGAAGATCGCGCCCGCGACCGTGCCGGCGGCCACGCCGAGCAGCACCCCGACCGGCTTGTACGCGGCCTTGCCGATGCCCCTGCTCACCTGTTCCTCCCCCGAACGATCAACAACACGATCATCGTAGCCACCGCCCCGGCGGCGACGGCCGCCCACGGCACCGGGCCGCGCAGCCCCGCGCCGGCGGTGGACGCCCCCTCCCGGGCCACTCCGGCCCCCTGCGCCGCCTGCTCCCGCACCCGGGCCACCGTCTGCGCGGCCTGCTCCCGCATCCGGCCCTTCGCCTGCTCGGCGGAGGACCTCAGGCGGGCCTTGACGTCGGCCTTGGCGGCCAGCGCCTCCATCGTCTCGCCCAGCTCCACCCTGGTCCGCCGGATCTCCTCGCGGAGCCCCTCGGTGTCGCCGGCCCCGTTGCCCGTCATGCCCGTCCCCTGTCCCGGACCGCGGCGGTCACGGTGTCCACGTCCGCCCGGACGCTGCGTACCGTCGCCGCCGGAACCGGCGGGACCGCCTGGCTGACCTGCTTCTTGCCGACCAGCGCGAGGATCCCGGCCAGCAGGAAGAGCGCCACCGCCACGATCAGCGCGCCCAGCCACGCGGGCATGACCAGCGCCAGCAGCAGGATCACGGCGGCGACCAGTGCGCCGAGCCCGTAGAGCGCCAGGGCCCCGCCACCGCCGAACAGGCCGATCCCGATGCCGGCGTGCTTGCCCTTCTGCGTCAGTTCCGCCCGGGCCAGCGCGAGCTCGTCCCGGACGAGGCGCGAGACCTGCTCCGTGGCCCGCTGCACCAGTTCCGCGGTGGACGGCTCGCTCCCGGTCCGAGACGTGCGGTGATTCGCGACGTCAGCCATGCTGTCCTCCTTTCATCATCACCGCGCTGTATGCCCGGAGCCGCCGCCCGTCAATCCTGCGCGGTGCAGCCAGTAGCACCGACCACCCCGCGCACCAGTCCCCAGAACCCGCCTTCCCAAACCCAGACCCCCACCCACCCGGCCCACGGTGATCAAGAGGTCTGCGTCGGGATCTGCGGTCCGGGCGGCGCAGACCTCTTGATCACCGCATTCAGCGGGTGTGGGTCGGGGTCGGGGTGAGCGTTGGGGTGGGGGTGTCGTCGGGGCCGACGAAGGCTTCGCTGCGGGCCGTGCCGTCGTCGCTGCCGCCGAAGACCCGGGCATCGTCGGGGACGTCGGTGTCGGCCGGCCGGCGGACCGGGCGCCGGGGCTGCACCGACTGCCAGGGCAGGGCGCCGGAGGAGTCGCCGACCTCGGCGCGCATCCGGGGCAGGGCGGTCGGGCGGTGGTCGCGGACCCAGCCGACCAGGTGCTCGCGCACCAGGCAGCGCAGGTCCCACAGACTGCCGGCGTCCGCCGCGCTGACCAGGGCGCGGACCTTGACCAGGCCGCCGGTGGCGTCGGTCACCTGGAGTACGCACACCCGGCCGTCCCACAGGTCGCTGCTCTCCGCCAGCCGGCGCAGCTCCTCGCGCATCGCCTGCACGTTGACCGACCAGTCGACGTCGAACTCGGCGGTGCCCAGCACCGCCGCCTCGGTCCGGGTCCAGTTCTGGAAGGGCTTGCTGGTGAAGTACGAGGTGGGCAGGATCAGCCGGCGGTCGTCCCAGATCTGCACGACCACGTAGCTGAGGGTCAGCTCCTCGATCCGGCCCCACTCCCCCTCGACCACCACCACGTCGTCCAGGCGCACCGCGTCGCTGAAGGCGAGCTGGAGCCCGGCGAAGACGTTGCCGAGCAGGCTCTGCGCGGCCAACGCGGCGACCACACCGACCACGCCGGCGGAGGTCAGCACGCCGGCCCCGATGCCCCGGACGCTGGGGAAGGTCATCAGCATCACGCCGACGGTCAGGATCACGATCACCGCGATGGTCAGCCGACGCAGCATCACCACCTGGGTGCGTACCCGGCGGGCCTGCCGGTTGTTCGGCACGTCGACCCGGAACCGGGCCAGCGCCACGTCCTCGGCCGCCACCAGCAACGAGGCGACCAGCCAGGCCGCGGCGGCGATGACGGCGAGCACCAGCAGGTGCAGCACCACCTGCCGCCACTGCGTGCCGACGGCGTAGCCGGTGGAGAACCGGACGGCGAACTGCACGGCGACGACGGTCGCGGCGACCTGGAGCGAGCGGTGCGTATGGTCCGTCAGCTCGGTCATCAGCAGCGAGCGCCGGCCGAACCGCCGGGTCGCGCGGTGCACCACCTCGACCAGGAAAAGGGCGATCGCCGCCGCGGCGAGCGCGGCGACGACCGTCGTGAGGTAGCTCTGCACAGGTATCTCTCTCCCCCAGCGGGCAACCTGGAACCGGGCAAAGGCCCAATGGTGCCCGCTGTTTCCCGATCCGACCAGGTCAGACCTTGCGGTACCGGGACTGGAGGAAGCAGTAGACGCCGTAGCAGGCGATGCCGAGGGCGACCAGGACCAGCAGCACCGGGCCGTAGGACTGGTCGCGCAGCGTGCGCAGCGCGGCGTCGAGGCCGCGGGCCTTCTCCGGGTCGTAGTTGACGGCGGCCACCACGACCAGCAGGCCGGCGATGCCGTACGCGACACCCTTGGCGATGTAGCCGGCCATGCCGAGCCGGCGGGCCAGGGTCCGGGTGTGGGCGTTCATCTCGCCGGTCTTCAGGCGCTTCTCGAACTTCTTCTTCCACCCGTAGATCACCAGGCCGATGCCGACGGCGGCGAGGACCAGCCCGGCCAGCCCGACGAGCCAGCGGCCACCAGTGGAGGTCATCAGCTTGCCGGTCAGCGCCTCCGACTGGTCGGCGTTGCTGGAGCCGGCGTTGGAGAACACCTTCCAGGCGGTCACGGCGAAGTAGAGGTAGACCAGGGTGCGGGCGGCCGAGGCGATGCGCTCCAGCACCCGGTCCTTGCCACGCTCGGCCTGGTGGCCGACGGCCGCCTCCAGCGCCTGCCAGATCGCCATGGCGAGCATGCCGACGGCGATGGCGACGCAGAGGAACTTGCCCATCGGCTTCTCGGCCAGGGTGCTCAGCGCACCGGACTGGTCGCCGCTCTTGCCGCCCGAGCTGCCGAAGGCAATCTGCAGGGCGAGCCAGGCGATCAGCAGGTGCACGACGCCGTAGCCGATGAAGCCGGCCCGGGCGAGTAGTTCGAGCCACCGGCTGTTCGCGGCCTGCGAGGCGGTGGCTTCGGCGTTCCGGGTGAGTGACATGGCGCCACAATCTCCGATTGCGGAGATCCCCAAACGTCGGCCACCGCCGCGCGGCGTCGCTAGTTGCCGGGATTACGCGAGACGCGGATCTTGACCTCCTGGTCGGTGACGCTGTCCAGGGTGACGGCGAAGCCGCCGACCTCGGTGGCCTGCTGGCCAACGGTCAGCGACAGCTGTTCGCCGGCGACCTCGACGGTCACCTGGTCGCCCTGGGCGCCGACCAGTTTGGCCTCGACGCCGAGGATGGTGGCGCTGGCCTCGACGCCACGGTCGAAGGTGACCGTGCAGGCGTCCAGGCCGCAGTCGGTGGAGGCGCCCTCGCTGCTGCAGCCGGCGAGCAGGGCGACGCCGAGCGCCAGGCCGGCCAGCAGGCCGACGGCCCGGCGGGCGGGGGTGGACGGGGGGGTACCGGGTCGGTTCGTCACCCGGTCAAGGGTACGAGATCCGCGCGAACGCCCGCCCGACACGCAATCGCCCCTGGTCAACGCCTTCGCACCCCGGTTGCCGACCCGACTGGGTGGACCGGTTGCCGGCGGAACGGGACCAGCTGGCCGGGGCCCGGGGCAGAATGGCCGGGTGAGCTTCCTGGTCGAGGACAACCCCGCCCGCCGCCGCTTCGAGATCCTGGTCGACGACGCGCTGGCCGGGTTCACCGCGTACCTGCCCCGGGGCGAGGTACTGGTCTTCACCCACACCGAGGTCGACCCCGGGTTCCAGAACATGGGGGTCGGATCCGCGCTGATGCGGGCCACCCTGGACCAGGTCCGCGAGCGCGGCGGCCGGGTGTCGCCCAGGTGCCCGTTCATGGCCGCGTTCATCGAGCGCCATCCGGAGTACGCGGACCTGGTCATCTCCGCCTGAACCGTCGGGCGCGCCCGACGACCCGCCCACAACGCGACGGGCCGTCGGGCGACGGGCCGTCAGGCGACGGGCTTCCCAAGGCCGGCCAGCGGCGCGGCGAGGGTGCCGGCGAGCAGCTCGGCGGCGGCGCGGGCGGCGGCCCGGGTGGCGCCGTGGGTGGCCACGTGCACCACCCCGGCGACCAGCGCGGGCACGCCCAGTTCGACCACCACCGCGTCGGGCCGGGCGGCGATGGCCCGCCGCACGGCGGCGCGCATCCACTCGTGCCGGTGCAGGTCACGGACGACCAGCACGAGCGGCCGGCCGGCCGCCCCGGCGATGGGGTCGGCGGGCAGGTCGGCCTCGCCGAGGCGTACCGAGGTGGTGCCGGCGAGCAGGCCGGCGAGGGGGGCGGCGACCCCCCACGGGGTCTCCTGGCCGATCGCGATGTTGCGCGGCGGCTCGAACTCGACCACGTGCGGGGCGGCGACCAGGGGCAGCGCTGCCTCGGCGCCGGTGCGCGCGGTCACCCGGACCGCCCGGCGGGCGGCGGCCAGCCCGACCAGGGAGCCGCCGACCGCGACGCCGGAGCGGGCCGGACCGGCGGCCCGGGCCGCCGTCGTCCAGCTCGCCAGCTGGCCGACCCGCTGGGCCGCCTCGGCCAGCCGCTCCTCGGGCAGCTCACCGGACACGACGGCGGCGACGATGGCGTCGCGCAGCTCGCGGGCGGAGTCCTCGTCGGCCCGCTCCCCGCCGACGCAGATCGCGTCCGCGCCGGCGGCAAGGGCGCGCACGGCCGCCCCGGCGAAGCCGTACCGGTCGGCGACCGCGCGCATCTCCACCGCGTCGGTGACCACCACACCGGTGAAGCCGAGCTCGTCGCGGAGCAGGCCGCCGAGGATGCGCGGGCTGAGCGTGGCCGGCAGTTCCGGGTCCAGCGCCGGGACGAGCAGGTGGCCGGTCATCACCGCCCGCACCCCGGCCGCCACGGCGGCCCGGAACGGGACCAGCTCCGCGGCGTCGAGCTGTTGCCGGGTGCCGCCGATGCGGGGCAGGTCCTGGTGCGAGTCGACGCGGGTGTCGCCGTGGCCGGGGAAGTGCTTGGCGCAGGCCGCCACCCCGCTGGACTGCAACCCCCGGATCCAGGCGGAGGTGTGCCGGGCGACCAGTGCCGGGTCGGCCCCGAAGGCACGGACCCCGATGACCGGGTTGGCCGGGTTGGAGTTGACGTCGGCGTCCGGGGCGTAGTTGAGGGTGACACCGACCGAGGCCAGCTCGCGGCCGAGGTCGCGGGCCACCTCGTGGGTCAGCTCCGGGTCGTCGACCGCGCCGAGGGCGAAGTTGCCGGGGCGGGAGCTGCCCCGTCCGGACTCGATCCGGGTGACGTCGCCGGCCTCCTCGTCGATGCCGACCACCACGTCGGGCCGCTCCGCGCGCAGATTCGCGGTGAGCTCGGCGACCTGGTCGAGGTCGACGATGTTGCGGGCGAAGAGGACCACCGAGCCGAGCCCTTCGCCGAGCCACCGGCAGACCCAGGGCGGTGGGGTGGTGCCGACGAATCCCGGTTGCAGGACAGCGGCCGCCAGGCTCGCCAGTTTTCCCGTCGGTGTGCTGCTCATGCGGCTGCGGTACCCCCGTCTTTCCCGTTTCGGACCCGGCCGCGGGCTGCGGCGGTGCTTGCCATGGTCACACCGGGCACCACTAATAGTCAATAAACCTTACTGTTAATCCGTGGCGCGGAACCGCCCTGCGTGGGAGAGTTCCCACATGCCACTGCCGCCCCTCGCCGACGCGACCAGCGCGGCCGACGTACCCGGTGTTCGGCTGCTCGGCCTGGTCGTCGGCGGCCTGCTCCTGCTCGCCGCCATCCGGGCGATGTTCCGCCGGCGCTGACCCCCGCGGTCGCCGGTCGTAGCCGTACGGGCCGACACGCGCGTGCCGTGGGGTTTCGCCGCTGATCGCGTCGGGTACCTCCGGCCCTCGATGAAACTGTCAACGCACTCGATGACGCTGCGCCGCGCGGCGCGCAGCCTGTTCGGTTGGACCGCCCTGCGGCCCAACCAGCTCGCCGCCATGCGCGCGGTGATGAAGCGACGCGACGCCCTGGTGGTGCTGCCCACCGGTGCCGGCAAGTCGGCGATCTACCAGATCCCGGCCAGTCTGATCCCCGGCCCGACCGTGGTGATCTCCCCGCTGCTCGCCCTCCAACAGGACCAGATCGCGGCGCTCAACGAGCGGCAACGCCCGGAGCTGCGGGCGGTGCGGATCAGCTCCGACGAGACCGCCGCCCAGCAGGCGGAGGCGATCGCCGAGATCCGCGAGGGCCGGGCGGAGTTCCTGTTCATCACCCCGGAGCAGCTCGCCAACCCGGACCGGATGGCGGAGGTGAAGTCACTCAAGCCGGCGCTCGTGGCGATCGACGAGGCGCACTGCATCTCGGCGTGGGGGCACGACTTCCGCCCCGACTACCTGGCGCTGGGCCACCTCATCGACGGCATCGGCCGGCCGCCGGTGGTCGCGCTGACCGCCACCGCCTCGCCGCCGGTCCGCGACGACATCATCGCCCGGCTGCGGCTGCGCGACGCCGAGGTGGTGGTCTCCGGGCTGGACCGGCCGAACCTCTTCCTCGAGGTGGCGCACTGCCCCACCGAGGACTACCGGTGGCGGCGGCTGATCGCGCTGCTGCGCGAGGACCGGCGGCCCGGGATCATCTACGTGCCGACCCGGCGCGCGGCCGAGGAACTGGCCGGCCGGCTCACGGACGCCGGCTACCCGTCGCAGTACTACCACGGCGGCATGCCCGCCGGGGCGCGCGGCGAACTGCACACGGCGTTCCTCGCCGACCAGGTGCCGATCATGGTGGCCACCTCCGCGTTCGGCATGGGCATCGACAAGCCCAACATCGCCTGGGTGGTGCACATGGCCCTGCCCGACTCGCCGGACAGCTACTTCCAGGAGATCGGCCGGGCCGGACGGGACGGGGAGCCGGCCCGGGTGCTGCTGCTCTGGCAGGCCGAGGACGTCGGCCTGCAACGTTTCTTCTCCGGCGGCCTGCCGGACGCCACCGAGCTGCGCGACCTGGCCGCCCTGCTGCGCAAGAAGCCGGCCACGAAGAAGGAGCTGCGGGAGCTGACCGGCCTGGGACCGCGCAAGCTCGGGCAGTACCTCGCCCTGCTGGAGCAGATCGGCGCCGCCGAGCCGCGGTCGAAGCAGCGGATCGGCGCGCCCCGGTACTCCCCCACGCCGGCCGAGGCCGGCGAGGCCGCGCGGGCCGAGGCGGAACGCCAGCAGACCGTGACCCGGTCCCGGACCGACATGATGCGGGCCTTCGCCGAGACCACCGGCTGCCGGGGGCAGACGCTGCTGGCGTACTTCGGCGAGCAGATGACGAAGGTGTGCGGGCACTGCGACAACTGCCTGGCCGGCACGAGCGTCGCCGACGACGGCGCCAGCGGGCCGTTCCCGGTGCACAGCCAGGTGCGGCACCCGGAGTGGGGGCCGGGCATGGTGCTCAGTTACGAGGACGACCGGATGACGGTGCTCTTCGAAGAGGTCGGCTACAAGACGCTGTCGGTGCGCGTGGTGTCCGAACAAGGGCTGTTGACCCTCGACTAGCCTGAGCCGGGCCCCGGCCACCGGGGTGCGGTGGCGGTCGAGCCGAGTGAGACCAGGATGAGAGGAGCGTGGACGTGATCGAGCAGCCGGCGTACACCGGGTTCGGTTTCTCCGACGAGGAGTGGGGGCTGCTGGCCGGCCTGCCGCAGGCGGTCCTCGCCGCGGCGAGCGTCGCCGAGCACGACAGCGCCCGTCGCACCATGGCCGAGAACGCCGCGGGCCTGGAGACCATCGCCACCGGCCGGGAGTCGGCCAGTCCCCTGGTCGCCGCCGTGGCCGGCGAGATCGTGTCCCGGGTGGGCGACCCGGAGGCCGGCGAGGAGCTGCCGGTGATCGTGCCGGCCGACCCGCGGGCGATGATCGAGGACGTGCTGAACCGGGCGGCCTCGGCGGCCCGGCTTCTGGCCAACAAGGTCGACGAGGGCGAGGCCGGCGCCTACAAGCACTGGCTGATGAAGATCACCGAGCATGTGGTGGGCGCGGCCTCCAGCGGCGGCATCCTCGGCCTCGGCGGCGACCAGGTGAGCGACTCCGAGCGGCGGTTCCGCGACCGGCTCTCCCAGGTCCTCAACGACTGATCCGGGCGGCACGCCGGCCGTCCCCGCGCCGGGGGCGGCCGGTCTGAGCCCGCTTGCCGCCCCGTCAGGCTGTGCGGAGTGCATCGTTGGGTGCGAGCCGGGTGGCTCGCCAGGCGGGGTAGGCCCCGGCGATGATCCCGACAGTGAGAGCGAGTGCGGGTGCCGCGACGATCGCGGTGATGGGAAGAGCTGCGGCTTGCGCGTTGACTGCGGCATAGCCGATGGTGACCAGGACGCCGGTGCTGATGCCGATGGTCGCGCCGATGGCGGCGAGAGTAAGCGCTTCGAAGATGAATTGAGCGGCGATATGTGTGCGTCGCGCTCCGAGGGCGAGCCGGAGTCCGATTTCGCCGCGACGTTCGATGACGGCGACGACCATGGTGTTGGCGATGCCGACCCCACCGATCAGGAGCGCGATTGCGGCAAGCGCCGTGGCGAGGTTGCTGAGGCTGGTGTCGGCAAGTTCGCGCATGTCGGCATAGTCGGAGAGCTGGGACACTCCGACGTACTGGGGTGCGGCGGGATTGGCGGTGCCGGCGAGCACGGGACGCACCTGAGCGGCGGTGCCGGGGTGGGTGTTGACGTAGATCATGGCGATGCTGCCTGGTGTAGCGCCGGTCGTGTCGCTGAATTGTGGCCAGATGGCGTCCTCGGTCCAGTCATCGCCGAGGAAGACAGCGTGGTCGATACCGTCTGCGAGGACGACCGGGCGCAGAACCCCGATGACAGAGTGCCATTGGTCGGCGACCCAGATGCGCTGTCCGGGGTAGGCGATGCCGAGCGTCGTGGCGGCCTCCGATCCGAGCACGACCGTCGGGAGGATGCGGCTGGCGTTGCTGAACCACTGCCCCCAGGCCAGGTCGGCGTCGATCGCTGCGGGGAGCCCGGGGCCTGCGGCCTGGACGAGCAGCCCCCTGGTCTGGTTGATGGGGACGCGATCGGTGCGATAGGCGCGCACCGTCTCGGGTACGGCATAAACCGCGGCGGCATTCGTGACGGGGGCGATGCGTTCGATCATCTCCAGCGCCGTGGCGGGCAACGGTACGGTCTTGTCATCCGTGTCCTTCCCGGGCTCGACGGTGAGCAGGTTCGCGCCCATGCCATCGAGTTCGTGCAGATACTGGGCCTTGTTGGAGCCCGCGACGCCGGTGATGGCGACCAGTGCGGCGATGCCGATCGCGATCCCGATGGACGACAGGACGGTGCGCAGCGGTCTTGCCCAGGTTCCGGCGGTGGCGTCGTCGAGGAGGTCGCGGACGCGGACCCGGATCGGATGAAGGTCAGAGATGCTCATGCGGTGGGCGCCCCGGTATCGGTGGTGATACGGCCGTCGCGGATCCGGACACGGCGCGGCATCGTGTCGGCAATCGCCTGGTCGTGGGTGATGACAATGACCGTCGTTCCGGAGCCGGCAATCTCACTGAGCAGACGGATGATGTTCTCCCCGGTGGCCGTGTCGAGGGCACCGGTGGGTTCGTCGGCGAACACGATGCTCGGCCGCTTGACGAGTGCGCGGGCAATCGCGACGCGCTGCTTCTCACCTCCGGAAAGCTGTCCGGGCCGATACCGGGTTCGGTGGGCCAGCCCGACGGCGTCGAGAGCGTCCCGGGCCCGACGGAGGCGTTCGGCGTGTCCGGCGCCGGTGTAGAGCAGCCCGGTCGCCACATTCTTCTCGGCCGTGAGGGTGGGGATGAGGTGGAACTGTTGGAAGACAAAACCGATGTGTCGTGCCCGCAGTGCCGCACGCTGCGCATCGCCGAGTCGAGCGACCGGGTAGCCCCGCAGACGCACTGTTCCGCTGGTGGGGTCCTCAAGGGTGCCCATGATCGAGAGCAGGGTGGACTTGCCCGACCCGGACGGTCCCACGATCACGACCAACTCTCCGGCACGCACCGCCAGGTTGGCTGCGCTGAGTGCGTGCGTCGGCGGGTCTGTCGGATACGTCTTGGACGCCTCCTCGACGGTGAGGACGAACTCGGTCATGGCGCCACCACCTCCTCCCCTTCCTTGATGTCCCCGGTGACCTGTAGCCGGGAATCGGCGACCAGTCCCACCTTCACGGGTACGAGGACCCGCTTACCGTTCCGGAGCACTTCGACGCCGTACCCGCCGTCGGCCAGGGCGAGGAGCGCGGTGACCGGTACGACGATGGCTCCATCGACGGTGTCACTGGGGATGGTGACCCGCACCGCGGAGAGGCCGATCCTTGAGACCGAGGACTGGTCGGCGAATTCGATGACCGAACGGTCCGGTAATCGTTTTCCGTCCTTGTCGGATCCGCGGTTCTTCTGGATCTGGGTGATCTGAGCGCCGATGGTCGACCCATCAGGCAGGACTACGGTCACCGGTTTCCCGGGCATCAACGATCCGGCCTGGGCGGTGCTGAGGTTGGCGATTGCGTGGACGGTGGTGTCGGTGTAGTCGAGGATGTCGCCGTTAGCGGATGCCCCGAGCTTCACGTGAATGGTCTCGACACGGATCGCATTCGCCGGGGTGACGACGGCATCGCCTGGGGCGAACACGCCGGTGCGTTTCATGCGGAGGGAGTCCTGCCAGCGTTTGATCGCCAGGGCGGTGGACCGGGTGAACGTGTCGTCCACGGTGAGGCCCACACTGAAGCCCAGCTTGACGAGATTCCGTTCGAGTTGGCGCACGTCCTCGCCCGGGGTGACTCCGGTTCTGAGCTCGCGCCAGAATGGCCGGGCGCCTTTCAGGAGCACGACGGGCCGCCCGTCCGTCTCGTAGACGCGTTGACCAACCTTGAGCACCTTCCCGGGGGACGGCAGCACCGTGAGGATGCCGCCACCGCCACCGATGAGAGTGACCGGGTCGCCGTAGCTGAGCTGCGCATTCAGGATCGTGTTCGACGTCAATGCCTCTCGCACGATCGTCTGGGTGTTCACCTTCGGACCCGGTACGGGGGCGTCCCTGCGCCAGGGCTGCCACACGTAGGCGGCAGCCACAGCACCGAGCACCAGGACGGCTGCGGCGGCGGCGACGCGGGTACGGCTTCGCACTGCTCGCCTCGCCTAGGAGTTCGCGCCATCGATGATGCGGGAGTACAGTTCCTCGCTCCAGGCTGCGTCGAACGCGCCCGTGAAGTTCGGGGCAACGAACGTACCCTTCTTGTCACCGGCCGGCACGATCGTCCTCTTGCATGCCGCGAACATGGCGAAGAACTGTTCCTTCGTCGTCCCGGCCGGCACTGCCATCTCCGCGGACGCACCTTCCGGGTCCGGAAAGGCCGCGATGCCGTTCTCCCTGGCACACTTCGCGAACGCACGAGACGCCTCCGCCAGGGCCGGGTCGGTTCCGTCGCCGTTCCGTGGCGGCTCGTACTGGGGCACCTTCGCACGGCAGACCTTTTCGGCAGCCGCGGAGAGTTCGGCCGCTGCCGCGTCGAACTTGACCGGGCCGGGGCTGCTGTTTCCCTGAGCGGAATCAATCGAAATACCGGGTCCGACATAGCCGTCCGGTCCGACCATCACGTTCTGCACCCCTTCAGCGCGCAAACAGTCCGCGTACGCTTTCGCCGCCGTCTTCGCATCACCCTTACCTACCGGTGCGTCGCCGGCGGAAGGCACCTTTGGCGTGGACGTGCAGCTGGAAAGGGTGAGAGCCGCGGCAAGCGCGGCGCCCACGACGAACAGCCTCGCCATGGCTGGCCGGTGGTCGTTGCTGAACATGGTTCGTCCTCACTGACGGGTTGCATCCCGGTGTCACGGGATCGGTCAGGAGAAGTTCTAGACGGTCGGCGGTCAGCGAACGGTCAGCGCGTTCCTGACCGTTTCCTTACCGTCCGCGCCGGACAATGGGGTGATGAGGGTGCTGATCGTGGAAGACGAGATCGACCTCGCCACGAGCCTGGCCGAGGGGCTACGCGCCGATGGATACACGGTCGACGTCGCTCACGACGGCGCGACCGCGCTCAGCCGGCTCCAGCTCAGCGATCCTGAGGTGATGGTGCTGGACCGCAACCTGCCCATCCTCGACGGTGACACCGTCTGCCGGACCCTGGCGGCCATGCGCCACCCCGTACGCATTCTCATGCTGACCGCCGCCGCCGGAATCGACGACCGCGTCGAAGGCCTGGACCTCGGGGCGGATGACTACCTGACGAAACCCTTCGCCTACCGTGAGCTAACGGCCCGCATCAACGCCCTCACCCGCCGGCTCGACCCCGGCGACACCTCCCGCAGCGTTGCGGACCTCATCGTGGACACTGCTGGGCAGAAGGTGACCCGACGTGGAATACCGGTGCGCCTCAGCACCAAGGAGTACGCGGTACTCGAAGCCCTTGTTGTCGCGAACGGAGGTCTCGTGACCTATCGGCAGCTCATCGACCATGCCTGGGACGAGGACTACGACACCGAACGCGCCGCCATGAAGATGGCCGTCTACTCCCTGCGCCGTAAGCTCGGCACACCGGACCTGATTGTCGCTGAGCATGGACGCGGTTATCGAATCGAGGCCCCGTCATGAGTCGAGGGATGCCCCGCTTGCACAGCTTCCGCACCCGGCTCACGGTGACCTTCACCGCCGCGTTTCTCACCGCCGGAATCGTCCTGCTCGCCGTCGTCTATATCGCTGTGGCTCACCTGTTCGACACCGCTCAGCACGGCGGGGTCAATGGGTTCGTCGGCACCGACGGCACGGTGGTTGCTTGGCAGAGCGGCGACCCGCTACTCGAACCGGGTTCCGTCACATACCCCGACGGGCTGCCAACGGGGGGAATCCAAGGAGTTATTGATCGGACCCAGATCACGCTCCGCGACGACATACTCGCCGGCCTCGTGTGGTGGTGCCTGGGAATCCTCGCCGTCTTCGCCGTCTTCGCTGCTTTCGCCGCATCCAGGCTATCCCGTGCCGCCCTCGCCCGGATCGCCGACATCACCTCATCCGCTCGTTCCATCACCCAACACCAACTCGACGCACGACTGAACCTGCCCGGCCCGACCGACGAGATCAAAGAACTCGGCGACACGATCGACCAGATGCTTGACCGGCTCGAAGATTCCTTCGCCCGGCAACGCGAGTTCATCGCCAACGCATCCCACGAGCTCCGTACCCCAGTCGCCACGGCCCGCACTGCCCTCGAAATTCCCCTCGAACAGGGACGAGTCCCAACCCAACTCGAACCGGCCGTCACCCGTGCGCTCACCGCGACCAAGCGCAGCGAGACCATCCTCAACGCCCTCTTGGATCTCGCCCGCGCCGAGACTTCCCGGCTGGGGGAGCCAGAGCCGGTCGACCTGGCTGCGGCAATCCGCGAAGCACTGACCGACCTCGACGCGCTGATCGCCACCCGCGGCCTGGACATTACCGTCGAAACAACGGACAGGCCGCTCACCGCAGACAGGACGCTGATCGAACAGTTCCTTCGTAACGCCATCATCAACGCCGTGCGACACAACATCGACAAAGGCCAGGTCAACATCCAAACCCTGGCCCGCGCCGGCGGCATCGACATCACCATCTCGAACACCGGGGAGCCCATCGACCCCGACACGATCGACGATCTCACCGCACCCTTCAACCACGGCAAAACCACTCGGCTGGCACAGGAGCAGAACCCGGGCTACGGGCTGGGCCTGGCCATCATGAAGCGCATAATCGAACGCCACAACGGCACACTGACCATCCACCCTCGAGAGAACGGCGGCCTCGTCGTCCACGCCCACGTACCGGACCGCGCCTGCCAGCCGCGCAGAGACTGGTCGCGCCGAAGCCGAGCGTGAAGCCGAAGTTCCACCAGGCGATATGGTCGCCGGCATCGCGTACGCCTGTGGACAGCCGCTCTGCGGCGACCCCCAGCACCTTGTCCGCCGAGTGGGCCCCGCGGCTTCGGGCGGGAGACCTTCGCTTCGGCGATGACCGAAGCGCTCTCCTGCCCACTCACCCGAAAAGACCCGTACGGCGATGTCGAGATCTCGGGACTGGCTCCGTCCCCGAGGTGAACGCGACCAAAATGGGTCGCACCAGCATCGAGGAGAAAACGATGGCCAAGTACTTGCTGCTCAAGCACTACCGGGGCGCTCCGGCTGCGGTCAACGACGTGCCCATGGACCGGTGGACGCCGGAGGAGATCTCGGCCCACGTGCAGTACATGAACGACTTCGCCGCCCGCCTCGAGGAGACCGGCGAGTTCGTCGACGGCCAGGCCCTCGCCCCCGAGGGGACGTTCGTCCGGTACGACGGCGAGGGTCGCCCGCCGGTCACCGACGGCCCGTTCGCCGAGACCAAGGACCTCATCGCCGGCTGGATGGTGATCGACGTCGACAGCTACGAGCGCGCCGTCGAGCTGGCCGGGGAGCTGTCCGCCGCCCCCGGGGCGGGCGGGCGGCCGATCCACGAGTGGCTCGAGGTGCGCCCCTTCCTGGCCGCGCCGCCCACCATCACGGAGTGACCTCGCAGGTGTTCGAGGTCCTGCTCCGGAGCCTCACGCCGAGCGTGCTCGGGATCCTCGTCCGCCGCGGAGCCGACTTCGCGGCGGCCGAGGACGCCGTGCAGGACGCGCTGGTCGAGGCGGTCCGCGTCTGGCCGGCCGACCCGCCGCGGGACCCGAAGGGCTGGCTGGTCACCGTGGCCTGGCACCGGTTCCTCGACGCGACCCGGGCGGACGCCGCCCGCCGCCGGCGTGAGGACCGCGTCGACGAGGAGCCGGAACCAGGGCCCACGCCCGCAGTGGACGACACGCTCCAGCTCTACTTCCTGTGTGCCCACCCGTCGCTGACGCCGTCGTCCGCGGTCGCGCTCACGCTGCGCGCCGTCGGCGGGCTGACCACCCGCCAGATCGCCCAGGCATACCTGGTGCCCGAGGCGACCATGGCGCAGCGCATCAGCCGGGCCAAGCGCACCGTCTCCGGCGTGCGGCTGGACCAGCCCGGCGGCGTCGCCACCGTGCTGCGCGTCCTTTACCTGGTCTTCAACGAGGGCTACTCCGGCGACGTCGACCTCGCCGCCGAGGCCATCCGGCTCACCCGGCAACTCGCGGCCGCGTTCGACCACCCCGAGGTGGCGGGGCTGCTCGCCCTCATGTTGCTCCACCACGCCCGGCGCGGCGCCCGGACCGCGCCCGACGGCAGCCTGGTGCCGCTCGCCGAGCAGGACCGCCGCCGGTGGGACACCACGTCGATCGCCGAGGGCGTCGAGATCCTGCAGGCGGCCCTCGCCCGCGACCGGCTGGGCGATTTCCAGGCCCAGGCCGCCATCGCGGCACTCCACGCTGACTCGCCCACCGCCGAGGAGACCGACTGGGTGCAGATCGTCGATTGGTACGACGAACTCGCGCGCCTGACCGACAGCCCGGTCGTCCGGCTCAACCGCGCGGTGGCCGTCGGCGAGGCCGACGGACCGCGCGCCGGCCTGGCGGCCCTCGCGGCGCTGGACGACTCACTGCCCCGCCACGCCGCGGTGGCGGCGCACCTTCACGAGCGCGACGGCGACCTGGCGACGGCGGCACGGCTGTACGCCGAGGCGGCCCAGAAGGCACCCAACCTCGCCGAACGCGACCACCTGACGCGCCAAGCCGCCCGACTCAACGCCCTCCTCTTGGCGCGTACGGTGATCGCCGGCGTGGCGCTCGACGGCCCGACACCGGCCGATGCACCTGGCCACCCCTGACCCGATGACCGCCGGTCACCTCGGCGGCCAGCCGGGCCAGCGCCAATCCTCCCCCTAACCCAGATCCGCAACCGCCTCACCGACCCAGCACCGCCGTGTGTCGCGTCCCGCAGTTTCACGGAAAGAGTGGCCTCCGGACGCGATATGACCACTCTTTCCGTGAAACTGCGTGGATCTTGCCCCTCCGCGCGGGGATGCCCTGGGGCTGCGGCAGGGCTGCGGGTAGGTAGCGAGGTGCGGCGGTCGGGCCAGTGGCACTGGCCGGCACGAACCCTGTGGGACTCCGGGGGCGGACCGGCCACCCTTAGCGTCGACAATGGAGCCCTGCCACGGACGGGGAGGTGGACGATGGACGTGCCGACCGGCGATGAGGGGCGGCCGGCCGCGTCGGCAACAACCCGGCACGGGCACCGCACGGGAAGGTCGGTGATGGGCACACTGCGGACCGAGACGGTGGACACGGCGGCGCTGCCGCCGGCGGAGCGGTGGCCCTTCTGGGTCGACATGTCGGCACGGGTCTCCGCGCCGATCGCGTTCGCCAGCGACCACGCGGCCGACTTCCGGGGCCGCGCCCGGCTGGTCGACCTGGGCGGTGGGATCCAGCTGACCCGGTTCCGCTACCAGTCCCTGATCGGGCGGCGGACCGCCCGGCTGATCCGCCAGGCCGACCCGGAGGTCTACCAGATCCCGCTGACGGTCGCCGGCAACAGCGCGATCAGCGCCCGGCGCCGGGACACCGCGATGGGCAGCGGTGACTTCGCGCTCATCGACTGGGGTCGACCGCACGACATCATGCACGCCAGCCGGCATCACGGCCGGGAGGACGCCGCCTCGGCCACCGTGGTCATCTCCCGGGCGCTGCTGCCGCTGGACGCCGACAAGGTCGACCGGCTCTCGGCGGTGCGGATCTCGGGCACGCAGGGGCCCGGCGCGCTGCTCGCCCAGCACCTGCACAGGATCACCCGGAGTCCCGAGCAGTTCCGCGCCACCGACGCCCCGCACCTCGCCGACGTCACCCTCACCCTGGTCTCCCTGCTGCTCGCCCGCCACCTCGACGCCGAGGCCGCCCTCCCCACCGAGATGCGCCAACAGGTCCTGCTCACCCAGGTACGCGACTTCGTCGAGCGCCACCTCGGCGACCCGGACCTGTCCCCCCAGTCCGTCGCCGACGCCCACCACGTCGCCCTGCGCACCCTGCACCGCCTCTTCGCCGACCAGGACGAATCCGTCAGCGGCGTCATCCGCCGACGCCGCCTCGAACGCTGCCGCCGCGACCTCGCCGACCCGCTCCTGCGCGACCAGACCGTCCAGGCCATCGGCGCGCGTTGGGGTTTCCGCGACAAGACCCACTTCAGCCGCGCCTTCCGGGCCGCGTACGGCACCAGCCCGCGCGCCTTCCGGGAGAGCCGGTGGCAGGAGACGGGCCGGCCCGACCCGCTCACGGCCGGTGCCGCACCGCAGGAGTGACCCCGTACCGCCCGCCGGGGCGCTTACCCGGACGCACCGTCCGCAACGGCACGGATCGTCAACCTCCCGGCATGCACTGTCAACTCGGTTCCGCCGCCGCCCACCGATACTGGGGCGGGCCGGCGAGCGGGACCACCGCGGCGGCGGCCCACACGTAACGGGGGCCGTGGCGAGGCGTCCGCGACCCACCGTCGCGGGCGACCGCCCGGTGCCGTCCGTCCGCGTCCCCAGCCGCGCGACGCGACGATCCCCGTGCGTCGGTCACCGGCCGCCGGCTCCGGCCCCGTCGCTCTCCCCCCAGGACCGTCGACGGGGCTGGTCAGGCGTCCTCCAGCAGCTCCAGCACCCGCCGCTCCGCCTCCGCCCGGGGCGTGCCCGGTTCCACCGGGGCGACCACCCCGTCGTGGAACAGGTCGACCACCCGGGGGTCCACGTAGGAGGTACGGGCCACGGTCGCGGTGTTGCCGAGCAGCTCGGCGACCTCGCGCATCACCGCCGCCACCGCCCGCCTGCGGGCCGTGGCGGAACGGGCCGGCCCGTGGGTGGCCAGCTCGGTGGCCGCCAGCACGGTGGCGTGCCAGGTGCGGAAGTCCTTCGCGGTCATCTCACCGCCGCTGGCGGCGCGCAGGTACTCGTTGACCTCGTCGCTGCGCACGTCCCGCCAGTCCCGGCCGTCCCAGTAGCCGAACAGCCGCTCGGCCCGGCGGCGCCGGCGGCGCAGGTTGGTCAGCACCCGACACAGCTCAGGGTCCTCGATCCGCCGCACCAGGTCGATGCCGCCCTTGGCGGGGAACTCGAACACCACGCAGCCCCGCCGGCTGCGGGCGTGCTCCGGGCGCAGGGTGGAGACGCCGAAGGTGGCGTCGTCGCCGACCGCGTACTGGTCGCTGCCGACCCGGAACGTCCCCATGTCGAGCAGGCGGGCGACCGTGGCGAGCACCCGGTCCCGGTTCAGCCCACGGCCGGACAGGTCGTGCTCCACCCGCTCGCGCAGCACCGGGAGCCGGTGGGCGACCTCCAGCACGTGGTCGAACTTCGCCTCGTCCCGGTTGCGCCGCCACTGCGGGTGGTAGAGGTACTGCTTGCGGCCGGCGGCGTCGATCCCGGTGGCCTGGATGTGCCCGTTGTGGTGCGGCGAGATCCACACCTCCCGCCAGGCCGGCGGGATCACCAGGTCCCGCAGCCGGGGCAGCTCGCCGGGCTCGCGGACCGGCTCGCCCCTCGGGTCGAGGAAGGTCCAGCCCCTGCCGCTTCGCCGGCGGCCGTACCCCGGCCTGCCCGGATCGCTACGCCGTAACCGCACCGGAGATCCGCACCGCCCGTTCCGCGTCGTCCACGGCCGCCAGCACCTCGTCGAGGCCGACGGCCAACAGTGTCGAATCGGTTTTTACCCCATCGAACACGGGCCAATCACCCCGCTCTCCGGGCGAGACGGCGGCGGGCCGGTCGCGCGGGCCGCCGTCGCCATGCCAGAGCACCCGGTGCCACGGGCGGTCCGGCGGCGGCCCCCATCGGGCCGGCGCGACGGGGCCGAAGAGCACCACCGACGCGGTGCCGTACCCGGTGGCGAGGTGGGCGACGCCGGTGTCCCCGCTGACCACCAGCCGGGCGTGGGCGACGAGGGCGGCGAGGTCGCCGAGGTCCGTGCGACCGGCGAGCACCGCGTCCGGGGCGAGCCCCCCGTGGTACGCCACCCACCCGGCCAGCTCCCGCTCGCCCGCCGAGCCGGTGACCACCACCCGGTGTCCCCGGCCGGTCAGCTCCCGGGCCAGCGCCGCGAACCGCCGGGCCGGCCAGCGCTTGGCCGCGACCTTGCTGCCGGGGTGCACCACCGTCGCCCCGGTCGGCGCGCCGCCGGGCGCGGGACGGCACAGGGCGAGGTCGGCGCGGTCGGCGCGGAGGCCGTACCAGCCGAGCAGGCGGCACCACCGGTCGACCTCGTGCTCGTCGGCCCGCCAGTCGGGGCCGTCGGCGTGGCCGGCGTCGGGACTGGCGAAGGCGAGCAGCCGGCCGGGGCGGGTGGCGGCCAGCACGCGGTGCGACCGGGGGCCACGGCCGTGCAGGTTGACCGCCAGCTCCGGCGGCGGGCCGGACCACCCCAGGTTCCCCAGGCCGTCCGCCGGCACCAGGCGGTCGACGCCGCCGACCAGGTCGACCAGGGGAGCCAGCCAGCGCGGGGCGGCCAGGGCCAGCTCCCGGTCGGGGTACGCGGCACGCAGGGCGCGCAGCGCCGGCACCCCGGTGGCGAGGTCGCCGACGCCGAGCGCCCGGAGCACGAGGATCACGGGTACGACGACTCCCGCTCGGCGCAGACCACCAGCTCGCGGACGGCGCTGCCGGGCGGTTGGGACAGGGCGAACATGACGGCGGCGGCGGTGTCGGCGGGGTCGTTCAGGTTGGCGTCCGGGCCGGGCCGGTACTGCGCGTCCCGCTCGTCGAAGAAGGCGGTGCGCATCCCGCCGGGGACGAGCAGGGTGACGCCGACCGCCCCGGCCAGCTCGGCGGCGAGGGCGCGGGTGAAGCCGACCACGCCGAACTTCGCGGCGCAGTACGCGGTGGCGTCGCTGACGGCCTTCACGCCGAGGGTGGAGGCGACCGTGACGACGTTGCCCCGCGACTCCTCCAGCCAGGGCAGGGCGGCCCGGATCACCGCGGCGGTGGCGAGCAGGTCGACGGCGATGATCCGGTCCCAGGTCTCCCCGGGCAGGTCGGCGAGCCGGCCGGGCACGTCGATGCCGGCGGCGGTGACGACGGCGTCGAGGCCCCCGGAGCGCTCGGCGAGCCGCCGGGTGGCCGCCTCGGCCGCACGGGTGTCGGCCAGGTCACACTCGATCCACGGCACCCCGTCGGCCGGGGCGTTGCGGTCCAGCACCAGCGGCCGGCCGCCGGCCCGGGCCACGGCCGTCACCACGGCCGCCCCCAACCCGCTCGACCCGCCCGTCACCAGGACGGTCGGGCCCGTCCCCACAGCGTTGCCGGTCATCGTGTCCCCTTCGCCGCCGCGACGTCCACGCCCACCGCCACGCCCGGCGGCGGCCCGGGCACCCGGTCGCCGGACCCGGTCGTCCCGCCACCGGCGCGGGCGGCGGCGATCATGTCGGTGGTGGAGCGCCCGTCGAGGTACGGCACGACCACCGTGTGCCCGCCCCAGCGGCTCAGCAGCTCCGCCTCGGGCAGCCCTGGCTCGCCGCCACCGGTGGCGTAGTCACCGCCCTTGACCCAGACGTCGGGGCGCAGCCAGGTCAGGGCCGCCTGCGGGGTGGGCTCGTCGAAGACCAGCACCGCGTCGACGCAGCCCAGCGCCGCCAGCAGCCGGCCACGGTCGCCCTGCGGCACCACCGGCCGGTCCGGTCCCTTCAGCCCCGTCACGCCGGCGTCGGAGTTGAGGCAGACGACCAGGCAGTCACCGAGCCGGCGGGCCGCCTCCAGGGTGGCCACGTGCCCGGCGTGCAGCAGGTCGAAGCACCCGCCGGTGGCGACGACCGTGCCGCCGGCCGCGCGGACCGCCGCGACCACCGCGGCGGCGGCGCCCACCCCGACCCGGTCGCCGCCGCCGGGGCGGGACCCGGTCACCGGGACCGGCCGGGCCGGCGGCGGCAGGGCCGTGGCCACTCCCCCGGCCTCGACGTACGCCGACGCCTCGGTGACCGCCGCCTGCACCGCCTCGGAGACCAGCGCGCCCCGGGACAGGGCGATGCTGGCGGTCGCGGCGAACCGGTCGCCCGCACCGCAGGTGTCCCCCTCGGCGCTGGCCGGGGCGGGCACCACCAGCGGCGTCGACCCGGCGTGGCAGAGCAGCGCCCCGTCGCCGCCCAGGGTGACGGTGACCGCGCCGGCCCGCCAGCGCCGGCGCAGCTCCTGCGCGCCCCGGGACGCGGTGGCCAGCCGGGACGCGCCCGGCCCGGTCTTCACCAGTTCGCGCACCTCCGACTCGTTCGGGGTGGCCAGGTGCACCCCCGGCACCGCCGCCGGGCCCCGGGGGTGCGGGTCCCACACCACGGGCGCGCGGGTCGCCGCGAGCGCGCAGCGCAGGGCCGGTTGCCGGGCCACCCCCCGGCCGTAGTCGCTGACCAGCACGGCGGACGCGGAGGCGAGCAGCCGCAGGGCGGCCTCGCTCGGCTCGCCGGGCTCCCCGGCCGGTCCGCCCCGGTCGTGCCGCAGCAGCACCCGCCCCCGGGCGTGCAGCCGGATCTTCTCCGGGGTGGCGCCGCGCAGCGGCAGCGCGTACACCTGCACCCCGGCGGCGGCGAGCAGCGTGCTCAGCCGGGCCCCGCCCTCGTCGTCGGCGAGGGCGGTCACCAGGGCCACCTCGGCGCCCAACCCGGCGGCGAAGACCGCCGCCAGGCCGGCGCCGCCGGGCCGGTCCACGGCCGTCGACTCGTCGAGCACCGGCACCGGGGAGTCCGGACAGAGCCGGTTCACCACCCCCTCGACGTCCCGGTCGAGCAGGATGTCACCGACCACCACCACAGGTCCCGCCATCAGCTCGCCTCCTCAGCCCGCCTCGACCTGCCGGCCGGCCTCGCCGTCCAGCACCACCTCGACCCCGGCACGCACCGGCCGGTCCGGCCCGCCGGTCACGCCCACCGCCGGCACCACGCCGCCCGGGCCGTGCTCGCCCGCCGCCGCGAGGGCTGCGGGGAGCACCCGGTCGACGTACTCGCAGAGCACATGGACCGAGACCAGGTGCAGTTCCTGGACCACCTGGCTGTCCGGCGAGTCGATGGCGAGGGCGTCGTGGCAGGCGTCGGCGAGGGGGTTGGGGGTGGGGCCGGTGAGGGCCCAGCAGCGCAGGCCGGCCTCCCGGGCGGCGCGGGCCGCGGCGAGGAGGTTGGTGCTGGCGCCGCTGGTGGACATGAGCAGGAGGATGTCGTCCCGCCGGCCGTGGGCACGGACCTGACGGGCGAAGGTGTGGTCGTAGCCGTAGTCGTTGGCGATGGCGGTGAGGGCGGAGGTCTCCGCGTGCAGGGCGATGGCGGAGAGGGGTTGCCGGTCGTCGCGGAGCTTGCCGACGAGTTCGGCGGTGAGGTGTTGGGCCTCTGCGGCGCTACCGCCGTTGCCGGCGACCAGCAACCGGCCGCCGGCGGCGAGCCGGTGCGCCAGTTCCCCGCCCCACCGGGCCAGCACCTCCTCCGACCTGCGGTACGGCAGCAGGGCCGCGGCCAGGTTGGCCAGGTGCCCGTCGAGCACCGACGGGGCGGCCGGGCCGGCGGGACCGGCCGGAGAGGCAGCCGGGCCGGCGGGACCGGGCTGGCCGGCGGGACCGGGCGGCGCGGCGGCCATCAGGCGACCACCCGGGTGGGCCGACGCACCGCCGCCACCTGGCCGTACACGTCGGTGAGCCGCTCGGCCGTGGCCGCCCAGGAGTAGCTGCGCCGGGCCCGGTCACGGGCCGCCCCGGCGTAGGAGAACCGGCGGATCCGGTCGTCGAGCAGCCGCCGGATCGTGACGCCCAGCGCGCGCGGGTCCCGGGCCGGCACCAGGTCGCCGGTCACCCCGTGGAGCACTGTGTCGGTCAGCCCGCCGACGGCCGTGCCGACCACGGGCACCCCGCACGCCATCGCCTCCAACGGGGTCAGCCCGAACGGCTCGTACCAGGGGGCGGCCACCAGCACGTCGGCGGAGCGGTACCAGCGGCTCATCTCCTCGCGGGGCACCGCCCCGACCAGCGTCACCCGGTCGGCCACCCCGCTGGACTCCGCGAGGGCCCGCAGCCGCCGGGCGTGCGGGTCGGTCTCCAGCAGCCCCTCCGGCGGGCCGCCCACCACCACGCACTCGGCGTCCGGCACCAGCGGCATCGCGCGGATCACGTCCTGGAAGCCCTTGCGCTCCACCAGGCGGCCCACGGTGAGCAGGCGGGCCCGCCCCGGGTCCCGCTCGACGGCCGGTCCGAGCGGCGTGAACGTCCCGAGGTTGACCCCGGACGGGACGACGGTGATCCGGGACCGGGGCACCCCGAGCCGGACCAGCTCGCCGACCTCGTCCTGGCACTGGGCGACCACCCGGTCGACGGCCCGGCCCAGCTCCCGCTCGTGGGCGATCCGACGGGGCGGGCTGGTGTCCTGGACGCCCTGGTGGCGGCGCTTCACCGCGCCGAGGGCGTGGTACGTCTGCACCACCGGCACCCCGGTCTGCCGGCCGGCGGCCAGCGCGGCCAGGCCGCTCATCCAGAAGTGGGCGTGGATCACCTCGGGCGTCCAGTCCCCGGTGCGCCACCAGTCGACCAGCCGACGACCGAACGCCCGCATGTGTGGCAGCAGCGCGTCCTTGGCGACCGGCTCGGCCGGACCGGCCGGCACGTGCACCACGTCGTACCCGTCCGGGCTGCGGACCGTCACCGGCAGGTCCACCGCGTCCCGGCGGGTGTACACCCGCACGTCGTGACCGGCGGCCGCGAGCGCGGCGGAGAGCTCCGCGACATGCGTGTTCTGGCCGCCGGCGTCCTCGCCGCCGAGGACGGCGAGCGGGCTGGCGTGCTCCGAGATCATCGCGATGCGCATACTTCCTCCTCCAGCAGCCGGTCCCAGTCAGCGAGGAAACGGTCCAGGCCGTAGCGGTCCCGGGCGGCCCGCCGGGCCGCCGCGCCCGCCCGGCGGGCGGCCGGCGGGTCGTCGAGGAACCGACGGGTCGCCGCCAGCAGCTCGTCGACGCGGGTGGAGAGCGCGCCGGCCTCCGGCGGCACCGCCACCACCGCCTCGGTGGTGGCCAGCGCGACGACCGGCATGCCGATGCTCATCGCCTCGATCAGGCTGAGCCCGAGCGAGGTCCACCGGCACAGGTGCAGGTACGCCCGCCGCCGGGCCAGCTCGGCGTGCATCCGGTCCTGCGGCACGTCGTCGTGGCTGGTGACCCGGTCGGCGGGCAGCCCCAGCCGGTCGGCCAGCCCGGCGACCCCCATGCCGAAGACGTCCAACGGGGCGAGGGCGGCGAACCGGGGCAGCAGGTCGGTGCCGGTGACCCGCCAGCGGCGTACCGGCTCGTTGATGACGACGGCGAGCCGGTCGAGTTCGCCGGTCCACTCGACGTCCGGGGCGACGATGCCGTGCTCGACGACGGTGCTGCGGGTGCCGCCGTTGTCCCAGAAGAGCTGGTTGAATCCGGTGACGTGGACGAGCAGCAGGTCGTCGCGGTCGGCCATCGGGTGACGGGTGTTGGGCACGTCCCCCTTGGGGGTGTTGTGCTCGACGTAGACGGCCGGCACGTCCCGGCCGACCCGGCGGCCGAGCCACTCGGAGGCCAGGTCGAACTCCTCGGGGCGCTGGAGCACCACCACGTCCACCTCGGCCCGGCGCAGCTCGGCCGGGGTGACCTCGACGGCCCCGGCGGGCCACGGGTAGGTGCGGGCCCGGCCGAGGCCGTAGGGGCCCCGGTCGGGGGTGACCGGCACCAGGTAGCGGTGCCTGCCGTGCACGAAGGACGTGGCCCAGGAGCCGTGCACGTGCCAGACCAGGACGTTCATCGGCCGCTCCCGCCACCGGCCGGCACGGCGAACGCCGGCGACCCGCCCGCCGTGGCGTCGCCGCCGGCCACGCCGCCGGCTCCGGCCCGGGCGGCCCCCGCCGTGGGCACGCCGAGGAGCCGGACCGCGTCGAGGACCGCTGCGGGGTCGACCCCGGCGAGGCAGGGGTGCCCGGCGACCGGGCAGCCCGCCGAGCGGGTGTCGCGGCAGGGCGCGTCGGCGTCGCCGAGTCGGACGGTGGGCACCCGGTAGGGCCCCCACTGCCCGAACGGGACGGTCGGGGCGAACAGGCTGACCACCGGGGTGCCGAGCGCGGCGGCGAGGTGGGCGGGGCCGGTGTTGCCGACGACGAGGGCACCGGCGTCGGCGATGATCCCGGCCAGTTCGGTGAGTCCGGTGCGTCCGCCGAGGTCGGTTCCCCCGGCGGCGGCGACCCGGGCGGTCAGTTCCCGCTCGCCGGGCCCCCCGGTCACCGCCACCCGGTGACCGGCGTCGGCGAGCACCCGGACGATCCGGGCGGCCAGCTCCGGCGGGCAGGCCCGGGCCGAGGCCGACGAGCCGGGATGCACGACCACGTACCCGGGCGGGCCGAGCTGCGACGGCGCGGCCGGCACCGCGTCCCGGCGCAGGCGCAGCCGGGGTTCGTCGGCGGCGGGCAGGGCGTGACCGGCGGCGGCAGCCAACGACAGGGCCCGCTCCGGCTCCGGCACCCCCGACGGGACCCGGTGGCGCACATCCAGCAGGCTCCCCGGGTAGTCGTCGCTGATCGCGGCGATCCGGGGCACCCCGGCAAGGCGCAGCAGCAGGGCCAGCGGCAGCGGCGACTGGTGGAAGCTGGTGAAGATCACCGCCTCGTCCGCCCCCACCGCCGCCAGCCGCCGCACCAGCCGACCGGTCCGCCGCGGGTCGACCGAGGCCGGGTCCGGGTCGATCCACTCCAGGGGCCACTCGACGACCTCGTCCACCCCCGGCAGCAGTCCCGCCGCCGCCCGGCCCCGGGGCCCGCACAACAGCACCACCCGCCGCGCGTGCGCCGCCACCGCCCGGACCCCCGGCCCGGTCACCAGCACGTCCCCCGCCGAGTCCGACCGCACCACCAACACCGTTCCCGCCGTACGCGGCACGGCGGGAACGACGGCAGCCTGCCGGCGCAGGATCTCCTCCACCGCGGCCGGCAGCGTCGGGGCGACGTGCGGGGCGGCGGCGACCTCCTCGGCCCGGGTCACCGGCGTCGGCACCAACACCCCGGACGCGCCCGCCGCGAGGGCTGCGGTCATGTCCCGACCGATGTCCCCCACCACCACGCACCGCCCCGGAGTCGTGCCCAGATCGGCGGCGGCGGCGCGTACCAGCCCCGGCGCCGGCTTACGGCACCCACACCCGGCCCCGTCGTCGTGCGGGCACACCTGCCAGGTGTCGAACGGCCCCAGCAGCTCCTCGATCCGCGCGTGCACCCGACCCATCTGCCCGGCGCTGAAACACCCCCGGGCCAGGCCCGACTGGTTCGTCACCACGCCCAGCCGCAGCCCCGCCGCCCGCAACCGGTCGAGGGCCTCCCGCGCCCCCGGCATCGGCCGCACCTTCTCCGGCTCCCCGTTGTACGGCACGTCCTCGACCAACGTCCCGTCCCGGTCCAACAGCACGGCGTCGAACAGGACACCGCCGGACCGACCGCGGTCAGCACCCGGGCCCACCCGGGCTGACCTGCGCCGATCCGGCTCCAACTGGTCCCGTCGCACGGGCGGCGGGTTCCCTGCGCCCCGAGGAGTAAACGTCGGCCACGGCGCGGTACCAGCACCGCTCCCGGTGCGGCGGTACCCGCCGCACCGGAGAAGCTAACCCACCGGGTCGTTAGCCCCGCCCGCAGCGGGGTATGGGAGCGCAGTGGCGATTGTGGAGAAAGTGATCGAGGCGCCCCCACAGCGGGTCTTCGACGTCCTCGCGGACGGCTGGACGTACAGCGACTGGGTGGTCGGCACGGTGCACGTGCGCGACGTCGACGACGCCTGGCCCCGGGTCGGCGCCCGGCTGCACCACAAGGCCGGGCCGTGGCCGTTCTCCCTCCAGGACGTCTCCACCGTGCTGGTCCACGAGCCGCCGCGCAAGCTGGCGCTCAGGGCCGGGCTGTGGCCGGCCGGCGAGGCGATCGTGGTGTTCACCCTGGAACCGGTCGGCGAGCACGCCACCCGGGTCCGCATCGGCGAGGACTTCGCCGCCGGCCCGCTGCGCTGGATCCGGAACAAGCTCAACGACCTGGTGCTGCACCAGCGCAACAAGGAGACGCTGCGCCGCCTCGCCGACATCTCGACCCGGCAGAAGGCGGACCGGTGACCGGCCGCCAAACCGGGAAACACACCACGTCACACGTGCCGGACGGGGAGCCCTTACGACAGGGAACGGGTAACTGGATACCCTCTTGGTGAACCTGTCGGCAAACCGAGGATGTCCGTCATGATCGAACCCGTGCTGTTGCCCGAGCCGTGGCGAGACGCGCGCCTGACCGTCGTGGTCCCCACCTACAACGAGGCGGGCAACCTGCCGGTGCTGGTCGAGCGGCTCCTCGCGCTGCCGCTGCCGGGCCTGACGGTGCTGGTCGCCGACGACAACTCGCCGGACGGCACCGGCGATGTGGCCGACAAGCTGGCGCTCGAACACCCCGACCGGGTGCGGGTGGTGCACCGGGCCGGCAAGGAGGGGCTCGGCCGGGCGTACGTCGACGGAATCACCCGGGCGCTCGACGGCGGCGCCGAGTACGTGGCGCAGATGGACGCCGACCTGTCCCACCCGCCGGAGGCGCTGCCCGGCATGCTCGGTGCGCTGCTGTCCACCCGGGCGGGGGTGGTCATCGGCTCCCGCTACGTCCCCGGCGGCCAGCTCGACGAGGCGTGGCCGCTGTACCGCCGCGCGCTCAGCGGCTGGGCCAACCTCTACGTGCACACGCTGCTGAGGGTGCGCATCCGCGACCTCACGGCGGGCTTCAAGATCTGGCGTGCCGACGCGCTGCGCGACATCGGCCTGGAACGGGTGCAGTCGAACGGCTACAGCTTCCAGGTGGAGATGCACTACCTGGCCACGAAGCTCGGCCACACCATCCTGGAGGTGCCGATCCGCTTCGAGGAGCGCCGCGACGGCGACTCGAAGATGACCACCGCCACCAAGATCGAGAGCGCGCTGATGCCGTTCAAGCTGCGTACCCGGCACCGCAACATCGAGCGCTGACGGCCGCCGCCCGGGTGCCCGAAGCGCCCGGGCCCGCGCCACCCGTCGCCGTTCGGCCACGGGCCGGCGGACCGGCGGACCGGCGAGTCAGCGGTAGACCGCCCGGTGAGCCGCGCCGATCACCCCGGCGTAGAGGCCGCCGGTGAGCGCCCGGTCGCGGGCCAGCGCCGCCCGGGCCGCGTTCGCGCCCGGCGCGCCGTGCACCCCGCCGCCCGGGTGCGCCGAGGAACTGGCCAGGTACAGCCGGTCCACCGGGGTGTCCGCGCGGCCCAGGCCGGGGATCGGCCGCAGGAAGAGCTGCTGGTACGCCGCGGCGGTGCCGCCGCCCAGCGCCCCGCCGACCAGGCTCGGGTCGCCCCGCTCCAGGTCCGCCGGGCCGGCGACGTGCCGCCCGACGATCCGGGCCCGGAAGCCGGGGGCGGCCGCCTCCAGCACCTCCTCCATCCGGTCCACGTGCGCGGCGACGTCCTCGGCCCGCCAGTTCCGCCGGAACGGCAGGTGGGTGTACGACCAGAGCGACTCGGTCCCGGCCGGCGAGTGGCTCTGGTCGGCGACGCTCATCTGCCCGAGCAGCAGGAACGGGTCCCGGGGGATCTCACCCCGGGCCAGCTCGGCGGCGTAGCCGGTCAGGCCGTTGAGGTCGGCGCCGAGGTGCACGGCGCCGGCGGTGGCCACCGTCGGATTGGCCCACGGCACCGGCCCGGACAGCGCCCAGTCGACCTTCAGGGTGGACCCGTCCCACCGGAAGTGCGCCAGGTCCTCCACCAGCCGGGGCGGCAGCGCCGCCGGGCCGACCAGGTCCAGGAAGAGCGCGGGGGCGGGCACGTCGGCCAGCACCGCGCGGCGGGCCCGCCAGGCGGTGCCGCCGACGGTGCGTACCCCCATGGCCCGGCCCCGGGCGGTGAGCACCCGGTCCACCCGGGCGTCGTAGAGGATCCGGCCGCCCCGGGCGGTGAGCCGGTCCACCAGCGCGTCGGTGATCCGCTGCGCCCCGCCGACCGGCACCGGCCAGCCGACCTGCTGGCCGAGCATGGCCAGCAACCAGCCGTACACCCCGGAGCCGGCCTCGTCCGGCGACAGGTCGGTGTGCAGGGCGCAGCCGGCCAGCAGCAGGGTGCCGCCCTCGCCGTCGAACATCTCGTCGCCGAGCTTGCGCACCGGCACGACGAGGCGGCGGGCCAGCCGCAGCGCCCCACCCACCCTCAGCCGGCGCAGCAGGCCGAGCCCGCCGCGGACGGGCGGGAACGGGGTGGTGATGGTCTCCAGCATCGGCCCGGCGACGTCCAGCCATTCGGCGTACGAGCGCCGCCACCGCTCGCCGTCGCCGGGCGCGAACGCCTCCAGCGAGGCAGCCGTGACGTCGAGGTCCCGGTTCAGCACCGCCGCCCGGCCGTCGGGCAGCAGGTGGGCCAGCACGTCGGGGGCGTGGGTCCAGGTCAGTCCGTGCCGGTCCAGCTCCAGGCCGGCCAGCACCGGGGAGGCGTACCCGAGGGGGTAGAAGGAGCTGTACAGGTCGCTGAGGTAGCCGGGGGCGGTCACCTCGGCCGAGCGCACCGCCCCGCCGGGCGCGCCGGTCGCCTCCAGCACCAGCACGTCCCAGCCCGCGTCGGCCAGCAGGTTGGCGGCCACCAGGCCGTTGTGGCCCGCGCCGACGACCACGGCGTCCGCCGTCTGCACCCCGGTCGAGATCATCCGATCCGGCTACCCGGCCGGTTACCAGGTGAAACGCGTTTGCGCCGCCGGGGCCGGGGCATCCACCGCCGCATGTACACGGTTTCGCAGCTCATAGGTGGAGTGTGGGGCGCGGGCGGCACGGGCGGCGAGTTGGTCGTACGCGACCCGGCCGACGGCTCACCGGTCAGCACCGTGCCGGTGGCGACGGCGGACGAGGTCGGCAAGGCGGTGGAGGCCGCGCGGGGCATGGCGGCCGACTGGGCGGCGACCGCCCCGGCCGAGCGGGCGGCTGCCCTGCACCGGGCCGCGGACGCGGTCGAGGCCACGACGGAGGAGCTGGCCGCGGCGGTCACCGCCGAGATGGGCAAGCCCCTGGCGGACGCCCGGGGCGGCGTCGAGGCGGGTGTCGGCACCCTGCGACAGTACGCGGAGCTGGCCCCGCTGCGCGGCGGTCGGACCCTGCTCGGCGGCGCGGACGCCATCGACTTCATGACGCCGCAGCCGCGCGGGGTGGTCGCGGCGATCACCCCGTGGAACGACCCGGTTGCGGTCGCCTGCGGGCTGCTCGGCGCGGCCCTGGTGACCGGCAACGTGGTGCTGCACAAGCCGAGCGAGCGGACCCCGGCGACCGGGTGGCTGCTGGCCAGGGCGCTGGACAGCGCGCTGCCGCCCGGGGTGCTGTCGCTGCTCACCGGGGGTGGCGAGGTCGGCGCGGCGCTGGCCGCCGGCGACGTGGACGTGGTGGCGCACGTCGGTTCCACCGCCACCGGCCGGTCGATCGCCGCGGCGGCGGCCCGGACCGGGGCCAAGGCGCTGCTGGAGAACGGCGGCAGCGACCCGCTCGTCGTCGACGCCGGCGTGGACCCGATCTGGGCGGCGGAGCAGGCGGCGCTGGGGTCGTTCGCCAACGCCGGGCAGATCTGCGTCGCGGTGGAGCGGATCTACGTGCACCGCGACGTCGCCGAGGACTTCGCCGACGCCCTGGTGCGGCGGGCCGAGGCGCTGCGCACCGGGCCCGGGCGGGCCCCGGGGACCGAACTCGGGCCACTGGTCGACCGGCGGCACCGGGACCACGTGCACGGGCAGGTGACGGCGGCGGTGGCCGACGGGGCGCGGGTGCGCACCGGTGGCGCGCTGCCGGACGGGCCAGGGGCGTTCTACCCGGCGACCGTGGTCACCGACTGCCGGCACGACATGGCCCTGGTCCGCGAGGAGACGTTCGGCCCGGTCGCCCCGGTGGTCGTGGTGGACTCGTTCAGCGAGGCGCTGCGGTGCGCCGCCGACTCGCCGTACGGGCTGGCCGCCACGGTGCTCACCGCGTCGATGAGCCACGCCCATCGGGCCTGGCGGGAACTCCCGGTCGGCACGGTCAAGGTCAACGCGGTCTTCGGCGGCGCTCCGGGCGGCGCCGCCCAGCCGCGCCGCGCCAGCGGCCAGGGCTTCGGCTACGGCCCGGAACTCCTCGACGAGTTCACCGCCACCAAGGCCGTCCACCTCCAGGCCCCCGGCGGCGGCCACTGGTGAGTGACCCCGGCCCGTCTCGTCGAGGAATTCCCGCACCGCCCCCGCCGGGCGGTGGCGGTGCGGGTCGCGGGGTCAGTCGCCGCGGGCCCTGCGGGTCTGCCGGTCGTTGGCCTTCTCGATGGCCTTGACCAGTTCGGGCTTGGTCATTCGGGAACGGCCGGGGACGTCCAGCTTGCGGGCCACCCCCATCAGGTGGTCCTTGGTGGCGTTGGCGTCCACCCCGCCCGCCGTGGGGGCCCGCCGCTCCGGGCCGCCGCCGGCCGCCTGGCGGTCGCTGGGTCCCCTGCGGCCCTTGGGCTCCCAGTGGTCGCCCACCTTCTCGAACTCGTGCTTGACGGCGGCGAAGGCGGTGCGGTGCGCCCGCTCCCCCTCGCCGTACGTCTCCACCGCCGAGTCGTGCGTCTTCTCCCAGGTGCGCTGCGCCTTGTCCGGGGAGCGCCGCAGCGTGCTGGGCAGTACCTCGCGCCCGGGCATGTGATTCCTCCTCCGCCTCGACTCCTTACTTACGGACTACCCACGGACCGCTCCCCCACCCCACCTGCGCGCACAGGAGGAGGGGCGGGAGGGGCGGGTTTGGTGAGTTTTGGGGTTGGGTACCGGCGGGGCCAGGCGAGCAACGGGGTGGCCGGCACCCGGGCCGCCGGGGGCGCAGGGGGCAGTCATGACAGCGACGACGGAACCGGGCACGGCTCCTCCCGCCGGGCCGCTGCGGCTCCCCCGGCGGGTACGCCAGCTGAGCTGGCACACCTGGCGCGGGGCGCTGGTGCGCAGCGGTCGGAACTTCGTGAAGGACAACTGCGCGGACTGGGCCGCCGCGCTCACCTACTACGGGGTGCTCGCGCTGTTCCCGTCCACCATCGTGGTGGTCGCCCTGGTCGGGCTGGTCTCCGACGGCGAGCGGACGGTGGACACGGTGATCGACCTGGCCCGCGAGGTGGGGGCCGGGTCGGTGGTCGGCAACGACGGCTTCGTCAGCGTCGTACGGGGCGTGGTGGACCAGCAGAGCGGCGCGAAGGTGCTGCTCAGCTTCGGTCTGCTCGGCGCGCTCTGGTCGGCGTCGGGGTTCATCGGGGCGTTCACCCGGGCCTCCAACGCCATCTACGGGGTGCAGGAGGGGCGGCCGGTCTGGCGGTTGCGCCCGTTGCAGATCGGCCTGGCCGCCGTGACGCTGGTGCTGCTGGCCGTGGTGGCCACCGGCCTGATCGTCAGCGGCCCGGTCACCGACGCGGTGGGCGACCTGGTCAACGCCGGCGGGCTGGCCCGGACGGTGTGGAGCGTCGTGAAGTGGCCGGTGCTGGCCATGGTGGTGATGTCGCTGCTGTCGCTGTTGTTCTGGATCGCCCCGAACGTGCGCCAGCCGCGGTTCCGCTGGCTCACCCCGGGTGGAGCGGTGGCCCTGGTCTCCTGGGCGCTGGCCTCCTTCGGCTTCGGCCTGTACGTGGCGAACTTCGGCTCGTACGACGTCACGTACGGCAGCCTCGGCGCGGTGATCGCGTTCCTGGTCTGGCTCTACCTGTCCAACTGCGCGCTGATGCTGGGCGTGCAGATCAACGCCGAGCTGCAACGGGGCCGGCAGATCCAGGCCGGCGACCCCGATCCGGGCGAGCCGGTGCTACCACCCCGGTCCCCGGCCGATTCGTGACTGTTTGCCGCCTTCTGCCGCCTTCCGGGCGTCCCCTTCGGTTTACCGGCGGCCCCGTCGGGTAGCGCAGAAGGCATGGAACGTGGCAGCAGCAAGCACAGCCCGAGGGTCGACGAGCAGATGAGCCAGGAGGTCAAGGGCCTGGTGCAGGGCCCGGGGACCGGTGGCTCGCGGGTCGACGAGTCCCGGCAGCCCGAGCCCGCGGGCGAGGACCAGCCGGAGCCGACCACGGCGCCGGCCGGCCCGCTGCGCACCGGCTCCCCACAGGGCATGAGTTCCTCCGAGGTGGAGGCGCGCAGCCGGCTCGGGCGGTTCATCACGATGACCGCCCTGCCCGGCGACCGGGACGCGCTGGTCGCGAACGCGCGCGACAACGACGCGCCCGACGACATCGTCGCCGCCCTGGAGGGCCTGCCGCCAGGCACCCGTTACCAGACGATCTCCGAGGTGTGGGCCGCCCTCGGGAACAAGAACGAGACGACGCGCTGGTGACCGGATCGGCTCACGATCCGACGACGCACCGGCGCACTGAGGAGGATTCTCGATGAGTGACGTCACCGAACACGTTGACGTGTCCGTCCCGATCCGGACCGCGTACGACCAGTGGACCCAGTTCGAGGAGTTCCCGCACTTCATGGAGGGGGTGCAGGAGGTCCGGCAGGTCTCCGACACGAAGACCCACTGGACGGTGGAGATCGCCGGGGTCAAGCGCGAGTTCGACGCCGAGATCACCGAGCAGCTGCCCGACGAGCGGGTCGCCTGGCGGTCCACCGGCGGCACCCAGCAGGCCGGCGTGGTGACCTTCCACCGCCTGGACGAGGGCAGGACCCGGGTCACCCTCCAGCTCGAGTTCGAGCCGCACGGCGTGGTGGAGCAGGCCGGCGACAAGCTCGGCGTCGTCGACCGCCGGGCCAAGGGCGACCTGGAGCGGTTCAGGCAGTTCATCGAGCGGCGCGGTCAGGAGACCGGCGCCTGGCGGGGCGCCGTCGACCGCCCCCAGCCCTGATCCCCTGGCACGCGCTGACGATGGCCGCCGGCTTCCGGCGGCCATCGCCGTGTCCGGGTACGGCGGCGGCGCGACCGTTTGCGATCACCGGCCCCGGGTACCGCGACAGCATGACTGACAACGACAGCCACGTGTGGCGCGACGAGGAGCGGCTCCCGCTGAAGGACCTGGACCGGGCGATCGCCCGGTCGACGCTCGACGGGCAGTCCGACGACGTGACGGCCAACGACGCCGGAGAGGAGGCCACCTTCGGGCACGGCCCGGAGGCGGTGGACCGCGGCGCGGCGCCGGCCGAGCGGGAGCGCGAGCGCACGGACGCCGACCGGGCGTACCGGGCGTCGACCATGGGGCGGACCGGCCCGGACAACATGTGATGCCGCCCCGCCCCGCCCCGACGACGGGCGGGCGGGTCGGCGCCACCGTCGTCGGCGCCACCGTGGCGGGCGGGTCGACGTCACCCTGCTCAGCGCCCCGTGGCGGGCGGGTCAGCGCCGCCGGGAGGTGGCGGCGACGAGGGCGAACAGCGCCACGGCGAGGACCGTCAGCGCGGGCCCGAGGGCCTGGACCGAGGTGTTGCCGACCAGCACGCCGATCCCGGTGGGCACCAGCGCGCCACCCAGCCCGGCGGCGGCGATCTGCACCCCGACGGTCCGGTCGGCGTGGGCGGCGCCGACCCGCTCGGCGGTGGTGAGCATGAGCAGCGGGAACACCGGCGCGGCGGCGAAGCCCAGCACCAGCAGGCCGGCCACCGCCACCCAGGCCGGGGCGGGCAGGGCGATCAACGCGGCGCCCACGGCCATGCCGAGCAGGCTCCCGCGCAGCACCTTCGCGGCGCCGAGCCGTTCGGACCCGATGCCCTGGACCACCCGCCCCACGAACAAACTGCCCCAATAGCCCGAGACACAGACGCCGGCCACCCCGGCGGTCATCCCTCGCCCCTCCGTGAGCAGCAGGAACGCCCAGAGCCCGGCGGCGGCCTCGATCGCGACGTACACCGTGAAGGCGAGTGAGCCCAGCCAGACGGCCGGCAGTCGCAGGGTCTCGCGCACCCGGACCGGGACGGCGGCGGCCTCCTGCGGCCCGGGGTCGGGTGAACCCGGCCCGCCCGCACCCGCCGCGGACCGGTCCCGCCACGCCCGCACGGTGAGGGCGAACGCGACGGCGAGGGCGAGCTGGGCGGCGGCGACCAGGCCGTACCCCCAGCGCCAGGAGAGGCCGACGGCGAGCGCCCCGGTCATGATCAGCGGGCCGATGGCCACGCCGAGGCCGAAGAACGCGTGCATCCAGTTCATGTGGCGCGGCCCGAACGCCCCGGCCGCGTACGCGTTGAGCCCGGAGTCGATCGCCCCGGAGCCGAGCCCGAGCACCAGCGCGCAGGCCGTCATGACGGCGAGCGCAGGGCTGGTGGCGTAGCCGGTGAGGGCCAGGCTGGCCAGCAGGGTGCTGCCGGCCAGTAGCCGACCGACGCCGAGCCGGGCCAGGGTGAACCCGGCCAGCACGCTGGAGGTGAGGTAGCCCATGGTGCCGGCCGTGAGCACCAGGCCGACCGCCTCGGTGGGCACGTCGAAGTCCGCCCGGATGGACGGCCAGCCGACCCCGATCAGCCCGTCGGGCAGGCCCAGACTGACGAACGCGAGGTAGGCGAGCAGGAGCAGCGAGGCGCGGGGCGGGGCGGGGGTGGACACGGCCGCCCATCCTGCACCACTCCCGGTCGGCCCCGCCACGGGCCGGCCCGACCACGTCCTGCGGAAACAAACACCCGCAGCGATCGCTACCCCCGAAACGACAAAGAGTGCGGTACGGGTGGCCGTAAAGGCGGACAGGTCATCCAGAATCGACCGATCGGGTGACGGCGATCGACGGGTGCCGCGCAAGACTTTCGGAATGCAACAGGCATCCGGGTTCCTCACCGTTCGTCAACGCCGCCTCGCCTGGCTCGGCTTCCTCCTCGCCGCCGTCCAGGCGCCGGTGGCCGCCAGGTTCGCCACCGACGACTCCTGGCTGTTCAGCCTCTGTGTCGCCCTGATGGTGGCCACGGTGATCCTCGCGGACGACGCCTCGCGACGCCGCCCCGCCGGCGCGCCCTCCTCCGACTAGTCCCCGGCCGCCCCGTGACCGGTGCGGGGCGCGGGTTTTCAGCCTCCGCCGTCCGGTCGCGCCTCGTGCCCGGCCCGGCCCCGGGTGCGCCGCCGCTCCTTCATCTCCGCCTCGTACAGGTGCCGCCGGCCGCCGACCAGTTCCTCACGGGCCCGGCGGTCGAGGTCCCGGAACAGCCCGTGGTACCCCTCGTCGAAGTCCTCGACGATCTGGAAGGTCCACCGGCCGGCGATCACGTTGCGACCGAGCAGGTCGGTGGCGATCCGATCGGCGATCGCGTCGTGCCCGGCCGCGTGGAACTTCGCCACGGCGTCGTCGAGCATCAGGTCGGCGTGGCCGATGAGCTGGTGCATCGAGTAGAGGTGCCCGCGGGCCCGCTCCACGGTCTCCAGCGCCTCGCTGAGCCGGCCCAGCGCCTCCACGGTGGCATCACTCACCCCCGGCGGGCGGCGGTGCTGCTCGTCGGGTCCGTCCTGGTGTCCCATCCGTCCCTCCACGTGTCGGCCGCGCGGCGTACGCGCGTCCTCCCTTCTGCCCCGTCGCGACCGGGTCAATCCCCCCGGCCGGGTGCCGGCCGTCGGGCGGATGAGCCGGTACCGGCCGAGCGGCCGACTCCGCCCGGATTACCCGCCGGTTAACGTCGTTTCTCATGCGTGTGCCGTCGAAACAGGTGGTCAGCCCTTCCGCAGCGGACTCCGCCAACACCGTCCTCGCCAGGCTGACCGTCGTGATCGGCACCGCCGGGCTCACCGCGGCGGCGGCCCGGCCCGGGCTGCTCGCCGAGATCGACCAGCACGCCGCGGCTGTTCGGGACAGCCTCGACGGCGATCGCCGGCCACTGAGCCCGGCCGCGCTCGCCGGGTACGCCGAGGGCGTCCGGGACGCGGCGCGGGAGCACGGCTGGCAGCCGCCCACCCCGTCGACGGACTGGTCGGAGCCCGACTGGCCGCTGGCCCGCCTGCTGGCGGTCTGCGCCCTGGCCCGCTCGCTGGAGACCGGCCCGGCGCCGCTGCCCACCCTCTGACGTACGCGAGCGGGGAGGGGGCCCGCGCGGACCCCCTCCCCGTGCTCCTCCCGTCAGCTACCCGGGCGGCCGAACTGCTGGGTCTCGTCGCCCGGCGTGCCGCCGGAGCGGTGCATGCCCTGCTGCCCGCCGCGAGCGCCGGACATCGAACCCCCGGGCTGGGGCATGGCCTGGGTGCGCTCGGCGCCCGCCCGGTCGGCCATCCGGCGCTCGACGTCGCCCCGGCCGGCAGCCTGGGCCTGGCGGTGCTCCCGCAACATCCGGGACTCCTCGGCGGCCCGGTTGAGCCAGCCCTCCCAGCGGTTCTGCATCGGCCGCACCAGGCCGCCGCCGACGCCGATGATCAGGATGCCGGCCACCGTGGCGAGCACCGCGATCAGCACCGGGGTGGTGACGGTGGTGGCGATGCCCACCTGGTTCAGCGCGGCGATGATGCCGAGCGCCAGGATGAAGATCGCTGTCAGGTCGGCCAGCACCCGGCCGTACGACAGCCCGCCCAGGAAGCCGGTGACCAGGTCGCGCACCGCGTTGGCGATCGCCGCGGCCACCACCACGACGATGATCGCGATGAACGCCCGGGGCAGCCAGGCGACCACGCCCCGGATCAGGTCGCTGATCGCGTTCGGCCCCCACACCCCGAAGGCGAACTGCAGGGTGAACAGCAGCACGGCGTAGTACGCCAGTTTCGCCAGGATGTCGCTGGCGTCGTACTTGGTGCGTTCCAGCGCGCGCCGGATGCCGCCCCGTTCGACCGCGCGGTCGAACCCCACCCGTTCCAGTACCGTGTCCACGATCTTGAGAACCGCTTTGGCGACGAGCCACCCCACCACGAGGATCACGATGAACGCGATCGCCCTCGGGATGAAGAGCAGCACCGACCTCCACATATCGGTCAGGGCGTCTCCGATGTCTACCTGCCCGACCGCGAGGGTTTTCTGCATGGTGTCCCTCCTGTCGCATGGACTTCGGCGCGCGCATACCCGGTCCGCCTGGCAGCACGCCGCGCGACGGGCAACGATTTTCCCGGCATCTCCGTCCAGAACTACCCTGACCTGCACTGATGCGTACCGGGAGTGGGCGACGGCGGGCCGTGTGCCGCCACCCCGGCACGCGATCGGGCCACCGTCAGGGCGCTCCGGCTAGGCTGCGGGCATGCCAGGCACGGTCGGGCGAGTACCCACGCCAGCAACGCGCGCCGCGTCGGAGACAGGGGCCTCCGGGGCGGCGAGCGTCGTTCTCGGCCATCCCTGGGCCGGCACGGCGCTCGGCCCGCCCCAGGGCTGGGATCCTGGGTTACGCGGGGTGGTGGACCTGATCCTCGCCTCGCCGGTGCCGATGGCGCTCACGTACGGCGACGACCACCTGCTGCTCTACAACGACGGGTACGCGGCGCTGATCGGCGACCGCCACCCGGGCGCGGTGGGCCGGCCGGCAGCCGAGGTGTTCGCCGACGTGTGGGCCGAGCCGGGCGTCGGCGACGTGATCGACCGCGCCTACCGGCAGGGCGAGTCGTCCCTGGAGAAGGAGGCGGCGCTCCCGTTCGACCGGCACCGCCCCGGCTCCCGCGAACAGGCCGTGTTCACCCGGGGCCATTCCCCGGTGCGGGACAGCGCGGGACGGATCGTCGGGGTGCTGACCGTCGCCGCCGAGACCAGCCAGGTCACCGAGCAGTTGCAGAGCCTCAGCGACGTGGCCGCCGCGCTGGCCGGCACGCTCACCCTGGACGACGTCGCCCGGGTCGCCCTGCGTTACCTGCTGACCGCGTTCGACACCGACCGGGTCACCTTCGGCGTGGACGACGGCGCGGGTTGGCGCACGGTTCGGCGGGTGCGCGGCGAGTTGCTGGACGAGGCCGACGAGCGGCTGCCCCCGCTCTGGCGGCGCTCACCCGCCGACTCCCCCGGGCCGCTGATCGTGGCCGCCCGCAGCGGCGTGCCCCAGTTCGTCGGCGACGGGCAGCCGCTGCGGGACATCGCGGTGGACCGGCACGACCAGAAGGTCCGGGCGCTGGCCGCCCAGCCGCTGCGGACGTCGGTCCTGCGCGGCGGCCTGACCGTCGGCTACCACGAGGCCCACCCGTGGCCGGCCGCCGAACGGGCCCTGCTGGCCGCCTCGGCCGAGCTGATCGGTCAGGCCGCCGAGCGCGCCCGCCGATTCGAGACCCAGCACGGCACCGCCCAACTCCTGCAACGCAGCATGTTGCCCGCGCGCCTGCCGGACCTGCCCCGGCTGCGGATCGCCGCCCGGTACGACCCCGGCGTCGACGGCAACGCCGCCGGTGGGGACTTCTACGACGCGTTCCTGCTGCCCACCGGCGAGTTGGGCATCGTGCTCGGCGACGTGGCCGGGCACGACGTGCAGGCGGCGGCGAGGATGGGCCAGGTCCGGGCGGCGCTGCGCGCGCTGGCCCTGGCCGACCCCCGGCCGGACGCCGTGCTCACCGGGCTGGACCGCCTGGTGGGCAGCCTCGGCACCGAGACCGGCACGTACGAGCTGTTCGTGACCGTGGTCTTCGGGGTGGTCGACACGCAGCGGGAGCTGCTCACCCTGGCCAGCGCCGGGCACCCCGCACCGCTGGTACGCCACGCCGGCCCCGACGGCGAGCCGGTGGCGCGGTACCTGGACGTGCCACCCGGGGCCCCGCTCGGGCTGGGCTGCGCTCCGCGCACCACCACGGTCCCGTTCGCCCCGGGGAACACCCTCCTGCTGTTCAGCGACGGGGTGGTGGAGCGGCGGCGGCAGAGCCTCACCGCCGGACTGGACGACCTGGCCGCCGCTGTGGCCGGCGCCCCCAGCGGCGACCCCCGGGCGCTGTGCGCGGTCGCGACCGCCGCCGTGGACGGCGCCACCGAGGACGACGTCGCGGTCTTGGCGGTGGAGCACGCGCTGATGCCGAGCCGCTCGGCGAGCCTGGAGGTGCCGGCGGAGCCGACCGCGCCGAGCCGGGTGCGGCACTGGTTGACGGCCCAGCTGACCGGCTGGCAGGTGCCCGAGGCGGTGGTCGGCGCCGCCGTGCTGTGCACCAGCGAGCTGACCACCAACGCACTGCTGCACGCCGGAACCGCCGCCCGGGTCGAGATCGACCTCAGCCCGGAGCGGCTGCTGGTGTCGGTGGCCGACTCCGGCACCCGGGGCACGGTGACCCGGGCCCGCACCGACACGTTGAGCAGTCGGGGCCGCGGGCTCGGCCTGATCGAGCAGCTCAGCGACGCCTGGGGCACCGACCCGACGGTGCGCGGCTCGACGGTCTGGTTCGAGATCCTCGTCCCGTCCGGGTAGCCGGGGGTCGGCGGCGGGCGGACCGGGCAGGAGGGGACGTCCGGCCACCGAGAACCCCGCCGGATGCCGCTTCCGGCGTTCTTCGTGGACACGCTGGCCCTGCGGCGGCGGGCAGCGCGCCGGGTGCCTCGGTCGGGCGGCGCGGCACCATCGCGTCGGGCACCGCGACCAGCGGGACTGACCGCTCCCGGATCAGCAGCTGCTTCGATCGGCCCGCGCCCGTGCTGAGCGCGCGAAGCCTGCGCGCCGGCAGGGCCGGCGGATCAGTTACGCGCGGCACGCATATCGGAACCACCGACGGGGCAAGGTCCGTCACCACCTGCCCACGGCCGTGGGCGAGGTGGCGAAGGGTGGTGCGGTGGAACCGGTAGACGTCGCGTTCGCGGTGGTGGGGCTGGGCGCCCTGCTCGCCGGGATCCTCCCCCGGCTGCTGGAGCGCCGGCCATTGTCGATGCCGATCGCGTTCCTCGGCCTGGGCATGCTGATCTTCATCCTGCCCACCGGGCTGCCCAGCCCGGACCCGCTGGCGCATCCCGAGGTCGCCACCCACCTCACCGAGATCGGCGTGATCGTCGCGCTGATGGGCGCGGGCCTCAAGATCGACCGGCCGTTGAGCTGGTCCCGGTGGTCGTCCACCTGGCGGCTGTTGGCGATCGCGATGCCGATCTGCATCGCGGCCGTGGCGCTGCTCGGCTGGTGGTGGGCGGGCCTGGTGCCCGCCACCGCGCTGCTGCTGGGCGCGGCGCTGGCCCCGACCGACCCGGTGCTCGCCGCCGACGTGCAGGTCGGCGAGCCGACCGATGTGGAGGACTCCGAGGACGAGGTACGTTTCGCGCTGACCTCGGAGGCCGGCCTCAACGACGGCCTGGCCTTCCCCTTCGTGTACGCGGCCATCGCGATCGCCAGCGCCAGCCTCGCCCCGGCGGACTGGTTCGCCGACTGGTTCACCGTGGACGTGCTGTACAAGCTGGCCGCTGGCGTCGGCGGCGGGCTGCTGGTCGGTTGGCTGCTCGGCAAGCTGTTCTTCCGGGCCCCGAGCGAGCTGCGGCTCGCCCGGCACGCCGAGGGCTTCCTCGCGCTGGCCGCCACGTTCCTCGCGTACGGGCTGGTGGAGGTGGTCGGCGGCTACGGCTTCCTGGCCGTCTTCGTGGCGGCCCGGACGATCCGGGCGGCCGAGCGGAGCCACAAGTTCCACTCGGTGCTGCACGACTTCGCCGAGCAGATCGAGCGGCTGCTGACCGTCCTGCTGCTGCTGCTCTTCGGGGGCGCGGTGGTCGACGGTCTGCTCGCCCCACTGACCTGGCCGGCCGCGCTGGTCGGGCTGGCGCTGGTCTTCGTGGTCCGACCGCTGGCCGGGTGGCTGTCGCTGCGCGGCGCGCCGGGCCGGCCGGCGGAACACTGGGTGATCTCGCTGTTCGGCATCCGGGGCGTCGGCTCGCTCTACTACCTGGCGTACGCGACGACGAAGGCGGACTTCCCGCAGGCCGACCTGATCTGGGCCACGGTCGGGCTGGTGGTGATCGTTTCGGTGGTGGTGCACGGGGTCGCCGCCACCCCGGTCATGCAGCTCCTCGACCGCGCGGGCGAACGCACCGAGGACCCCTCCGAACGCGCCCCCACCCCCACCCCCGCCTGACCCCACCCCACCCCACCCGCCCCACCCCGCCCGGCCCTCGCCCGCCCCGGCGCTCACCCGGCCCTGCCCCGCCCGCGATCTTGCACTTGCGGCCCGGGCATAACGGGCCAAGGCCGTAGAACGGGGGCCGCAAGTGCAAGATCGACGGGGACGGGGCGGGACGGGGTGGGGTCGGGGGCGGGAACCGTGGGTGGGTCAGGTGGGGGTCAGGCGGGTGGCCAGGGCGCGGCCCAGGTCGCGGCCCGAGCGCCAGGCGCTCTGCACCCGGGGCTTGCCGAAGGCGTCGCCGGCCAGCCCGATGCCGTCGGCGTCCAGGTGGTACGTCCCGTCCCCGCCGGGCACGGTCGGCGTGGCGTACGTCCAGCGGTGCACGTGTACGAGCGCGGCGGGCTCGGGCAGGCCGAGCAGGTCGCGGACGGCCTGCTCGATGGCCCGGCCGGCCCCGGTCGGCTGGGCGAGGTGACCGGCGGCGAACGTCGGCGTGGTGTGCGCGACCAGCACCGGGGCGCCGTCGCCGCGCCGGTCGCCGTCGTCGCAGACGAGCGTGAGCAGGGGATGGTCGTTGACGAACGCGCCGCGGAAGTCGGGCCAGGACCGGGCCGGGAAGCGCAGCACCGCGCTCAGCGTCGGCGACCACCGCTGCGCCTGCACGGCGGCGGTGGCCGCAGCGAGCGCCGGGTCGAGCAGCAGGGCCGCCTGCGGGCCGGGCACGGCCAGCGCCACGGCCGCGCAGGGCGAGCCGTCGACGGCCGGCCCGGAGTCGACGCCGAGCACCAGCCGGTCGACCACCACCGGCAGATCTGCCGCCAGGTGCTCGACCAGCGACCGCAGCCCGCGCGGGGCCGCCCAGCGCATCGGCCCGGGGGCCTCGCGCCGGCCCTGTGCGGAGTACGCCACGAAGGTGTCGGTCCACTCCCGGGCCAGCCCGGCGTCCGCCCAGCCGCGCACCACCTCGGCGAAGTCCGGGTCGCTGACGGTGAAGTACGCCGCGCCGATGTCCGCCGGGCGCCCGTCGAACCGCTTGCTGGCCATCCGGCCGCCCGCCACCCGGGCACGCTCGCGGATCTGCACCGGGACGCCCGCCCGGGCCAACTCGGCGGCGCACGCCACCCCGGCGATCCCCGCCCCGACCACCAAGACCCGTGTCCGGTCCGCATCCATCTTGGTGATGGTAGGGCGTTCGCGGCCGGCCCGGGCCCGGGCACGCGCGGCCGGCATGCGGGAAAACGGCATGCGCGGCCGGCATGCGGAAGCGGCGTGCGGGAACGGGGACGCAGCGCAGACATGCGGGGCAGACCGGTGGGGCAGACCGGTGGGGCAGACCGGCGGGGGCGGTACGCCCGGCCCCGTCCCTCCCCGGCCACCGTGTACGTCCGGCCGCCGCGAGGACTGCAAACTCAATTGCCGTTCTGGCAAACTGGTGGCATGGGCGACGACCTCGACCGCGCGCTCGCCGGGGTGGGGCCCCGGCTGCGCGCGCTGCGCCGACAGCGCGAGACCACCCTGGCCGACCTGTCGGCGGCGACCGGGATCTCGGTGAGCACCCTGTCCCGACTGGAGTCCGGCACCCGCCGGCCGACCTTGGAGCAACTGCTCCCGCTGGCCCGGGCGCACGGCGTGACGCTCGACGACCTGGTGGGCGCCCCGCCCACCGGCGACCCGCGCGTCCACCTACGGCCGATCAGCCGGCACGATCTGACCATGCTCCCGCTGACCCGCCGGGCCGGCGGCATCCAGGCGTACAAGCTGGTGATCCCGGCCGGTAGCCGGCGGCGGGAACCGGATCCGCAGACCCACGAGGGCTACGAGTGGCTCTACGTGCTCAACGGCCGGCTGCGCCTCGTCCTCGGTGAGCGGGACATGGAGCTGACCCCCGGCGAGGCGGCCGAGTTCGACACCCGGGTGCCGCACTGGTTCGGGGCCGCCGACAGCGAGCCGGTCGAGTTCCTCAGCCTCTTCGGCCGGCAGGGAGAGCGCGCCCACCTGCGCGCCCGGCCGAAGGCGCAGCACCAGCCGGAGCGCTGACCCACGGTCGGTCCAGGGTCGTGCCCGGTGTCCCCGCCGCACCCCCTCCGGATGACTTCCTTGATCGTCTGCTGTTCACCGGCACGACACGCCGGGCGAGCCGTCCGTGAACAGCAGACGATCAACGGCCACCCCGACGGGGCGGCAGGCGGTGCAGCTCGACCCGGTCGAGCCGTCCCGCCGCCACCCGCGCCGTCAGGTAGGTGGCGTACGGCTGGCGTCGGCGGTCGGTCGGCGAGCCGGGGTTGAGCAGCCGCAGCCCGCCCGGGGCGACGGTGTCCCACGGGATGTGCGAGTGGCCGAAGGCGAGCAGGTCCGCGTCGCCGTACGCGGCGGCACAGCGCTCCTCGCGGCGGGCGCGCGGGCCGGTCTCGTGCACCACGGCGACCCGCAGGCCGTCCAGCTCGACCCGGGCCACCTCGGGCAGCCGGGCCCGCAGCTCGGGCCCGTCGTTGTTGCCGTACACGCCGATCAGGCGGCGGGCCCGGTCCTCGATGGCGTCGAGCAGCGCGACGTCCACCCAGTCCCCGGCGTGCAGCACCACGTCGGCGGCGGCGATCGCCGCCCAGAGCGGCTCCGGCAGGTCGCGGGCCCGCTTCGGCACGTGGGTGTCGGCCGTGATCACCAGGCGCATTCCGCAATTCTCGCCCCCCGAGGGCCGGCGGGGGCGTCACAGGGTCTTCACACGCCGGCAATGGGCGCGTACCTTGACGGGAACGCGTGGGAGCGCTTCCACGCACGTTCATCGATCGGTGGAGGACGCCCCCATGCGAAGCAGACCGGCGCTCGCGGCCCTGGCCGCCGGCGCGACCACACTCACCGCCGCCGCCACCGTCGCGGTCGGCCTCGTCGGATCCGCGCCGGCCGTGGCCGCCGACTCCGTGTTCTACGTCGACCCGCAGACCAACGCCGCCCAGTGGGTGGCCGCCAATCCGGGCGACCAGCGCGCCGCCGTGATCAGGGACCGGATCGCCGCCGTCCCGCAGGCCCGCTGGTACACCCGGACCAACACCTCCACGGTACGGACCGAGGTGGACCAGTTCGTCGGGGCCGCCGCCGCGGCGGGGAGGATCCCGATCCTGGTGGTCTACAACATCCCGAACCGGGACTGCAGCGGTGCCAGCGGCGGCGGTGCGCCGGACCACGCCAGCTACCGGCAGTGGGTCGACCAGGTGGCCGCCGGGCTGGCCGGCCGGCCCGCCTCGATCGTGCTGGAGCCCGACGTGCTCCCGCTGATGACGAGCTGCCAGAGCGCCGCCCAGCAGGCCGAGACCAAGGCGTCCATGGCGTACGCCGGCAAGAAGCTCAAGGCCGGCTCGGCGCAGGCGAAGGTCTACTTCGACGCCGGGCACTCGGCGTGGCTCTCCCCCGCCGACATCGCCGCCCGGCTGACCGGCGCGGACATCGCCAACAGCGCCGACGGCATCTCGCTCAACGTCTCCAACTACCGGACCACCGCCGAGTCCGTCGGGTACGCCAAGCAGGTCATCGCCGCCACCGGCGTGTCCCGGCTGAAGGCCGTGGTCGACACCAGCCGCAACGGCAACGGCCCGGCCGGCTCGGAGTGGTGCGACCCGCCGGGGCGGGCGATCGGCACGCCGAGCACCACCGCCACCGGGGACGGCGCGATCGACGCGTACCTGTGGGTGAAGCTGCCCGGCGAGGCCGACGGCTGCCTCGCCGGGGCCGGCCAGTTCGTCCCGCAGCGGGCGTACGACCTGGCGGTCGCCGCCGGGCCGGTCCCGACCACCGCGCCCCCGACGACCGCGCCGCCCACCACCGCGCCCCCGACCACGCCGCCGCCGACCACGCCGGCCCGGGGCTGCGCGGTCACCTTCACCCCGAACACCTGGACCGGCGGGTTCACCGCCGAACTGCGGGTGACCAACCGGGGCGGGGCGCTCAGCTCGTGGACGGTGGCCTTCACCGCCGGCCCCGGCGTCCGGCTCATCAGCGGCTGGAACGGCGAGTGGAGCCAGAGCGGCGAGCAGATCACCGTGCGCAACTCACCCTGGAACGGCAGCCTGCCGGCCGGCGGCACGTTGAGCATCGGCTTCCAGGGCACCTACTCCGGCGGCACGCTGCCCACCCCGGTCGGCTTCACCCTCAACGGGGCTACCTGCTCCTGACCCCGCGGCCTGCTCCTGACTGACCCTGCGACGGCAACGCCGACGCGCACCACCCCGGCCGGCGGGGCCCCGCACCCGGGGTCCCGCCGGTCCGTACCGTCGACGGTTGACCGGGGAGCGCCGACGGGTCGGCCGGCTCGCGTCGCGATCGAGGGACGCGCTCAGGCGCCCTGGCCCTGATTCTGCATCAGCCCGCCGTCCATGAAGTACGTCGAACCGGTCACGTAGTCGGCGTCGTCGCTGGCCAGGAAGACCGCCAGCTTGCCGATCTCCTCCGGCTGGGCGGCCCGCTTCCACGGGATGCTCTGCACCTGCTCCTGGAGGTACGCCGGGTCGTCGATGGCCTTCTGGTTGAACGGGGTGAGCACCATCCCCGGCCCGATGTTGTTGACGTTGAGGTGCATCGGCGCCACCTCCAGGGCCAGGCTCTTGGCGAACTCCAGCAGCGCGCCCTTGCTCGCGTCGTAGTCGGAGCCGCCGGCCCGGGCCACCTCCTGGTGGACCGAGGTGATGTTGATGATCTTCCCGTGGCCGCCCTGGTCCCGGCGGTGCCGGACGAACCGGCGGGAGCAGAAGAACGCCCCGTAGACGTTGGTCCGGATGGCCCGGTCCCAGGTCTCGGTGTCCAGGTCGGCCACCGGGATGCCGGACGCGTCCACCCCGGCGTCGTTCATCAGCACGTCGAGCGCCCCGAACTCCGCCAGGGCCTCGTCGAACATCGCCTCGACCTGGGACTCCTCGGTGATGTCGCACTGCACCACCACCGCCCGCCGGCCGGCCTGCGCCACCTTGTCCCGGGTGTGGTTGGCCCCGGCGTGGTCGTGCAGGTAGTGCACCACCACGTCGGCGCCCTCCCGCGCGAACTCGATCGCCGTGGCCTGGCCGATGCCCGAGTCCGAGCCGGTGATCAGGGCGGTCCTTCCGTCGAGCCGTCCGGTCATCAGCGTGCTCCCTCCGTTCGCCCCGCGCCTGTCGGCACGGTCCGGCGCGGGCGGTCCGCGCCCTGGCGTCGCCGCTCGCCGGCCTCGGTCAGCCAGCCGGCGGCGTTGATCAGTCCGATGTGCGAGAAGGCCTGCGGGAAGTTGCCGAGCTGCTCCCCGGTGGCCTGGTCGATCTGCTCGGCGAACAGGCCCAGGTCGTTCGTCCGGCTGGCGAGCGACGTGAACATCCGCTCGGCCCGGTCCAGTTCGCCGGCCAGCGCCAGGCAGCTCGCCAGCCAGAACGAGCAGATGACGAAGCCGGCCGGATCGCCGTCCCAGCGGCGCAGCAGGCCGTCGCGGGACAGCCTGGCCTCGACGACGTCCATGGTGGAACGCATCCGGTCGTCGTCGGCGGGCAGGAACCCCACCAGCGGCATGATCAGCACCGAGGCGTCCAACTCGTCCGAGCCGAAGGCGCCGGTGTACGCACCGAGCCGGTCGTTCCAGCCCCGGTCCAGCACCGCCGCGCGGACCTCGTCGCGGGCGGCGGCCCAGCGGGCCAGGTCGGCGGAGTCGCCGAGGCGGGGGCCGAAGCGCACCGCCCGGTCCAGCGCGGTCCAGCACTGCACCTTGGACGAGACGTAGTGCCGTTCCGCGTCCCGGGCCTCCCACATGCCGGCGTCCGGGCGGTGCCAGTCGGCGACCGCCTGGTCGGCGAGGGCGCGCAGGAGCTGGTGCACCTCGGGGTCCATCGGATCGAGGTAGTGGCGCATCAGCCACGCCGCGTCGAGGACCTCCCCGAGCACGTCGGTCTGCCGCTGTTTCCAGGCGTCGTTGCCGACGAAGACGGGTTGGCTGTCGGCGTACCCGGCGAGGCCGTCGAGGCGGTGCTCGGAGAGGTCCCGCTCGCCCTCCACGCCGTACATGATGGGAACCGGCTGGTTCCCGATGCGGCCCATCGCGCGGGCCACCCAGGCGAACTGCCGGTTGGCCTCGTCGGGACAGGCCGCCAGCCAGAGCGCCTGGAGGGTGAGGCTGAAGTCGCGGACCCAGACGAAGCGGTAGTCGTAGTTGCGGTCCCCGCCGAGTTGCTCGGGCAGCGAGGTGGTCGCCGCGGCGACGATCGCGCCGCTGGGCTGGTAGGTCATGCCCTGCACGACCAGCGCGCTGCGGCGCACCTGCTCCGCGAACCGGCCGTGGTACGGGTGCAGCCCGGCCCAGGACCGCCACCCCGCCACCGCCTCGGCAACCGTCGGCGCGGCGTCGGGGGTCAGGGGCGGGCCGGCGTCGTAGACCGGCGCGTACCCCAGCGTGAAGCCGTACGACTCGCCGGCCCGGACCGTGAACGTCGCCGCGGCCTCGCCCTCGCCGCGCCGCACGGGCACGTCGCCGCGCAGTCGCAGGCGGGCCGCGCCGACGGTCGCCTCCACCCCGTCGCCGGTGCACACCAGGTACGGGACGACCCGGCCGTACTCGAACCGGGGGCGGTAGCGCAGCCGTACCGGGACCACGCCGGAGACTCCCTCCACCAGCCGGGCCAGCACCCGGGGCGAGTGCAGCCCGATGTCGTGGCCACGCGCGCCGGGCTCCAGCGCCAGCGTGTCGGTCACTGCCACCGACCCGTCCCGGGTGGTGAAGACGGTCCGCAGCACCAGCGTGTCCTCCAGGTAGGAGCGTTCGGTGGTGAAGTCGCCGTCGGGCCGAATCGACCAGTGGCCTGCGTCGTCGTCGAGCAGCCGCCCGAAGACCGACGGGGCGTCGATCCGCGCCGGGCACCACCAGTTGACCGAGCCGGCCCGGTCGACCAGCGCGGCGCTGCGGCCGTCGGCCAGGAAGCCGTGCTCGCTGATCCGTCCGCTGTCCACGGCCGTGCCTACCCGGCGGCGCCGACCAGCATTCGTCGGGGCACCGCCGGATGCGGCCGGACCGGTCCCGCGCGTCGTCCCTCCCGGTCGGGGGCGAGGCGACCGGAGAGCGATCCGGCGCGTCGGGCATCCGGATCGCGGCGGGTACCTCCCGGACCGGGGGAAGGCGGCGCGTTACCGGCCGCTGCCCGGGGGAAGGCGGGAGGTCGACGAAGGAGGATGCTCATGACCAGACCCTCGAATCCCACCGCGACCCTGCGATCCGGAACGTCGGGCGGAAACAACCTCCCTTCCGGCCCGGCGGGCCACCCCACCCCACCCGGCGGCCACGGCCACGGCCCGCCGACCGGGGCCCCGACCGTGACGATCGGGTCGTACCCGGACTATCCGTCCGCGCAGCGGGTGGTGGACTACCTGGCCGACAACCGGTTCCCGGTGGAGCGCACCGCGATCGTGGGGACGAACCTCACCCTGGTCGAGACGGTGCTGGGCCGGATGACCACGGGCCGGTCGGCCCTGGTCGGCGCGGGCACCGGTGCCTGGTTCGGCCTGTTCATCGGGCTGCTCTTCGGCATCTTCACCACCGGTAACTGGGTGGCGGTGATCCTGGTCGGCCTGGTGATCGGCGCGATCTGGGGCGCGGTGTTCGGCGCGGTCGCGCACGCGATGACCGGTGGGCAGCGGGACTTCACGTCCGCCAGCTCCCTGCGCGCCGGCCAGTACGCGGTCACGGTCGACGCTGACCAGGCCGACCAGGCCCGGCAGCTGCTGGGCCGGATGCACCTGACGCCGACGGGCGCGACAGCCCGCTGAGGCCGACGCCACCGGGCGGCCCCGGGGCTGTCGCTCCGGGGCTGTCGCTCCGCCCGAACCACCCGCTGGGAGGGGCGTCACGGCAGGTGACGGGTGGCCCGGAAACCGGCAGGCGTCAGGTGGCGCGGCCGGTGCGACGGCCGGGCCAGCCGTAACAGGCACATGGCCGTCCCCGCGTACCCGACCAGGTATCCGGCGTGGACCGTGCCGGGAACGTCGGACTCCCACCCGGTCCGGCCGTCCACGTCGCGCCGGTACGCCTGAAGGTGCCCCCACAGCCGGTGCGCGGCGGTGAGCCAGCTCTGTTCCCCCGTGTTCCGGTACAGGTCCAGGAGGAACTCGATGTTCCCGGCCAGGCCGTGGCACTGTGTCGGCCCCACCCAGGTCGTCTCCGCCACCGCCCGGCCGGCCCGGTCGGCCAGGTCGCCGGCCCGCGGGCACAGGTCGATTCGCGCCGCCCGGGTCAGCATCGTCCCGATGCCGGACGCGCCATGGCACCAGTACGGGGCGCTCGGGGACTGGCCGGGGCTGGCCGGCCAGCCCATGGCCGACCCGTGCGGAGAGACCGGCACGCCGTGCCGGTCGAGCAGTCGCACGGTGTCGACGACTGCGGCGGCACAACGTTCGTCGCCGAACTCCTCCAGTGCGTCGAGCAGGCAGTCCGCGATCCCGGCGGCGCCGTGGGCGTAACCGAGCCAGACCTGCCCGCTGAGGTCCCCGTACCCCGGGGGCGTCCGCCAGCCGGCGAAATCGGAACCGGTGCCGTCCATCCGGTCCAGCAGGACGTCGGCCGCCGTCCGCGCCGCGACGCGGTGGACGCTGTCGCCGGTCTCGTTCCACATCATCAGGTGGAAGCGGAGTCGACCCGCGGTGCCGTTGAAGAGGTCCGGCGAGTCGTGCGAGGCCGCGGCCACCATCTCGCCGTGCCGGGCCGCCGCGGCGACCATCGACCGGTCACCCAGCACCTGACCGGCCCGCAGCAGCGCGGCGCTCACCCCCGCCTCCCCGACGTACAGGCCGGGCAGCCGGTCGTCGAGGATCGGCGATTCGCGCACCAACGCCGACGCGGCGGCCCGGAGCACCCGCTTGTGGTGCTCCTCGCCGTACTCCCGGGTGATCTCCGCCAGCGCGAGCACATTGCCGGCGGCCCCGGAGTTGAGGTCCCGCAGCGCCAGCCGACCGGTCGGATCGTGCGGGCTGTTCCACGCCAGGCCGCGCTGTCCCGGTATCGGCTCCGCGTCGGCACAGAGCGAATCGCCGAGGGTGCGGATCGTCTCGGCCAGCCGGCCGGGAGACGGGTCCGCCGGCTCCGTGAGCGGCCGGCGGGGACGGGTCCGCACCCGCTCCTGCCCGGATCGCCCCGAAGCCAGGCTCTCCACGGCGTCCCCGACCGCCCGCAAGGAGGTGAACCCCGTCCCCGTGGCGCCCAGGCACCGCTCGACGAGTTCCTCGACGTCGTCGTCGACGGCCGGGTTCAGGTCCCGGATCGGACGGCGCAGCAGGGACCCATCGGGGGCCCGCGACGGTTCGGCGGCGGTGGCCAGGAAGTACAGCACCGCGCCGAGGGAGTGGATCCGACCGTCGCGGGGCCCGCCCGTCGACGACCCCTGGACGTCGAGGTACCCCCGGGTGCCCCGACGCGGGAGGGTGGCCGGCTCCCCGACGGGGGCGCACAGCTCGAAGTCCACCAGTTGGAGTGTCCCTTCGGGACTGACCAGGGTGTTGCCCGACTTCAGATCCGAGTAGACCCACCCGCGTTGCTCGATGCGCGTGAGCATGGCGACGAGCTCACCCGCCCACCGGAGCAGTTGCGCCCGTCCGATCCGTTCCCCACCCGTCGCGAGCGCCGAGACGTACCGGTCCAGCGGCACCCCGTCGAGGCGCTGCTCGACCAGACACAGGTCGCCGTGCCGCTCTACGACCTCGTAGACGTCCGGGAACCGGGGGTCGGGACGCAGGCCGGCCAGCACGGTCGCCTCGCCCCGGAGCAGCTCCCGGGCGTCCGGGCCGCAACCGGTCAGCAGGCGGTCGCGGGGCGCGCGCTTGACGACGCAGGCCCGGGCGGTGTCGATGTCGATCGCCTCGTACGCGTCGCCGCGGACGGACCGGGACAGGCAGTTCGCCAGCAGGTAACGCCCGTGCAGCAGCTCATCGGTGATCGCGGACGGCGGCGCGGCGTCGCCGTGCTCGGCGAACGGGTCGACGACGTCGGGGGGTGCCACATAGTGGGTGAGCCGCGGGTCGGGCACGATCGCGCCGTCGGGGCCACGGTACGCGGGGACAACGGCGCCGAGCGACGTACGGGTGAATTCCCCTTCGAAGGCACCGTAGCGGTACGAGACGGCACTCGTCGGGCTGAAGGGTCGGTCCGACGGGGGCAACGGGCCACGGACGCCCCGGGTCAGCGCGTCCAACTCCGTCGCGAGTTTCGTGGCCTCCACCGGGTCGGCGGGGTAGACGGTGAGGAACTTGCCGATCTGAGCCAGGCCCTCCGAGCCGTCGTTGAGTCGTGCCAGCAGCGCAGCGTCGGCGACCTTGAACGGCACCGACCGGGCGACGATCGCCGGAAGGCAGCGTCGCAGCACCTCCAGGGCGTTCGACTCGACAGCCGTGATGTGCAGTTTCCATCCGGCCCTGGGGGTACGACCGCCCACCGGCCTACCGGTCACCCAGCCGGGCGGGTCGACATGCCGGACGGACCAGGGCAGCTCGGCACGGCCACAGAGGCCGACAACGACGTCGAGCAGTCGGGCCATCAGCCGGTCACTGCTGGAGTTCGGTGATCAGACAGGTGCGGATGCAGGTGATGACCGCACACGTGTAGAGGCAGATTTCCTGATCCTGCGCCGACTCCGCGCGCAGGCGTTGCAGTTCCTCGGTCAGTCCGGCCCGGTCGACGGCGGCCCGCATGTTCTCCCGGAGGCCTTCCCGGAACGCGGGATCGACCTCGATCTTGTTCCGCAACTTCTCGAACGCCGCCCGCGCCTGATCCGCGTTCTTCCCACCCATGACAACAGTCCCCGTCCGTACGACAGTGAATCCGAAACGTCACGCCCCGTGTCGCTGTCGCCAAGGACGTCCGCTTGGACATTCTTCGTCCGATCCATCCCGGGTCGCGCGACGTTCCGCAGCCCCTCACCCGATGGAATGAGCCACCCGGCGGCACGAGCGCCCGGAGCCTGTGTCGAAGTCGGCCTGCCTCGGCTCGGTTCGGTTCGGCGCCGCCGGTTCGGTGTGGGTGAGGGTGGAACGGGGTTCGCCGGGCTGCCCGCTCCGGGCGTCCAGGCTTGCTCCGTGCGCGGGCGTGGTCTGGCGTGGTCTGGGGCCGTACGAGCACACACGATCACGCTCGTTTTCCTGCCGCCCGCCTCCGCTCTCACCTCGCCCCCGTCAGGGGCGGCTCTCCATGATCGTCTGCTGGTTGTGGAGAACTCGCCCGGCGGGTCGTCTCGAAAATCAGCAGACGATCAAGGTACGACGCCCACAGCACCCAGCTAGCCGGGCAGTACAGCTAGCCCGGGTCGGTGGCGAGGCGCGCGTGCAGGTGTTCGTCGTGCCGGCGACCGTCGCCGTAACGGTACGACTCGCGCAGCGTGCCCTCGACGAGGTAGCCCGCCCGGCCGGCCACCCGGCAGGACGCCACGTTCGGCACGGCGTGACAGAGCTCGATGCGGTGCAGGCCCAGCGCCGCGAAGGCCCAGGTGGTGAGCCGCCGGACCGAGCCAGTGGCGACGCCCCGCCCCCGGGCGGCGGGGACGGTCCAGTAGCCGATGCTGGCGTTGCCGCCGCCGATCCGGTGCAGCGACACCGCCCCGAGCAGTTCGGCGTCGCCCGGGTCGGCCACCGCGAGGGACATGTGCTCGCCGCTCGACCAGTCCGCCCGCCGGCGCACCCAGTTGCGCGCCCGCGCCTCGTCCATGTCGCCCTGCGGGTTCCACGTCGCCACCTCCGGGTCACCCAGGGCGGCCAGCACGTCGGGGGCGTCGGCCGCCCGCCAGGGGCGCAGCAGCAGGCCGGGGGCGGCGAGTACGACGTGGTCCACGGGGCAGTCTGGCACGCCGCCGGCCCGGCCACGCGGAGGTTTCCCCGGCCGAACCCCTTCAAATCCGAAGCTTCGCAGCCTCATCCACCTGACAAGCCCCCCCGACGCAGTGCGGAGTCACTTGTTAAATTTTGAAAGAGTGCTACTGTTCTGGCATGACGGAGAGCCTGGACGGCGAGCGGATGGCCTGCTGGCGCGCCTACATCGAGGCGAGCCAGCGGCTGTTCACCCAGCTCGAGGACGACCTGCGGGCCGACAGCGAGCTGAGCTTCGCCGACTACCACGTGCTGGTCCTGCTCTCCGAGGCGCCGGGGCAGCGGCTGCGGATGGGCGAGCTGGCCGGCCGGTTGGTCTTCTCACCCAGCCGGTTGACGTACCAGATCTCCTCGATGCAGAAGCGCGGCCTGGTGGCCAGGGAAGCGTGCCCCGCGGACCGGCGCGGCAGCGAGGCGGTGCTCACCGCCGCCGGGCTGCTGGCGCTGCGCGAGGCCGCGCCGCACCACCTGCGCTCCGCGCGCACCCACCTGATGGACGACCTCGACGACGCCGAGATCGCCTGCCTGAACCGGGTCTTCGAACGCCTCGGCCGGCGCCTGCGCGCCGACCGCGACGACTCGTCCACCCTGAGCGAATAAGGAGTTCGAGATGCCCGCCATCACCGTCGACGACGTCCTCGTCCTGCCCCGCCTGCCCCGGCTCGACGAGACCACCGGTTACCGGCCGGTCCGCCGGTTGACCACCGCCCCCAGCGGGCACGAGGGCGAGGGCTTCCCCGTCCGCCGGGCCTTCGCCGGCGTGCCGACACACGAGCTGGACCCGTTCCTCCACCTCGACCAGATGGGCGAGGTGGACTATGCGCCGGGCGAGCCGAAGGGCACCTCGTGGCACCCGCACCGCGGCTTCGAGACGGTGACCTACATGATCGACGGGATCATGGACCACCAGGACTCGCAGGGCGGCGGCGGCACCATCACCGACGGCGACACCCAGTGGATGACGGCCGGCAGCGGCCTGCTGCACATCGAGGCGCCGCCGGAGCACCTGGTGGCCAGCGGGGGCCTCTTCCACGGCCTCCAGCTCTGGGTGAACCTGCCGAGGGTGGCGAAGATGATGCCGCCGCGGTACCAGGACATCCGCGGAGGGGAGTCGGCGCTGCTCATAACGCCGGACGGCGGCGCGCTGATCCGGGTCATCTCGGGAGAGGTGGCCGGGCACCGGGGGCCGGGCTCGACCCACACCCCGATCAGCATCGCCCACGTGACGGTGCAGCCCGGCGCCGAGCTGAGCCTGCCCTGGCAGCCGGACTTCAACGCGCTGGTCTACGTGCTCGCCGGGCGCGGCACGGTCGGCACCGACCGCCGGCCCTTCCACACCGGCCAGCTCGCCACCCACGGCCCGGGCGACGCGCTGCGGGTCACCGCCGACGCGAAGCAGGACTCGAACACCCCCGCCCTGGAGCTCTACGTGATGGGCGGGCAGCCGATCCGGGAGCCCGTGGCGCACTACGGCCCGTTCGTGATGAACACCCGGGACGAGCTGATCCAGGCGTTCGAGGACTTCCAGGCCGGTCGGCTCGGGGTGGTCCCGGCCGAGCGGCTGCCGCACACCGGCGGCCAGGGCGACCGCCCCTGACCGTCGACGTGACGGGCGTCACCGGGTGCCCCGGTGGCGCCCGCCGGCGGGTTCAGGAGACCGCGAAGATCCCCGCCACCCCCAGCAGCACCATCACCAACACGGCCACCAGGGCCCCGCGCTCGTTCTCCACCGGCTGTTCGCGGTCCTCGGTCACGGCGTCGGTCGTCTCGGTGGGCATCGTGTGGCCTCCTCGGTGTTTCGCATCAGGGTCGTCGGGCGTCGCGGCGGGGAACGTCGGCCAGGTCACCGGGGTGCCGGCCGGCGTGCGGACCCGGCGCGGGGGGCCTAACGTGAGGACGTTGTCGACCTCGGGAGGATGGAGCGTGCCGATGCGGGACTGGTTCCTCACCGCGCAGGAACGCGCCAACCCAGCCTCCGAGTTACCCGTCTGGACGACCGGAAACCTCGCCGAGCCGCTGATTCACGGCGCGGCGTACTTCGACCGGCTGGTCAGCGAGGTGGAGGCGCTCCAGGAGGGCGACCACCTCTTCTTCACCGACTGGCGCGGCGACCCCGACGAGCGGATGCGCCCGGACGGGCCGACCGTGGCCCAGCTCTTCAGCCGCGCCGCCCAGCGCGGTGTGGTGGTCAAGGGCCTGCTCTGGCGCTCACACCTGGACACGTTGTCGTTCAGCGAGGCCGAGAACCGCAGCCTCAGCGAGACGATCTGCGCGGCCGGCGGAGAGGTGCTGCTCGACCAGCGGGTCCGGCGCGGCGGCTCGCACCACCAGAAGCTGGTGGTGCTGCGCCACCCCGCCGCCCCCGAGCGGGACATCGCCTTCGCCGGCGGGATCGACCTGTGCCACAGCCGCCGGGACGACGCCGAGCACCACGGCGACCCGCAGGCCGTCGGGATGTCGCCCCGGTACGGCGACACCCCGCCCTGGCACGACGTGCAGCTCGCCCTGCGCGGGCCGGTGGTCGACGCGCTGGACACGGTCTTCCGGGAACGGTGGACCGACCCGATGCCGCTGGACTCGGAGAACCCGCTGGCGTACCTGCGGGATCGGCTACGCGGCTCGGACCTGCGCCCGGACCCGTTGCCCGAGAAGCCGGACGTCCCCCCGCCGTGCGGCCCGCACCGGATCCAGGTGCTGCGCACCTACCCGGCGGTGCGCCCGCGCTACTCCTTCGCCCCCGACGGCGAGCGCACGGTGGCACGCGGCTACACCAAGGCCGTACGCCGGGCCCGGCGGCTGATCTACCTGGAGGACCAGTATCTCTGGTCGACCGAGGTGGCCGACCTGTTCGCCCGGGCGCTGCGCGACAACCCCGACCTGCACCTGGTGGCCGTCGTCCCGCGGCACCCCGACGTGGACGGCCGGTTCGCCCTGCCGCCGAACATGGTCGGCCGGGAGCAGGCGCTGTCGCTGTGCGGCAGGGCAGCCCCGGACCGGGTGCACGTCTTCGACGTGGAGAACCACGCGGGCGACCCCGTGTACGTGCACGCCAAGGTGTGCGTGGTCGACGACGCGTGGGCCAGCGTGGGCAGCGACAACTTCAACCGCCGCTCGTGGACCCACGACAGCGAGCTGTCCTGCGCCGTGCTCGACGACACCCGGGACGAGCGGGCCCCGCTGGACCCGGGCGGCCTCGGCGACGGGGCCCGGCTGTTCGCCCGGGAGCTGCGGCTGCGGCTGTGGCGCGAGCACCTGGACCTGGACCCGGACGGCGGCTCGGACGACGGCCTGCTGGACCCGGCGTCGGCGGTCGAGACGATCACCGCGTCGGCCGACGCACTGCAACGCTGGCACGACTCGGGCCGGGTCGGGCCCCGGCCGCCGGGCCGGCTGCGCCCGCACCGGCCGGAGCGGCTGCCCTGGTACACCCGGGCATGGGCACTGCCCGCGTACCGGCTGGTCTACGACCCGGACGGCAGGCCGCTGCGGGCCCGGCTGGCCGGCACCTGGTGACCGGCCCGGCCGACCGTCACCGCCGGGCTGCGGGCGAGGACGCTCTCCCCGCCGGGGTACGCGAACGACGCGCGCGGTGAGTAGAACCCGGCGGTGATGACCAGCGGGTTGGCCGGGCGGAGCCGGTAGACCGGGTGGTCCGGGTCGAAGAAGTCCACCGACTCGACCTCGAACGGGGCCACCGGCTCGGCCAGGTACGGATAGACGCCGCTGACCAGGGCGTCGCCCCGGCCCGTGAGGTAGCGGTGGTGGCCGCTGCGGATGACGTGCCCGGTGTCGCCGACCCGGGCCCGGGTGCGGATCAGGGGCACCCCGTCGACCTCGGTCTGCGCCACCAGCGTGTCGCCCCGCTGCTCCAGCCAGGTGCGGCCGGCGGCGACCGGGGCGCCGCGCGCGGCGGCGTAACCGCGCACCCGGGGGCTGGAGCACAGGTAGTGCGTCCACCAGCCGCCCCCCAGGGGACGGTCCGGGGCGTCGAGGCCCGCGACTGACACGCCGAGATAGGTCAGCGAGTACGCGCCGAACCCGGAGGTCTGGGTCTCGTCGTCGACCACGTACTGGTTCATGAAGACCCGGCGGTCCTCGCCGGCGCGCAGGCCTGCCGGCAGCAGGGCGGCGATCACCTCCGGGTCCGCCGGCAGCCAGCTCAGATAGATCATCCGGCTGTGCACGACGAGGTGCGGATCGGCGGGGTCGAGCACGCTGCCTCCGGGCCAGGGGGATTTCCCCGCGACGCTACGGGCGGCCCCTCGGGCGGGACAAGGACGGAAAGCCGACAGGCGCGCCCGGCTGTCGGCTTTCATGTTGACGCGCGCCACCTGCGCATCGGCCGATCAGACACCGCGACCGGGCGGGCCAGCCGCGCGCACGCCCCGAACTGCCGCGCGGCCCTCGCCATAGGGCGGAGACGACCGCCGGACGGCCGCGCGGCGCGAGCTGCCCGACCCGAGCCGGACTGGCCGTTCGGCCAGCGAACCGGTAATCACGATCACATCTTCCGGTCTCTACGCACCTTTCGCTAGGTTTCTTCCCATAAGAACCTTAAGTACATCGTACTTTCGGCTAGATTTCAGGGAGCCGATCAGGTTAAGGTGAGTCCCGAACGGACGATCTGAATCTAAACCACAGCGTCACGTCTTTATCCGCGGACGAGGTGCAGGGAGGACCACCGAATGACCGCGCCAACGATCAGCGAGCAGACGAAGACATCGCCGGCCGTCGCCACCAAGAAGCTGGACCCGCGAGCGCTCACCGACAGCGCGGCCGACGTCCTCAACGCGATGGCAGCGCTGCCCGCCAACCACCCGTCGCGCCCCGCACTGCGGGACAGGGCGATCGAGGCCTGGCTGCCGCTCGCCAACCACCTCGCCCACCGCTACAGCGGCCGGGGGGAGCCCACCGACGACCTGGCGCAGACGGCCGCCATCGGCCTGATCAAGGCCATCGACAAGTTCGACCCGTCCCGCGGCGTCGACTTCGCCGGCTACGCCATCCCCACCATCATCGGCGAGCTCAAGCGCCACTTCCGCGACCGCACCTGGGACATCCGCGTGCCGCGTCGCCTCCAGGAGCTGCGGCTGGCCATCTCCGACGCCAACAGCTCGCTGCTGCAGACGCTGGGCCGCTCCCCGACGGTCGCCGACATCGCCGCCCACCTCAAGGTCACCGAGGAAGAGGTCCTGGAGGGCCTGGAGGGCGCCCGCGCGTACAACGCGGTGTCGCTGTCCACCCCGACCGGCGACGGCGACCGGGCCACCGAACTGGGCGACATGCTCGGCGGCGAGGACGGCGAGTTCGAGCTGGCCGAGCTGCGGGTGGCCCTGGGCCCGGCGCTCGCCACGCTGGACGAGCGTGAGCAGAAGATCCTCACCCTGCGCTTCTACGGCAACCTGACCCAGTCGCAGATCGCCGACCAGATCGGCGTCTCGCAGATGCACGTGTCCCGGCTGCTGGCCCGGGCGCTGACCAAGCTGCGCGGACAGCTCGACGGCACGTACTAGGGGCACCACCGGCGGTCCGGTCGGCGGGCCCGACCACCGGTAAGCCCGGAAGGCCCGGTCGGCGATGCGCCGACCGGGCCTTCGCCGTGCCGGCCCTTCGCCCCATGCCGGGCCTTCCCGTGCCGAGTCAGACCCCCGCCGGCTCCCGCCACATCGGGTAGAACGGGGTGCCGTCCGGCAGCCGGAAGCTCTCCCTCGCCCGGTAGCCGTGCCGCGCGTACAGGTCCCGGGCGATCTCGCTGCTCGCCTCCAGGTAGCCCGGCACCCCGTCGGCGTCCAGCCTGGCATGGTGGTGCCGCAGCAACGCGGAGCCGAGCCCCTGCCCCTGCCGGTCCGGCGCGACGGCGAGGAAGGCCAGGTGGTGGTGGTCGGCGTGCGGGTGGTCGGCGGCGAACAGCGCGTCGAGGTGCCGGAACCGCTCGACCCACTGCCCGCAGGCGGCGGCCAGCCGGGCGTCGTAGTCCACCGGCGGCGGGACCTCGTCGCCGACCTGCGGAAACCACACGGCCACCGCCGCCCGGTCCGCGGTGGCGTACACGTGGCCGTGCGTCATCGCGTGCCCGACCAGGATCTCGAAGTTGTCGGCCAGCACGGCCTCCCGCTCGGAGTCGTCCGGCACCAGCCACCGGGTCGCCGGGAGCACCAGGAACGCCCGGGCGATCCGCTCGGCCACCAGCCGGGTCTCGGCCGCGCCGAGGCGCTCGACGCGCACGTCGCTCACCGCCGGCTCCCCGTCCCCACCGGGGCCTGCGCACCAGCCGGATCCGGCGTGACCAGCATGGCCGCGCTCTCCGCGCCCAGTCCGATCCGGGCGTAGGCGTCCGGCCGTCTGCCACGCAGCACCAGCGCCCAGTGCAGGCCGAGCAGCGCCACCACCGGGAACGCCGCCGGAACGGCCCAGCGCAACGGTGAGTCGGGCGCCACGCCGAGCAGGACGGCGAAGTTGTTCAACGCCACGATGATGATGGCGACCAGCGCCACGGCGGCCAGGCCGGGGGCGACCAACCGCCGCCACAGGCTCTCCTCGACGCGGGTGCGGGCGAAGTACGCCATCACCGCGATGGAGGTGGTGGCGATCAGCAGCAGCACGCCGAAGCCGCCGCCGACGCCGGTGTAGTAGAAGAGCTGGCGCACCGGGTCCCAGCCGTTGGTCGCGTACAGCAGGATCACCAGCAGGCCGAGGGCGCTCTGCGCGAGCGAGGCGACCCGGGGCGACCCGGTACGCGGCGAGGTCCGCCCGAACGCCTCCGGGAGCACCCGCTCCCGGCCGAGCGCGAAGATGTACCGGGCGGTGGTGTTGTGGAACGAGATCATCGCGGCCAGCACGGAGGTCATGAACAGCGCCTGGCCGATGGCGACGGCGGTGTCGCCGAGGTGCGCCCCGGCCAGGTTGAAGATCAGCTCGACGCTCTGCTCGCCGGCCTGCGCGGCGACCTGGTCCGGGCCGGTGGCCACGGTCATGGTCCACGACGACAGGGCGTAGATCCCGGCGATGACGGCCACCGACAGGTAGGTGGCTCTCGGGACGGTGCGCTTCGGGTCCTTGCTCTCCTCGCTGAACACCACCGCGGACTCGAAGCCGACGAAACCGGTCGCGGCGATCACCAGCAGCGCGCCCGCGCCCGGGACGAGCAGGCTGTCCGGGGAGAGGGCGGTGAAGCTGGCCGACCCGCCGGCCGGGTGGCTGAGCTGCCCCAGGTCGAACACGAGGATCACCACGATCTCGGCGACCAGCAGCACCGCGAGCACCATGCCGTTGACGTCGACCCGGAGCAGGCCGAGCACGCCGACCATGGCCCAGGCGACCAGCGCCACCACCCACCAGGCCGGGTCGACGTCGAAGAGCCGTTGCAGCACCGGGGAGGCCGCCGCTCCGATCGCGCCGTACAGCCCGACCTGGAGCGCGTTGTACGACATCAGGGCGATCCAGGCCGCACCGACGCCAGCCGGCCGGCCCAGCCCCTTGGAGACGTACGCGTAGAACGCGCCGGCGTTCTCCACCCGGCGGGCCATCGCCACGTAGCCGACGGAGAACAGGGCGAGCACCGCCCCGACCACCAGGAAGGCCAGCGGCATGCCGGTGACGCCGGTGACGGCGTACCCGGTGGTGACCACGCCGGCCACCACGGTCAGCGGGGCGGCCGCGGACAGCACGAAGAAGATCACCGACGGCACACCGAGCCGACCGCGGGCCAACGCGTCGGAGACGTTGCTCGGTCGTTGGACGGTCGCTGTTGGGGACATTGGGGGTGCTCCGGTTCCAGGGAGGGGTGAGGGCCCGGCCGGTCAGGGCATGCCGCGCAGCACCGACGCGCCCACGGCGGCCTCGGCGTGCGCGACGAGCTCCTTCAGCGGCGGGGGCAACGCGGGGATGAGGACGCCGAGCCGGTGGTGGGCGCGGGGGTTGGCGCTCCACAGCACCTCGCGGGTGAGCCCGGAGGCGGAAACCAGGCCGAAGAGCAGCGCGTCCGGCACGGCCGGCGGCTCCGGCCGGTCCAGCAGGGCCCGCAGCCGGGTGGCCGGCCAGGCCACCGCGTTCAGGTCGATCGGTACGTACCCGATGGTGGTACGCAGCAGCCGGCGGCTCTCCTGCCGGTGCAGCACCCCGGCCCGGGCCAGCCGCTCCGCCACCGACGTTGCCGCGGACTGCCCGAGGAAGCTCAGCCAGGTGCGGACCGACTGGTGCTGGGACTCACCGATCAGCTGGTCCAGCACGGTGTGCGCCAGGGCGTCGGCCGGCGGGCGACGGTCCATCACCGTCACGTTGCCGGCGCTGACGGTGATCCGGCCGGACAGGACCAGCTCGCCGAGGAGCCCGGCCGCCAGGCAGATGCCCGCCGCGCTGGGGTGCAGCCTCGCCCGGCCCCGGCTGTCGTTGTGGGCGATCAGATAGAACTCGTCGGCGATGAGCAAACGAGCCTCCCGAACGGATTGTCCACAACAGATCAACGCCGGGTGAAAGGATGCACGCCCTCTGTTTGCGACGCAACTCCCGGTCTTCACAGTTGCACTCCGTGCACATCCGACCTGCGGATCTTGTCGAGACCGACTCGGAGGGTAACCGCCGACCCGAGCGCGCGTGCCGCGCCGACGCTCCACCGGGTTGCCGGGGACGACGCCGAGGCGTTGATCGAGAGCGCCCGCGGCACACCCACCCGCCGGCCTCGACGCGGTACGCACCGACGGACGCCCACGCCGTCGGTGCGACAGTAGGTAGGTGCTCGACGACGTACACCTCGACCTGCCGGTCCGGCCCGTGCTGCCGGCGCTGCTCGACGCGCTGCGCGCGGCCGGCGGCGCGGTCCTCGTGGCGCCCCCGGGCACCGGGAAGACCACCCTCGCCCCGCTGGCCGTGGCCGGGGCGGTCGCCGGCCGGGTGGTGATCGCCCAGCCCCGCCGGGTGGCCGCCCGCGCGGCGGCGCACCGGATGGCCGCCCTGCTCGGCGAGCGGGTCGGCGACCGGGTCGGGTACGCGGTGCGCGGCGAGCGCCGGGTCGGCCCCGCCACCCGGGTCGAGGTGGTCACCACCGGCCTGCTGGTACGCCGACTGCACCACGACCCGGAGCTGCCCGGGGTCGGCGCGGTGCTGCTGGACGAGTGCCACGAGCGGCAGCTCGACGCCGACCTGGCGCTGGCGTTCACCGTCCAGGCGCGGGCGACACTGCGCCCCGACCTGTGGCTGGCCGCCATGTCGGCCACCCCGGACGCGGACCGGTTCGCCGAACTGCTCGGCACCGACGGCACGCCGGCCCCGGTGGTCCGGGCCTCCTCGGCCCTGCACCCGGTGACCCGGGTCTGGGCCCCGCCGCCCCGGCCGGTCACCCCTTCCGGGGCCGGCCGCGTCGACCCGGCGCTGCTGGACCACGTCGCGGCGACCGTACGCCGGGCCCTGGCCGAGCGGGACGGGGACGTGCTGGTCTTCTTGCCCGGGGTGGGCGAGATCGCTGCCGTGACCCGCCGACTGGCCGACCTGCGTGGCTCCGTCGCCCTGCTGCCGCTGCACGGCCGGCTGCGCGGGGCGGAGCAGGACGCCGCGCTGCGTCCCGCCGACCGGCGACGGGTGGTGCTGGCCACCGCCGTGGCGGAGAGCAGCCTCACCGTCCCCGGGGTCCGGACGGTGGTCGACGCCGGGCTCGCCCGGGTGCCCCGGGTGGACCTGGCCCGAGGGCTGGGCGCGCTGGTCACGGTGCCGGTGTCCCGGGCCGCCGCCACCCAGCGGGCCGGCCGGGCCGGCCGGGAGGCCCCCGGGCACGTGTACCGGTGCTGGTCGGAGGCCACCCATGCCCGGCTCGCCGCGCAGCCGGAGCCGGAGATCTCGACCGCCGACCTCACCGGGTTCGCCCTGGAGCTGGCTGCCTGGGGCGAGCCGGACGGCAGCGGGCTGGCCCTGCCCGACCCCCCGCCGGCCGCCGCGATGACGGTCGCCCGGGAGACCCTGACCACCCTCGGCGCGCTGGACGCGGCCGGGCGGATCACCGCCCGGGGGCGGGCGATCGCCGGCGCGGGGGCGCATCCCCGGCTGGCCCGGGCCCTGCTGGACGGAGCAGCGGTGGTCGGCGCCGACCGGGCCGCCGAGGTGGTGGCGCTGCTCGCCGAGGACACCGTCGCCGGGCCGGGCGACGACCTGACCGCCGGGTGGCGCCGGCTGCGCTCGGGTGCCGACCCGGGCGCCACGGCCCGCTGGCGTGCCGAGGTGCGCCGGCTCCGCGCCGCCCTGCCCGCCGGGACGGACAGCCACCGGCCCACGGAGCACGTCGTCCGGTCGGGGACACCGCACGGTTCCGCCGGCCCGGCCCTCGACCCCGGGCGCGGCCCGTCCCGCGCGCCCGGGGTTACGGACGGCCACACGTCCCGCGCTCCGGACGGCCGCGCGCCCCGCGACACGGACGGCCGCACGCCCGCCCGGGAGCGTGGGGAGGGCCGACTGCCCGACGATCTCGCCGCCGGGCTGTTGGTCGGGCTGGCGTACCCGGAGCGGCTGGCCCGGGTGCGCCGGGCCGGCGGGTCGGCGTACCTGATGGCGGGCGGAACCGAGGCGGAGCTGGCGCCGGGCTCGGGGCTGACCGGCGCGACGTGGCTGGCCATCGCGGTGGCCGACCGTACCCCCGGCGCGCCGACCGCCCGGGTCCGGCTGGCCACCGGCCTGGACGAGGCGACCGCCCGCGAGGCCGGCGGCCCGCTGCTGCGTTCCGCCCGGGAGGTGACCTGGTCCGGCGGCGACGTGGTGGCCCGGGAGGTGGTCCGGCTCGGCGCGATCGAGCTGGTCGCCCGGGCGCTGGTCCGGCCGGAGCCGGCGCTGGTGGCCGCGGCGCTGCGCGACGGGCTGCGCCGCGGCGGCCTGGCGCTGCTGACCTGGACCCCAGCCGCGCGGGCGCTGCGCGAGCGGATGGCGTTCTGCCGGCGCGCCCTCGGCCCGGACTGGCCGGACGTGGGCGACGAGGCGCTGCTCGCCGGGGCGGACGCCTGGCTCGGCCCGGAGCTGGCCGCCGCCCGACGCCGGGCCGACCTGGCCCGGGTCGACGTGACCGCCGCCCTGCGCAGGCTGCTGCCCTGGCAGCAGGCCGCCCGGCTCGACGAGCTGGCCCCGGAGCGGCTCGCCGTGCCCAGCGGCTCCCGCGTCCGGGTGGACTACGCCGACCCGGCCGCCCCGGTCCTGGCGGTGAAGCTCCAGGAGACCTTCGGCTGGGCCGAGGCGCCCCGGATCGCCGACGGTCGGGTGCCGGTGCTGCTGCACCTGCTCTCCCCCGCCGGCCGCCCGGTGGCGGTCACCGCGGACCTGGCGTCGTTCTGGCGTACCGGCTACCCGCAGGTCCGCGCCGAGCTACGCGGGCGCTACCCCCGGCACCCCTGGCCGGAGGATCCGACCACCGCCGAGCCCACCCGCCGGGCCGCCCCACGCCGCCGCTGACCCGCCGCACCCGCCGCGCCGGGCTGACCCGCCGCCGTACCCCGACGCGCCGCCGCCGACCCGGCCGGGTCAGTCCTCGACGACCACGTCGGCGACGACGACGGTGACGTTGTCGGGGCCGCCGGCGCGTAACGCCAGATCGATCAGCCGCCGGGCGCACCCGTCCCGGTCCGGGTGGGCGCCGAGCACCTCGGCGAGGGTGTCCGGGCGGACCACGTTGGACAACCCGTCGCTGCACAGCAGCCACCGGTCGCCGGCCCGGGGCACCATCGTCGCGTACGCCGGGGAGACCTGCTCGCCCTGCAACGCCTGGGTGACCACGGCCCGTCGGGGGTGGCTCGCGGCCTGGTCGGCGGTGATCACGCCCTGGTCGACGAGCATCTGCACGAAGGTGTCGTCCCGGGTGATCTGCTTGAGCACCCCCTCCCGGTAGAGGTAGGCGCGGGAGTCCCCGACGTGGGCCAGCGCGAGGCAGCTTCCGGTTCGGGCGAAGAGCAGGGCGGTCAGGGTGGTGCCCATGCCCTGCCGCTCCGGGTCCTCCCGCACCGCCTCGCGGATCCCCGCGGTCGCCAGCTCGATCCCGCTCTGCAGGGCGGCGACCAGAGCGTCCTCCGGGGTCGCCAGGTCCAGCGGCCTGACCGCGTCGATCGCGATCCGGCTGGCCAGGTCGCCGGCCGCCATCCCGCCCATGCCGTCGGCGACGGCGACGAGCCAGGTGCCGGAGTGCAGGGCGTCCTGGTTGCCGCTGCGAATCAGCCCGCGGTCACTCACCCCCACGGAACGCAGCTTCAGGGTCATGGGACGCAGCCTGCCAGTTGGAGGGTGCAGTTGTCTCTAGGAGATCGCCGCGACGTCGCGTGGCGCGGCGAATCTCACGCGACGGACCGGACCAGGGGTGTGAACGGGTCCGGTTTATTCAGCATCCTCAATTGACACGGCGGACACCCGCTGGAAATATCGGAGCGATACTGGGAGCGCTCCCAGGAACCGATGCAGTCCCTCCCCCGGAAGGAACCCCCGTGACGTCATCCCGACGCCGCCGACGCCGCCTCGCGGCACTCGCCGTGGCGACCACCCTGGCCCTCGTCGGCACCACCGCCGGCATGGCCCACGCCGAGGTCCCACCGGACGCCCCCGAGCAGCTGAAGAACGGCGACTTCGGCGCGGGCGTCACCCCCTGGTTCTCCTACGGCACCGGCCCGCTCGGCGTCACCGACGGCCGGCTCTGCGCCACCGTCCCCGGCGGGCTGGCCAACCCCTGGGACGCCGGCATCGGCCAGGACGCCGTGCCGCTGAAAGCCGGCGCCGAGTACGAGCTGACCTTCGACATCTCCGCCACCCCCGGGGCGAACGTCAAGGCCGTCCTCCAACTCGGCGCCGCCCCCTACACGCAGTACGCCAGTGTGGACGCCGCCGCCACCAGCGGCAGCCAGCACTTCGCCAAGACCTTCACCGCCGGCGAGGACAACCCGGGCGCGCAGCTCATCTTCCAGGTCGGCGGTGCCGCCGCCGAGCAGACGGTCTGCCTGGACAACGTCTCGCTGCGCGGCGGCGAGCCGCCCGAGCCGTACGAGCCGGACACCGGCCCCCGGGTACGGGTGAACCAGGTCGGCTACCTGCCCGGCGGCCCCAAGAACGCCACCGTGGTCACCGAGGCCGCCACCCCCCTCGACTGGCAGCTCCGCTCCGCCGCCGGCGTCGTGGTGGCCGGCGGGCGAAGCACCCCGCGCGGGGTCGACGAGGCGTCCGGCCAGAACGTGCAGACCGTCGACTTCTCCGCGTACCGCACCCCGGGCACCGGCTACACCCTGGTCGCCGACGGCGAGACCAGCCACCCGTTCGACATCTCCGGCACGCTCTACGACAAGCTGCGCGCCGACGCCCTCCAGTTCTTCTACGTCCAGCGCAGCGGCATCGCCATCGACGGCGACCTGGTCGGCGACGAGTACGCCCGCCCCGCCGGGCACCTCGGCGTCGCCCCCAACCAGGGCGACACCCGCGTGCCCTGCCAGCCGGGGGTCTGTGACTACTCCCTCGACGTGCGCGGCGGCTGGTACGACGCGGGCGACCACGGCAAGTACGTGGTCAACGGCGGCATCGCCACGTACCAGCTCCTGAACGCCTTCGAGCGGACCAAGACGGCGGCCACCGCCGACGGCGGCGCAGGCCTGGCCGACGGCTCGCTGCGGGTGCCCGAGCGCGGCAACGGCGTGCCGGACGTCCTCGACGAGGCCCGCTGGGAGCTGGAGTTCCTGCTGCGCATGCAGGTGCCGGCCGGCAAGCCGCTGGCCGGGATGGCCCACCACAAGATCCACGACAGGAACTGGACCGGCCTGCCGCTCGACCCGGCCGCCGACCCGCAGCCACGCGAGCTGCACCCGCCGTCCACGGCCGCCACCCTCAACCTGGCCGCCGTCGCCGCCCAGTGCGCCCGCCTGTTCGCCCCGTACGACGCTACGTTCGCCACCCGCTGCGGCACCGCCGCGAAGACCGCGTACGCGGCGGCCAAGGCCCACCCGGCCGTGTACGCCAGCCCGGCCGACGCCACCGGCGGCGGCGCGTACGACGACACCGACGTCAGCGACGAGTTCTACTGGGCCGCGGCGGAGCTGTACCTGACCACCGGCACGCCGGCGTACCTGACCGACGTGACCGCCTCGAAGCACCACACCGGCGCGGTCTTCGGCGACCAGGGCTTCGGCTGGCAGGGCGTGGCCGCGCTGGGCCGGCTCGACCTGGCCACCGTGCCGAGCGGCCTGCCCACCGCCGACCGCGACCGGGTACGTGCCTCGGTGAGCGCCGCCGCCGACCGCTACCTGGAGATCCTGCGCAGCCAGGCGTACGGGCTGCCGATGCCCGGCGACGCGGCCAGCTACTTCTGGGGCGGCAACGGCAACATCGCCAACAACGCGGTCGTGCTGGGCACCGCCTTCGACCTGACCCGGGACGCGAAGTACCGGGACGGGGCGGTGCAGGCGGCGGACTACCTGTTCGGCCGCAACGCGCTCAACATCTCGTACGTGACCGGGTGGGGCGAGCACGCCGCGCGGAACCAGCACAGCCGGATGTTCGGCAACCAGTTCGACCCGACCCTGCCGAACCCGCCGGCCGGCTCGCTGGCCGGTGGCGCGAACGCCGCCCTCCAGGATCCGTTCTCGGCGAACCTGCTGGCCGGCTGCGAGCCGCAGTTCTGCTACATCGACGACATCAACTCGTACTCGACGAACGAGGTGGCGATCAACTGGAACTCGGCGCTGGCCTGGCTGGCCTCGTTCCTCGCCGACCAGGACGACGCGGCGGCCGTCCCCGCCCCGACCTGCGCCGTGACGTACACCAACTACGGCACCTGGCAGGGCGGCACCGGGTTCACCGCCCAGGTGACCCTCCGCAACACGGGCCCCGCCGCGGTGAACGGCTGGACCGCCCGGTTCGCCTTCACCGGCGACCAGAAGGTGCGCGAGGCGTGGATGGCGAAGGTGACCCAGTCCGGGGCCACGGTGACCGCGAGGAACGAGTCGTACAACGCCCGGATCGAACCGGGCGCCACCGCGACCTTCGGCTTCAACGCGACCACCGCCGGCGGCGCCAACCCCGCCCCCACCCTGATCACGCTCAACGGCTCCCCCTGCACCGCGTCCTAACCACCCACCCCCACCTCCACCCCCGGGGGTGGAGGGCCCGCAATTGACGGAAAGAGTGGCCTCCCTGGGCGGGGAGGCCACTCTTTCCGTCAATGTGCGCGGGGGAGCGCGCGGGGAGCGTGGGGAGAGCCGGGGCCGGGGGGCTTCGGCAGGGCCGGTCGTGGGTGCGGGTTCGGGGGTTAGGCGGGGAGGCCGCCCACCTGGGTGTTGATCCAGGTACGGATCGACGGCAGGTCACCGTAGATCGACGGGCCGGTGGCGCAGGTGGGGTTGTTGTTGCCTGCCCGGCTGGTCGCGCCGATCAGGTTCCACACGCCGTTGACCTTGCGGACCTGGGGGCCGCCGGAGTCGCCGTAGCAGGCGCCGGCGACGCCGCCGGTGTTGTTGGTGCAGATCTCGTACGTGGCGTTGATGCCGCTGCACCGGCTGTCGGCCACGATCGAGGTGTCCAGTTCCCGGGCCACGGTCGGCGCGGAGCCGCAGCCGGACGTCGGGCAGGTCTGGCCCCAGCCGATGATCCGGGTGGCGGTGCCCACCGCTCCCGAGGTGGTCGGGATCGTGGCCGGCGCGTGGCTGACCGAGGTGGCGAGCTGGAACAGCTTGACGTCGATCGACGGATGGTTGACCGCCCTGCTCACCGCGGCGACGGTGCCGCCGCTGGTGCGGTTGGTGCTGCCCACCCGCACCGAGGCCGGCGTCGGGCAGTGCTTCGCGGTGACCACCCAGTTGGCCTTGATCAGCGAGGCGGTGCAGCCGGAGCTGTACACCAGGAAGGAGTAGTTCTCCGAGGCGGTGACGCCGCCGACGACGTTCGGCGAGATGTCCCCGTCGGCCTCCTCGCCGTTCCAGACGTACGTCTTCTCGGCGGTCGACCCGGCGGCGAGGCCGCCGGCGAACAGCGAGTTGACCCGGGACGCCTCGGCGGCGCTGGGGTTCGCGTTGGCGCAGGAGACGGGCGCGCTGCTGCCGGACATCAGGTCGGTGCAGAGCCCGGTGCGGTTGTCGGGCAGGCCGAGGATGTGGCCGATCTCGTGGGTGGCGATCCGGGTCCGGTTGTACCCCTGGTTCACCGCCTGCCAGCCCATCCACACCCGGCCGTTGCCGAGCGAGGTCGTCTGCGCCCGGGGCCAGCCGGTGTCGACGTAGATGGTGATGTTGCCCGGGGTGGCCGGCAGCAGCCGGACGGTGCTGACCTTGCCGTTCCAGATCTGGGCGGCCTGGTCGAAGTTGGTACGGAACTCGCCGGCCCGGCTGGCGTCGTAGTAGACGGTGCGGACGGCGGACGCGCTGGTGCCGGTGGCGGCCAGCATGCCGGCCGCGGACAGGACCACCGCGGCCACGGCTCCCACCGTGCGCAGCAGGTGTCGTCGGATCACACGCACTCCTCTGGATCACGGCGGCGCTGCCGCCTCCATCGATGTGCGTCGACAATAAATCGGCTTCGGTCGATCCACTGCATAGCGGTTGCGTCATACGACCACGGAGCGCGGGAGGCGTCAGCCGATCTCCTCGTCGACGAAGCACCAGCGCCACGCCTCCCCCGGCTGGATCGAGCGCATCACCGGGTGCCCGGTGGCCTCGAAGTGCTTCGTGGCGTGCTGGTACGGCGAGGAGTCGCAGCAGCCGACCTGCCCGCAGGCCAGGCAGGCCCGCAGGTGCACCCAGTCGTCGTTGCCGACGGCAACGCATTCGGGGCACTCCGCCGTGGTCAGCGGCTCGACGGCACCCGCCTCGGCAAGATGCTGGCAGCTCATCACTCGGTCTCCTGTCGCAGCAACGACTCCTCCAGGTCCAGGTCACGGTAGGCCCGCACCAGCACCTCCTCGGGAATCCGGCCGGCGTCGCGGGCGGCCCGGAACACCTCCCGCTCCGCGTCGATCATCTCCTGCCGCAGCCGACCGTACGCCTGGGACGGGGTTTCCCGATCGGCGCCGCCCAGCCGCTCCCAGGCCAGGTTGGTGCGGTCCTCCAGCCCTCGGCGCAGCCGGTCCACGACCGCCTTCGGCGCGCTGTCCGCCAGCGCGTCGAGCCGCTCCCGGGCGGCCCGGCTGGCCTGCTGCTGGACGCCGGCCGCGGAGAGCGCGTCCTGCATCGGGTCGTCCGGCGGCAGCCTGAGCCGGCGGGCCACCGCCGGCAGCGTGGCGCCCTGGGCTACCAGCGTCACCACGATCACGGCGAAGGCCAGCCAGATGAACAGCTCCCGGGGGTAGGGGCGGTCCTGCGCGAGGGTGAGCGGCAGGGCCAGCGCGGCGGCCAGGGTCACCACGCCACGCATCCCGGCCCAGCCGATGGCGATCGGGAACTTCGCCGACGGCCTCGTCTCGCGCTGCCGGACCCGGGGCACCAGCCGGGCCAGGTACGTGGCCGGGAAGATCCAGACGAACCGGGCCAGGATGACCGTCGCCAGCACCGCCGCGGTGATCGCGGTCAGGAAGCCGAGCGGCTCGTCGAGGTCCCGCACCACCTCGCGCAGTTGCAGGCCGACGAGCAGGAAGACCAGCCCCTCCAACAGGAACCGGGTCAGCCGCCAGAACGCGCCGATCTGAAGGCGGGAGGCCGCCGACATCAGCAGCGGCATCCGGTGCCCGATCCCGAGCCCGGTCACCACCACCGCGACCACCCCGGAGGCGTGGATCGCCTCGGCGGCGAAGACCACCGCGAACGGCACGATCAGCGACAGCGCGTTGTCCAGCACGGCGTCGCTGATCCGCTTGTGCAGGAACCCGAAGACCACCACGCCGGCCAGCCCGACCAGGATGCCGCCGCCGGTGGCGGCCACCACCTCCCAGGCCACGTCACCGACCCCGACCGAGGTGCCGATCGTCGCCATCGTGGCGACCCGCAGCAGCACCAGCGCGGTGGCGTCGTTGATCAGGCTCTCGCCCTCAAGGATGGTCACCACCCGGCGGGGCAGCCCGATCCGCCGGGCGATCGCGGTGGCGGCCACCGCGTCCGGCGGGGCCACCACCGCGCCGAGGGCCAGGCAGACCGCGAACGGCACCGCCGGCAGCAGCAGGTGCACGACGAGGCCGACGGCGAACGCCGTGAAGATCACCAGCCCGACGGCGAGCAGCAGGATCGGCCGCAGGTTGAGCCGGAACGCCGGCACCGACGTCTCCAGGGCCGCCACGTACAGCAGCGGCGGCAGGATGCCCACCAGCACCAGGTCCGGGTCGAGCCGGACCTGGGGGAAGCCGGGCACGAAGGAGAGCACGAGGCCGAGGACCACCAGCACGATCGGCGCCAGCAGGCCGAGCCTGCGGGCCAGCGCCGCGCCGAGCGTCGCGATCGCGAGGAAGACGACGACCTCGAACAGTGGCTCCATGGGGTACGAGCCTAGGCCGCGACCCCGTCCGGACGGATCACGCCGCTCGCAGTTTCGGCAGCACCTCGGCGCCGAAGGTGTCGATGAAGGCCCGCTGCTCCTGCCCGACGTGGTGCAGGGCGATCTGGTCGAAGCCCAGCTCCAGGTACTCCTGGAGCCAGCCGACGTGCCGGCCCGGGTCGGCCGAGACGTTGACCGTCGAGGTGACCTTCGCCATCGGCACGTCGGCGGAGACCGCGTCGAAGTGCTCGGCCGTGTCCAGGTCCCAGCAGATCGGCGGGGCGAACACGTTGCTGCGCCACTGGTCGTACGCGAGGGCCTCGGCCTCGGCCTGGTCGGGCGCCCAGCTCACATGCACCTGGAGGTGCAGCGGCCCCCGGCCGCCCGCGTCCCGGTAGGCGTCGATCATCTGTCGCAGGTGATCGGTCGGGGCGTTGACGGTGATCAGCCCGTCGGCCCACTCGGCGCACCAGCGGGCGGTGGCCACGCTGACCGCCGCGCCGATCAGCGCGGGCGGCTGCTCGGGCCGGGTCCACAGCCTCGCCCGGTCGACCGTCACCAGGCCGTCGTGGCTGACCTCCTCGCCGGCCAGCAGCGCCCGGATCACGTCGACGCACTCGCGCAGCCGGGCGGTGCGGACGTCCTTGCGCGGCCAGGCGTCCCCGGTGATGTGCTCGTTGCTGGCCTCGCCGGTGCCCAGGGCCGCCCAGAACCGCCCCGGGTACATCGCACCGAGGGTGCCGATCGCCTGCGCGATGATCGCCGGGTGGTACCGCTGGCCGGGCGCGTTGACCACACCGAAGGGCAGGTTCGTGGCCTGGAGGGCGGCGCCGAGCCAGGACCAGGCGAACCCGGACTGGCCCTGCCGGGCGCTCCACGGGGAGAAGTGGTCCGAGGACATGGCCGCGTCGAAGCCCGCCCGCTCGGCGTGGATCACCGCCTCCAGCAGCTTGGCCGGGTGGATCTGCTCGTGGGACGCGTGGAAGCCGAACACCGTCATGACCGCATCTCCTACCCATGACGGTGTTCGGCCAATCGCTACTCGGCGTGCGCCCCGGCGCCGGCCGGGGCCTCGCCCCGGCCCACCCAGACGGTCTTGGTGTTGCAGAACTCGCGCATGCCCAGCGCGGACAACTCCCGGCCGTACCCGGAGTTCTTCACCCCGCCGAAGGGCAGTTCCGGGTACGAGGTGGTCATCCCGTTGACGAAGACGCTGCCGGCGTCCAGGTCGGTGGCGAAGCGCTCCTGCTCGTCCGGGTCGGTGGTCCAGGCGTTGGCGCCGAGGCCGAAGGCGGTGCCGTTGGCCACCTCGACGGCCTCGGCGTACGAGGAGACCCGGTACAGCCCGGCGACCGGCCCGAACACCTCCTCGGTCCACATCCGCATCTGCGGGGTCAGGTCGGTGACCACGGTCGGCGGGTAGAACCAGCCGTCCCCGGCCGGCTGCTCGCCGCCGCACAGCACCGTGGCGCCGTGATCCACGGCGTCCCGCACCTGGGCGTGGACCTCGTCCCGGCCGCCGGAGCTGGCCAGCGGCCCCACGTCGGTGCCGGCGTCCATCGGGTCGCCGACCCGCAGCGCGGCCATGTTCGCGGCGAACCTCTCGGCGAACGCGTCGAAGACGTCGGTGTGCACGATGAACCGCTTCGCGGCGATGCAGGACTGGCCGTTGTTCTGGCAGCGGGCGGTGGTGGCGACCTCGGCGGCCCGGTCCAGGTCCGCGGAGGGCATCACCACGAAGGGGTCGCTGCCGCCCAGTTCCAGCACGGTCTTCTTCAGCTCCCGGCCGGCGATCTGGGCGATCGACCGGCCGGCGCGCTCGCTGCCGGTGAGGGTGGCGGCCCGCACCCTCGGGTCGCTGAGGATCCGGTCCACCGCGTCCGAGCCGACCAGCAGGGTGGTGAACGCGCCCTCCGCGAAGCCGGCCCGGCGGAACAGGTCCTCCAGGTACAGGGCGGTCTGCGGCACGTTCGAGGCGTGCTTGAGCAGGCCGGTGTTGCCGGCCATCAGCGCCGGGGCGGCGAACCGCATGACCTGCCAGAGCGGAAAGTTCCACGGCATCACCGCCAGCACCGGCCCGATCGGCTGGTACCGGACGAACGCGCGGGTGGCGTTGACGGCGTGGGCGTCGGCCGGCTCGTCGGCGAGCATCCGCTCGGCGTGCGCGGCGTAGAACCGGCAGGCCGACGCGCACTTGGTCACCTCGGCCTGCGCGGCGGCGTACGTCTTGCCCATCTCGGTGGTCATCAGCCGGGCGGTGTCGTCGCGCTCGGCGTCGAGCAGGTCGGCGGCGGCGCTCAGCCACCGCCCCCGCTGCGCGACGGTGGTCCGGTGCAGGTCCCGAAAGGCCAGGTCGGCCCGCTCGATCGCCGCGTCGAGCTGCTCGGTCGACATCGGGTCGTACGACTTGAGCACCTCGCCGGTGGCGGGGTTGGTGGTGGCGATGCGCATCTCGTACTCCTGTCACTCGAACAGCGAGTGCCGCGCGCCCGGCTGCTCCCGGCGGCGCGCGGCCCGACGGCGCTGGATGACGACAAGGTCGACCACCGCGACCACGGCGAAGACCGCGCAGACCACGCCCAGCCACACCAGGTCGGCCCGGAACGCCAGCACGGCGAAGACCGCCATGGTCACCAGCCCGAAGCCGGCGAGCGCGAGGCGGAGGTTGAGCGCGCTGTACGCGTGACCCACCGTCCCGCGGGCACGTCGGGGCTGCGATCTCGTCATCCCTGCGGGCTACCCCCGATCGGCGCGGTTAACCGACCCAGCCGCACCGCATGCCCTTTACCACTCGCTGGGCAACGACGGGGCAAACTGCCGGAAAGCCGACAGGAGGCCACCCCCCGACCCGGTGTCCCGCATAGGGTTACCGCGCTGTCGCACTCCGCCGCGGGACTGGGGAATCATGCCTCGACGCTGGGTCGCCGCGGTCGCCTGCCTGGCGGCCCTGGTCGCGCTCGCCTGTGAGGACGGGGGCAGCGCCCAGCCCCGGCCGCCGGGCGGGTCGCCCGCGCCCGGCACGCCGGCCGCGATGGCCGCGCTCGGCGACTCGATCACCGCCGGGTTCGGCTCCTGCCTGATGCTCAGCTCGTGCGAGCGCAACTCCTGGTCGACCGGGGACGGGCTGCGGGTGGACAGCCACTACCAGCGGCTGCTCGACCGGAACCCGAAGCTGCGCGGGAAGGCGTACAACCACGCCAAGCCGGGCGCGCGGGCCGCGGCGCTGGCCGGGCAGGCCGAGGCGGCGGTACGCGACCGCGCCGACTACGTCACGGTGCTGATCGGCGCGAACGACGTGTGCCGCGACGACGTCGACGCGATGACCCCGGTGGCCACCTTCCGCAGCGAGGTGGACCGGGGCCTGCGGGTGCTGCGCAAGGGTCGCCCGAAGGCGCGGGTGCTGGTGGTCAGCATCCCCGACCTGTACCGGCTGTGGGAGGTCGGGCACACGGACTCCCGGGCGGTACGAGCCTGGCGGCACGGGATCTGCCCGGCGCTGCTGGCCGACGCGACCTCGACCGCGCCCGCCGACGTGGCCCGCCGGGCCAGGGTGCGGGACCGGATCGACGACTACAACGCGCAGTTGAAGGCGGCCTGCCGGGCGCACGGTTCGCGGTGCCGGTACGACGGTGGGGCGGTGCACCGGGTGCGCTTCACCCTCGACCTGGTGAACGCGCTGGACTGGTTCCACCCCAACGTCGCCGGGCAGGGCCGGCTGGCCGACGCGACCTGGCGGGCCGCCGGCTTCGACTGAACCCCGGGCCCCCGATCGGCTGACCCGCACCGGCACCCCGCCCGGCGTGTCGCGCCGGTTCCCGTCAGAGGATCACGGCGAGCCCGAGCCGGTGATGCCCGTGCTGCGGTAGAGCTGCCGGGAGCGCTCGGCGAGGTCCTTGGTGGCCGACGAGTTGGCCCAGGTGCCGAGGACGATGGCCGCGCCCGGGATCACCTTGGCGAAAACCCGCTTCGCCGCCCGAACCCCGGCCATCTGGGCCAGCCGCACGCTCAGCCGGATCATCGCCTTGCCCAGCGCTTTCTGCCCCCCGGAGCCGAACAGCGCCCCGGCCCGCTCCCGCCCGGCGGCCACCCCCAGCGCCAGCCGGGCGGTCCCGGCGACCTTGTGCACCTTCTGCAGCACCAGCAGGTCGGTGGCCCGCTCGGGGTGGGTCGGATCGACCCCGTGGGCCGCCGCCACGTGCAGCACCATCCGGGCCTGCGTCCAGGCCAGCACCCCGACGTCGATCACCGCGCCGGGCAGCCCGGCCGCGCCCGAGACCGCGCCGGAGAGCCGGGCCAGGGTGACGAACTTGCGGACCGCCTGGTCGGCCAACTCCTCGGCCGGCACGCCCGGCCGCTCCGCCCGCGCCCGGGCCGCCCACTGGGCCGCCTCGGGCCCGAGCCGGCGCACCGCCTCCAGGGCGAGGTGCTCCGGGGCGTACTGCGGGTCCTCCCGCATCCGGTCCCAGAGCCGGGCCGGCGGCGCCTCCGGGGCGTCCTGGGCGATGGTGGGGATCACCGCCGGTGGACGCGGCGCGGCCGGCTCCGGGGCGGGGGTGCTGGGCTGGCCGTCGACGGGGGCGGGGTCGGTCACGGAGGCTCCCGGGGGTCGTTGAGGTGCGGGTACGACGGCGCCGGCGTTCAGCGCCGGGTGGACAGGCGGGAGGCCAACTGCTTCAGTTTGCGCTGCGTCTCCGGCTTCGCCATCTCGCGGCGGCCCCGGTCGACGATCTTCTGCCCCTGCGGGGAACGGAGGAACCGGCTGATCCGCTGCACCAGTGCTGACATGTCGTCCTCCTGTAGGTTGCCTCCCCCATGTGTACCCCGTGGGTGCAACCGCCATGCGTCCACTGTGGGCCTCACTGTGTGTGCCCGGCCCGCCCGGTGATCGCTACACGACGGCCAGGTGCGCGTCGACCACCTCGGTCGCCCGCCACTCGTGCTGGGCGTACAGGTCCGGATACGCGGAGATCTGCACAGCCTGGGCCGCCACGGTCAGCGGCAGGTCACGCCAGCCGGGAATCTGCTGGAGCGCGGCGAGGAACTGTCGGGTGGCGAACGCCGGGTTCATGAGCTGGCCCACCTCGCCCCAGCCGCTGCTGGCCCGCTGCTGGAACAGCCCGACCGAGTCGTGATCCCAGCCGACCCCCTGGTGCGGGTACTTCTGCGACTCGGGCAGCACACCGCTGGCCACGTTGTAGAGGTTGCTCTCCTGCATCGCGGTCGCCACGGCGATGACCAGCCCTCTGCGGGGCACCCCCATCTCCCGGCCGGTCCGCACGATCACCTTCGCGTTGGCCATCTGCGCCTTGGTCAGCCCGGCGACCGGGGCGGGGTCGGCCGGGCGGGCGGGCTGCTTGCGGGGGGCGGGCGCGCGGGTGGTGTCCGGATCGGCGGTGGTGGGGGACGGGGTCGCGGCGGAGGGGCTGACGGTCGCGGACGGGGTCGCCGACACCCGATCCAGCGACCGGGAGGCGGCGTCGGCGTCGGCGGCGGCACGCCGTTCCAGGTCGGCGCCGGCGACGGCCGCCCGGGCGGCGGTGTCCGCCCCCGTCTCCTGCCGGGCCTGGGCCAGGGCGGCAAGGCCGAGGCAGCAGGTCACGCCGGCGGCCAGGGCGACCGCGGTCCGCCCGGGCCGGCGCGACGGGCCGCCCGGGGCGGCGGGACCGGACGCGGAACGGCCGGGGGCGAGCAGGTTACGCAGCCGCGCGGAGCGGGTAGTCGTACCGCCAGGGGAAGTAATCCGGTGGTGCCCGGGGCGGGTGTCGCCGGTGGCGGTGGTGGAAGTAGCTGGCCGTTCGGACGAGGTGGTAACGTCCGAACGGCCAGCCGCCACGCCCGGGTTCTGCTGGTCGTCGAGGGTGCCGTCGTCACGCATCCGCCGACACTAGGCGGGACAAATGCGGATGACCCGGGGCCATTGAGTGGCCATCGTCACACTTCCGCCCGCCACGCCGGGCACCCCGGCAGCCGGCGGGCCGCACCGGCACGAGCCGGGCGGACCGGACGAACCTCCGGGGCCGGCGGAGGCGCACCGCGCCGGGCAGCTAACGCCCACTGCGAGCGGGGAGACCGACCGCTCCCCCGTTCGGCCGACACCGGGTAGACCGTCCGGCCTCGGCGGGCCGGTCGGCGCCGCCGGAGTGGGGCGTTCACCTAATTGTGATCATGAAACTTCCCGTCGGACCGTCGACGCAGGAATGCACAAGGATGGCGGGTACGTTTCCCGAACTGGGAGTCGTGCACGGCACGGCGCCCCGTTGGCACATTCCAGGGAGGTCCGCACCGGTGCTCGACCCACACGAGCTGTACGAACTCTCCGACGAGCTGCCCGACCTCGGGCAGCCGGTCCTCATCCAGGCCCTCACCGGCTTCGTCGACGCCGGCAGCGCCACCCGGCTGGCCCGGGAGCAGCTGCTCACCTCCCTCGACGCGCGCCCGGTCGCCCGCTTCGACGTCGACCAGCTCTACGACTACCGGTCCCGGCGCCCGCCGATGACCTTCGTCGAGGACCACTGGGCGGAGTACGACGCGCCGACGCTGGAGGTGCACCTGCTGCACGACGACGACGAGACGCCGTTCCTGCTGCTCACCGGCCCGGAGCCGGACCTGCAGTGGGAGCGGTTCGCCGCCGCCGTCGGCGGGCTGGCGGCCCGGCTCGACGTCCGGCTCACCGTGGGGCTCAACTCGATCCCGATGGCGGTGCCGCACACCCGGCCGACCGGGGTCACCGCGCACGCCACGAGACGCGAGCTGATCTCCGGGTACGAGCCGTGGCTGCAACGCGTCCAGGTCCCCGGCAGCGTCGGGCACCTGCTGGAGTTCCGCCTCGGCGAGCAGGGCCGCGACGCGCTCGGCTTCTCCGCGCACGTGCCGCACTACGTCGCCCAGTCCGAGTACCCGGCCGCCGCCGAGGTGCTGCTCGCCTCGGTGTCCCGCAGCACCGGGCTGCTGCTGCCCCGCGACGGGCTGCGCTCGGCCGCCGAGGTGGTCCGGGTCGAGATCGACCGGCAGGTCGCACAGACCGAGGATGCCGCCGCCCTCGTCTCGGCCCTCGAGGAACAGTACGACGCGTTCGCCCGGGGCCGGGGCGAGAAGAACCTGCTCGCCGCGGAGGCCGGTCCCCTGCCCACCGCCGACGAGCTGGGCGCCGAGCTGGAGCGGTTCCTGGCCGAGCAGGGCCGACCGGGCGACACCCCGGGGAGCTGACCGGACGGTCGGGGCGGGAATACGGCAGGCTGGAGGCATGCGCCTGGCGACCTGGAACGTGAACTCGGTGAAGGCCCGCCTGCCCCGGCTGCTCGACTGGCTGGCCGCCACCGGCCCCGACGTCGTCTGCCTTCAGGAGACCAAGTGCCCCGACGGGGCGTTCCCGGTGGCCGAGGTCGGCGAGTTGGGCTATACCGTGGCCAGCCACAGCGACGGCCGGTGGAACGGGGTGGCGATCCTGTCCCGCGTCGGCCTGGCCGACGTGACGGTCGGCTTCCCCGATGAGCCGGGCTTCCCCGAGCCGGAGGCCCGGGCCATCTCGGCCACCTGCGCCGGGCTGCGGGTCTGGTCGGTGTACGTGCCCAACGGGCGGGCCGTCGACGACCCGCACTACGCGTACAAGCTGGCCTGGTTCGCCGCGCTGCGCGACGCGCTGGAAGCTGAGCTGGCCGGCGGGCCGCCGGTGGCGGTCTGCGGCGACTTCAACGTGGCCCCGACCGACGCCGACGTCTGGGATCCGGCGCTGTTCGCCGCCTCCACCCACGTCACCCCCGCCGAGCGGGCCGCCCTCGCGGCGCTGCGCGACCTGGGGTTGCACGACGTCGTGCCCACCCCGATGAAGGGCCCGCACCCCTACACGTACTGGGACTACCGGGCCGGGATGTTCCACCAGAACAAGGGCATGAGGATCGACCTGGTGTACGCGTCCGCGCCGTTGGCCCTGGCGGTCCGCGCCGCGTACGTGGACCGGGAGGCCCGCAAGGGCAAGGGCCCCTCGGACCACGCCCCGATCGTGGTGGACGCCGACCCGGTGCCGGCCGCGCCGACGCCCTGACCCCCGTTGGGTGCGTCCGGCGGCGGTTAGGGTGGACCCATGGCAGTCGTGAAGATCAACGCGATCGACGTTCCGGAGGGCGCGGGCGAGGAGCTGGAGCGGCGGTTCGCGGCCCGGGCCGGCGCGGTGGAGGGCTCCCCCGGTTTCCTCGGCTTCGAGCTGCTGCGCCCGACCGGCGGCGAGAAGCGCTACTTCGTCTACACGAGGTGGGAGACCGAGGAGGCCTACCAGGCGTGGGCCGCCGGGCCGTCGCGGGCCGCGCACGCCGACGGCGAGGGCGGCGAACAGCGGCGCCCGGTCGCCTCCGGCGCGAGCCTGCTGGAGTTCGAGGTTGTCCAGCAGGTGCCACCCCGGCCCTGACCACAAGCCGGCGCCGGGAAGGTTGTCCGCGTGTCTCGGTGCCATGATCGTCTGCCGAGAACCGACACGACACGCCGTGCCGGTTCTCGCTGAACGACAGACGATCATGAGACGACGCGCGGACCAATCGCCTCCGCCAACGCTGGGCAGCCGCGCGCACCGGCCGGAACCGACCGTCTCCTGTCCTGGGCCCGCGCCCGTGGCTGACCGGGGGCTGGCCTCGGCGGCAGGTGCCCGGACCAGTAGTTTCGGCTACGTGACTGCTGTTGTTGATCAGGCCGAGACGGCTCCCACACCGGTCGTCGTTCCCGGTGTGCGGAACTTCCGGGATGCGGGCGGCGTCGGGGCCCTGCGTCGTGGCGTGCTGTACCGGTCCGGTGCGCTGCATGAGCTGCTGCCGGCAGGAGCACAGTCGTTGGAGCGGCTGGGCGTACGCACGGTCGTCGACCTGCGCAGCGTCCCGGAGATGACCGACAGGCCGGACGTACGGGACGGGCTCGGCTTCCGGCACGTGCGTGCGCCGGTGTTCGCCGAGCGCAACTGGCCGAGCGACCAGTTGGAGCTCTACCCGTTCATGGCCGGGCACGCGGGGCGTTCCTCGGTCGCTGTCATTCGTTGTCTTCTCACCCCGGGCCCGCCCGTACTGGTGCACTGCGCCTCCGGCAAGGACCGGACAGGTGTCGTCGTTGCCGTCCTTCAGACGTTGCTGGGAGCATCCGAGGCGGAGGTCACCGCGGATTTCCTCCGGTCGAACGCCGAGCTGGGCCTGACCGCGAACACGGCGTCGTCCACCGCAGGACACGGCACCCTTCCTGTCTCCGCCACCCTCATCCACCGGGCGATGCTCTGGATTCGCAGCATCCATGGTTCCGTCTCCGCCTACCTCGTGAAGCATGGCGCCGAGGAGTCGGAGCTGACGGCGCTGCGAACGCAGGTGGCCTGACGGCCAGGCCGGCGCGCAGCCCCTTCACCACGTCAGGGGGCCGTCAGGGACGGCGGGTGTCCACCAGCGAGGCGAAGGCGACCACGTTGTCGGCGTAGCCGGTCCGCCCGCCCACCCACTGGCCGCCGCAGGTGATCAGCCGCAGCCCCGGCGGCCCGTCGTCGCCGTACACCCGGTCGGCGGGCAGGGCGTCCTTGCCGAAGTGCTCGACCGAGTCCACCGCGAAGAGCACCACGTCGCCGTCGGCGCGGGTCACCTCGATCCGGTCGCCGGTCCTGAGTTTGCCCAGGTCGTAGAAGACCGCGGGGCCGCTCTTCGTGTCCACGTGCCCGACTATCACCGCCCGGCCGGGCTCACCCGGCGTCGGGCCACGGTCGTACCAGCCGGTCTCGTCCGCTTTCGCCAGCGGCGGCACGTCGACCGACCCGTCGGGCGCCTGCCCGACCGGCGCCACGGGCGCGGACACCCGGATCGCCGGCACGGCCAGGGACACCGGTCGGCTGGCCGCCAGCCCGGCGGCGGAGGGGGTGGCTCGGCCGACGGTTCCGGCGACCCAGTCGAGCGGCCCGGACACCCGGCCCAGCCCCGCGCCGGTGGCGAAGACGCCCACCAGCACCAGGACCACGGCGACCGGCACCGACCACAGCCGGCGCTCCGCCGGCTGCCCGGCGCCGGCCGGCGGGGCGGGCAACCGGGGTACGCGTGCGGAGGCCACGACCGGCCTCAACGCCCGGCGGCGGCGCGGCGGGCGCGGGGCCGGCGCCTGGTGGCCAGGCCGATCGTCACCCCGGCCACGGCCAGCGCCACACCCCCGGGCAGCAGCAGCCCGCCGGTGGCCGCCCCGGCGGTGCCGCCGAAGCCGGTGTTCGGGCCCCGGCTCGGGTGCTGCGCCGCGGGGTGCGTCGGATGCGGGGCCGGCTCGCGCGTCGGCCGGTGGGTGGGCGAGGGCGGGGGCGAGGGCGTCCGCTTGACCACCTGGAGCATCGTGGTCGCGGTCTCCCCGCCCCGGCACTCCAGCTTGACCCGGTAGTTGCCCGGCCAGACCCGCTCCCGGACCATCGGGGACGCCGTCAGCAGACCACGGTCCGGTCGGGCGGCGACCCGGCCGAAGGCGTCGGAGACCACGATGGCCGGCACCGAGTTGTCGTGGCAGCTCGCCCGGATGCCGACCAGGTAACCGGGCTGCACCGTGCCGGGGCTGACCTCGACGAAGACGAGCCAGCCGGGCTGGCCGCCGCCGGGCTGGCCGGCCGACGACCCGGGCGCCGGGGCGACCACGGGAGCGCCGGCGGCCCGGGCGACCAAGGGGGCACCGGGTGCCGGGGCGACCGCCGGGGCACCCGCGGCCCGGGCGACCCCCGCGAGCGGGCCGGCGACCACGCTGACGGCGCTGACCGCGAGCGGGCCGGCGACCGTGGCGACCACGACCGCCAGCGCGGCGCCGAGGCGCGTGGCTGACCCCATGATCCCTCCCGGCGCGGTAGCGCGACGCCGGGCACCGGCCGCCCGGCCTGCCGTACGGGACGGGTCCGCCCGTCCCGGTCGTACATCACATCCGGTCCGGCGTGGCCGTCGCGTACGCTCGGGTCGCTGTGACCTCCACTGACCCGAACCCCGCCGCGACCGTGCCGCCGCACGCGCCCCGGATCCGCACCTTCCACCCCCGGCGCGGCCGGATGAGCGACCGTCAGGTCGACGACCTGGACCGGCTCTGGCCGGCGTACGGCATGACGATCACCGACGACCTCGCCGCGCCGGTGGACCTGGCGGCGCTGTTCGGCCGCCGGGCCCCCGTGGTGCTGGAGATCGGCTCCGGGATGGGGGACGCCACGGCCGAGATGGCCATCGGCGACCCGAACCGAGACTATCTGGCCGTCGAGGTGCACACGCCCGGAATCGCCAACCTGCTGGGTCTGGTGGAGCGCCACGGCCTGGGCAACGTGCGGGTCGGGCGGGGCGACGCGCTGGACCTGGTCCGGGCGCTGCCGGAGGGCTCGCTGGACGCGGTGCACGTGTTCTTCCCCGACCCGTGGCCGAAGTCGCGACACCACAAGCGGCGGATCATCCAGCCGGCGCACGTGGCGCTGCTGCGCTCCCGGCTGGCCCCCGGTGGGACGCTGCACTGTGCCACCGACTGGGCCGAGTACGCCGAGTCGATGCGCGAGACGCTCACCGCCGACCCGGGGCTGGCCGACGTGCACGGCAGGTACGCCCCGCGTCCCGCCCACCGGCCGGTCACCAAGTTCGAGCGCCGCGCGCTGGCCGCCGGCCGCCCGGTCCTCGACCTGATCCACCGCCGGGCGTGACCGGCAGGCTCCCCGGTTGGCGCGGGAGGGCCTGCGGCAGGCACGATGGACGGGCTATGACGCTCACCGCCGCGCTGCCGACAAGCGCCGACCCCGACACCCTCTTCGACGCGTTCGCCGGCTGGGCGAAGGAGCGCGGTCTCGACCTCTACTCCCACCAGGAGGAGGCGGTCATCGAGATCGTCTCCGGCGCGAACGTGATCATGAACACGCCGACCGGCTCGGGCAAGAGCCTGGTGGCGATCGCCGCGCACTTCGCCGCCCTGGCCGACAGCCGGACCACCTTCTACACCGCCCCGATCAAGGCCCTGGTGTCGGAGAAGTTCTTCGCCCTCTGCGAGGTTTTCGGCGCCGACAACGTCGGCATGCTCACCGGCGACGCCAGCGTCAACGCCGACGCCCCGATCATCTGCTGCACGGCCGAGATCCTGGCCAACCTCGCGCTGCGCGAGGGCGAGCGGGCCGACGTCGGCCAGGTGGTCATGGACGAGTTCCACTTCTACGCCGAGCCGGACCGGGGCTGGGCCTGGCAGGTGCCGATCATCGAGCTGCCCCAGGCGCAGTTCGTGCTGATGTCGGCCACCCTCGGCGACACCACCCGCTTCGTCGACGATCTCACCCGGCGCACCGGCCGGCCGACCGCCGTCGTCCGCTCGGCCGAGCGCCCGGTCCCGCTCATCTTCACGTACGCGATGACGCCGATGCACGAGACCCTCGAGGAGCTGCTGGAGACCAAGCAGGCCCCCGTGTACGTCGTGCACTTCACCCAGGCCGCCGCCCTGGAGCGCGCCCAGGCGCTGATGAGCGTCAACGTCGCCAGCCGGGCCGAGAAGGACATGATCGCCGAGGCGATCGGCCGGTTCCGGTTCACCTCCGGGTTCGGCAAGACCCTGTCGAGGCTGGTCCGGCACGGCATCGGCGTACACCACGCCGGCATGCTGCCGAAGTACCGCCGCCTCGTCGAGACCCTGGCCCAGGCCGGTCTGCTCAAGGTCATCTGCGGCACCGACACCCTCGGCGTCGGCATCAACGTGCCGATCCGCACCGTGCTGTTCACCGGCCTGAGCAAGTACGACGGCATCCGCACCCGGCTGCTCAAGAACCGCGAGTTCCACCAGATCGCCGGCCGGGCCGGCCGGGCGGGCTTCGACACCATCGGCCGGGTCGTCGTGCAGGCCCCCGAGCACGTCATCGACAACGAGAAGGCCCTCGCCAAGGCCGGCGACGACCCGAAGAAGCGGCGCAAGGTGGTACGCAAGAAGCCGCCGGAGGGCTCGATCGGCTGGGGCCGGCCCACCTTCGACCGCCTCGTCGAGGCCGAGCCGGAACCGCTGACCTCCAGCTTCCAGGTCAGCCACTCGATGCTGCTCAACGTCATCGGCCGCCCCGGCGACGCGTTCACCGCGATGCGGCACCTGCTCACCGACAGCCACGAGGAGCCCGCCGCCCAGCGCCGGCACATCCGCCGGGCGATCGCCATCTACCGGGCGCTGCGCGCCGGCGGGGTGGTGGAGGAACTGCCCGAGCCGGACGAGACCGGCCGCCGGGTCCGGCTCACCGTCGACCTCCAGCTCGACTTCGCGCTCAACCAGCCGCTGTCGCCGCTCGCCCTGGCCACCATCGAGCTGCTGGACGCCGAGTCCCCGTCGTACGCCCTCGACGTGCTATCGGTGATCGAGTCGATCCTCGACGACCCCCGCCAGGTGCTCTCCGCGCAGCAGTTCAAGGCCCGTGGCGAGGCGGTCGCCGCGATGAAGGCCGAGGGCATCGAGTACGAGGCCCGCCTCGAACTGCTCGACGAGGTGACCCACCCGAAGCCCCTCGCGGAGCTGCTGGAGGCCGCGTACGAGATGTACCGGCAGGGGCACCCCTGGGTCGCCGACCACCAGCTGTCCCCCAAGTCGGTCGTCCGCGACATGTACGAACGGGCGATGACCTTCACCGAGTACGTGCAGTTCTACTCCCTCACCCGCTCCGAGGGGCTGGTGCTGCGGTACCTCGCCGACGCGTACAAGACGCTGCGCCAGACCGTCCCCGAGGACGCCAAGACCGAGGAACTGGTCGACCTCATCGAGTGGCTGGGCGAGCTGGTCCGCCAGGTCGACTCCAGCCTGATCGACGAGTGGGAGCGGCTGCGCAACCCCTCCGACGTCGCCGAGGCCGCCGAGGCGTACGCCAACCTGGACGACCGGCCGCCGGCGGTCACCCGCAACACCCGGGCGTTCCGGGTGCTGGTGCGCAACGCGCTGTTCCGCCGGGTCGAGCTGGCGGCCCTGCGCCGCTGGGACCTGCTCGGGGAGCTGGACGCCGGGGACGGCTGGAACGCGGACGCGTGGGCCGACGCGCTGGAGCCGTACTTCGAGACGTACGACTCGATCGGGATCGGCCCGGACGCCCGCGGTCCGGCGCTGCTGATGATCGAGCAGGGCCGCGAGCGGTGGACGGTCCGGCAGATCCTCGACGACCCGGACGAGGACCACGACTGGGGCATCAGCGCCGAGATCGACCTGGCCGCCTCCGACGAGGTGGGCGCAGCCGCAGTCCGGATCACGGACGTCGGCCAGCTCTAGCCGATCGGCACAGGAGGGGCAGTCCGGACGTCCGGGCTGCCCCTCCTTTTCACTGGGCGATGTCAGACCCATCGATTAGAATGTGTGTACTAAACCAAGTCCTGACCTGGGAGGACTTCCGTGAACGCGTCCACCTCCAGCACCCTCCCGCCCTACGCCACCCTCCTCGGCTTCACCCGGTACGTCGACCGCACCGGGCCCACCAAGGCAACCTTCGTCGGGGGCCTGCGCAAGCAGCGGGCGAGCCGGCACGGCTTCAACCCGCACGGCCAGTTCGTCAAGGCGCTCAAGGCCGACGTCGCGTTCCACACCGGCGGCACCCACCTGGCGCAGGTCGCCGACGTGGTCAAGCCGCGCTGGCGCCCGCTCTACCAGGCGCTCGTGCCGGGCGCGACGACCTGGCTGCGCTCCCTCGGCGAGCCGACCGCCGTCGACCTGGCCCAGACCCGCGACGCCCTGGCCATGCTCGGCGACCTCCCCGTCAAGATCAACCCCCACTTCGGCATCCGGTACGCCGAGGACGGCCGCGCCGAGGCCGTCCGCCTGCACTTCGACGAGGCCCCGCCCAGTGAGGAGGCGGCCCTGGCCACCCTGCACCTGATGGCCCGACACATGGACGCCGTCCTCCCCCACGCCGCCCCGGTCCTGGTAGACGTCCGCCGAGGCGAGGCATACCGGATGCCGAACAGCGTCAAGCCCCAACAGGTCGAGCAGTGGCTGGCGGGCGAGGCCGCCGCCTTCCGCGCCATCTGGTCCACCGCCGCCTGACCCGGCCCCAATCCGACGCGCCGCCTCCCACCCGTCCACGGGAGGCGGCGCGTCGGCCCGTTCCGGGCTTGGCCGTGGGAGGCGGCGCGTCGGCCCGTTCCGGGCTTGGCCGCGGCTGTCGACGTGGAGGTTGCCGCTGCAAGGTCACGCTCGATCCGGGAAACAGTGGTCACCGTGGCGCCCGGAGGCCCCTGTTTCCCGGATCGAGCACGACCTTGACACGACCTTGACACGACCTTGAGGGGCCACAACGGGGTTATCCACAGGGGACGGCGGAGTCCGATCGAAATCGGCAGAGTCGGGGCATGCCAAAAGCTCCGCTCCGACCTCCGCAGTTGCGAGGCCGAATCTTCCGTGGATCGGTGGCCGTGTCCGACGGTCTCCTCACCCGCAACGAACTGCGCAGTTCCGCCTGGCGCCCGTTGTTCCGGGACGTGTACGCGGACGCCCACCTCACGGTCACCCACCGCCACCGGTGCACTGCCGTGGCCCGCTGGCTGGTGCCACCCGGCACGGCCGTCGCCGGGCGATCAGCGGCGGCGTTGTACGGGGTGGGACGCGTCGCCCTCGACGAGCCGATCGACGTCCTGACGCCCAAAGGGCCGTTCCCCCTACCCTCGCACCCGAAGGCAGCGCCCCGGTCGGTACCAGGAGGTGACCACCGGCAGGAACCAGCAGGGGGCGATCGGCAGGACCCGAGGGTGGGACGCCGGCAGGGGCCGATGACGGGGCTGCGGGTGCATCGGGGCGAGGTGGATCCGTCGGATGTCGCCGATCGGGTGGGCGTGCTCGTGACCACTCCGGCCCGTACCTGCTGGGACCTGGCCCGCTGGCTGGACGCCGTGGAGGCGGTCGTCGTCATCGACGGACTGCTGGCGCGTCGCCTCACCGACGTTTCGGCGCTGCGCGAGTACGCGCTGGCCCGGGCCGGGCTGCGGGGCTGGCGTTCCCTGCTGCGCGCGGTTGACCTGGCCGACCCGGGGGCCGAGTCGCCGCAGGAGTCCCGGACCAGGGTGCGGCTGGTGCTGGCCGGGCTGCCCCGGCCGCGTACCCAGTGGGTCGTCTCCGACGGTGGGCGGTTCGTGGCCCGGCTGGACCTGGCCTGGCCCGAATTCAAGGTCGCCGTCGAGTACGACGGGCTCTGGCACGACGACCCCGAGCAGTTCCACCGCGACCGCCGTCGGCTCAACCGGCTCATCGGCGGGGACTGGCTCGTGCTTCATGTGACGGCGCGACGCCTGCGCGACGACTTCGACGGCTTCGTCGCCGAGGTGCGGGAGGCGCTGCGCTCCCGCCACCACCGCCGCCAGGGACGCACTGGGCATGATCGCGCTCGAACATGGAAGTAGTGGCCTCCTGTACGTCAGAGGCCACTACTTCCTGGATCGAGCGCGATCATGCCAGCGGGGCGGCGCGAGGGCCGATCAGGAGAGGTACTTCTCCAGGTCGTCGATGATCTTGTTGGCGGCGCCGACGCCGATGCCGGTCATCCAGACCTCGTCGGAGACCGGGTACGCCTTGCCGGCCTTCACCGCGGACAGGCCCTTCCACAACGTGCCGCCGGAGACGGTGCTCTGCTCGGCTGCGGCCTTCTCGCCGTACGCGGTCACGAAGATGACGTCGGCGTCGACCTCGTTGACCCGCTCGGGGCTGACCGCGTCGAAGCGCTTGTCCTCCTTGTCGGCGAGCTTCTGCCGCTCGGGGCGGCCCAGCCCGGTGTCACCGATCACGATGCCGGAGAAGGAGTCCGGGCCGTAGACCCGGATCGCGCCGGGCATGAAGCGCACGATGGAGATCTTCCGCTGGGCGGCGTCGCCGAGCTTCGCGCCGAAGTCCGCGGCCCGCTTCTCGTACGTGGTGAGCAGCTCACGGGCCTGCTCCTCCTTGCCGAGCGCCTTGCCGTCGAGGAGGAGGTTCTCCTTCCAGGTGATGCCCACCTGCTCGGTGAACACCGTCGGGGCGATGGCGGCCAACTCGTCGTAGAACTTCTCCTGGCGGAACTTGCTGCCCAGGATCAGGTCGGGCTTGAGGGCGTTGATCGCCTCCAGGTCGGGCTCGGTGACCACCCCGACCGTCTTGATCCCGGCCAGCTTCTCCTCGCCGAAGTAGGTCGGCCAGCCCTTCGCCTCGCCCGCGGTGGCCGCACCGACCGGTGTGATGCCCAGCGACAGCGTTGTGTCGATCTTGTCTGTGTCGAGGACCACGACCCGCTTCGGGTCGGCCGGGACCTTGGTGGTGCCCATGGCGTGGGTGATCTCCCGGGTGTCCCCGGCAGCGGTGTCGGCGACGGGGTCGCTCTCTCCGCAGGCGGTGAGTCCGACGCTCAGGGCGACGGCCGCGGTGAGCACGGCGGCGAGACGACGCATCGATGTTCCTTTCAGAGGGTTCCGCCAGCCGGTGGGCCGGAGGAGGTGACGGAGGAGGCGGCCCAGGCGAGGGCTGCCAGGGAAGGGCCGGTGAGGGCCGGTACGACCAGGGGCGCGCCGGTCACCGGGCAGGGCACGACGACGCAGTCGAGCCCGAAGACGTCGCGGACCAGCTCCACGGTGAGGATCTTCCGGGGCGGGCCGGCGGCCACCACCCGGCCGGAGCGCATGGCGATCAGGTGGTCGGCGTACCGGGCGGCCTGGTTGAGGTCGTGCAGCACGGCGACCACGGTCCGGCCCCGCTCGGCGCGCAGCCGGTGCAGTAGGTCCAGCACCTCCACCTGGTGGGCCAGGTCGAGGAAGGTGGTCGGCTCGTCCAGCAGCAGCGCCTCGGTGTCCTGGGCCAGGGTCATCGCGATCCAGACCCGCTGCCGCTGCCCGCCGGAGAGGGTGTCCACCGGCCGGTCGGCGAGGCCGGCCACGTCGGCGAGCTCCATCGCCTCGTCGACGGCGGCGCTGTCCTGCTCCGACCACTGCCGCCACCACCGCTGGTACGGCTGCCGGCCCCGGCCCACCAGGTCGGCGACCGTGACCCCCTCGGGCACCAGCGGGCTCTGCGGCAGCACGCCGAGACGTTGGGCGACCTCCCGGGTCGGCAGGTCCCGGATCGCGGTGCCGTCGAGCAGCACCGCGCCCCGGCTGGGGGTGAGCAGCCGGGCCATGGTGCGCAGCAGCGTCGACTTGCCGCAGGCGTTCGGCCCGACGACGACCGTGAAGGCGTCGGCGGGCAGCTCAAGGTCGAGGCCGTCCAGGACGGTCCGCTCGTCGTAGCCGACGACCAGGTCGCGGGTGGAGAGCATCGCGGCTCCTCGGGAGGGGACGACAGAAGGGGATGCGGGTGGGCCGACGGGGGCGGGGGACGGTGGCAGCGGGCCAGCGGGGGCGGTCGTGGGCATCAGGACGGCCTCCGGCGTCCGCGCAGCAGCAGGAAGATCAGATACGGCCCGCCGATCGCGGCGGTCAGCACGCCCGCCGGGAGTTGGGTGGGGGCGAGCAGCCGGCGGCCGGCGAGGTCGGCGAGGACCAGCAGCAGCGCGCCGAGCAGGGCGGAGCAGAGCAGCGGGGGACGCTCGGCCCGGACCAGCCGGCGGGCGAGCTGGGGCGCGACCAGGGAGACGAAGTCGACGGCGCCGACCTGCGCGGTGACCATCGCGGCGGCGAGCACCCCGGTGCCGGCCAGGCCGATCCGGCGGGCGACCGGGCGGACGCCGATCCCGCGTGCGGTGTCGTCGTCCAGGGCGGTGCTGTTCAGTGCCCAGCCGGCCCAGAGCAGCACGGGCAGCAGCACCAGCAGGGTGACCGCGATCCATGCCGCCTCGGTCCAACCCTTTCCGGCGAGGGTGCCGACCAGCCAGATCTGGGCGCGCATCCCGTCGATCGGGTCGACGGTCATCAGGACCACCTCGATCAGCGCCCGCAGCGCGAAGGCCACCGCGACCCCGGCGAGGACGAACCGCTGGGCGGCCAGCCCGTGCCGGGCACCGAGGGCGAGCACCAGTGCCGCCGCGGCCAGCCCGCCGAGCAGCGCCGCCGGGGCGACCAGGACGGCGGCGGCCCCGCCGGTCAGCGCGATCGTGGCGGCCAGCCCGGCCCCCTGGGTGATGCCGATGACGTCCGGGCTGGCCAGCGGGTTGCGGGCCACGCTCTGGATCAGCGTGCCGGCGACGCCGAACGCCGCGCCGGCCACCGCCGCGAGGACGAGTCGGGGCAGCCGCAGGTCGAGCACCACCAGGTCGTACGGGGTGCCGGCGCCGGAGAGGACGCGCAGCACGTCGGGCGGGGCGACGTACGGGGTGCCGAGGGAGAGGCTGAGCACCCCGGCGGCGACGAGCAGCCCGGTCAGCGCGACGGCGACCAGCACCGGCCGGCGGCGTACCGGTACCCGCAGTGGGCCGAGGCGCAGCAGGGTCCGGCCGGGCGGGGCGGAGCGGGGGCGGACGCCGGTGGCGGGGGCGCTCACGCGGTGACCACCCGGGCGCGGCGGACGAGGAAGGCCAGCAGCGGGGCACCGACCAGCGCGGTGATCACCCCGGCGGGCACCTCGCCGGGCGGGGCGACGAGCCGGCCGACGACGTCGGCACCGAGCAGCAGGGCGGGTCCGAGCAGGGCGGCGACGGCGAGGGTCCACCGGTGGTCCGCCCCGACCAGGGCCCGGGCCAGGTGCGGCACGGCGAGCCCGACGAACGCGATCGGTCCGGCCGCCGCCACGGCCGCCCCGGTGAGCAGCACCCCGGCCGCGCCACCGCCGAGGCGGACCAGGCCGATGCGGTGGCCCAGTCCCCGGGCCACGTCGTCGCCGAGGGCGAGCGCGTCCAGGCCCCGGGCGACCAGGACGGCCAGCACGAGCCCGGCGAGGACGAGCGGCAGCACCTGACCGGTGACGCCGACGTCCCGGCCGGTCAGCCCGCCGACCACCCAGAACCGGTACTCCTCGAAGGTGCGGGCATCGATGCTGAGCAGCGCGTACACGACGGCGCCGAGACTGGCGTCGAGCGCGGCGCCGGTCAGCGCGAGGGTGACCGGCGAGGCGCCCTCGCGGGTCCGGTTGGCGACCGCGAACACGGCCAGGCCGGCCAGGAGCGCCCCGGCGACGCCGAACCAGACGTACCCGGCGAGGCTGCCGACGCCGAAGACGGCGATGGCCAGCACCACGCCGCACGACGCGCCGGCGCTGATGCCGAGGATGCGCGGCTCGGCCAGCGGGTTGCGGGTCAGCGCCTGGAACAGCACCCCGGCGACGGCGAGGGCGAGACCGACGACGATGCCCAGGGTGGTGCGCGGCATCCGCAGCTCGCGGACGATGGTGGTGGCGTCCCCGCCGTCGGGGGCGACCAGCGCGTGCCACACGTCGCCGGGCGCGAGCGGCCGGCTGCCGAGGGCGAAGCTGGCGAGCACGGCGAGCGCCAGCACCGCCGCAGCGCCCACGGTGACGGCCACCCGTCGGCCCGACCCGCGGGCGGGCCGGCTGGCGGCCCGGATCGGCCGCGCGGCGACGGTGGTCACGAAACTCCCTCAGCTTAGGCTCGCCTTACCTTAGCTGAGCTGCACAGACCCGCCTAACCGACGGATGTCGATCCGGGATCGCGTGCGCCGTGCAGCATTCCCGCGCCCAGGCCGGCGGCCCCGAGGGCCGCCACGCCGGCCAGGCCGAGCCCGGAGGATCCCGCCGCGCGGATCCCGCCGTCGCCGGTCGCCGCCCCAATTTCGCTCGGAGGGGCAAAAGCCGCCATCTTCTCGGAAACCCCTGTTCAGGCGATGATGGCACCATTCACCCCCATACGCTGGTCGCATGGAATTCGACCAGCACACTGTCGTGCTCCTGTCCTGGCCCGAGGACGCGCCGGAGCTGCCCCGGGACGCTGCGGACCGGTTGCGCGACGCCCATCTGGCCCACCAGGCGGGGCTGGTGGAGCGGGGCCTCGTCCTGGCGGCCGGTCCCTTCCTCGACCCCGACGACGACCGGCTGCGCGGCTTCGCGGTGCTCGCGGTCGATCGGGCGGCGGCCCGCGAGCTGTACGGCAACGACCCGGCGGTCCGGGCCGGCCGGCTCGTCGTGCGGGTGATGAGCTGGCTGGTGCCGCAGGGCAACGTCCGGTTCGGCGGCGTGCCGATCCCCCGGTCGATGCTGGAGATGGCGGCGGGCGACTGAGCCGGGGCCGGCACGGGGCCGGGGGCCGCCCGGGTGGTCAGCCGGCCGCGTCCTCGCGGGGCGCCGGCACCCCGGCACCGGCGTCGACCTGGTGGTCGGCCCAGACGTACTCCGTGGGCAGCAGCTCGGCGACCGGCACGGCGCGCAGCGCGTCCGCCGGGCCGACGATGACCCGGATCGACGGGAAGTAGTCCAGCAGCACCTGTCGGCACCGGCCGCACGGCGGGATGACGCCCCGGCCCCGGTCGCCCACCGCCACGATCGTCTCCAGCGCGCCCGCGCCCTGGGTGGCGGCGGCGCCGATCGCGACCACCTCGGCGCACGGCCCACCGGTGAAGTGGTAGACGTTCACGCCGGTGAAGACCCGGCCGTCGGCGGTGCGGGCGGCGGCGGCGACGGTGTGGTTGTCGCTACGACAGCGCAGCTTGGCGACCGCCGTGGCGGCCTGTACCAGCGCCCGGTCGGTGTCTCGCATGGTCATTCTCGGCGTCCCCGCGGTCGGTGTCGGTCGGCGGTCAACTCTAGACGGCGATAACCGGGGGGCGGTCGGCACTCGGGCTGCCTATCCTTGGCGACGACATGCAGAATCCAGCCGTTCCCGCCGCACCGGCCGCGTCCGACACCGTCCGCGAGCTGCACCGCCGCCTGCCCACCCTGATGTTCCGCGACCAGCGCCGGCTCCAGCGGCGCCTCGACGGCGCCCGGCGGCTGCGCGACCCGCAGCGGCGCGAGGCTGCCCTGGCCGAAATCACCGCCGATGTGGCCCGGGCCGAGCAGCGGCTCGCCGACCGTCGGGCGGCCGTGCCCGTGATCACCTACCCGGCCGGGCTGCCGGTCAGCGAACGCAGGGACGACATCGCCGCCGCGATCCGCGACCACCAGGTGGTGATCGTGGCCGGCGAGACCGGTTCCGGCAAGACCACCCAGCTGCCGAAGATCTGCCTGGAGCTGGGGCGTGGGGTGCACGGGCTGATCGGGCACACCCAGCCGCGCCGGCTGGCCGCCCGGACGGTGGCCGACCGGATCGCCGAGGAGCTGGGCACCGAGCTGGGCGACGTGGTCGGTTACAAGGTCCGCTTCCACGACCAGGTCGGCGACCGCAGCCTGGTGAAGCTGATGACCGATGGCATCCTGCTGGCCGAGTTGCAGACCGACCGGATGCTGCGCCAGTACGACACGCTGATCATCGACGAGGCGCACGAGCGCTCCCTCAACATCGACTTCATCCTGGGGTACCTGCGACAGCTCCTCCCCCGCCGCCCCGACCTCAAGGTGATCATCACCTCGGCGACCATCGAGACCGGGCGGTTCGCCCGGCACTTCGCCGCCCCGCCCGTCGAGGGGGAGGCGGAGGGCAGACCGGCGCCGGTGGTCGAGGTGTCCGGACGGACGTACCCGGTGGAGCTGCGGTACCGACCGCTGGTCGAGGTCACCGAGGCCGAGGCCGACGAGACCGACGACGAGGAGAACGTCCGCGACCAGATCCAGGCGATCGGCGACGCGGTGGAGGAGCTGGCCGCCGAGGGGCCGGGCGACATCCTGGTCTTCCTCTCCGGCGAGCGGGAGATCCGGGACACCGCCGACGCGCTGGCCAGGCTGGTGGAGAAGAAGCGGTCGCTGCTCGGCACCGAGATCCTGCCGCTGTACGCCCGGCTGTCCGCCGCCGAGCAGCACCGGGTGTTCGCCCCGCACGGCGGGCGCCGGGTGGTGCTGGCCACCAACGTCGCGGAGACCTCGCTGACCGTGCCCGGCATCAAGTACGTGGTGGACCCGGGCAGCGCCCGGATCTCCCGGTACTCCAGCCGGCTGAAGGTGCAGCGGCTGCCAATCGAGCCGGTGTCCCAGGCGTCGGCCAACCAGCGTAAGGGCCGCTGCGGGCGCACCTCGGACGGCATCTGCATCCGCCTCTACGACGAGCCGGACTTCCTGTCCCGCCCGGAGTTCACCGACCCGGAGATCCTGCGCACCAACCTGGCCTCGGTCATCCTCCAGATGACCTCGATCGGGCTGGGCGACGTCGCGGCGTTCCCGTTCATCGACCCGCCGGACCGGCGCAACGTCGCCGACGGGGTGAACCTGCTGCACGAGCTGGGCGCGCTCGACCCGGCCGAGACCGACCCGGACAAGCGGCTCACCCCGCTGGGCCGGCGGCTGGCCCAGCTCCCGGTCGACCCCCGGCTGGCCCGGATGGTCCTTGAGGGCGAGCGCAACGGCTGCGCCACCGAGGTGATGGTGATCGCCGCCGCGCTGTCCATCCAGGACCCGCGCGAGCGGCCGGCGGAGCGACAGGCCCAGGCCGACCAGGCGCACGCCCGGTTCGCCGACAGAGAATCCGACTTCGTCGCGCTGCTGAACCTGTGGCGGTACCTGCGGGACCAGCAGCGGGAGCTGTCGTCGAGCGCGTTCCGCCGGATGTGCAAGGCGGAGTACCTCAACTACCTGCGGGTGCGCGAGTGGCAGGACATCGTCAGCCAGCTCCGCCAGGTGCTCCGTACCCCCGATCAGGCCGGCGGTGGACGCGACGGGCGGGGCGCGAAGGAGGCCGGGGCGGACGGCGGACGGCGCGGCCCGGCCGCGGACCTGCCGGAGGAGATCGACACCCCCAAGGTCCACCAGTCACTGCTGGCCGGCCTGCTGTCCCACGTCGGGCTCAAGGACCCGCAGAAGCACGAGTACCTGGGCGCGCGGGGCGCGAAGTTCGCCCTGTTCCCGGGATCGGCGCTGTTCAAGAAGCCGCCGCGCTGGGTGATGGCCGCCGAGTTGGTGGAGACCTCCCGGCTGTGGGGTCGGGTGGCCGGCCGGGTCGAGCCGGAGTGGGTCGAGCCGCTGGCCCAGCACCTGGTCAAGCGCAGCTACAGCGAGCCGCACTGGGAGAAGAAGCAGGCGGCGGTGCTGGCGTACGAGAAGGTCACCCTGTACGGCGTGCCGCTGGTCACCGCCCGGAAGGTGAACTTCGGCCGGATCGACCCGGTGCTGTCCCGGGAGCTGTTCATCCGGCACGCCCTGGTCGAGGGCGACTGGCAGACCCACCACCAGTTCTGGCAGGACAACCAGCGGCTGCTGACCGAGATCGCGGAGTTGGAGAACCGGGCCCGACGGCGGGACATCCTGGTCGACGACGAGACGATCTTCCAGTTCTACGACGAGCGGATCCCGGCCGACGTGGTGTCCGGCCGGCACTTCGACGCCTGGTGGAAGCAGACCCGCCGGGAACGGCCCGACCTGCTCACGTTCACCCGGGAGTTGCTGGTCAACGCGGGCCGGGGCGGGGTCGCCGAGGACGACTACCCGGACGAGTGGCGGACGGAGGGCGTCACCCTCCCGCTGACGTACACCTTCGATCCGGGCACCTCGACCGACGGGGTGACCGTGGACATCCCGCTGCCGCTGCTCAACCAGGTGCCGGTGGAGAGCTTCGACTGGCAGGTCCCCGGACTGCGCGAGGAGATGGTGATCGCGCTGATCCGGTCGCTGCCCAAGCCGGTCCGGCGCAACTTCGTCCCGGTCCCCGACTACGCCCGGGCGGCGCTCGCGGCGATCACCCCGGGCGAGGAGCCGCTGCTGGACGCGCTGACCCGGCAGCTGCGCCGGATGACCGGGGTGACCGTGCCCCGGGACGCCTGGGAGCCGGCGAAACTCCCCGCCCACCTGCGGGTCAGCTTCCGGGTGCTCGACGAGGAGAACAAGCCCGTCGCCGAGGGCAAGGACCTGCCGGCCCTGCAACGCCAGCTCCGCCAGGAGGTGCGCCAGGTGGTGGCCGCCGCCGCGCCGGAGGTGGCCCGCACCGGGCTGACCCAGTGGGGCGTCGGCACCCTGCCGCGCACCATCGAGCAGGTCCGCGCGGGGTACGCGGTGACCGCGTACCCGGCGCTGGTCGACGAGGGGCAGACGGTCGGGGTGAAGGTCTTCGACTCCGAGGCCGAGCAGGCCGCCGCGCACTGGGCCGGCACCCGGCGGCTGCTGCGGCTGACCGTGCCGTCCCCGGCGAAGTTCCTTCAGGGGCGGCTGTCCAACGAGGCGAAGCTGGCGCTGAGCCGCAACCCGCACGGCGGCGTGCAGCAGCTCATCTCCGACGCGGCCGGGGCGGCGATCGACAGGCTGATCGCCGACGCCGGCGGCCCCGCGTGGGACGCCGAGGGCTTCGCCGCGCTGCGCGAGCGGGTCCGCGCCGACCTGGTGGACACCGTGGTCGAGGTGATGGGGCGGGTGCGCCAGGTGCTCGCCGCCGGGTACGCCGTCGAGCAGCGGCTCGGCAAGACCCAGAACCTGGCCGTGGTTGCCGCCCTGGCCGACATCCGGGCCCAGCTCTCCGGCCTGGTGCACGCCGGCTTCATCACCGAGACCGGGTACGCCCGACTACCCGACCTGCTGCGCTACCTGACCGCGATCGAACGGCGGCTGGACCGGCTGCCGGGCAACCCGCAGCGGGACCGCCAGCAGCAGGACCGGATCGCGGTGGTGCAGAAGGAGTACGCCGACCTGCTCGCCGCGCTGCCGCCGAGCCGACGGCAGTCGGCGGCGGTGCGGCAGATCCGCTGGATGATCGAGGAGCTGCGGGTGAACGTGTTCGCCCAGGCGCTCGGCACCCCGTACCCGGTCTCCGAGCAGCGGATCTACCGGGCGATGGACGACGCCGAGGGCCGCTGAGCCGCCCGGGGCGGGTCGGGCCGGACCGGCCCCGGGCGGCACGGCCGCCGTCGCCCGGCGGGCCGGACGGCGTGGTGGCGGTGGCGGTGGCGGTGGCGGGTCAGTGCACCGGGGCGGGCACCGCCCGGCCGACCGGGAGCCCCCGCACGGAGTTCGTCAGGCCGCCGGAGCGGGCCTCCGGGTACGCGTGCGCCCACCAGGCCCGGTTCTCCCGGTACCAGTGGAAGACCTCGGACAGCCCCTCGGCGAACCGGATCTGCGGCTCGAAGCCGAGCTCATCGGAGATCTTGGTGTAGTCGAGCGAGTACCGCTGGTCCTGGACCTTGCGGTCGGCGACGTGCCGCACCCGCTCCCAGCCGGCCCCGGCGAGCAGCAGGATCTTCTCGGCCAGCGCCTTGTTGGTCAGCTCGACGTCGCCGCCGATGTTGTAGACCTCCCCGGCGCGGCCCTTGCCGAGCACCAGCGCGATGGCCCGGCAGTGGTCGTCGACGTGCAGCCACTCCCGGACCGCGCCGCCGTCGCCGTGCAGGGTGATGTCCCCACCGGTGAGCAGGCTGGTGACGAAGCGCGGGATGACCTTCTCCACGTGCTGGTAGGGCCCGTAGTTGTTGGCGCACCGGGTGATCGACACGTCGACGTCGAAGGTGCGCCAGTACGAGCGCACGACGTGGTCGCTGGCCGCCTTCGACGCCGCGTACGGCGAGTTGGGCTCCAACACGCAGCGCTCGGTCCACGCCCCGTCGGTGATCGACCCGTACACCTCGTCGGTGGAGACGTGCACGACCCGGCCCACGCCGGCGCGGGCGCAGGCGGCCATCAGGCGGTGCGAGCCCATCACGTTCGTCTCGAAGAACGGGGCCGGGTCGTCGATGGAGCGGTCCACATGCGATTCGGCGGCGAAGTGCACCACCGCGTCGTGCCCGGGGACCAGGTCGGCGAGCAGCGGCCGGTCGCAGATGTCGCCACGGACGAAGGTCAGGCGCGGGTGGCTGGCGGGCAGGTTGTGCCGGTCGCTCGCGTAGGTCAGCTTGTCCAGGACCGTCACGTGGCAGTCCTCGAAGCCGGTGTACCGCCCGTTGAGCAGGCTCCGGGCGAAGTGTGACCCGATGAAGCCGGCACCGCCGGTAACCAGGATCCTCATGTGGTGGCCTCCCTGCCACGCGAAGCCCGCGCGTTCGACTTCGTCTTCGACAGGCCGACGGGGCGTCGTGCCTGTGCAAGGCTTCACCATAGGGGACCAACAGGAGCAACGCGGCTGATACAACGCCCTTAAGGACTATTTAACTCAAGCACGGCACAAGCGGACGGCAGGGTCGCCACATTCCCCCGACCGGGGTCTCTCACCTCGGCTCCACCCCGGGCGGGAGGCCGTCCGCCTCGATCGCGGTGTGCACGTAGTCCATCAGGATGCGGCGCAGCTCGCGCCCGGCGTGGGTGGGCTCGACGTCGCGGCGGCGGGCCACGGCGATGGTCCGGCGCACCCCCGGCGGGGCCAGCCGGGTGACCCGGATGGCGGGTCGGCGGGCCACCACGATGCCGGGCACCAGCGCCACCCCGAGCCCGGCCTCGACGAAGCTGAGCACGGCGTCCATCTCGCCGCCGTCGACGGAGAGGGTGGGCTCGAAGCCGGCCTCCCGGCACGCCTGGAGGGTGGCGTCGCGCAGGTCGTAGCCCTCGCGGAACATGACCAGCGGCTGGCCGCGCAGGTCGGTGACGCGCAGCTCGCCGGCCGCCGAGGTGCCGGGGACCTCGTCCAGCGAGGCCACCACCAGGCTCTCCCGCAGGATCTCCTCGGTGTGCAGCCCCGGATCCGCGCCGTGGGCGGGCATGATGATCAACGCCAGGTCGAGGTCGCCGCGGAGCAGGTCGCGGACCAGGTTCTGCGAGCCGCCCTCCTCCACCCGCAGGTCGACGGCGGGGTGGGCGTCGCGGAACCGGCGCAGCACCGGCGGGGCGAGCGCGGTGGCCAGGCTCGGGGTGGCGCCGAGACGGACCCGGCCGCGCCGCAGCCCGACCAGTTCCTGGACCTCGCGGGTGGCGGTCTCGACGTCGGCGAGGATCCGCCTGGCCAGCGGGAGCAGCACCTCGCCGGCGGCGGTGAGGGCGATGTTGCCCCGCACCCGCTCGAACAACGGCGCCCCGAGGTCGGCCTCCAGGGCGTGAATTTGCTTACTCAACGAGGGCTGGGTTATGCCGACGACATCGGCCGCCTGGGTGAAATGTCGCACTTCCGCGACTGCGACGAAGTAGCGGAGCTGATGGAGCTGCATCTACATAGCCTAAGGCTATCAAGGCTGCGAGTTCGATGCATTGGACGACTAGTCGAAGTGCTCCTAGCGTCGGTCAAGTGGTACTCACGAAAACTCGGTCGCCCATCCGCTCCAACGTCGGCCTGAAGGCCGTCATGGCGGTGACGGGCATCCTCCTTGTGCTGTTCCTGATCGCCCACATGCTCGGCAACCTGAAGATCTTCACCGGCGAGACCGCGTTCGACCACTACGGGCACTGGCTGCGCGACCTCGGCACGCCACTGCTCCCGTCGACCTGGTTCCTCTGGATCCAGCGCACGGCGCTGCTGGCGGCCGTGCTGGGCCACATCGCCGCCGCCACGGTGCTCGCCGCGCGCGCCCGCGCCGCCCGCCCCGTGAAGTACGCCCACCGCAAGGCGGTCCGGGGCAGCTACGCGGCCCGCACCATGCGCTGGGGTGGGGTGATCATCCTGCTCTTCGTGATCTACCACATCCTGGACCTGACCACCGGTCACCTGAACCCCAAGGGCGACCCCAGCAACCCGTACGGCAACGTGGTCGCCGACTTCGCGCCGGAGCGCTGGTACGTCACGCTCTTCTACACCCTCGCGATCGTGGCGCTCGGCTTCCACCTGCGACACGGCGTGTTCAGCGCGTTCCGCAGCCTCGGCCAGCAGACCCCGAGGGGCGAGCGCCGGGCGCGCGTCGCCGCACTCGTCCTCGCCGTCGCGCTCTGCGCCGGCTATCTGGCGGTCCCGTTCGCCGTACTCACCGGATTGGTGGCCTGACCATGGATCTGTTCACCGAGGGCGACCCGATCGCCGACACGGCGGCTCCCGGCGGCCCGGTCGAGGCCCGCTGGGACACCCGCCGCTTCGAGGCCAAGCTGGTCAACCCGGCCAACCGCCGCAAGATGACGGTGATCGTGGTGGGCACCGGCCTGGCCGGCGGGTCTGCCGCCGCCACGCTGGCCGAGCAGGGCTACCGGGTCAGGTCGTACTGCTACCAGGACAGCCCGCGCCGGGCCCACTCGATCGCCGCGCAGGGCGGCATCAACGCCGCCAAGAACTACCGCAACGACGGCGACTCCGTGCACCGCCTCTTCTACGACACCGTCAAGGGCGGCGACTTCCGCTCCCGGGAGTCGAACGTGCACCGGCTGGCCGAGGTGTCGGTCAACATCATCGACCAGTGCGTCGCCCAGGGCGTGCCGTTCGCCCGCGAGTACGGCGGCCTGCTCGACACCCGCTCGTTCGGCGGCGCGCAGGTGCAGCGCACCTTCTACGCCCGGGGCCAGACGGGCCAGCAGTTGCTGCTCGGGGCGTACCAGGCGCTGGAGCGGCAGATCGGCCTGGGCAACGTCGAGATGAACTCCCGGCACGAGATGCTGGAGCTGGTCGTCGTCGACGGACGGGCCCGGGGCATCGTGGTCCGGGACCTGGTCACCGGCGAGATCAGCACCGAGATGGCCGACGCGGTGGTGCTCGCCTCCGGCGGGTACGGCAACGTCTTCTACCTCTCCACCAACGCCAAGGGCTGCAACGTCACCGCGACCTGGCGGGCGCACCGCAAGGGCGCCTACTTCGCCAACCCCTGCTACACCCAGATCCACCCGACCTGCATTCCCGTCTCCGGCGATCACCAGTCGAAGCTGACGCTGATGAGCGAGTCGCTGCGCAACGACGGTCGGGTGTGGGTGCCGAAGGCCAAGGGCGACGACCGGGCCCCCCGGGACATCCCCGAGAACGAGCGGGACTACTACCTGGAGCGGATCTATCCCTCCTTCGGCAACCTGGTCCCCCGGGACATCGCCTCCCGGGCCGCGAAGAACGTCTGCGACTCCGGCCGGGGCGTCGGGCCGACCAAGCTCGGCGTCTACCTCGACTTCGCCGACGCGATCGACCGGCTCGGCCGCAAGGCCATCGAGGCCAAGTACGGCAACCTCTTCGAGATGTACGAGCGGATCACCGGCGAGGACCCGTACCAGGTCCCGATGCGGATCTACCCCGCCGTGCACTACACGATGGGCGGCCTGTGGGTCGACTACGACCTCCAGTCGACCATCCCTGGTCTGTTCGTGATCGGCGAGGCGAACTTCTCCGACCACGGCGCGAACCGGCTCGGCGCCTCGGCGCTGATGCAGGGCCTGGCCGACGGCTACTTCGTGCTGCCCAGCACCATCGCCAACTACCTGGCCTCCGGGCCGCTGGAGAAGGTCGACGCCAGCCACCCGGCGGCGGTCGAGGCCCGCGCCGACGTGGAGGATCGCGTCCGGCGGCTGCTGGCAGTCGACGGCGACCGGACGGTCGACTCGTTCCACCGCGAGCTGGGCCAGATCATGTGGGAGCACTGCGGGATGGAGCGCAGCGCAGCCGGGCTGCGCAAGGCGATCGACGAGATCCGCGCGCTGCGCGAGGAGTTCTGGCAGCGGGTCCGGGTGCCGGGCGACGGCGAGGGGCTCAACCAGTCGCTGGAGAAGGCCGGCCGGGTGGCCGACTTCTTCGAGCTGGCCGAGCTGATGTGCGTCGACGCCCTGCACCGCGAGGAGTCCTGCGGCGGTCACTTCCGGGCCGAGCACCAGACCCCGGACGGCGAGGCGCAGCGCGACGACGACCGGTTCGCCTACGTGGCGGCCTGGGAGTACACCGCCGCCGGCGAGCCGGCCGTGCTGCACAAGGAAGACCTGAAGTTCGAATACGTGCACCCGACGCAGCGGAGCTACAAGTGAACCTGACCCTGCGCATCTGGCGCCAGCCCGGCCCCGAGGACAAGGGTCGGATGGTGACCTACCAGGTCGACGACGTCTCCCCCGACATGTCGTTCCTGGAGATGCTCGACGTGCTCAACGAGCGGCTGACCCTCTCCGGCGAGGAGCCGGTGGCGTTCGACCACGACTGCCGCGAGGGCATCTGCGGCATGTGCGGCCTGATGATCAACGGCGACGCGCACGGGCCGCAGCGCGGCACCACCGCCTGCCAGCTGCACATGCGGCAGTTCTCCGACGGCGACACGATCGACATCGAGCCGTGGCGGGCCCGTGCCTTCCCGGTCATCAAGGACCTGGTGGTCGACCGAGGCGCCTTCGACAAGATCATCGCCGCCGGTGGGTACATCACCGCGCCGACCGGCAGCGCCCCCGAGGCGCACGCCACGCCGGTGGCCAAGGCCAACGCGGACGCCGCATTCGAGTCGGCCGCCTGCATCGGCTGCGGGGCCTGCGTGGCGGCCTGCCCGAACGGCTCCGGCATGCTCTTCACCGCCGCCAAGCTCACCCAGCTCTCGCTGCTGCCGCAGGGCCAGCCCGAGCGGTACACCCGGGTGATCGGGATGGTCGACGCACACGACGAGGCCGGCTTCGGCGGCTGCACCAACGCCGGCGAGTGCACGGAGGTCTGCCCGAAGGGCATCCCGCTGAACACCATCGGCCGACTCAACCGCGACTACCTCACGGCGACCGCCAAGGGCGGCGGCACCCCGGGCTCCTGACCCGACCGCACCCGACGACCGACCGCCGCGCCCCACCGAGGCCCGGCGGTCGGCCCGTCTCCGGGCGGTCCCGGGCGCACGCACGACGGCCGACGGGCCTCCCCTCCCCGCCTGGTCCCGGCGGGCGCACCCGCACGGAAGCGGGGCCATGGCGCGCGTCGATGCCACCCATTCCGTAAAGGTGCGCGCAGGGGAGGTGGGGTGGGGGCGTCAGTGGGGGTTCAGATCAGCACGCTCCAGGTCACCGGGCCGACGAGACCGTCGGCGACGAGACCGTTGCGGCTCTGGAAGCCGCGTACCGCGCTGGTGGTGACCGAACCGAAACCGCCGTCCACCACGAGGCCCGCGCCCCGGCCGTTGAGCGCGGTCTGCAGGCCGCGGACCAGGTCGCCGGAGTTGCCCTCGATCAGGGGCAGGACGAGGGCCGTCCAGGTGATCGGGCCGACCATGCCGTCGGCGTAGAGGCCCCGGCCACTCTGGAACGACCTGACCGCCGAGGCGCAGGCCGGCCCGAAGACGCCGTCCACGACGACGGAGATGCCACGCGCCCGCACCAGGTACTGAATCACCTTGGGCACCCATCCCGAGGCGCCCTGGCTGACGCTCGGGTAGCCGGTGCTCCCGACGGGGGCCGTCGAGCCGAGGGTGATGCCCCGATTGGCCAGGAAGACCCGGGGGTCCGTCGAGGTCAGCCGGGGTCGGTGGATCTCGAAGTGCAGGTGCGGGCCGGTCGAGTTGCCGGTGGTGCCCATCAGGCCGATCAGCTGCCCGCAGCTGACCTGCTGGCCGTCGCTGACCAGCACCCGGTGGAGGTGGCCGTAGTAGGAGAAGTAGCTGTCGGCGTGGTTGAGGTGGACGCTGTTGCCGGTGCGACCGCCCAGCGGGCCGCTCGACGTGTCGCCCGGGTACGAGTTGGTCCTGATGTCCCGGACCGTTCCGGCGGCCGTCGCGTAGACCGGGGTGCCCTGGCTGTTCGCCACGTCCCAGCCCATGTGGGTGGGGCGGCCGGGGGTCTTGTATCCGGAGGTCAGCGCGCCGAGCGTCGGGTTGCTCCAGCCGGCGACCGCCGCCATCGCCGGGCTGGGCACGCCGACGACCCCGACCCCGATCCCGACGCCCAGCGCCGTGAGGAGGGTGCGGCGCCGAGCCGGCGCGTCGAGTAGGCGGCCCGTTTCCGAATCGTCGCTCACTGTTGTCTCCCGATGCTCGCTCGTATCGTGCCGGTGGACGATCCGGTGGCGGCCATCGTAGATCTTCCATATCGACAGATCAATATCCGAACGGCTCAGGGAGCCGCAGGCGGAGCAGGCGCTCACCGGGTCGACGTGCGAGGCACCGCCGCCCGCGCCACCGGTTCAACGGCCCCGACGCGGGTAGCAGTTCCGTAGGGGTGGCACCGACGAGGGGACGATGAGGACATGAAGGCACTGACCTGGCAGGGCAAACGGGACGTCCGGGTCGAGGAGGTGCCGGACCCGCGCATCGAGGAGCCCACCGACGCCGTCGTCCGGATCACCTCCACCGCGATCTGCGGCTCCGACCTGCACCTGTACGAGGTGCTGGGGCCGTACCTGAAGCCCGGCGACGTGCTGGGCCACGAGCCGATGGGGATCGTCGAGGAGGTGGGGTCCGGGGTGACCCGACTCAAGCCGGGCGACCGCGTGGTGGTCCCGTTCAACATCTCCTGCGGCTCCTGCTGGATGTGCGACCGGAAGCTCTACGCCCAGTGCGAGACCACCCAGGTGACCTCGGAGGGCAAAGGCGCCGCCCTGTTCGGCTACACCTCGCTGTACGGCTCGGTGCCCGGCGGGCAGGCCGAGTACCTGCGGGTGCCGCACGCCCAGTTCGGGCCGATCAAGGTCCCGGAGACCGGCCCGGACGAGCGCTGGCTGTACCTGTCCGACATCCTGCCCACCGCCTGGCAGGCGGTGCGGTACGCCGACACCCCGCCCGGCGGCACCCTCGCGGTGTTCGGGCTGGGCCCGGTGGGGCAGCTCAGCGCCCGGATCGGCCGGCACCTCGGCGCCGACCGGGTGATCGGGCTGGACCTGGTGCCGGAGCGGCTGGAGATGGCCCGCCGGCACGGCATCGAGACGCTCGACGTCAGCCGGCTCGACAACGTGCCCGGCGCGCTGATCGACCTGGTCGACGGGCGCGGACCGGACGCGGTGATCGACGCGGTCGGCATGGAGGCGCACGGTTCCACCTCGGGCAGACTGGCCCAGGCCGCGGCCGGGATGCTTCCGGACAAGCTTGCCCGGACCATGACCGACAGGGCGGGCGTGGACCGGCTGACCGTGCTGCACGCCGCCCTGAAGGCGGTCCGCCGGGGCGGCACCGTGTCGATCTCCGGGGTGTACGGCGGGGAGGTCGATCCGATGCCGCTGATGGAGATGTTCGACCGGGGCGTCCAGGTTCGGATGGGGCAGTGTCACGTGCGCCGGTGGACCGACGAGATCATGCCGCTGCTCTCCGGCGACGGCGATCCGTTGGGCGTGGAGGACCTGCGGACCCACCGGGTGCCGCTGGCGCAGGCGGCGCAGGCGTACCAGATGTTCCAGAAGAAGGAGGACGGCTGCGTCAAGGTCGTGCTCGCCCCGTGACCCGTACGGCGTCGGTAACGGGGTCGGTCGCCGGCCCCGGTGACCGGTTTCGGGCCCACCGGAATCAATCTTCTCCCCTAGGGTGACGGCGGAACGGATGAGCCGCGACCACCGACGGGGGCGACGAATGACGATCAGGGTGAACCGCAGGGCTGCGCTGGGGTTCGGCACGGTGGCGACCGCCGGCACGGTGCTCGGCGCCGGCACGCCGGCCTCCGCCGCCGCCATGCGCCCCCGGGCGGCGGCCACCGCGGCCGAGGCCGCGAGCTGGGTGGCTGCCAGGTACGCCCAGGAGTCCGCCCGGGCCGGCGGCAACTGGAAGGCGTACGTGACTGTCGCCAACTCGTCCGCCGCCCCGCTGGTGGCCGTCGCCGACGAGGCGGACGCCCAGATCGAGGCGTACAGCGTGAACAAGATCGCGGTGGCCACGGCGGTGCTGGACAAGGTCGACCGGGGTCTGCTGACGCTCGCCCAGCAGGTCGACGTGACGGCGTCGATCGTGGTGCCCGGCGGGGACGGGATCTTCAGCCTGGACGGCGCGTACCCGAGCAGCGTCACCCTGGGGCACGCGCTCGCGAACCTGCTCACCGTCTCCGACGACACCGCCGTTCGGCTCTGCGGCCTGGTCTGCCCGGCGGCCGAGCTGAACCAGATCCTGGTGGCGAAGGGCTTCCCGAACACGCAGGTGCAGCCGGTGGCCAACCCGAACCGGTTCTTCCTCGGCACCAGCACCCCCCGGGAGGCGCACAACCTGCTGCGGGCGCTGGTCGCCGGCACGCTGCTGTCGACGTCCTCGACGGCGTTCCTGCTCGGGCTGCTGCGCTCCCCCGTCGCGTTCACCGACGGCATCCGGCGCGAGATGTCCTCCGCGCAGCGGGCCCGGATCGCCACCAAGGCGGGCTGGTTCGGCAGCGCCCGGCACGAGGCCGGGGTGATCTTCGACTCCGCCGGCGCGGCGGTGCTGACGTACACCCTGTTCGCCGACGGACAGGCCGACGCGGGCAACTTCGGCGCGACCCACCCGGCGGTGCAGGCCCGGGCCCGGATGGGGCGCAGCTTCCTGACCGCCGTCGACGGGCTGACCGGCAGCGGCGCCATCCACCGGCCGGCCGTGCGGCGACCGAGCAACGGCGGCTGACCAGGCTCGGCCACCCCGCCCGCACCTCCTGCGCGTACCGCCGCTCGAACTCGACGATCCCCCGCCCCTGGCACCCGGCGCGCGGGTGCGGCGGACTACCGTTTACTGGCGGGACACCGGCGGAGGGGGCACCACCATGGGGGAACCAGCGGAACGGGCCGTTGCGCGGGCCCTCGGGCGGCGGCTGCGCGGCGCGGCCGGGCTGGCCGCGCTCGCCGGCCTGGCCTGGGTGGCGCGGGACGTTCCGGCGGCGCTGGGAGGGCGGCTGGCCGGGGCGCGCGCCGCGCGGGCGGCCCGCTCGCCGCAGTTCCGCGACGGCACCTTCCACAACCGGCCGAGCACCCGCACGATGCCCGGCGCGTCCGACCGCAACCTGGTCCGCGAGCTGATCTTCGGCAAGCAGAAGCGCCGGCCGGCCGGCGCCGTCCCGCTGTTGCGCCCGGCCGACGCGCCCGCCGCGACCGAGCGCGAGCTCAACGTCGTCTGGTACGGCCACGCATCGGCGCTGATCGAGATCGAAGGGCGCCGGGTGCTGATCGACCCGGTGTGGAGCGACCGGTGCTCGCCGTCGGCGCTGGTCGGGCCGCGGCGGCTGCACGAGCCCCCGGTCGGCCTCGACGAGTTGCCCGCCGTGGACGCGATCCTGATCTCCCACGACCACTACGACCACCTCGACATGGCCACCGTGCGGGCTCTGCTGGCCGGGCAGTCGGCGCCGTTCCTGGTGCCGCTGGGCGTCGGCGCCCACCTGGACCGCTGGGGCGTGCCGGAGCACCGGATCGTCGAGCTGGACTGGTCGGAGAGCCGTCGGGTGGGGCCGCTGACGATCACCGCCACCGCCGCCCAGCACTTCTCCGGCCGGGGGCTGCGCCGCGACGGCACGCTGTGGAGCTCCTGGGTGGTGGCCGGCGCGCACCGCCGCCTGTTCTACACCGGCGACTCCGGCTACTTCGACGGGTACGCCGAGATCGGCGCGGAGCACGGCCCGTTCGACGTCACGCTGATGCAGATCGGCGCGTACGACCGGGCATGGCCGGGCATCCACATGTTCCCGGAGGAGGCCGTGGCGGCCCACCTCGACCTGCGCGGCGGGCTGCTCGTCCCGGTGCACTGGGCGACATTCAACCTGGCCCTGCACGACTGGTCGGAGCCGGTGGACCGGATCTGGGCCGAGGCGAAGACCCGCGGCGTGCGGCTGGCCGTGCCCCGCCCCGGCGAGCGGGTGGTGGTCGACGACCCGCCCGCGGTCGACGGCTGGTGGCAGTCGGTCGCCTGAGCGCCCGCGCCGCCCCGTCCACGCCGCGCCGCCCCGTCCACGCCGTCCCACGCCGCGCTGCCCCGTCCGCGCCGCTCCGTCCGCGCCGCCCTTACAGCACGAAGGCGTCCGTCCACAGCGCTCCGGAGCGGCCGGAGAGGGCGTCCAGCATCGCCACCGCCTGGCCGTCGGTGAGCTGCGCGACGAAGTCGATGATCGCCCGCCCCCGGGCCCGGCCGACCCGGTCCGGGGTGCGCGGGTGCAGCTCCGCCTCGGCCAACTCGACCAGGTCGTGCAGCCGGCGCGGCAGCCGGGACTCCTCCTCCGGGTCGAGCAGCCACTCCCACAGCGCCTCGACGAGGGTGCCCAGCAGCCGGGCCTGGCCGCGCTGGTGCAGGGCGAGGTCCGGCCGGGCCAGCACGAACCGGTGGTGGACGAACTTAAGCACCTGCACCTCGTGCCACTGCGCCGGGGCGAGCAGCACGTGCCCGGAGCGCATCGACGGGGCCTCGGCGACGGTGATCGCGTCGACGAACCGGGTGGTCCACCGGGCGGAGAACCGGGCCACGTACTGCTCCGCCTCGATCGAGCCGTCGAACGGCAGGGCCAGCAGCCCCTCGACCAGTTCCTCGCGGACGTGCTCGACGGCGGCGGCGAACGCCTCGTCGTCGGTGATCCAGGCGTCCTTGCGGTGCAACTGCCGGCGCAGCCGCTCGATCGCCGCCCCGGGCCGCCGGGCCGCCCCGGCCAGGGCCGGGTCGGTGACCGCCCGGAAGTGCCCGTTCTCCCGCTGCCAGGCCGTCAGCTCGGCGGCCACGGCCCCCTGCTGGAGCACCCCGACCCGGTAGAAGTCCTCCACGTCGTGGATGGCGTACGCGATGTCGTCGGCGGTGTCCATCACCGACGCCTCGACGGTCTGCTGCCAGTCGGCGATCCGCCCGACGAACGGCTCCCGGGCCTGCCGCAGGTCGGCCAGCTCCGTCCGGTACGCGCCGAACTTGACCGAGCCGCTGTCCGGGTCGGCGGGCGGCGCGGCGGCGCCCCGGGGCGGCGGGTCGAGGTGCCGGGGGTGCGGGTCCGGGTGGTCCAGCCGGGTCCACGGATACTTCAGCAGGGCCGCCCGGACCGCCGCGGTCAGGTCGAGGCCGGTGGTCGCCGCGCCCCGGATCTCGGTGCTGGTGACGATCCGGTACGACTGCGCGTTGCCCTCGAACCCGTCGGCCAGGCCGAGCCGCTGCCGGGCCAGCCGGTCGAGCACCCGCTCCCCGAGGTGCCCGAACGGCGGGTGCCCGAGGTCGTGGGCGAGCGCGGCGGCCTCCACCACGTCCGGGTCGCAGCCGCCCAGCTTCTCCAGCAGGCCCTGCCAGCGGTCGTCGGCGGTGAGCCGCTCGGCGATCGCCCGGGCCACCTGGGCCACCTTGAGGCTGTGGGTGAGCCGGTTGTGCACGAGCAGCCCGGAGCCGCCGGGGCTGATCACCTGGGTGACCCCGCCCAGCCGGGTGAAGAAGGGCGAGGCCACGATCCGGTCCCGGTCGGCCCGGAACGGGCTGCCGGCGAGATCGCCGAGGGCCCGGGCGCTGCCGCCGAAGAGCCGACGTGCCCGCGGGTCAGCGGGAGTTTCCATGATCACCACGCTAGTGCGGTGTCCACAGATGTTCACCGGGTTTCCGGTCACGTTTTGTGGATCCTCCCCGGGCGGCCAGGCCCACCAGGGCGGCTCGCCCGGACCAGGCATGATGTCGCCCATGAAGATCACCGGCGCCGACGACTCCGGCGACCGGGGGCCCTGCCCCTGCCGCAAGCCGACCCACTGCCATGCCACGGGCCACTGCCACGGCGAGGTCGGCGCGCGTCGCCAGGGACCGGGCTGCAAGGGCCGCAAGGGGGCTCTGGACTCCTGTGGCGACGACCCTTGCAGCAGCCCGGGCTGCTGCGACTTCGGGCTCTACTCCACCCTGCTCACCCTGGGCGCCGCCGTCGCGGGCGCCGCCGGCGGCCAGGTACCCGCCCGCCGGGGCCGGACGGCCGGCAATCGGCCGGGACCGCTGGACCGGGCCGGTCTCGCCGCGATCCGCGGCTACCGCCGCTGGCTGTCGCACCGCTGGCCGGGGCAGTGCCGGTACACCCCGACCTGCAGCGCGTACGGACTCGCCGCCGTCGACCGGTACGGGCTGGCCGTCGGCGGGCGACTCGCGGCGGCCCGGCTGCGCCGTTGCCGGCCGCAGGTGCCGCGCGGAACCGCCGACCCGCTGCCCTGACCGCCGCTCACCTACAAGATCAAGCCGAAGAAGCCGTTGGATCAGGACCAGCCACCCGCCACTCGGGCGGCGGCGACGTGCGCGGGAGGTGGGTCAGGGCGGCGCCGTCGGGGGCGGGCGGCACAATGCAGGACGGACCCCACCCGAGAAGGCGGATCAGATCGTGACCCAGTCTGTGCACCAGCGGATAGCCGACGAGCTCGGCGTCGCCGAACGACAGGTACGGGCGGCCGTGGAGTTGCTCGACGGCGGCTCCACCGTGCCGTTCATCGCCCGCTACCGCAAGGAGGCCACCGGCCTGCTCGACGACGCCCAGCTGCGCACCCTGGAGGAGCGGCTGCGCTACCTGCGTGAGCTGGACGAGCGCCGCGCCGCGGTGCTGGAGTCCATCCGCGGCCAGGGCAAGCTCGACGAGGCCCTGGAAGCGCAGATCATGGCGGCCGACTCGAAGTCCCGGCTGGAGGACATCTACCTGCCGTACAAGCCGAAGCGGCGGACCCGGGCGCAGATCGCCCGCGAGGCCGGGCTGGAGCCCCTGGCCGAGGCGCTGCTGGCCGACCCGGGGCAGGATCCCCGGGAGCGGGCCGCCGGGTTCGTCGACGCCGAGCGGGGGGTGGCCGACGCCGCCGCCGCGCTGGACGGCGCGCGGGCCATCCTCATCGAGCGCTTCGCCGAGGACGCCGACCTGATCGGCACGCTGCGCGAGCAGATGTGGTCGCGGGGGCGGCTGGTCTCCCGGGTACGCGACGGTCAGGAGTCGGCCGGGGCGAAGTTCTCCGACTACTTCGACTTCGCCGAGCCGTACCCGAAGCTGCCCTCGCACCGGATCCTGGCGATGCTCCGGGGCGAGAAGGAGGGCGTGCTCGACCTGACGATGGCCCCGGAGACCGAGGGTGACCCCGACGCCGCGCCGACCGGCCCGAGCCGGTACGAGGCGGCGATCGCCGGCCGTTTCGGGGTCACCGACCACGGCCGGCCCGCCGACCGGTGGCTGGCCGACACGGTGCGCTGGGCCTGGCGCACCCGGATCCTCATCCACCTCGGCGCCGACCTGCGGATGCGGCTGTGGCAGGCGGCCGAGGAGGAGGCCGTGCGGGTCTTCGCCACCAACCTGCGCGACCTGCTGCTCGCCGCCCCCGCCGGCACCCGGCCGACCATGGGCCTCGACCCGGGCCTGCGCACCGGGGTCAAGGTCGCGGTGGTCGACGCCACCGGCAAGGTGGTGGCCACCGACACGATCTATCCGCACGAGCCGCGCCGGCAGTGGGACGCCTCGGTCGACACCCTGGCCCGGCTGGCCGGGGCGCACGGCGTCGAGCTGATCGCCATCGGCAACGGCACCGCCAGCCGGGAGACCGACAAGCTCGCCGGTGACCTGATCAAGCGGCACCCGGAGCTGACGCTGACCAAGGTGGTGGTCTCCGAGGCCGGCGCGTCGGTCTACTCCGCCTCCGCGTACGCCTCGCAGGAGCTGCCCGAACTGGACGTCTCGCTGCGCGGCGCGGTCTCCATCGCCCGCCGGCTCCAGGACCCGCTCGCCGAGCTGGTCAAGATCGACCCGCGCTCGATCGGGGTCGGGCAGTACCAGCACGACCTGTCCGAGGTGAAGCTCTCACGGTCGCTGGACGCCGTGGTCGAGGACTGCGTGAACGCCGTCGGCGTGGATGTCAACACCGCCTCCGCGCCGCTGCTGACCCGGGTCTCCGGCATCGGCGCGGGGCTGGCGGAGAACATCGTGCTGCACCGGGACGCCAACGGCCCGTTCCGCTCCCGCAAGGAGCTGAAGAAGGTGGCCCGGCTCGGCCCCAAGGCGTTCGAGCAGTGCGCCGGCTTCCTGCGCATCCCCGGCGGCGACGACCCGCTGGACTCCTCCAGCGTGCACCCGGAGGCGTACCCGGTGGTGCGGCGGATCCTCACCCGCACCGGGCAGGACCTGCGCTCGCTGATCGGGCAGAGCGCCATCCTGCGCGGCCTGCGGGCCACCGACTTCGTCGACGACACGTTCGGTCTGCCCACCGTCACCGACATCCTGGCCGAGCTGGAGAAACCCGGCCGGGACCCGCGGCCGGAGTTCCGGACCGCGACGTTCGTCGAGGGCGTGGAGAAGATCGGCGACCTGACCCCCGGCATGATCCTGGAGGGCGTGGTCACCAACGTGGCGGCGTTCGGCGCGTTCGTCGACGTCGGCGTGCACCAGGACGGGCTGGTGCACGTGTCGGCGATGTCCCACACCTTCGTCAAGGACCCGCGCGACGTGGTGAAGTCGGGCGACGTGGTCCGGGTGAAGGTGCTCGACATCGACGTGCCGCGTAAGCGGATCTCGCTGACGCTGCGGCTGGAGGACGAGACCGAGGCGGGCCGGCGTGGCCCGGACGACGGGCGACGCGAGCGCGGCGGCCGGGGCGAGCCATCCGGCGGCGGCCGGGGGAAGCAGTCCGGGGGCGGCCGGGGGAAGCAGTCCGGGGGCGGCCAGGGGCGCGGTGGTCCCCGTGGGGACGGCCAGGGGCGCGGCGGCCCGCAGCAGCGGCCGGGCCGGGGCGGCGGGACTCCCCCGCCCGCCGACGGGCCGATGGCCGAGGCGCTGCGCCGGGCCGGCCTGGCCTGACCGGTCGCGGTGGGGCGGGCGTGGCGCGTACCGTCGCCGGCATGGGTGGCGACGACGACGTCCAGTGGCGAGAGCGGCAACGGCGGGCGGTGCGCGCACACGCCGAGGCGGACGAGCGGCGGCGGGCGGCCGAACGCGCCGAGGCGGCACAGATCGTGGCCTGGTTCACGGCCGAGGCGACCCGGCGCGGGTTGCGGCCCACCCGGCTGGCCGCCGTGCCGTACGCGGGCCAGGGTCGGTACCGCACCCGGCTCACCGGTTGGTACGTCGACCGGTCCCGTTCCCGCGCGGTGGACACCGCCGGCCGGTGGTACCTGCTGACCGTCCCGGCGGGCCTGCGGGCCCGGCTCCTCGGCGCCGACCCGCAGCCCGTCCCCGCGCCCCTGATCGTCGGCGAGGGTGGCCGGGACGGCGAGTCGGTCCCGCTGCGTGACCTGCTCACCCGGCGGCTGGCCGCCGGCGACGACTGGTGACCGGCCCGGGGCGACCCGGGGCCGGGAAGCAGTCGGCCGGGATCGGACCCCGGGCCGGGCGGGACCGCCCAGGGAGCCGGCATCCCGGCGGGACCGCCGGGCGGCGATCCGTCCGGGTGGGATCCCGTCAGCCGCCGGCCGGCCGGGACCGGGCCGTGCGGCGGCGGACCCGCCGGGCCACGTGCCACCACCAGGCCTGCTGCACACCCAGGGTGGCCAGCCCGGCGAGCACGATCGCGCACAGATTGATCACCAGTTGCAGCGCCGAGCCGGCCGCCTCGTGCCACACCCCGTACGCGGCGGCGACGGAGACGTTGGCGGCGGCCGGCACGGTGGTGACCGAGATCAGGACACCCACCAGGGAGCCGGACTTCTTCGAGGTCAGCGAGAGCATCCCAGCGATCCCGGCGAGCAGGCCGACGACCCAGGACAGCGCGTCCGGCCGCCAGATGAAGTCGGTCAGCGGCCGGTCGGCGAGCAGCATGTCCCGGTCGACCAGGCCGGCCAGGGTCAGCGCCCAGGTGCTGAGCACGGTGGCGAGCATGGCGGCCAGGAAGCCCACCACCAGGGCCTGCACGGAGCGGCCGACGACGGCCGGCCGACGGCGCAGCAGGGCCACGCAGAGGGCGGCCAGCGGGCCGAACTCCGGCCCGACCACCATCGCGCCGACGATCAGGATGGGCTGGTCGAGCAGCACCCCGATCCCGGCGATCATGGTGGCCACCACGATGAGCACCAGGTAGGTGGCGGACAGCTCGGTCTGCTCGCCGGTCTTCGCGGCCACCTCGTCCCAGACCACCGCGTCCGCCCCGCTGCCGGGAGCCTCCGCAGCGGCCCGGTCGGCTGCGCTGGACACCGTCAGCTCCACGTCGTCGGCGGCGATCCCGCCGCGCGCCTCGACGCCCAACTCCTGCAACCCGCGCAGCACGTTGTCGGCCCGCTCGCGGACCACGTCGCAGAGAATGAGGTCACCCTCCGGCTGCCTGGCCGCCCCGGGGAGCACCGCCAGGTGGGTGACGCCGGGATCGGCGGCGAGCAGGTCGGTCACCGCCGACGACTGGTCCGGCGGGGCGATCACCCTGAGGTGCAACACGGCCCGTCCCCTCATGTCCAACCCGGACCGCCCGGCGCGGCCGGCAGCACTCTACCGCCCGCCTGCCCATCCCCGGCCCGCCCGACAGCGGCCCGTCCGCCTGTCTGCCGGCCCGCCCTCCAGGCTCGCCGGGCCCGACCCGCGCGACCACGCCCCAAACGTGAAAGCGACGGTCGTCGGCCCGCCGTTTGGTAGAACGGTTCTGACCGATGTGACGTGGTCCAGGCGAGAGACGGAGAAAACATGGATTCCTCCCGTGTTCCGCAGATCGGCACCGACCTTCCGCCCAGCACGGGGTTCGTGGCGTCATGACCGCCGACCCGGTCTACCTCTCCCCGCCCGACCTCGGGCCGGTGGAGGAGGCCTACCTGCTGGCCGCGTTCCGGGCCCGGCAGGTCGGCCCGTTCGGCCCGGACATCACCGCCCTCGAACACGCGACCGCCGAGCGGGCCGGCACCCGGGCCGCGCTGGCGACCAGCTCCGGAACGGCCGCCCTGCACCTGGCCATGCTCGGCCTCGGCGTCGGCCCCGGGCAGGTGGTGATCGTCCCGACGCTGACCTTCGCGGCCACCGCGAACGCCGTCACGTACACCGGTGCCCGGCCGGTCTTCGTGGACTGCGACGAGGAGACCGGGAACCTCGACGTGCCGCTGCTGGCCGCCCTGCTGGCCCGCCTGCGGGCGGCGGGGACGCCGGTCGGGGCGGTCATGTCCGTGGACCTCTTCGGCACCTGCGCGGACTACACCTCGCTGCTGCCGGTGTGCGCCGCCGCCGGGGTGCCCGTGATCGAGGACGCGGCCGAGTCCCTGGGCGCGACCCACCGGGGCCGCCCCGCCGGCTCGTTCGGCCGCGCGGCCGTCCTCTCCTTCCAGCACAACAAGATCATGACCACGTCGAGCGGCGGGATGCTGCTCTCCGACGACGAGGCGTTCGTCGCGCGCTGCCGGTACCTGGCCGCGCAGGCCCGCCAGCCGGTGGTGCACTACGAACACACCGAGGTCGGGTACAACTACCGCCCCAGCAACCTGCTCGCCGCGCTCGGTCGCGGTCAGCTGCACCGCCTGGACGGCATGCTGGCCCGGCGGCGGCTGCTGCGGGAGCGGTACGCGAAGCTCTTCGCCACCGTGCCCGGCGTACGCCTGCTCGGCGACGACGACGGCGGCGGCAACTGCTGGATGTCCACCGTGGTCGTGGACCCGGACCGGGCGGGCTGGCGGGCGGCGGACCTCGCCGCCGCGCTCGCCCTCGACGAGATCGAGACCCGGCCGGTGTTCAAGCCGATGCACCTGCAACCGGTCTACGCCGACGCGCCCGCGTCGGTCACCGGCGTCGCCGAGCGCCTCTTCGACACCGGTCTCATCCTGCCCAGCGGGTCCGCGCTCGACGAGCGGCAGGTCGACCGCGTGTGCGGGGCCGTCGAACGGTTCCTGGACCGCCGGTGACGGGCAACTTCGCCCTGACCGGACCGGGCCCGCAGGCCGGCCGGCTCGACGCCGACTGTCCCGACGTCTACTTCACCGCCGGCTACGGTACGGCGGACGCGGCGGCGCTGGGCGGCGCCTGGCACAGCGCCCGGCTGGGGCGGCGGATCCAGCTCCCGTACGTGCTTCGGGCCGTCGCCGACGGGGTGACCGACGGGGTCAGCCCGTACGGCTACTGCGGCCTGCACGTCGAACCCGGCTGCCCGCCCGACGACCTGGCCCGGTTCTGGGCCCGGGCCGTGGCGTGCTGGCGCGACCAGGGCATGGTGAGCCTCTTCCTCCGTTTCTCGCCGCTGGATCCCGCGCCGGTGGCGGCCGTCCGGGCACTCAGGACGGTGCGGCTGGCGCAGCACGGCGAGACCGTGGCCGTCGCCGTGGACGCGGGCCCCCGCCGGGTGTGGGAGGCGATGGCGGGCCGGGCCCGCACCGCCGTCCGCAAGGCGGGGAACGCGGGGCTGACGGCCGAGTTGCGGCCGGCCACGGCCCTCGACCTCACCGCCGCCGCGCCGTTCCGGCGGGTGTACGAGCGGACCATGCGCCGCATCGGCAGCGCCGAGCGCTACCTGTTTCCCGACGGCTACTACCGGCTGCTGTCGTCGGGACTGGACAAGGACCTGCTGCTCGCCTCGGTACGCGACCCCGACGGGGAGGTCGTCGCGGCGGCGCTCGTGCTGCGGCACCGGGACCGGGCGCACTACCACCTCGCCGGCTCGGAGCCGGCCGCCGCCCGCGACGGCGCCAACAACCTGCTGGTCTGGCGCATCCTGGAGTGGGCCGCCGAGACCGGCTGCGCCCGGGTGCACCTCGGCGGCGGGGTGCGCGGCGACGACGGGCTGCTCCGCTTCAAGACGTCGTTCGGCGGCGCCCTCGTCCCCTGGTGGACGGGCACGGTGGTGCTCGACCGGGACCGGTACGCGGCGCTGACCGCCGCCCGCGCCCACCGCCTGGGCTGCCCGGTCACCGACCTGCGCGACGGCGGGTTCTTCCCCGCCTACCGGGCCGGCGGGCGCTGACCCGCGCCCCCGGCCCGGCCCGACCGGGGCCGGTCAGCGCCGCCGGTCAGCGCCGGATGCCGGCCCAGGGGCCGGTCAGCGCCGGATGCCGGCCCAACCGTGGTGCAGCCGCACCGTGGAGAGGACGAAGCTGACGACCCGGCGGGAGGTGTCGGTGACCTGGTAGTCCGCCGGGCAGGGCACGCCTGCGGACGCCACCTGGGCGACGGCGACCGTCACCGCCTCGCGGACCGCGTCCGGGTCGAGCTCGGTCAGCAGGATGCCGGCGCTGTCCAGGGCCTCCGGGCGTTCGATCGAGTTTCGCAGCGTCACCGCGGGGAAGCCGACGATCGCCGCCTCCTCGCTGATCGTGCCGCTGTCGGACAGGGTGCAGCGGGCCTGCGCCTGCAGGCGTACGTAGTCGAACAGGCCGAACGGCTCGTGGAACGTGATGCCGGCCAGGTCGGCCGGGTCGGGCGCCAACTCGGCCAGTCGCTTGCGGGTACGGGGGTGGGTGGAGACGAGCACCGGCAGGTCCCAGTGCTCCCGGACCGCCCGCAGGCAGTCCAGGAGCCGGGCCAGCCGGGGGGCGTCGTCGACGTTCTCCTCCCGGTGGGCGCTGACCAGGAAGTAGCCGCCGGGGGTCAGCCCGAGCTGCTCCAGGATGCCGGACTTGTCGATCTCGGCGCGGTAGTGCTCCAGCACCTCCCGCATCGGCGACCCGGTGTGCAGGATCCGACGGGGGTGCAGCCCTTCGGCCAGCAGGTTGCGCCGGGCGTGCTCGGTGTAGACCAGGTTGAAGTCGGCCACGTGGTCGACCACCCGCCGGTTCGTCTCCTCCGGCACGTTCAGGTCGAAGCAGCGGTTCCCGGCCTCCATGTGGTAGACGGGCACCCGCATCCGCCGGGCGATCAGCGCGGCGATGCAGCTGTTCGTGTCGCCGAGCACCAGCAGGGCGTCCGGCCGCAGGTCCTCGATCGCCCGTTCCACCCCGGTCAGCACGCCGCCGAGCACGCTGCCCAGCGAGGTGGTGTCCACCCCAAGGTAGCGGTCGGGCTGGCGCAGCCGCAGCTCGGTGAAGAAGACGTCCGACAGGGTCGGGTCCCAGTTCTGCCCGGTGTGCACCAGCACGTGGTCGACCGTCCGGTCGAGCCGGGCGATGACCCGGGACAGCCGGATGATCTCGGGTCGGGTCCCGACCACCGTCATGACGCGCGTCATCGACGCCTCCCCCGGTCCGCGGCCTTGATCATGATGTCCTCCAACTGGTCGACTCCCACCCGCAGCGACATGCGGTCCAGATACACCTGGCGGGCGCGGTCGGCCGTCGCCCGCCGCTCGGCGACGGGCTGGGCCGCCGCGGTTGCGAACCGGTCGGCGAGCGCCCGCCAGTCCTCCGGCGGGCAGGTGAGTCCGACCCGGGCCGAGCGGACCAGCCGGGCGGTGTCGCCGCCCGCCGAGACGATCACCGGACGGCCACAGGCCAGCGCCGCCTGGAGCTTCGACGGGACGGTCCCCCGCAGGCCGGCGGCGTCCCGCAGGCAGATGAGCTGGTACTCGGCCGCGGCGTACAGCTCGGCCATCCGCTCCGGCGGGCGGCGGCCGAGGAACCGGACGTTGTGGGCGCCGAGGTCGGCGGCGAGCCGGCGGGCGCTCTCCTCCTGCACCCCCGATCCGACCAGCACCAGGTCGACGAGGTCCCGGGTCGCGGCGGCGGCCCGGACCGCCGTCTCGATCCCCTGGAGCAGCCCCAGGTTCCCGGCGAACATGATCGTGCAGCGTCCGGTGTGGCCGATGGCGGCGCGGGCGGCGTCGGTGGCCGGCACCGGCCGGAACAGCCGGTCGTCGGTCCAGTTCCAGACCACCCGCACCTGGTCCGGGTCCGCGCCCCGTTCGATGACGAGTTCGGCCATCGTCGGCGAGATCACCGCGATGGCCGTGACCGACCGGTAGATCCGGCGCATGGCCCCGGCGATCGCCCCGTCGAGCAGCCGGCCCGCGCGCCCCTGCGGCGCCATCCCGGAGTGCAGCACCGACTCCGGCCACGGATCCTGTACGTGCAGGACGGCCGGCGTGCCGCGCAGCAGCCGGCCGACGACGGCCGCGGCGACGGACGTCGGCGGCGGGTGGTAGACGTACGTCACGTCGACGTCGGCGAGGTAGCGCGCCCCGGCGACCGCGCTCGTCGCCGCGAAGGACAGGTAGCTGGCCGCCCGGCGCACCGGCGACCGGTCGTGGCTGGGGTACGCCGGCACCCGGCGCACGGTCAGCCCTCCGGTGCGGACGCAGTCGTGCCACCGCTGCCGGTAGCCGGGATAGACGCGGCCGTACGGATAGCTCGGAAAGGAGGTCAGCACCTTCACCTCGTGCCCGCGCGCGACGAGTTCCGCGGCGAGGTTGTCCTGGATGAAGGCGCCCTCCGGCGGATACCACTGGCTGACCAGGCCGATCCTCATCCGGCGACCACCGCGCTCGACACCAGGGCCGGCAGGTCGACCGGCTCGGGGTACGTGTCGGGCCGGTCCGGGTCGAAGATCTCGTTGGTCCAGAACAGGGTGACCAGCTCACCGGGCCCGGTGTTGGTGATCCGGTGCGCCCACATCGTCGGCATGTCCACGGCGACCGGCTCGTTGCCGGCGACCGCGAACCGGACGACGTCGGCGTGGCCGACCTGGCGCAGGGCGATCTCCGCCGAGCCGCGCAGCACGACGAAGCGCTCGATCTTGGCGAGGTGGAAGTGCTCCCCCCGGGTCACCCCGGGGTGGGTGCCCGAGCAGAAGCTCTGGCCGCCGCCGTCATGCACCTTGACCGTCTCCACCAGCTCACCCCGGGCGTCCGAGCGCCGGGGCAGCGGCATCGGGACGCCGGACGGGAAGACGTGCGAACGGTAGGTGTTGAACAGCCGCACGGCGTGCCGGTCCCGCAGCGGCGGGACCTCCGCCCGGCGGTAGGCGTCGGCGAAGCCGGTCAGCCGGTGGGCCAGCTCACCCACCCCGATCCGCAGCGCCGGCATGTCCGGGTCCCAGGACCCGCCGGCCGGCACGCCGACGAGCCGGGCGGCGGCGTCGGTGACGTGCACCAGCTCCATGTCCCGGTCGAGCTGCACCTGCGGCGTGTCCCCGGAGGCGAGCAGCCGGCAGAAGGTCGCGACCACGGAGTTGTAGAAGGGCCGGCCGTGCTCGCCGTACAGGTTGGGCAGCAACACGTCGTCGAGGGCGGCCCCGGTGCCGGCCAGGATCTCCGCCGCGGTGGCCTTCGCGTCGCCGTACGGGGTGCCGTTGCCGGCCTGGACCGAGTTGGCGAAGACCACCCCCGGCGGGTCGGTGCAGCGCCGCAGCCCGTGCGCGAGCTGCGCGGCGAGCTGGACGTTCCCCGCGGCCACCTGGGCGGGGTCGCCCCGGTTCACGCCGGCCAGGTGCAGCACCCGGTCGACCCCGGAGAGCTTCGCGGCGACGGCGTCCGGGTCGGTCAGGTCCGCCCGGGTGACGACGACGGGCTCCGGTCGGCCCAGGGCGCGCAGCAGCGTCCGGACGTGCCAGCCGAGGAAGCCACCGGCGCCGGTGACGGCCAGCCTCAGCACGCCGGCACCGGATCCCGCAGGGCCAGCTCCGCGCGGATCTCCGGCAGGCCGCGTAGCAGCTCCATGATCTCCGGTACGCCGAGCCGGGGCGCGTTGGCCGAGTTGAAGTCCTCCCGGGGCACCTCACCCAGCTCGCCCTCGGAGACGTACAGCGCGTAGTTCAGGTCCCGCCCGTCGATCGGCACCCGGAAGAACTCCCCGAAGTCGTCGGCCTGGGCCAGTTCCTCCCGGCTGGCCAGCGTCTCGTGCCACTTCTCGCTGTGCCGCACGCCGATGACGTCGAGCTTGCACGGCACATCGAACAGCCGGCAGACGGCCTCGGCGAGGTCCGCGATGGTCCCGGCGGCTGCCTTGCGGATGAAGACGTCGCCGGGCTGCGCGTGGTGGAAGGCGTGCTCGACCAGGTCGACCGAGTCGGCCAGCGACATCAGGAACCGGGTCATCGTCGGGTCGGTGACGGTCAGCGGCCGGCCGGCCTTGACCTGCTCGACGAAGAGCGGGATCACCGAGCCGCGCGAGTACATCACGTTGCCGTACCGCACGCAGGAGACCGTGGTGGCGCTGCGCGGGTCGTTGCGGGCGTGGGCCTGGGCCACCTTCTCCATCAGGGCCTTGCTCATGCCCATCGCGTTGACCGGGTAGACCGCCTTGTCGGTGCTGAGCACCACCACGGAGCCGACGCCGTTGCGCGCGGCGGCCTCGACCACGTTGGCGCTGCCGAGAACGTTGGTGCGCACCGCCTCCAGCGGGAAGAACTCGCAGGACGGCACCTGCTTCAACGCCGCCGCGTGGAAGACGAAGTCGACCTCGCGGGTCGCCCGTTCGACCGTGTCCCGGTCCCGGACGTCGCCGACGTGGTAGCGGACCCGCTCGTCGCCGAGGGTCCGGCGCATCGCGTCCTGTTTGGCCTCGTCGCGGCTGAGGATGCGCACCTCGCCCACGTCCTGGGACAGCAGGCGGCGCGTCATGGTCTGTCCGAAGGAGCCGGTGCCGCCGGTGATGAGCACCCGGCGGCCCGAGGTCGTGAAAGCCATAGCCTCTCCCGTTCGTCACGGCCGGCGGACGGCCTTCCCGTTCCGCCCGCCCGTGCCGCACCGATCCGCCGGCCGCGCGGGCGACCGACCGGACCCGACCTGGCTCCGGTGCGGCACCCGGGTCAACGACGGCCCCGCACCCGCAGATACGCGTTTCGGGTTATATCCTCGAATCGCTCTCAAGCGGATAAGACAGGGGGAAATTACCCTCCCGGAGTCTCGTTGGCAGGCCTGCCGTGGCGGGCCCACCGAGAGCGGTTCGCGCCGATTCACCCACCTCGGCACGCCACAACTGGTACAAAGGGCGCGGACCAGCGGTCCCGACCGGTCCCGTCACGCTCCACAGCGGAGTGGTCGACCGGGGCGGCGGCGCGGTCCGTCAGCGAAGGAGCACCATGTCGCCAGTTCGACCACCGCACCCGGCCCGGTGCCGTCCGGCAGGCGCGAGCCCGACCGTGGCCGACCCCGGGCGGTGCGCGCTCCGATGACCACCTCGTCACCTCGACTCGGCCCGCGTACCCCCACCGGGGCGCGGACAGCGGACCGTCCGGCGGGCCCGGTCCCGTCCGGCCCGGGGCGGCGGCGCCGTCGGGCGGACGGGCCCGCCGCATGGCTGCTCCGCGCCTGGCCGACGGGCCTGCCCAGCGTCGTCCTGCTCTGCTGGATCGCGTTCTGGGCGGCCCGCCCGCCGTGGTGGTCGTTCAACTGGCTGGCCCCGATGGCCGTGGTGGCGCTGCTGCTCAGCGGCCGGCTTCCCCGGCCGCGCTGGGCGGACGCCCTGGCGGCGGCGACCGCGGGCTGGGCGTACAACACCACCCTCTGGGCGGACCGGCCGGACCTCACGGCGATGGGCGCCTACCGGTACGCGACGGTCTGCCTGCTCTTCGTGACCTGCCGGCACGTGCTGCGCACCCGGCGGGACCTGCTGCTGGTGGGCGGGACGTTCCTCGCCGGCTGCGTGGTCGTCGCCCAGGAGGTGGTCACCGGAGCGGCCGAGGACCTCCGTTCGCGGGGGCAGGTGCTCGACGTTGCCCACCGGTTCGGCGTCGAGGGCCGGGAGGTGAATCTCACCGCCTACACGCTGGTCGCCGGGATCGTGGGCGCCGCGATCCTGACCGCGGCCGTGGCACGTCACCGGCGGTGGCGCCTCGTGCCGCCGGCCGCCGGGGCGCTGTTGCTCTGGGCCGTGCTGCTCACCGGCTCCCGGGGCGCGGCGATCGGGGTGCTGCTCGGCGTGCTCGCCATGCTGGCGGCCCGGTTCTGGCCCCGTCCGACGATGCTCGGCCTCGGCGTGCTCGCGCCCGCGCTGCTCTTCCTGGTACCGCTGGGCAAGACCCCGAGTTGGACGTTGGCCTGGCTCGACGGCATGTACGGCCGGGCGACCGGCGACATCTCCGGGCGGCTGTGGCTCTGGCCCTACGCCGTCACCACCTGGTCGGAGCACCTGCTCACCGGCTCCGGGCCGGGGGTGCTCATGGCGACCAACCCGTACGGCGTCGGCCCGCACAACCTGCTGTTGACCGTCGGCAACGACCTGGGACTGATCGGCGTGCTGCTCTACTTCGGCACGCTCGCCGCCGCCCTGGTGGCGGCCGCCCGGGCCGCGCCGGTCGGCCGCCTGCTGGCCTGCGGCTTCACCGCGCTGATGCTGCCGATCTGGCTCACCGGCCAGTGGGAGGCGTCGCCGGCCGCCTGGCTGGTCCTGGCCATGCTGACCGTGCTGCCCACCCTGCGTGCCCCGGCGACACCGCAGGCCCCGAGCGCGGGGCCTCGGCCGCCAGCCCAGGTGCCCGCCACCGGGTGAGCCCGGGCGGAACGCGTGGTCCGGGCCCCGCCTGGCCCTTGCCCCGGGCCGACCCGGGCGGACGGCCGGTCGGGCTCCGCCCGAACCTCGCCCCGGACGGTCGCCCGGCTTCGGGCCGACTGGCCGGCGGGGCCTGGGGCGGGGCGGGGGGTGGGGGCGCTCAGCGGCGCTCGGCGCCCGGGGTCAGCCCGGCCGGGTCGCGCCGGGGCTGCTCCGGCGCGGGACCGACCGGCCGCCGGGCGGCCCGCCCCAGGGTCTCGGCGAACCGGGCAGCCACTCGGTCCGCCCGGTGGTGGCGGACGGCGAAGTCCAGCCCCTGCCGGCCCAGCCGCTCGCGCAGCGCGGGATCCGCGCAGAGCCGGGCGACCTCCCGGGCCAGCCGGTCGGGATCGTCGACGCCGACCACCGCGCCGGCCCCGGACGCGTCCAGGTGGGCCATCGAGGCCAGTTCCCCCGGGCCGAAGCCGAGCACCGGGCGGCCGGCGGCGAGATACTGGGGGATCTTGGTGGACAGCGAGTACCGGGTGTAGTGGCGGTGCTCCTCGGCGAACGACTCGACGTGCACCAGCACGTCGGCGTGGCGCAGCACCGTGGCGACCTCGTCGCTGGCCAGCGACCGGCCCAGCCGGACGCCGGGCAGCCCGAGCCGCTCGCCGTACCGGTCCAGGTCCGGTGGGGGCGCGTGCACGGTCAGCCGCGCCCGCAGGCCGTCGGCGGCGAGCCGGCCGAGGGCCTCGCCGACCCGGCGCAGCGACCGCCAACGGTCCAGGTGCAGCCCGCCGACGTAGACGAGGTCCAGCACCGCCCCGGCAGGCCGGGCGGGGCCGGGCCGGTCGGCGAAGTCCGCCGCGTCGACGCAGTTGCCGAAGGCCGCGAAGGGCAATCCGTAGCGGCGCTGGTACTCCCGCGCCATCGGCTCGCTGATCCCCAGGCCGTACGACGAGTGCCGGACCACCTCCCGGACCCCGGCGAGCAGCACGCGCCGGGCGACGCCGAGCGTCTGCCGGTCGGTGTACAGGGTGCTGGGCCAGTCGTCCATGAAGTGCGGCACCAGCGGTGCCCCGCATTCCCGGGCCGCGAGCACCGCCAGCCGCATCTGCCGGATGCTGCCCAGCATCGCGTAGACCACCTGCGGGCGCTGTTCCCGCAGCCACCGGCGCGCGTCGGCGGGCACCCGCAGCGGGCTGAGGTCGACGAACGCCCGCAGTTCGGCCCGCATCCGGGTCCGCAGCGGCCCGGGCTCGACGCCCGCCCCGCCGGGCCCACCGGCCCCGCCGTCGGCCGATCCGTTCCGCGCGCCCGACGACGTCCCCCGGGTGGTGCGGGCCCGCCAGCGGAACAGGTGGTACTCCACGGGCGCGGAGCGCGGGTCGAGCCGCAGGAACCGTTGGCACACGTCCGTGTCGGGTTCCCGGTCCTCGGCGTAGAGCTGGGCCAGCCGCTGTCGCGGCCAGCCGGCGAAGAGGTTGGACAGGGTGATCCCGGTGCCCGAGGCGCGGCCGAACACCGCCGCGCCGACGACCAGCACCCGGGGATGTTCCTCAGCCGACCAACTGTCCATCGGATCTCCATTCCGGCGCCGGACGCCCGGCCCGGCGCAGCGCCTTGCGGTAGCCGTACAGGGCGGCGGGGACGACGGTGAGCGCGAACCCGGCCACCGCGACCCAGGGGACCGCCCAGAGCCCGAACCAGGAGGCTCCGTACCACTTGCCGACCAGCGACAGGACGGCGAACACCGCCCAGCCGACCAGTTGCGGGGTGACCACGCCGGCGGCGTTCTGCACCATGAAGCGCGGCGAGAGCGCCGCCTGCACCACCCACCAGGCGCCCAGCCCGGCCAGCAGCCACGGGTCGGCCCCGATCGGCACGGGCAGCCAGACGTCGAGGAGCCGCTGCCCGGCGAACGTCAGGACGACCGTGGGCAGCAGGGTGGCCAGCACCGAGACGACTGTCATCCGGCGGGTGATCCGCCGCACCCAGGCCAGTTGACCCCGGGCCAGGGCGTCCCCGTTGGCCGGCCAGAGCGGCACGTTCACCAGCACCACGAGCTGGCCGAGTTGGGCGAGCAGCTTCGCCGGCACCACGTAGGCGGCGACGGCGGACAGGCCGAGGGCGTGGGCGACGATCAGCGTGTCCACGCTGGTCGCGACGGATGTCACCACGGTCACCACGAAGAACAGCCCGCTGAGGCTCAGCAGCTCGCGGGCGGCGCGCGGGTCGACGCAGCGCAGCCGGGGCCGGATCCGGGAGCCGTCGCGCCAGAAGAACCAGAGGCTGTTGAGCAGGTTGACCACCAGCGGCGCGACGGCCGAGGCCACGATGATCGTCACCGGGGGCAGCCCGGCCCGGACGATGCCGAGCACCACCAGCAGCCCGACCAGGCCCGCCCCGGCCTGCCAGAGGTTGCTCCGGCCGACCTGCTGGCAGGCGTACTGGACCCGGACGATCAGCGACAGCGGCACGTTGAGCACGAACGCGGTGAGGCAGGTCAGGGCGATCGTCTGCGCCTGACCGGGCGTGATCTGACCGGTGGTGTTGAACACCGACGCCCAGGGCACCGCGTCGGCGATCAGCCAGAGCACGCCGCAGAGGGCGACCGCCAACACGGACAGCGTCAGGTAGGCGCTGGAGACGTAGCGGCGGGCCAGCTCGTGGTCGCCGGCCGCCTGGCAGGGCGCCAGCTTGGTCATCAGGCCGCTGCCCAGGCCGAGGTCGGCGAAGGCGGCCATCCCGGCGAGCGCGGCCACGGCCATCCAGAGGCCGTACAGGTCGGTGCCGAGGTAGGGCAGCGTCACCGGGACCAGCACGATCGGGACCACGAACCCGGCCAGCCGGCTGAGCACGGCGGTGCAGACGCCGGTGACGAGCCGGCGGGTGCGGTCGGGCGCGCGCCGGTGGGCCCCGGGCGGGGGTCTCTCCCGCTCGACGAGTCCGGCCGGGACGCTCGGCACTAGTGTCCGGCGAGCACGTGGCCGGCCATCCAGGCCACGGTCTCCTCCAGACCGACGCGCAGCGGCACCGGGCGGGCCGTGGGGAACAGCTCCCGCAGCCGGCCGCAGTCGGCCTGCGAGTCGCGCACGTCGCCGGGGCGGGGCGGCTCGTGCACCACCGGCAGCCGGCGGCCGAGCACGTCCTCCAGTTCGGAGACGAGGTCGAGCAGCGACACCCGGGCCCCGAACGCCAGGTTGACCGCGTCGGGCGCCGCCACCCGGCGCAGCACCGCCTCCACGATCACCGCCGTCACGCTGCCCACGTAGGTGAAGTCGCGGGTCTGCCGGCCGTCGCCGTGCACCCGCAGCGGCCGGCCGGCGAGCGCGGCGGCGACGAAGCGGGGCACCACGGCGGCGTACGCGTGGTGTGCCGCCTGCCGGGGGCCGAACACGTTGAAGAAGCGGAACGGCAGCACGGACAGCCCGTAGCAGGACGCGTAGGACAGGGCGTACGCCTCGGCGGCCAGCTTGGACACGGCGTACGGGCTGACCGGCATCGGACGCAGCGTCTCCCGCCGGGGCAGGACGGGGTTCGCCCCGTACACCGAGGAGGACGACGCGAGGACGACCTGGGGCACCTCGTGCCGCCGGGCGGCCTCCAGCACCATCAGGGTGCCGGTGGCGTTCGCGTGGTGGCTGGGCAGCGGCCGGTCGATGGAGCGGGGCACCGAGCCCAGCGCGCCCAGGTGCACCACGCTCTGCGCGCCGACGAAGGCCTCGTCGAGCAGGTCGGGGTCGAGGACGGTGCCCCGCGCCAGCCGGACCGGCACGTCGAGCAGGTTCTCCACCGCACCGGTGGAGAGGTCGTCGACCGCCACCACGTCGGTCACCTGCGGGGCCTCGCACAGCGCCCGGACCAGGTTGGCGCCGATGAAACCCGCGCCTCCGGTCACCACTACCTTCACGATCTCCCCCACCACTGGTCGGTCTCCACAGCGGCAGCCGGCGCGTAGCCGGGCCACCCGCTGAACAACGACCGCCGATCCGGCAAGTTACTGCAAAAGGGACGGAGGAGAGTTCGGTCCTCCGGTCCGGCTCACGGTCGCGGCTCGGGCGCGGCCAGCGGCTGCCGCTCCGCCCCACGCCCGCCGGCCGGCTGCCGGGCACTCCCGGCCCGGTGCCCGCCGGCGTCGGTCCGGCCGGCGGCGGCACCGAGCGCGCCGAGGAACGCCCGCAGCCGGCGGCCCTGCGCAACCGGGTTCCTGGTCTCGGCGACGAAGGACCGTCCCGCCGCGCCGAGCGCGGCGGCCGTCGCCGGGGGCAGTTCCAGCACGCGCCGGATCGAGTTCCGGAGCCCGGCGGCGCTGTCGTCGTCGGCGTACACCAGGTGGGGGTCGTAGTCGGCGGGGATGCCGGGCAGCCGGGTGGTCACCACCGGCACCCCCGCCGAGAGGTACTCGATGAGCTTGGACGGGAACGAGTACGGCACGAAGTGCTGGTCGACCGGCCGGGGGTTGACCAGCACCGCCGCCCCGGCGAGCCACCCGGCCAGGTCGCCGCGGTCCAGCAGCCGCGGTGGCACGACGCGCGGGTCGAGCGCGGCCTGCTCGTGCAGCCACCCTTCCAACTCGCCCCGGCCGAAGACGCACAGCCGCAGGTCCGGCCCCGGCAGCCCGCGGAACGCCTCGACCAGGCGGTCCACGCCGTAGGCGCGACTGAGCCCGCCGGCGTACACGATCTGCCGGGTGGCGGCGACGGCGACCCGGGGCCGGACCGCGACCGGCGGGGCGCAGATCCCCTCCAGCACCAGCCGGGGACGGCCGGGCGCGAAGTCCTCGGCGAGCGGGCCGGTCAGGGCGACCACGCCGGCGCACCGGCGCAGGGCGGCCCGGACCAGCGCGACGTCCACGGACCGCAGCAGCCGGACCAGCCGGCTCTCGTGCGGCAGCGGCACCCCCGGCGGGTCGGTCAGCACCGGCACGACCCGGACCCCGCGCAGCCGGCCCAGCACCAGGCCGGCCCAGAGGAACGGCGTGTGCACCCCGTGGACCAGCAGCACGTCGGCGGGCTGTTCCCGCAGCATCCGGGAGCCCCGCCGGCAGGCCGCGGCGAACCGGGTCAGGTGCTTGAGGCCGAGCAGGTTGACGAAGCCGAGGAGTTGGCCGTCCACCCCGGCGTGGCGGAACCGGGCGGCCCGGTACCGGATCCGGGGGTTGCGGGGGTAGGTGGAGACCGGGGCGGCGGACAGCAGCCGGACCGGGCAGCCGGCGTCGCGCAACGCCCTCACCAGCCCCCAGGCGAAGGCGTGGGTCTGGGTGGAGTGGACGGCGTCCCCGGCCATCACCCGGTCCAGCGCCTCGTCGGACAGCGTGAAGCCGAGCAGGACGACCCGGGGCGGCATCTCCCGGTCACGCGCGTCGCCGGCCGGCACCGCTCAGCCCGCCAGGATCCGCTGGTACGCCGTGTCCAGCGCCCCGAGCATCGCGTCCAGGCTGTACCGGTCGACGACCGTGCGGCGGGCCCGCGCGCCGAGTCGCGCCCGGGTCAGGGCGTCGCCCAGCAGCGCGGCGAGCGCGTCGGCCAACGCGGTCGGGTCGCCGGCCGGCACCAACCGCCCGCCGCCGTCGCGCAGCACCTCCACGTTGCCGCCCACCGCCGAGGCCACCACCGGCAGCCCGTGAGCCATCGCCTCCAGCAGGGCGTTGGACAGGTTCTCGTGCAGGGTGGGGAAGACGAACAGGTCGGCGGCGGAGAGCAGGTCCGGCACGTCGGCGCGGTTGCCGAGCATCCGTACCCGCGCCGCGCCGGCGCCCCGCAGGGCCGCCTCGACGTCGGCGCGGGCCGGGCCGTCGCCGGCCACCAGCAGCACCGGGCGGTTCGGGGCCGGCGGTAGCCGGCGCAGCGCCTCGGCCAGCACGCCGAAGCCCTTCTCCCAGGTCAGCCGGGCCACCACGATCATCGCCAGGTCGTCGGGGCGCAGCCCGAGATCGGCGCGGACCCGGTCCCGGGCCGCGTCCGGCCGCGCCGGCACGGGCACCCCGTTCGGGATGACGCCGAGGAACCGGTCGGCGCAGCCGCGCAGGAAGTCCCGGCCGGCGGCGTACTCGCACACGGTCGCGACGTGGCTGGCCGCCCGCAGGGTCAGCGGCTCGGCGCCGCGCACCAGCAGCGCGCGGCGCACCGGGCGGTCGGTGCGGCGCAGGTCCCGCACGGTCCCGTGCACGGTGACCAGGACCCGCCGGCAGCCGGCCAGCCGGGCGGCGAGGACGCCGTGGAACCCCTCGTTCTGGAGGCCGCGCACGTGCACCAGGTCGGGTCGGACCCGGCGCAGCAGGGCGACCCAGTCCCGCAGCAGGCCGACGTTGAGCGCGCCGTTGCCGCTGGTCTGGTGCATCCGGACGAAGTCGTACCGGTCGGCCAGCCGGGAGGCGAGCACCCGTTCGACGGCGGTGAGCGGCCCGTTCGCGCCCGGCGTACCGGCCGAGTGCTGCACCACCACGGGGCGGGTGCGGGTCCCGGGCCCCGCGCGCCGGGCACCGGCGAGGTCAGTGCTCAGATCCACACCCGCTCCTATCGACGCGCCAGGCAGGAGGCGGGCCCTGCCCCGCCGGAGTGCCTACACTAAACCGATCTATCGGGCACAAGTTGCAGACACGCAAAGATGGGGAATATGCCGACATCATCTGAAGTGGACACCGCCCCGCCGCCACGACTGCTCGCACTGGCCGCCTTCCGGTTCCCGCACGGCGACGCGATGTCCAACCGGCTGCTCCAGCTCGCCCGGTCCGCCACCCCGCCCGGCACGCCCACCCTGGTGGTCAACGACTGGCCGGACGACGGGACCCGGCCGCCCGCCGACCCGTCCCTGCCTCCGGGCGTACGGCTGATCTGCCTCGGCGGCGGCGCCCACGGGCTACTGGCGCGCTGGCTGCGCCGGCGTGCCCGGCCGCTGCGGGTGCTGGCCGAGCTGCGGCGCGCCGGGGTTCGGCCCCGCGACCTGACCGGCGTCTACCTGCCGGTGAACCTGTGGGACCTCACCACCTGGGCGGTGCTGCGCGCCGCGACGCGCTGCCCGGTGACGGTGGACGTACTCGAACGCCACGACCCGGAGCAGTTCCCCCGGGGCCGGCTCGCCCCCTACTTCCTGCGGCACCGGTGGAGCCTGTTCCTGGCCGGCCGGCTCGCCGACCGGGTGATCGCCGTGTCCGAGACGATCGCCGGGCACTTCGTCCGGCGTGGACTGCCGACCCTGGTCGTACCGCCGCAGGTCGACCTCGCCGAGCACACCGCGTCGGCGACGCCTCCCCCGATCGCCGAGGGGGTCCGGCTGCTCTACGCCGGCTCGGCCGGGCCGAAGGACCTGCTGTCGGTGGTGCTGGCGGGCATCCGAGGGCTGCCCCGGGCCGAGCGGGACCGGGTCCACCTGGTGATCGCCGGCTTCGACCGGGACCGGGCCGCGAGCCTGTCGGACCTCGACGAGGGCCTGGTCACGGAGCTGGCCGACCGGATCACCTTCCTCGGCCGGGTGCCCCGCGACCGGGTGCTGGCGGAGCTGCGCCGGTCGCACTTCTCCCTGCTGGTGCGGCCCCTGGCCGGGTACGCGCAGGCGGGCTTCCCCTCGAAGGTGCCGGAGAGCCTCGCCGCCGGCTGCCCGGTGCTGCTGAACCCCACCAGCGACCTGGGACGGTACGTCGTGGACGGCCGGGAGGGGCTGGTGCTCGCCGGCCCCACGGCCGACGACGTCCGGGACGGGCTGGTCCGCGCCCTGGCCCTCGACGACGCCGCCTGGCGGGCGATGAGCCGGGCCGCCCGGGAACGGGCCGGATCCTTCGACTACCGGTTGTGGGCCCCGGTCGTCAGCGCGTTCGTCGCCGGCCCGGGGGGCGCCCCCGACGGGGCACCGGCGAGGTCCGCCAGCGCGGCCAGCGCGGCCGGCGTCAACCGCTGATCGGGCGGGTCATCACCACGCCAACCCGACAGCACATCGAGCCATTGACATATGTGCCGTGTCGCAGAAGGCTCGCGCTACAGGTCCCTGCACACCGAGGAGCGCGGATGAAGAAGACACGGCTGGCGATCGCCGGCGTGTTGACACTGGTCGGCGCGCTGGCGCTGACCCCGCCGGCGGGCGCCCGGCCACCGTCGGACCTCGCCGGCCGCGACGGCCTGGAGGTGTACGTCGGCACGGTCACGCCGGAGCAGCGGGAGAAGGTGCGGGCGGCCGGGGTCGACCTCGGCCACGACCAGCGCGGCACCGACGGAGCCGGGGCGACCCGCGTGGAGACGGTGCTGAGCCGGCGGCAGGCGGACCGGCTCGCCGGCCAGGGCGTCCGGCTGACCGTGAAGCGGGTGCACGGCCGGGATGCCTCCCAGGCCCTGCGCGAGCAGGCCGCCGCCGGGTGGTCGGCGTTCCGGTCGTACAGCGAGGCCGGCGGCATCCGGGACGAGCTGACCGCCACCGCCGCCCGCTTCCCGAAGCTGGCCAAGGTGGAGACCATCGGCCGCACGGTGCAGGGCAAGCCGATCCTCGCGGTCAAGGTCACCCGGGACGCCCGGACGGTGCCGGACGGGAAGCGCCCGGCGGTGCTGTACGCCAGCAGCCAGCACGCCCGGGAGTGGATCACCCCGGAGATGACCCGCCGGCTGCTGCACCACGTGCTCGACAACTACGGCACGGACGCCGGGATCACCCGGCTGCTCAACACCACCGAGCTGTGGTTCCTGCCGGTGGTCAACCCCGACGGCTACGACCACACGTTCACCCCCGGCAACCGGCTGTGGCGCAAGAACCTGCGGGACAACGACGGCGACGGGCGGATCACCACCGCCGACGGCGTCGACCTGAACCGCAACTTCGGCTACCGGTGGGGGTACGACAACGAGGGCTCCTCGCCGGAGCCGAACAGCGACACCTACCGGGGCACCGCCCCCGGCTCGGAGCCGGAGACGAAGGCGCTGGACCGGCTGTTCCGGCGGGTCGGCTTCGAGTTCTTCGTCAACTACCACTCGGCGGCCCAGCTGCTGCTCTACGGCGTCGGCTGGCAGGTGAGCACCCCCACCCCCGACGACGTGATCTATCAGGCGATGGCCGGCGACGACGCGAACCCGGCGGTGCCCGGCTACGACCCGGACCTGTCCGCCGAGCTGTACACCACCAACGGCGACACCGACTCGCACGCCCAGGTCCGCTACGGCACGCTCGGCTTCACCCCGGAGATGTCCACCTGCGAGACGGCCTCCGCCGTCGACCCGGACGACCAGTGGCGGCCGGAGGACTGCGTCAGCGGCTTCGTCTTCCCCGACGACGAGAAGCTGATCTCCGCCGAGGTGGCCAAGAACCTGCCGTTCGCCCTCGCCGTGGCGAAGTCGGCGGCCGATCCGGACGAGCCGGTGTCGGTGGTCGGCCGCAGCACCCCGGACTTCGTGGTGGACGCCTTCGACACCTCGTACGGGCGGACCCAGCAGGTGGCCACGGTCGCCCGCCGGGCGCTGCGCGACGTGCGGATGCACTACGTGGTCAACGGCGGCCGGCCCAGGACGGTCAAGGTCCGCGAGTGGCGCGGCGGCGAGCGGTACGGGGACACCAACAACGTCTGGTACGCCGAGCAGCGCGGCACGGTGACCGGCACGAGACCCGGTGACCGGGTCGAGGTCTGGTTCACCGGGGTCAAGCCGCGCAAGGGCCCGGTGGCCAGTGAGCGGTTCACGTACCGGGTGCACACCGACGTCGGCGGGGACGTGCTGGTCCTCGCGATGGAGGACGTCACCGGGCTGAGCCCCGTCCAGGACGCCACCACCGCGAAGTACGCCGACGAGGTCGCCGCCGCGCTGAGCGCCGCCGGGCGCAGCAGCGACGTGTACGACTTCGACGCGATGGGCCGCCGCGCGCCGCACCCGCTGGGCGTGCTGTCGCACTACCGGGCGGTGGTCTGGGAGACCGGCGACGACGTGATCCTGCGCGCCCCCGGCCAGGTGGGCGGCACCACGGCCGAGGCCGCGCTCACCACCGAACTGGCGGTGCGCGACTACCTCAACGAGGGCGGCAAGGTGCTGGTCAGCGGCAAGTACGCGCTGTTCGCCCAGGCCGCGAACGGCTCGTACCTGTACCGGCCGGACGCCCCGCCGGAGTGCACCGACCCCGACGACGTCACCTGCCTGCCGGTGCTCAACGACTTCCAGCAGTACTGGCTGGGGGCGTACACGTACGTCAGCGGCGGGGGCGGCGACGCCGCCGGGACGCCGTACCCGGTCCAGGGGTCCGCCGGGGCCTTCGCCGGGTTCGCCGGCCGGCTCAACGCCGACGGTTCGGCCGGCAACCAGGACCACACCGCGTCGTTCCTGACCACGTCGAGCTTCCTGCCGCCGGACGAGTTCCCGCAGTTCGGCGGGGCGGCCACGGTGGACTGGGTCCGCCCGGGCAGCGCGCCGTTCGACCCGCGCACCGGCGAGTGGTACCTGTACAGCGGCCGGGCCGACGAGTCGTACAAGCGGCTCACCCGGACCGTCGACCTGACCTCGGCCGGGAGCGCCCAGCTCCGCTTCTTCACCTCCTACGACATCGAGGAGAACTGGGACTTCCTGACCGTCGAGGCGCACGAGGTGGGCAGCGACGACTGGACCACCCTGCCGGACGCCAACGGGCACACCGGCGCCGCCACCGGCGAGAGCTGCGAGGCCGGCTGGGCGAACGAGCTGCACCCGTTCCTGGCCCACTACCAGGGCACCGACTGCTCCCCCACCGGCAGCACCGGGAGTTGGCACGCGGCCACCGGCGCCTCCGGCGGCTGGCAGGAGTTCGCGGTCGACCTGTCGGCGTACGCGGGCAAGAAGGTCGAGGTCTCCATCTCGTACGTCTCCGACTGGGGCACCCAGGGGCTCGGCGTCTTCCTCGACGACGCCCGGGTGATCGTCGACGGCGCCACGGTCAGCGAGACCTCGTTCGAGGCCGCCGACCTGGGTGGCTGGACGGTGGCCGGCCCGCCGCCCGGCTCCGCGCCGGGGGCGAACGACTGGTCGCGCAGCCAGCAGGCCTTCGAGGAGGGGGCGGCGGTGGTCACCCCGGACACCGTCTACCTCGGCTTCGGCCTGGAGGGGCTGGCCCCGGCCGCCCGCAACGATCTGGTGGCCCGGTCGTTGACCCACCTGCTCGGCGGTTCCCGCCGGTGACGTCGCGCGGCGCGGGGCGCCGCTGACCGGGTGACGGGTGCGCCGGTGGTGGGATGCCGCCGGCGCACCCGTGCGTCGCCCGGCGTGCCGGGGGTCGACACGCCGCCCCGGGAAACGGCGCGAGAGAAGAAATCGGAAACATCATACAAAAGCCTCCCAAGGCTGGTAGAAACACGATTCGGTCTATTCACCGCCGAGTCCTGGGAGGTCGGAACGTGAACGTTCGCCGGGAGCTGGCGACACCACGGGGATCGGGAACCGCCCGGTGAGCGGGCGTCCCTCGCCCGCCCAACTGCGGGTCAAGCGCGCCGTCGACGTGCTGCTGGCGCTGGCCATGCTGGTGCTCACCGCGCCGGTCGTGGCGGTCGCCGCGCTGCTCGTGCTGGCCCAGTTCGGCCCGCCCGTGTGCTTCAGCCAGGTCCGGACCGGCCGGCACGGGCGGCGGTTCCGGATCTACAAGCTGCGGACGATGTCCGACGAGCGCGACGCCGACGGCGTCCTGCTGCCCGACGGGGTCCGCTGCCGGGGGGTCGGTCCCGTCCTGCGTCGACTCAGCATCGACGAGCTGCCCCAGCTCTGGAACGTGCTGCGCGGGGACCTCAGCCTGGTCGGCCCGCGGCCCCTGCTGCCCCGCTACGACCCCTGGTACACCGACCGGGAGCGGCGACGCTTCCTCATGCCGCCCGGGCTGACCGGCCTGCAACAGATCGGCGGGCGCAACACCCTCGCCTGGGACGACCGGCTCGCCCTGGACACCCGCTACGTCGACGAGTGGTCGCTGCGGCTGGACCTGTGGATCCTGGTCCGCACGGTCGGGAAGGTGCTGCGGGGCACCGGCGTCGTCCTCGACCCGTCCGCGCACATGCTGGACCTCGACCAGGAGCGGCAGCTCACGTGCCTGCCGTCCTGACCGCCGCCGGGGTCACCGCCCTCGACGGGCCCACCGACCCGGCGCTGGGCCCGGTCACCCGGCTGCTGGCCGAGGCGATCCCGGCCGACTGCGCGGGGCTGGTGCCGTACCACGCGCCCGGGTACACCGCGTTCCTGTCCGCCGCGCTGGCCCCTCCGGCCGGCTCCCGCACCGTCCTGCTGCGCTGCGTGCGCGACGGCGCGGACGTGCTGGCCGTGGCGGACTGGCGGTGGCTCGGGCGGCAGTTGCTGCTCAACGGGGTCGCGGTGGCCCAGGGGGTGCGGGGCTCGGGCCTGGGCGGTGCGCTGCTGGCCGACGGCCTGCGGCTGGCCCGCCGGCTGCGGTGCGCCGCCCTGGCGCTGGACGTGTCGCGCGACAACGCCGATGCCCGGCGGCTGTACCGGCGCTTCGGGTTCGCCGGCCGGTCGCACAGTTCCTGGACCGAGGTGCCGATCGCCGCGGGAGCCAGCCCCGGGCTCCGCTTCGCCGACTGGCCGGCCTTCGCCGCCCACCGCGCCGCCTACGGCTTCGGCGACCTGCGGGTGCTCACCGCCGCCGGCCCGGTGACCGTCCGGGCGGTCGGCACGACGCTGCGGGTGCCCGCCGGCCCGGAGGCCGGCGGGCTCGCCACGGCGCTCGCCGGGCCGCTCGGCGCCACCCGGGCCTGGGCCGTCCGGGACGGGTGGGACGCCGGGGGCTTCGCCCGGTTCACCAGGATGCTGCGGCCCGTCACGCCCGGCTGAGCACCGCCGACACCAGCTCCCGCGCCTCCTGCTGGATCCGGGCCAGGTGGTCGGGGCCCTGGAAGGACTCGGCGTAGATCTTGTAGACGTCTTCGGTGCCGGAGGGGCGGGCGGCGAACCAGCCGGACGCGGTGGTCACCTTGAGCCCGCCGATCGCCGCGCCGTTGCCCGGGGCGGTGGTCAGCGTCGCGGTGATCGGCTCGCCGGCCAGCTCGGTCGCGGTCACCTGGTCCGGGGAGAGCTTGGCGAGCACCGCCTTCTCCTGCCGGCTCGCCGGGGCGTCGATCCGGGCGTACGCGGGGGCGCCGAACCGCTCGGCCAGCTCCGTCCAGTGCTGGCTGGGCGACTTCTGCGTGGTCGCGATGATCTCCGAGGCGAGCAGGCAGAGCAGGATGCCGTCCTTGTCGGTGGTCCAGGTGCTCCCGTCACGACGCAGGAACGACGCCCCCGCGCTCTCCTCGCCGCCGAAGCCGACGGTCCCGTCGAGCAGGCCCGGCACGAACCACTTGAACCCGACCGGCACCTCCAGCAGCGGCCGGCCCAGGTCGGCGGCGACCCGGTCGATCATCGAGGAGGAGACCAGGGTCTTGCCGACGGCGGCGTTCGGGCCCCAGTCCGACCGGGTGCGGAAGAGGTGGCCGATCGCCACCGCCAGGAAGTGGTTGGGGTTCATCAGGCCGCCGTCGGGGGTGACGATGCCGTGCCGGTCGGCGTCGGCGTCGTTGCCGGTGGAGACCTGGTAGTCGGCGCGGGCGGCGATCAGGGACGCCATCGCGTTCGGCGACGAGCAGTCCATCCTGATCTTGCCGTCGCCGTCGAGGGTCATGAACCGCCACGTCGGGTCGACCGTCGGGTTGATCACCGTGAGGTCGAGGCGGTGCCGCTGCGCGATCTCCCCCCAGTACGCCACGCTGGCCCCGCCGAGCGGGTCGGCGCCGATGCGCACCCCGGCGTCCCGGACGGCGTCGAGGTCGACCACGGCGGGCAGGTCGTCGACGTAGCGGGCGAGGAAGTCGTACTCGCCGGTGGTGTCGGCGGCGCGGGCCCGCGCGTACGGGATGCGCTTCACCTCCTTGAGCCCGGCGGCGAGGATCGCGTTCGCCCGGTCCTGGATCCGCTTCGTGACGTCCGTGTCCGCCGGGCCGCCGTTGGTCGGGTTGTACTTGAACCCGCCGTCGTCGGGCGGGTTGTGCGACGGGGTGATCACGATCCCGTCGGCCAGGCCGGAGGCGCGGCCCCGGTTGTGGGCGAGAATGGCGTGCGACACCGCCGGGGTGGGGGTGTAGCCGTCGCGGCTGTCCAGCAGCACGGTGACCCCGTTGGCGGCGAGCACCTCCAGCGCGTCGACGGCCGCCGGGGCGGACAGCGCGTGGGTGTCCCGGCCGAGGAAGAGCGGGCCGTCGAGGCCCTGCTCCCGGCGGTAGTCGCAGAGCGCCTGGGTGACGGCGAGGATGTGGTCGGAGTTGAACGCGTTGCGCAGGCTCGACCCCCGGTGCCCGGAGGTGCCGAAGGACACCTGCTGCGTCGGGTCGTCCGGATCGGGGTGCTCTGCGTAGTAGGCGGTGACCAGCCGGGGCACGTCGACCAGGTCGGCGGGCTCGGCGGGCTGACCGGCACGGGGGTGGGCCACTGCGCAACCTCCAGGGACGGGACGGACGCTGACTCTTTCCCGGAGACGGCCGGGGTCACACGTGACTCAGGGTTCGACCCGCTGACCCTTGCCGATCACCACGATGCCGTTGTCCGAGACGGTGTAGCGCTGCCGGTCCTTCTCCAGGTCGACACCGATCTCGGCCCCCTCGGGGACGACGACGTTCTTGTCCAGGATGGCGCGCCGGACCACGGCGTGTCGGCCGATCTCGACCCCCTCCATCAGCACCGCGCCGTCGACGTGCGCCCAGGAGTGCACCTTGACCTTCGGCGAGACGATCGAGTTCTCCACCAGGCCGCCGGAGATCACCGCGCCGGGCGAGACCATCGACGCCACGGCCCGGCCGACCCGCTCGCCCCACTGGTGGACGAACTTCGCCGGCGGGTACGGCGGCTGCTCGGTGTAGATGGGCCACTCGAAGTTGTAGAGGTTGAACACCGGGTGCACGTTGATCAGGTCCATGTGCGCGTCGTAGAACGAGTCGAGCGTCCCCACGTCCCGCCAGTAGCCGAGATCGCGGTCGGTGCTGCCGGGCACCTCGTTGTCGCGGAAGTCGTAGACGTTCGCCTCGCCCCGTTCGACCAGCATCGGGATGATGCTGCCGCCCATGTCGTGCTTGCTGGTCTTGTCCTCCGCGTCCCGCTCGACGGCCTCCAGGAGAACCTTCGTGGTGAACACGTAGTTGCCCATCGAGGCGTAGATCTGGTCCGGCGCGTCGGGCAGCCCGGCCGCGTCGGTGGGCTTCTCGCGGAACGCCCGGATGCGCCGGCCGTCCTCGCCGACCTCGATCACGCCGAACTGGTCGGCCGTCGACAGCGGCTGGCGGATGCCCGCGACCGTCACCCCCGCGCCCGAGGCGATGTGGTTGTCCACCATCTGCCGGGGGTCCATCCGGTAGATGTGGTCGGCGCCGAAGACGATCACGTAGTCCGGCTGCTCGTCGTGGACCAGGTTGAAGCTCTGGTAGATGGCGTCGGCCGACCCGGCGAACCACCACGGCCCGCGCCGCTGCTGCGCCGGCACCGGCGTGACGTAGTTGCCGAGCAGGGTCGACATCCGCCACGTCTTGGTGATGTGCCGGTCCAGCGAGTGGGACTTGTACTGGGTCAGCACAACGATCTTGAGGAAGCCGGCGTTGGCGAGATTGGACAGGACGAAGTCGACCATGCGGTACATCCCGCCGAACGGAACGGCCGGTTTGGCCCGGTCCGTGGTGAGCGGCATAAGGCGCTTGCCTTCCCCACCGGCCAGGACGATCGCGAGCACCTTGTCAGCCATGAACAGACGCTAACCACCCGCGTGCCACTTCACCACTCGGACGGCTGCACTAGGGTGCGGGCATGACCGACTCCTCCCCGGCCACCGGAACACTCCGCGTCGATCTGCTCACCCGCGAGTACCCGCCGGAGGTGTACGGCGGCGCCGGGGTGCACGTCGAGTACCTCGCCCGGGAGCTGCGCGGACTCGCCGACGTGCGGGTGCACTGCTTCGGCGCGCCGCGCACCGAGCCGGGCGTCACCGCGTACGCCGAGCCGGCCGGCCTGGCCGGCGCGAACGCCGCGCTGCGCACCATGGGCGTCGACCTGGAGATGGCCGCCGGCTGCGCCGGGGCGGACGTGGTGCACAGCCACACCTGGTACGCCAACCTCGCCGGGCACACCGCGAAGCTGCTGCACGGCGTCCCGCACGTGGTCACCGCGCACAGCCTGGAGCCGCTGCGGCCGTGGAAGGCCGAGCAACTCGGCGGCGGCTACGCGCTGTCCTCCTGGTGCGAGCGCACGGCGTACGAGTCGGCCGACGCGATCGTCGCGGTGAGCGCGGGGATGCGCGCGGACGTGCTGGCGGCGTACCCGACGGTGGACCCGGACCGGGTGCGGGTGGTCCACAACGGCATCGACACCGTCCAGTACGCCCCGGACACCGGCACCGACGTGATGGACCGGCTCGGCATCGACCCGACCCGCCCGAGCGTCGTGTACGTGGGGCGGATCACCCGGCAGAAGGGGCTGCCCTACCTGCTGCGGGCGGCCCGCGAGTTGCCGGCCGACACCCAGCTCGTGCTGCTCGCCGGGGCCCCCGACACCCCCGACATCGCCGCCGAGGTGGAGGGCCTGGTGGCCGAGCTGCGGGCCAACCGGTCCGGGGTGGTCTGGGTGGCCGAGATGCTGCCCAAGCCCGAGGTGATCCAGGTGCTCACCCACGCCACGGTCTTCGCCTGCCCCTCGGTCTACGAGCCGATGGGCATCGTCAACCTGGAGGCGATGGCCTGCGAGACCGCAGTGGTGGCCACCGCCACCGGCGGCATCCCCGAGGTCGTCGCCGACGGCGAGACCGGGCTGCTCGTACCCATCGAGCAGGCCACCGACGGCTCCGGCCGCCCGCTGGACCCGGACCGTTTCGTGGCCGATTTGGCGGCGGCGATCAACACCCTGCTCGCCGACCCGGCACGCACCGCGGAGTTCGGCCGGGCCGGGCGGCGTCGCGCCGTCGCGCACTTCTCCTGGGACGCCATCGCCGCCCGCACCCTCGACCTCTACCGCTCGCTGTTGGGGTGAGGCAGCAAGCCCCTCTTGCCGACGGCCGGCAGGATGGCGGCGTGGGTCGGCGAAGAAGACGTGTGCCAAACCGGCTGCGCAGCCGTTGGCTGCCCGGGTACTGGCTGCGCCACCCCCTGCTCAGCCTCGTGGTCCTGCTGCTCGGATCCGTGGCGTTCCTGCTGCTCGGAATCGACTCGGCATACCGCACGCACCGGTTGAACACGTACGGCGTGCGCGCCTCGGCGACGGTGCTGGAAGTGCACGGCCTTCAGCGGGACTCGTACGTGGTGGCCGCGTTCACCACCGCCGACGGCCACCACCACGTCACGCAGATCACCGACTACTACTGGAATCCACGGCCTCGGGTGGGCGATGCGGCCACCGTGCTCTACGACCCCGCCTCGCCCGACGCGATCGTGCGCGACGTGCGCATCGGCGACGACTACCTCACGGCGTGGGTTGGCGTCGGCCTGGTTGTGGCGTTGGGATCGGGCGGTGGCGTGTTCCTGTGGCGCACCTGGTCGATGTGGCGCGAGAACGCCGAGGACTGGCGGTCCGGGTGCCACTTCGCCTGACGGCAGGCTGGGATCAGGTGACGTGCAGGGTGGCGGCGAGCCGGACCAGGCCGGACGGGGCGGCGACGGACCGTGCCACGACGGCCACGAGGTCCCGTACCGGTGGCCGGTCGTGCACCTCGCCGTGGGCGGTGCGTTCCGCGTCGAGCAGCGCCCGGCCCGCCCGGAGCATGTCGCCCGTCTGCGCGTACGTGCGGGCAGCGTCGACGAGGTACGCGGCCCGGTGCTCGGGCGGCAGCCACCGCCACTCGTCGCCGGCTGTCAGCCGCTCGTGCCGTGCCGTCGCCGCCGCGACGTCCCCGAGGGCGGACTCGACCACCACCCGCGCGGCCTCGACCGCCGCCCGGCCGAAGCCCTCGTCCGCAACTCCCTCGGCCCGGTCGAGCAACTCCCGGGCGACGCTCTCGTTGCCCCGGCCGGCGGCGGCGAGGGCGGCCTGGAGCAGCAGCGTCCCGCGCAGTGACGGGTCGCCCGAGGGAGCGTCAACGGTCCGGGGCGGCGTGATGCGGTACGCGGCGACGACGGCGGCCTGCATCGCGGGCTGTCGCCGGCCGCCGTACCGGAGGGCCTGGGCCAGCGGCACGGTGGCGACGGCGACCGCCCACGGGTCGTGCGTGGCCACGGCGGCGGCCATCCCCCGGTCGGCGGCCAGCCAGGCCAGCTCCCCCTGGTCGACCTTCACGAGCACCAGGGCGACCAGTCCGTACACGTCGATCAGTGCGTCGTCGGCCGCCCGGCCGGGGCGGGCGGCCCGCGCCGCACGGGTGGCGTCGAGCAGGCCGGGCAGCCGGGCGAGCAGCTCCGGGTACCGGGCGTGCCGGTAGGTCAGCTCCGCGTGGTCGAGGCGGGCGCGCAACTCCGCGACGTCGGGCGGCAGGGTCGCAGCCTCGACGTGGTACCGGGCCAGGGCGGCCCGCACCCCCTCCAGCCCGGCGGCTGCCGGGTCCGGCTGCCCGGGGTGCTCCGCCAGCAGGACCTCCAGGTCGATGCGGAGCGCCTCGGCGATCTCCCGCAGGTTGGAGACCCGTTCCAGCCGGCGCACCCCGCGCTCGACCTTGTCCACCCAGCTCTTCGACTTGCCGAGGCGATCGGCGAACTGCTGCTGCGTCATGTTCCGCCGCAACCGCCACTGGGCGACCCGCCGGCCCACCGGCAGCTCGTTCACCGCCGGCCCGTCCCGCTCACCCGAAGACCCCGAGCAGGAGCAGCACGAGTACGGCCAGCGCGACCGTGAGGCCGTAGGCGTACTGCCGCCGGGTGAGGGTCGCGCGGTCCGGGCGGGGCGGGCAGGGCACCCGATCTCCGTCGGGCTGCGGCGGCGGGGCACCCGCAACCGGGTACGCCGCCGGCAACGGCCCGTCATGCGGACGCTCGTGCATCTCTGCCTCCTCAGGGTTGCAGGGGCGGAGGGCGGGGTGGCGGGAGGAGCCACCCCGCCCGGGGCAGAGGCGCTCCGCTGCTGACGAGAGGACCTCCTACATCGCAACCTAGAGTGCAGTGAGTGCAGAGTCAACACAACATTCACAGCATGTCGTGTCGGGTGGCATGCTCAATGGGCTGACGAGAGGCGGCCCATTGCCATGCCCAGACAACCCGTGTACGAGCAGGTCATCACCGATGTGATCGCATCAATACAGTCTGGGGCACTGCGCCCCGGAGCAAAGTTGCCGTCCATCGCGGAGCTATGCGAGCAGTACAGGGCCAGCGCAACGCCGATCAGGCTGGCCCTACGGATCCTGGACGAGCGGGGCTGGATCGAGGTCCACCAGGGCAAGGGATCTTTCGTGGCCCCGAACCCGCCCGCCTAGATCCGATCCGGGCTGACTGCTGATTGCTGGGCCGCTCCGCCAACCGCCGGGCCAAAGCCGGTCGCCGAGCTGGGCACCGCCTGGCCGTCGCAGGCCCCGGGGGAATGCCCCCGCCTACCGACGTCATCACCCCCCTGTCGGTCGACCTCCGCCGGGTCGACCCACCCTCTTGCGGCCCCTATGGAGCTGCCCCGTTTGTGCTATCGAGGAAGCGGGAGCATAGACGGGGCAGCTCCATAGGGGCCGAAGGGCATGTCCTCACCAGGAAGCTCACGAATCGTGGCTCCTCGGATTTGCGGGGTCGCGGGAAGCCGGGCGATGAGGTGGCGTGGTCGAATCGGGCTGCCGAACGCAGACAGCACCCATGACCATCCCGATGGGCTACCGGAAGATCGCCGCCGACCTGCACGCCCGCATCCAACAGGGCGAGTACCCACCGGAGACGAGGCTGCCCACGTACGCCGAACTGGCCCAGCTCTACTCCGCGAGTGTCACCACCGTCCAGCGGGCGGTGATGCTGCTCCAGGCCCAGGGCATCATCGTCGGCGTGCAGGGCGCCGGCCTCTTCGTCGCGGCGGCACCGCCCGCCTAGACCGGCTCAACAACATCGTCCCCGCCGATGCCCGCTGTCCAGCCAACACATCGGCACGGGGCCACGCCGCGTGGCGCTCGGTGCGATTCTGGCCAGGCTGACGAGAGGTGGTCGACCATGCCGCGCAAGCCTGTGTACGAACAGCTCATCGATGATGTCACCGCGTCGATCCGAAGCGGCACACTCAGGCCCGGCGACAAGCTACCGACGACCGCCGAACTCGCCCGCCAGTACAGTTCGTCCGACAACCCGATCAAGCGGGCCCTCTGGATTCTCGACGAGCGGGGCTGGATCGAGGTGCACCAAGGCACGGGCTCGTTCGTGGCACCGGAACCGCCCGCCTGAGGCCCGCCGCAGGCTGCCCATGATCGTCTGCGGGTCACGGACAACTCTGCCGGCGTGTCGTGCCGGTTATCAGCAGACGATCATGGCGGGACGCTCAAGCGCGAGGGCGTGGCGGCTACCCAGCGGGCACCTGGTCCTTGATGTCGTCGTAGCCGACCTGCGCGGGTGCGGCGGTCGGCGAGTAGTTCACGCGGATCACGCCCGTCGGGAACGCCTCCGTCGCCACCACCCTCAGGTGGTACGGCACGTCACCGTCGTCGAACAGCTTGCGTCCCTTACGCGCCGCCACCGGATGCACCAGCAGCCGCAGCTCGTCGACCAGCTCTGCGGCGAGCAGTTGCTGCACCACGGAGATCGACCCGGGGATGACGATGCCCCTGATGCCGGTGTCGGCCTTGAGGACGGTGACGGCGTCGACGAGATCGCCCTGGATCAGCTCGGAGTTCCGCCAGGAGAACTCCAGCGGCTGGCGCGAGACGACCACCTTGCGCGTGTCTCCGAGCTGCTTGGCGAACGCCGCGTCGTCCCCGCCCGCAGCCTCGCGGTCGGGCCAGGCTCCGGCGAAGCTGTCGTAGGTCTCGCGGCCGATGAGCAGCACGTCGGCGGTGTCATAGTCCTCGCCGACGGCGCGGCCCATGTTCTCGTCGAAGTACGGCAGGTGCCAGTCGGGGTCGATCTCGGCTACCCCGTCGGCCGAGATGAACAGCGTGGAGACAACCTTGGCCATCACCATGATCCTTTCGAGTATGTCAGCAGTGACAGGTGTGCCGGACGCGGTCGAAGCGCCCCGCGAGCAGATCGTCGCGGTGGACGGTCCAGCCGTACCACGTCCGGGTACGACGTGGCCGCATCCTCGCGCACCCGTCCGACAGTCTCGCCGGCCGGCGTCACGCCGCAGGCCGGCTTTCGGGCCGAAGCGACCAACACGCGCCAGCATCCGGCGAGACTGAACTGGCCGGGCTCGACCGGCTGCCGGCGGACGGGAAGGAACCGACATGGGTACGTACGCGGTGACGGGCGCCGCCTCGGGCATGGGCAGGGCGACAGCCGAGCGGCTGCGCCGTGACGGGCACACCGTCGTCGGCGTGGACCTGCGGGACGTCGAGGTCATCGCCGACCTGTCCACGCCGACGGGGCGCGCGGCGGCGGCGGCCGAGGTGCTGGAGCGCGTCGGCGGCCGGCTCGACGGCGCGGTCTGCGCGGCCGGACTCGGCGGCATCCCCGGGCGGGACCGCATCGTGCAGCAGGTCAATTTCTTCGGCGTCGTGGATCTGCTCGAGGCGTGGCGGCCCGTGCTGGCCGCAGCCGGCAACAGCAAGGTCGTGGTGTTCGGCTCGAACTCCGTCACGCTCACCCCGATGGTGCCGGAGGGCGCCGTGCGGGCCCTGCTCGCCCGGAACCCCGACAGGGCCATGCGCGTATTGCGGCGCTTCGGCAAGCGCTCGGCGCCCTTCGCGTACGCCAGCTCGAAGATGGCGGTGACGCGGTGGGCGCGGCGCAGCGCGATCTCGCCGCAGTGGGCCGGCGCCGGCATCCGGGTCAACGTCCTCGCCCCCGGCATCATCGCCACCCCGCTGCTCGACGAGCAGATCGCCCGGGGCGAGAAGGAGTCGGTCGAGCAGTTGGCCGTGCCGATCGGCGGACGCGGCAAGCCGGCGGACGTCGGCGAATGGGTGGCGTTCATGCTGTCGCCGGCCGCCGACTTCCTCTGCGGCTCGGTGATCTTCCTGGACGGCGGCTCCGACGCCTACTTCCGCACCGACGACTGGCCCGCCTCCACCGGCCCGGCCGGAGTGATCCGCTACCTGCGGCGGGCCAAGGCCTGGCGGGCCACCCGGCACTGACCCGGCCGACGGCGAACACGCCTGAAGCAACCGGGTCCTCGTCGTGGGGTGAGGGCCCGGTCGCCGAACCGCGGACGAACCTGGCAACGGCCGGATGCAAATCTGGGACCGGGATGCGGTCGAGGCATGGATCAGGGCGAACCGGCCGCACCAGCACGCCGGACGGCGTGCGCACGCTACCCCGGGCCCCCTGGTATCCCTTGTCGGCGAAAGTCATTATTTCTGCGCTGGGCAGAGTATCGATGATGCCGTGAGCACGAACAGCGGTCAGATGGTACACAAAAAGGCTCGTGGCCTGACCTTCCGACTGCGGGAGATTGTTCAAGGGGTGCGGTTGACGCTCGAAAACTGCGACCGACCTTCGCACCCATTCTACTTGCCGGAAGATCGGCTAACTACACCAGCGGCGATCACTAGTTACCCCCACCTTCAATCACCCTCTGCGTTTACTAATGACGAAAAATGTTGCTATTGCTAGCCCTACAAGAATTCCTGCGGCAATGCTCAGCCACAGCTTCCCATTTCCACCTACGTCGTCACCTAGCCAGGACGAGGCGAGCATGGCTCCGAGGGCGGGTAGCAGAAGGACCAATGCATACCAGCGGCTAATCGGCGGCTTGGCCATATCCCTCCTAGCGTTCGTCACTGGTTGCCCAACCAAGTCTCAACGACCTTACCCACGCAGCCCGTGATGAAGGCACTCGGAGGGCTGACGAGAGGTGGCATTGCCATGCCGAGACAACCCCTGTACGACCGAGTCATCACCGACGTAGTGGCGTCGATTCAATCGGGGACACTCCAGCCTGGCGACAAGCTGCCGTCCATCGCCGAACTGTGCAAGCAGTACAACGCCAGCCCGACGCCGATCAAGCTGGCCCTCAGGATCCTCGATGAGTGAGGCTGGATCGAGGTGCACCACGGCAAGGGCTCTTTCGCGGCACCAAACCCACCTGCTTAGAAATCGGGCTGCTGCGGGCACGAGTTGACCTGGATGTGCTGCGCAACGGTGAGCACCGGTTAATCCCATACCGATCACCAAACCCTCCGTATCAGCGCGTGCTCGCTGATACGGAGGGCGGTGAATCATTCCAGGCTAGGCTAGGCTAGGCCACGCCGCAGGCTATGGGCAGGAGCCCAATATGACACAAGCCGAAACCGGGCCCAGGCTTCCGTATAGGCGCAATTCAGATCTTCCCGCTCGGACCCGGCGACTTCTTGGACATCGCGGTAGCGGCAAGACCAACTGCGAACAGCGCGGGGAGTCCGGCAACGATTCCCATCCACAAAGGATTGCCAGTAATGAGGCAGTAAATTAAGGCTGCGGGAATCCATGCCACGGCAATCCCCAGCACAATTTTAGCGGTTTGGTTGCTCATATACTCTCCTCGCTGGATGGGCGTTGCAGTTAGTAGCGGATCCTAGTAGCCATCCGCTTCTGATTCCGTCTCGACGTAGGCACCTGCGGCCACGCCGAGCGTGAAGCACCCGGCAGTACCGACGGCTCCCACGCCTCCAGTCGCCGCAGTAATCAACATCGTGCACGAGCCGCCGATCGCACCTGTAGTGATACCTCCCATGAACTTAGCCCAAAAGGCACGTCCGGTCGGATCGAGGTAGTTGACTGGATTGCCACCGGCATAGGCGTAGCGGTTGCCGTGTTCAGGGTTGCCGATGAAGCTGAGGTTGTCCTGTTGGGTGAAGCGGCCCTGTTGGGGGTTGTACCAGCGCTGGCCGAACTTGGTGAGGCCGGTGGCCTGGTCGTAGGTGCCGCCGGTGTAGCGGATGAGGCTGCTGGTGCCGAGGTTGGTTTCGTCGGTGGTGGTGGCGTTGCCGTAGGGGTCGTACTTGTAGGTGGCGGCTTGGGTGCCGTTGGCCTTGACGGCGGCGACGGGGGTGCCGAGTCCGTCGAGGACGAAGGCGGTGTCGGTGGTGCCGATGCGCAGGCCGAGGGGGGTGCCGATGGCGTCGCGTTCGACGTAGACGGTGGTGCCGCTGGCGGTCCAGGACTGGAGCCAGGGCATGCCGTGTTGGTCTTCGTAGCCGTGCTGGAGGGTGGTGGTGCCGGCACGGGTGAGTTCGACCTGGTCGGTGCCGGCGTAGGCGTAGGTGCCGGTGTTGGCGGCGGTCATCTGGTTGGCGCCGTTGTAGGTCATGGGGTTGACGGTGGGGCTGCTGGCGCGGGTCTGGTTGCCGCGGTTGTCGTAGGTGTTGTAGGTGGTGGTGATCTGGTTGGCGGTGTTGTAGGTCAGGGTCTGGGTGGTGGTGCCGTCGACCTTGACGCTGGTGCGGTTGCCGTTGCTGTTGTAGGCGTACTCGTAGGTCTTGCTGTTGTAGTTGGTGGCCTTGGTCAGCCGGTTGGCCTGGTCGTAGGTGAACTGGCTGATCGCGCTGGACACCTCGTCTTTCTGCCACTGGCGCAGGCCGGTGTCGTCGGCGGTGGCGGTGGAGCAGGGCTGCCCGGAGGTGTACTCGGCGTAGCAGTAGGTGACGTCGAAGACCGTTGCCGGGGCGGCCGAGTTGCGGGTGGCGGTGATGCGGGTGGGCCGGTCGGACTTGTCGTAGACCGTCTTGACACGCAGGGCGTAGACGCTGTTGGTCGCGTCGGTGGCGAACCAGGTGTTGAGGCGGTTGCCGTCCTTGTCGTAGGAGTAGTTGTAGCGGGTGGCGCTGGCGGTGTCGGTGCGGACCAGCCAGTTACGGGTGTTGTAGTAGTGCGTGGTGGTGCCGCGGCCGTCGGTCAGCTCGGTGAGGTTGCCGGCGAGGTCGTGCTCGTAGACGAACGCGGCGGTGCCGGGGTTGGTGCGCTTGTGCAGGCGGTTGAGCTGGTCGTGCTCCCAGGTGGTGACGCCGGTGGAGTCGGTACGGCTGACCAGGTTGCCGGCGCGGCCGTACTCGAAGGTCACGTCCGACAGGGTCCCGCAGCCGGAGTAGCTGGTCTTCTGGACCCGGTCGTCCTTGCTCCACTCGTTCGTGGTGGTGCACCCGCCCTGGGTGACGGTGGCGATCCGGCCGAGGACGTCGTAGGTGAACGTCTTGACCGCCAGGCCGTTGCCGGTGGGCGGGGTCAGCGTGGTGATCTGCTTGTCGCTGTCGTAGGTGTAGGTGGTGGGGTTGCCGGTGTTCGCCGGGTCGGTGGAGGACTTGACGGTGCCGTTGGTGTTGTAGTCGACGTCGGCCTTGGCGGCCAGGGCGTCGGCGGTGGAGGTGCGGTTACCGGCCCCGTTGTAGGTGTAGGTGGAGGAGTTGCTCTGGGTGTCGATCGACGAGGACGGCTGGAAGTTCGCCGTCGGGTTCGTCGAGGTCGCCGCGTTGGCGTACGCCGCCGAGGCGCTGGCCCCGGACGGCGAGGCCGACTTCGTCAGCGACGACCCGGCGTTGGCGCCGTAGGTGTTGGTGACGGTGCCGCCCTCGGGGCTGACGTCGGTGGCGACGTCGCTGAACGGGGTGTAGGTCTTGGAGCGTTCGTTGCCGGCGGGGTCGGTGGTCTTGGTGACCCGCTTGTCGCTGTTGAGGTCGTAGGTGGTGTGCGGCACCGACGCCACCGGCTGCGACAGGTCCTGCCGGGGATCGGCGACCTTGGTCTGCGACGAGGTGGGGTAGGCGAACCGGGTCGTCGCGCCCTGACCGGTGGCGTTGTTGGTGACCTGGGTGAACGAGGTGACCCGGTGCTGACCGTCGTAGGTGACGGTGCTGTAGGTGTCGTCCTTGGTCCAGATCTTCACCAGGTCACCGGCGGTGTCGTACTCGAACGCCCACCGCCGCGACGAGGACGGGGTCTGGATGGCCGTGAGCCGGTTGTTGGTGTCGTACTCGTAGGTCACCTCCCGCAGCACGTCGTATCCGTCGCTCTGCTGGTACTTCGTCAGCCGGCCGCTGGCAAAGGTGGCGGTCGCCTTACGGGCGTACGCGCCACCCCGGTCCGACGTCACCTGGGTGAGTTGCCCGCCGCTGTAGACGTAGTCGGTGACGTTGTCGTTGCGGTCCTCGGTCTTGTCCAGCAGACCGTCGGAGGTGAAGAACAACTCCTTGCCGCTGTTGTGCTCCGTCAGCTTCCACCCCGTGCCGTTGTGCGCGAGGGTGGCCTTGAACTCCCCGGGCGAGGTGTAGGCAGAACCGGAGGCGGTGAACTTGCCCACCACCCCGTCGGCGGCCGCGTAGGTCACCGAACCGTCGTCGGCCGGGTACAGCTTCACGTCCTGCCCGGAGCGGGTCCGCCACCCCGCACCGTGCGCCCCGACCGCCAGGTCGCTGCCCAGCATCAGGCTGTTGAACGCCGCACCGAGCGTCACGTTCCCCGCGATCCCCGGCAGCGTCAGGTCGGTGCTGAGCAGCATCAGGTTCCCGGACCCGACGTTGACCTTCGCCTCGAGGCGGTCGGTCAGCGAGAACGACACCTGCGTGCCGCTGCGCACCGGCCCGGTGCCCTTCGGCACCGACGGCGCCGCCCCCGCGGCCGACACCGGCAGCGCCGCACGCGGACTGTCGAACAACCACACCTTCGACGACGACCGCGGCGACACCTGCGGCGCCGATGCCGTCTCCTTCGCCGCCGCAGGCGCGGCGGACACGGCCGGCGGAACCGCCAGCACCGACGCGGCCAGCAACGCGGACGCCACCCCTACAGCCGTATGACGTTGGACCATGGACACTCCTGACAATGGATAGACCGGCGGACCTGTTTCCACCGGAAATTGGACACACCTCACCGCACTCGGCACGACACAAAGCCGAACCGGCGCAGGCTGAAACGGCACCCCGGATATGCGGGCGCCAAGAAAGTAATGAAAGAGAATTGTCTCGGAAGGTTGGTGCGCGGTCAGTCGCCGGCGCGCGGCTGGCAAGCAACCGCCTCACACGTCGGCCCGACCTCCGCCAGAGATTCCAGATCCCGATTCACGCGGGACGCCGCCTCCGCGAACAACGGAACAAGTCACGCCGCGACCGTCAGCCCGCAGGAGAGCACAACAATGCGCATCGTCGACACTGCGAGCTGGATAGATTTCGACTTTCGTCCTGACTCATGTATCCCCCGTATATGCAGCTGATTGCCATCCATCAATCATTGCCTTGGCCCAAGCTATCCGCCGGCCAGGCGGCAGGTCAATGACGATTACAAACAGAAAGGATCAAAGCCGCACAGGCGCACAAATCAGAGCCAGCCAGTAGCGCTGCGTGATCACGCTCGGTGCCCGAACCGGAGCTGCGGGTATCCGTCATCGCCCCTCGGATGCTTCCAGTGCAGGCCGGGTGAGCCGGGGCGGGTGCCGGTGGCCGCTTGGCCGCGCGCGTGACGATCTCGCACAGTAGGTTGGCGGAGTGACTGGACGGTTCCCGATCGAAGACGTCTCCCCCGTCGTCTCCTGCGGTCGCTACCCGGCCAAGGCGGTGGTCGGCGAGGCGGTGCCCGTGTCGGCCCGCGCCTACCGGGAGGGGCACGACGCGCTGGGCTGCAACGTGGTCTGGCTCGGCCCCGACGGCAAGGCCCGGCCGTTCACCCGGATGCGCCCCGGCGAGCCCGGCCAGGACCGCTGGCACGCCACCATCCGCCCCGACGCCGTCGGCGCGTGGGCCTTCGCCGTCGAGGCGTTCCAGGATCCGTACCTGACCTGGCAGAACGCGGTCACCAAGAAGGTCGCCGCCGGCCAGGGCCCGGCGGAGCTGGCCAACGACCTGGCCGAGGGCGCGCGGGTGCTGACCGCGGCCGTGGACCTCGTGCCGGCCGGCGACGCCGACCGGGTGACGGCGGCGGTGGCGGCGCTGCGCGACGAACGGCTGGACCTGCCCCGGCGGGTCGCCCCGGCCCTCGACCTGGCCGACCTGCTCTGGGCGCATCCGGTGCGCGAGCTGGTCACCACCGGCGAGGAGCACCGGCTCTGGGTGGACCGCCCCCGGGCGCTGTTCTCCGCCTGGTACGAGTTCTTCCCCCGCTCGGAGGGGGCGGTCCCGGCCACGGTCGACGCCCCGGCCCGCTCCGGCACGTTCGTCACGGCGAGGGACCGGCTGCCCGGGGTGGCGGCGATGGGCTTCGACGTGCTCTACCTACCGCCGATCCACCCGATCGGCCGGGTCAACCGCAAGGGCCCCAACAACACGCTCACCGCCGGCCCCGACGACGTGGGCTCGCCGTGGGCGATCGGCGCGGCCGAGGGCGGCCACGACGCCATCCACCCCGACCTGGGTACGCCGGCGGACTTCCGCGACTTCGTCGCCGCAGCCACCGAGCAGGGCCTGGAGGTGGCGCTGGACCTGGCGTTGCAGTGCGCCCCCGACCACCCGTGGGTGACCGAGCACCCGGAGTGGTTCACCACCCGGGCCGACGGCAGCATCGCGTACGCGGAGAACCCGCCGAAGAAGTACCAGGACATCTACCCGGTGAACTTCGACAACGACCCGGAGGGCATCCGGGCGGAGATCCTGCGGGTGGTGCTGCACTGGATCGGCGAGGGGATCCGGATCTTCCGGGTGGACAACCCGCACACCAAGCCGTTGGATTTCTGGCACTGGCTGATCCCCGAGGTCAAGAAGGTCGAACCGGACGTGCTGTTCCTCGCCGAGGCGTTCACCCGGCCGGCGATCATGCACGGGCTCGGCAAGATCGGCTTCACCCAGTCGTACACGTACTTCACCTGGCGCACGACGCCGGCCGAGATGCGGGAGTACTGCGAGGAGCTGGTCGCCTCGGCCGACCACATGCGGCCGAACTTCTGGCCGAACACCCCGGACATCCTGCACGAGACGTTGCAGCACGGCGGGCCGCCGATGTTCAAGATCAGGGCGGTGCTGGCCGCGCTGCTCTCCCCCTCCTGGGGCATGTACGCCGGCTTCGAGCTGTTCGAGCACACCGCCCGCCCCGGCGCGGAGGAGTACCTGGACAACGAGAAGTTCGAGCTGCGCCCCCGGGACTGGGCGGACGCGCAGGCGCAGGGGCGCTCGCTGGCCCCGTTCGTCGCCACCCTCAACCGGGTCCGGCGCGACAACCCGGCCCTGCACCGGCTGCGCAACCTGGTCTTCCACGACATCGACAACCCGGCGCTGCTGTGCTGGTCCAAACACGACCCGGACACCGGCAACGCGGTGATCGTGGTCTGCTCGTTCGACTCGCAGGCCGTGCAGTGGGGCAACACCACCCTCGACATGCCGGCGCTGGGGCTCGACTGGCACGAGCGGTTCACCGTGCACGACGAGCTGACCGGCGCCAGCTACGACTGGGGGCAGCACAACGCGGTACGGCTCGACCCGTACCTGCAACCCGCGCACGTGTTCACGGTGCGCCGGCCGGTCCCGCCACCGGTGGAACCGGCCGCGCCGGCCGCGCCCGACCTGACCGTGCAGGACGTGCCCTCCGAACTCTCCGGGGGCACCGCCCCCACCGCTGCGGCTGACAAGGACGACGCACGATGGACGAGCTGATCGCCGGCGTGGCGCACGACCCGCACGCCGTGCTCGGCGCGCACCCCGCCGACGGGCGCACCACCGTCCGCACCCTGCGCCGGGGCGCCCAGGCGGTGAGCGTGCTCGTCGGCGACGAGCGGCACCCGGCGACCCGGGTGCACGACGCGGGCGTCTTCGAGGCCGTCGTGGCGGGTGAGGTGCTCGACTACCGGGTCGAGGTCGACGGCGCGGTGCACGACGACCCGTACCGTCACCCGCCCACCCTCGGCGAGCTGGACCTGCACCTGATCGGCGAGGGGCGGCACGAGCGGCTGTGGGAGGCCCTCGGGGCCCGGGTCCGCGACGGGGGCGTGGCGTTCGCCGTGTGGGCGCCCAACGCGCGCGGCGTGCGGGTGATCGGCGACTTCACCGGCTGGGGCCCCGACGACGGCTGGCCGATGCGTTCCCTCGGCTCCAGCGGGGTGTGGGAGATCTTCGTCCCCGACGCGCCCGAGGGGGCCCGGTACAAGTACCGGGTGCTGGGCGCCGACGGGCACTGGCGGGACAAGGCCGACCCCCTGGCCGCGTACGCGGAGGTGCCGCCGGCCACCGCGTCGGTGGTGCACCGCTCGACGTACGAGTGGCACGACGCCGACTGGCTGGCGCGACGCGCGCGGCGGCAGCCGCACCAGGAGCCGATGAGCGTGTACGAGGTGCACCTCGGCTCGTGGCGGCCCGGCCTCGACTACCGGGAGTTGGCCGAGCAGCTCACCGCGTACGTCACCGAGCTGGGCTTCACCCACGTGGAGTTCATGCCGGTGATGGAGCACCCGTTCGGCGGATCCTGGGGCTACCAGGTGACCGGCTACTACGCGCCGACGTCCCGGTTCGGCGACCCCGACGACTTCCGGCACCTCGTCGACGCCCTGCACGCCGCCGGGATCGGGGTGCTCCTGGACTGGGTGCCGGCGCACTTCCCCAAGGACGAGTGGGCCCTGGGCCGGTTCGACGGCACCCCGCTGTACGAGCACCCCGACCCGCGCCGCGGCGAGCACCCCGACTGGGGCACGTACGTGTTCGACTTCGGCCGCCGCGAGGTGCGCAACTTCCTGGTCGCCAACGCGCTGTACTGGTGCGACGAGTTCCACGTCGACGGGCTGCGGGTCGACGCCGTCGCCTCGATGCTCTACCTGGACTACTCCCGCCCCGAGGGGCAGTGGCTGCCCAACGAGCACGGCGGCCGGGAGAACCTGGAGGCGATCGCCCTGATGCAGGAGGTCAACGCCACCGTCTACAAGCACCACGCCGGGGTGGTGATGATCGCCGAGGAGTCCACCTCCTGGCCGGGGGTGACCCGGCCGACCGCCGACGGCGGGCTCGGCTTCGGGTTCAAGTGGAACATGGGCTGGATGCACGACACCCTGCTCTACACCTCGAAGGACCCGATTCACCGGCAGCACCACCACCATCAGCTCACCTTCTCCCTCGCGTACGCCTGGAGCGAGAACTTCGTGCTGCCGATCAGCCATGACGAGGTGGTGCACGGCAAGGGCTCGCTCGCCGCCAAGATGCCCGGGGATGCCTGGCAGCGGCTGGCCAACGTGCGGGTGCTGCTGGCGTACATGTGGGCGCACCCGGGCAAGCAGCTCCTCTTCATGGGCTGCGAGCTGGGCGACGACCGTGAGTGGAGCGAGGAACGCGGCCTCGACTGGTACCTGCTGCACGACCCGGCGCGGGCCGGCGTGCAGCGCCTCGTCGGCGACCTGAACCGGGTCTACCGGGACACCCCGGCGCTGTGGGCGCAGGACACCGTACCGGCCGGTTTCCGCTGGATCGCCGGCGACGACGTCACCCACAACACGGTGGCGTTCATCCGGATCGCCCCCGACGGCGCGACCCTGGTCTGTGTGGCGAACTTCTCCGCCCTGCCGCTGGAGGACTACCGGATCGGGCTGCCCGCCGCCGGCACGTGGACGGAGGTGCTCAACACCGACGCCCACCACTACGGCGGGTCGGGGGTGGGCAACCTGGGCGAGGTGCACGCGCAGGACGTGCCCTGGCACGGCCTGCCGGCATCTGTGGCACTACGGGTGCCACCGCTCGGCGCGCTCTGGCTGCGCCGCGACTGAGCCGAGCGTCAGTCGGGATTCGCCCCACCGCCGGCTTCCGCCGATTCCACCCTGTCGCCGCGGCGTGACGCGCCAATCCGTGAGCTGATCGCGTATGGCGGTGCAGGGCGTCCGGTCATCATCGTTCGCTGACCGGTGAGACGACGCGCGGGGCGAATTCCCCGCATCGGCGCTGATGTCGACGCAGGCTTCGACGTCGTCGCCGATCTGCCGGGGGCACCTGCAAGCGCCTCCTTTGCTCTGCTGCCCCCGGTGCAACACGCGCGGAGCGCGACGCTTCCTGCCGTTCGTCTGTGTCGGCCTACGACGTGAAGCGGCTGCGCGGTGCTGGTGTTGCAGTGACGGCAGCAGAGCAAAGGGACGAGCAGGCGTGACCCGTCTGGCATTCCGGCGCCTGGACGCCAGGCCCGTAGTAGTGCCTCGTCAGGTCGGCCTAGGCGGGTGAGCCGTCACGGCCGTAGGCACCCGGAAGGGCACCTACGGCCGAACAGACCGGTACGGCTTTGACCGTACGAGAAGTTTCTCCGTCGGCTCAGAGGCGGGTGATCCGGACGGCGTCGGCGACGACGTACCCCGTCGTGCTGGTCCAGCGGCTGACCCCGACGACCTGGCGCGTCCCCGCGGCGAGGTCGTAGGTCCCCAGCACCCGCCACTGCCCGCCGCCGGTGCGCTGGTCGACCTTGGTCGTCACGGTCCCGTTCGCCGTCGCCACCAGGTGCGGCGTGGCGCTGTTGTAGCCGGCGTCGGACGGGTACCAGACCTCGACCCGGTACGAGCCGGCGGCGGGCAGCGTCGCGGTGAACCAGGCCGGGTCGCTGACCGCCTGCGGCTCGGCGAACCGGTAGTTGGCGCCGTACCGGGTGGTGAAGTACGACGACGTGCCCCAGGTGGCCGCGGCGGTGAAGCCGCCGGCGGTGGCGTTGTCCACGATCACGCTGAACGTGCCGCCGGTGCCGGTGACCACCCGCGCGTTGCTGGCCGGGCTCTCGTGGTGCAGCCGGTCCAGGCCGGTCACCAGGTAGCGGTACGTCGAGCCGGGCGAGGCGGTGGCGTCGACAAACGTGCCGGTGGTGCCCGAGGCGCGGACCGCGCCGAGCAGGTTACGGGCGTCGGCCAGGTCGCAGGGGTCGACCGTGCCGTCGCCGGGCAGCCGGTACACCGCGTACTCGGCGGTGCTGCCGGTGGCGCCGCGCTGCCAGGTCAGGGTCACGCCGCCGGTGCCGCGCACGGCCGAGGTGAGGCTCGGCGCGGCGGGCGCGGTGCCACCCACGCCAGCGGGCGCCAGCGCCGGGCGGCGGTAGTGGTCGGTCGCCACCCGGGAGACGGCGCCGATCCGGTCCGCGCGGACGTCCTTGGCGCTGAAGTGGATGTCGCCGGCGACCCGGGGGTAGGCGCGGTTGAGCGTGAGGTGGTCGGTCAGCTCGGCCGGGTCCTGCCAGGCCGCGTCCTGCCCCGTCGCCCCGGCGCGGTAGGTGGCCTGCCCGACGAGGAGCTGCACGTCGGTGCCGGTGACGGTCTCCGACCACCAGCGGACCAACTCCGCGTAGTCGGCCGAGGGGTGGCCGATGTGCCAGTAGATCTGCGGGGCGATGTAGTCGATCCAGCCCTGCTTAACCCAGCGGCGGGTGTCGGCGTAGATCGCGTCGTACGACTGGAGGCCGGTGGTGCGCGAGCCGAGCGGGTCGGTGCCGGCGTTGCGCCAGATGCCGAACGGGCTGACGCCGAGCTTCACCCACGGCTTGACCGCCCGGATCCGATCATGCATCTCCTGGACCAGCAGGTTGACGTTGTTACGCCGCCAGTCGGCGATGTTGCTGAAGCCGGCGCCGTACTGGGCGAAGGTGGCCTGGTCGGGGAAGCCACCCCCGCTGCCCGGGTACGGGTAGAAGTAGTCGTCCCAGTGCACGGCGTCGAGGTCGTAGCGACGGACGGCGTCCATCATGGCGTCCTGCACGAAGGCGCGGACGGCGGGGATGCCGGGGTTGTAGTAGAGCTGGCCGTTGTAGGCGACGGCCCAGCCCGGGTTCTTGCGGGCCGGGTGGCTGGCCGTCAGCTTGGTCAGGTCGGTGTGGTTGGCGACCCGGTACGGGTTGAACCAGGCGTGGAACTCCAGGTTGCGGGCGTGCGCCTCGGCCACCATGAAGGCCAGCGGGTCGTAGCCGGGGTTGCCGCCCTGGGTGCCGGTGAGCCAGTGCGACCAGGGCTCGTAGGTCGACGGCCAGAACGCGTCGGCGGTGGGGCGGATCTGCACGACGACGGCGTTCATCCGCCGCTGCTGGGCCAGGTCGAGCCAGCCCCGGTACTCCGCCTGCTGGGCGGCCGGGGTGAGCCCGGTGCGGCTGGGCCAGTCGATGTTGGCCACGCTGGCGATCCACATGCCCCGGAACTGCCGTTTCGGGGTGGCCGGATCGGTCACGCAGGCTGCCTGGGCGGTGACCGGCACGAGGTCCGGCTCGGAGGGCGGGGAGGCGAGGGCGCCCGTGGGGGCGGCCACACCGAGCGTCAGCGCCACCGTCAGCGCCGCGCCGGTAAGGAATCGACCATAGTCTCTGCGCACGAAAATATATTCAACGTAGTCGAGCTATTTCGCAAGTATCCTTCACGGCTGTCACCGGCTGGGGTCACTCCGGCACCCTCCGGTGAGGACCGAAAGCCGCCCGCCCGCCGCGACCGACCTCTCGGAACGGCCGGCTGGAAAAGGGTTCGCCGGGCTTGTCGATTGCGGCAGGGTGAGTTCGTAGCCATGGTGAGAGACCGGCGCAGGGCCGGATTCCACGGCATCGGAGGCACCGAAATTGACCACCACTCGCACTGCCGCCCCGCGCGCCACCACCGGAGCGCGCTCGATGCTCGTCGCTGGTGTCGCCGCCACGGCCGTGGCCAGCCTCGCCACCACGCTCGTTGCCGCTGCGGGACACGCGGCCGGGATCAGCCTCGACATCTCGGGGGCTCCCATCCCGGTGGTTGGGTTCGCCTCGCTGACCGCGATCTTCTCGCTGGTCGGCCTGGTGCTCGCCGCAGTACTGCGCCGTTTCGCCCGGCGTCCGCGCAGCACGTTCGTCCGCACCACCGTGGTACTCACCGTGCTGTCGCTTGTGCCCGACGTCATCGCGGACGCCACGGCCGGCACCAAGGTGCTACTGATCCTGACGCATCTGGTTGCCGCGGCGATCGTCATCCCCGTCGTCGCGCGACGACTGCCCGCCTGACACCTGCTACTGATCAGGAGCCCACCATGAAGCAGTACCTGCTCGCCGTGCACCACGCCTACGACGCGCCGCCACTGTCCGATGACGAGATGCAGACGGCGTTCGCCCAGGTCGACCAGGTCAACACCGAACTGCGCAGCGCCAACCTCTGGGTCTTCGGGGGTGGCCTGCTACCGCCGGATAGTGCCACCGTCGTGCGGGTCGAGGGCGGGAACACCACCATGACCGACGGGCCGTTCGCCGAGACCAAGGAACAGCTCGGCGGGTTCTGGGTGATTCGCTGCGCCGATCTCGACGAGGCGCTCGCCTGGGCCGAGAAGTGCTCGCGGGCGTGCATGGGGCCGGTCGAGGTGCGGCCCTTCGAGGACGAGCCGGAAGGTTGATGCTGGGCGACATGGATCTGGAAAGCATCTACCGGGCGGAGTACGGCCGCTGCGTGGCCACGCTGGCCCGCCTCCTCGGCGACGTCAGCCTCGCCGAGGAGGCCGTGCAGGACGCGTTCGCGGTGGCCCTGCAGAAGTGGGGGGTGCCGCCGCCCAATCCCGGGGCATGGATCGTGACCACCGCCCGCAACCGGGCCATCGACCGGCTGCGGCGGGAATCCACGCGTGAGGCCCGCCATGCCCAGGCAGTGCTGCTACGCCAACCCGACGAACCCAAGGAGGTGGGACCGGTGCGCGACGACCAGCTGCGGCTGATCTTCACCTGCTGTCACCCGGCACTCGCACCGCTGGCGCAGACAGCGCTCACCTTGCGGTTGCTGGGTGGGCTCGAGGTGCCGGAGATCGCACGGGCCCACCTCGTACCCGAGGCAACGATCGCGCAGCGCATCGTGCGCGCCAAGAAGAAGATCCGCGACGCCGCCATTCCCTACCGGGTGCCGAACGCCGGCGAGCTGCCCGCCCGGCTTCCACCGGTGCTGACCGTGTTGTACCTGATCTTCAACGAGGGCTACACCTCGACGGCCGGCGCGCTGGTGCGCACCGACCTGTGCCAGGAGGCCGTCCGCCTGGCCAGGGAGCTCGCCGACTTGATGCCCGACGAGCCCGAGGTTCTCGGGCTGCTCGCGCTGCTGGTCCTCGTCGAGGCTCGCCGCCCGGCCCGGGTGGGCCCCGCCGGCGAGCTGGTGACCCTCGCCGAGCAGGACCGGTCGCTCTGGAACCGGGAGCAGATCGCCGAAGGACACGCCCTGGTCCGCCGCTGCCTGCGCCGCAACCGGCCCGGCCCTTACCAGATCCAGGCCGCCATCAACGCCGTGCACACCGACGGGCCCGCCACCGACTGGGCCCAGGTGCTGGCGCTCTACGACCAGCTGTTCGCCCACAGCCCGACGCCGGTCGTCGCGCTCAACCGGGCGGTCGCCGTCGCCGAGGTGCACGGCCCGGCAATGGCGCTGGCCAGCCTCGATGGGATCGACCTACCGGGCTATCACCTGCTTCCCGCGGCGCGGGCCGACCTGCTGGCCCGGCTCGGCCGGACCACCGAGGCCCGCGCCGCGTACGACGAAGCGATCACCCTGGCTGGCAATGACACCGAGCGGACGTTCCTACGAGATCGCCGCTCTCACCTGCATGACGGGCTGCGTCAGCGACCTAGCGCCCCCGCCCGGCTCCACGCGTCCGACAACTGTCCTCCGACAGCCTTCGCAGCTCGCTCTGCACCGCTAGGGCCCCGTTTACCAGGAACTTCAAACCGGCAGGCCGAAGGCTTGTCTGACCTGTAACAGCCCCACCGCCGGGCCGGCGCCCGGCCGTCAGGGGATCAGACCAGATCGGCCTCGCGCAGCAGCTTCCACAGCCCTGCGCCGTCGGGGGCGGAGAGCCACTTCTGCCCCACCGGCCCGGACGACGAACTGCCGGACGGGGTGGGCAGGCTGCCGGCCAGCACCGACTGGGTGGGCGAGAGGCGGCGGATGGCCACCCCGGCCACGTTGTCCGGGTGCCCCGCGGCGAACTCCCGGTAGATCTCCGGGTCGTGCTGGCCGTCGTCGCCGATCAGCAGCCAGCGCACGTCGGGGAACTCGCGGGACAGCCGGGCCAGGGTGGCGCGCTTGTGCTCCCGGCCGCTGCGGAACCACCGGTCGGCCGTCGGCCCCCAGTCGGTGAGCAGCAGCGGCCCGGCCGGATAGAGGTGCCGGGACAGGAACCGGGTCAGGGTCGGCGCGACGTTCCACGCGCCGGTGGACAGGTAGAATACCGGGGCCCCGGGGTGGGCGGTGACCAGCCGCTCGTAGAGCACCGCCATGCCGGGCACCGCGTTGCGGGCGTGCTCGTCGAGCACGAAGGTGTTCCACGCGGCGAGCAACGGCCGGGGCAGCGCCGTCACCATGACCGTGTCGTCGATGTCGGACAGGATGCCGAAGCGGACGTTCGGGTCGAGGACGCGGATCAGCGCCTCCACCGGCTCGGCGTCGGCGACGCTCAGCCGCACCGACGACCAGCCGGGCGTCAGGTCGGCCTCGACCACGGTGTCGACGAAGCCGCTGCGGTCGGCCTTAGCCTCGTGCTTCACCCCGCCGGCCTCGATGGTGACCGTCACGTGCTTCGCGGGCAGGGTGGTGAAGCTGCGCCAGCCGCGCACCTTGTCCAGCCGCTGCCCGGACCGGGTGTCGGGGCGGCCGAGCAGCACCCGGCACAGCACCCGCGCCCAGCCCGGGGCGCCGTATCCGGCGTACGCGATGATGTTGGGCTGCCACCCGGTTCGCCGCAGCCGGCGTTCCACCAGGTTGTGTAGGGCGTCCTCGATCCGCGCGGCCCGGTGCAGGTTCGGTAGGGCAAGTTCGCCCGCGGTTGTGGGTGGCACGCTGCAACCCTGCCACACGCCGGCGGGGACGGCCACGCGAGGCGGGGACGAGGGGGTTCTCCCCGATCGGCCCCGGTCCGGACCTCGTGCGTGACAGAATCCGGTCGGGGCGGCGACGGGGGCGGTTGGTCGTGTCGACACGTGTGCAGCACCGCGGGCGGTGGCGCCCGTCCGACCGGCCGGCGCTGGTGGCGCTGTTGCTCGGGCTGGCCGGGTTCGGCTACCGGCTGGCGCTGACGCTGCTCACCCTGCCCGGGTCGAACAGCGACGAGGCGACCTTCGGCCTGGCCGCACTGCATATCGCCGCCGGCCGGGAGCAGCCGATCTTCCTGTACGGGCAGCGCTACATGGGCACGCTGGAGGCGTACCTGGCGGCGCCGCTGGTCGCCGTCGCCGGGCCGAGCTGGCCGGTGCTGCGGCTGCCGATGCTGGCGCTCTGGGCGATCTTCGTGTGGCTGATGTACCGGCTGACCCGCCGGATCTGCTCGCCGTGGTGCGCCGTGCTGGTGGTGGGCCTGCTCGCGCTCGGCCCGGAGCGGGTGGTGCGCGACCAGTTGACCGTGGTGGGCGGCCGGCCCGAGGTGAAACCGGCGGTGGCGCTGGTGCTGTTGATCGCACTGGGGCTGGCCGACCGGCGGATCGGGGCCCGGCGGCTGGCGGCCGGGGCGGCCGGCCTGCTCGCCGGGGTGGCCGTCTGGTCGGACTGGCTGATCGTGCCGTACCTGGCGGTGGCCGGCCTGCTGTTGGCCTGGGTGCTCCGCCGGGAGCTGCTGGGCTGGGCGGGGGCGCTGCTGGTGGCCGGATTCGCCGTCGGGGCGGCGCCGCTGATCGCCGACAACCTGCGCGCGCCGCCCGGGCAGGACTCGCTGTCGGTCCTGCGTCGGATCAGCACCGCCGCCGGACCGGCGCCGCCGCTGGCCGACCGACTGCGCGGCGGGCTGCTGGAGGGGGTGCCGCTGGCCACCGGGCTGTGCCCGGTCGACGGCTGCGCCCGCTGGCAGCAGTGGTTCGGCCTGCTCTACCCGGTGCTGCTGGCGGGCGCCGCGGTCCTCGCGCTGGTCGCGTACCGGCGGGCCGCCGGCCGGACGGCCGCCGACCGGGTCGGGCCGGCCACGCAGCTCGCCCTGGTCGCGGGTGCCGTCCTCACCCTGGCGGCGTACGTCCGCAGCCCGCTGGCCGCCACCGACCCGATGAGCAACGCCCGTTACCTGTCGGTGCTCCAGCTCTCGCTGCCGGTGGCGTTGTGGCCGCTGTGGCTGGCGGCGAGGGGCGTCTGGCGGGGCACGACGGGGGTCGTCGGGCGGCTGGCCGGCGCGTCGGCCACCGCCGCGCTGGCCGGGCTGGCCGCCACCGCGCTGGTCGCCACCGGCCTGTTCGTGGCCGGCGCCGGCGGGCTGCGGGCGGAGGAGCGGCAGGTACGGGAGCTGGCCGACACGGTCCGCCGGGCCGGGCTGCGCACGGTGTACGCCGAGTACTGGACCTGCAACCGGCTGGTCTTCAACACCGCCGAGGCGGTGGTCTGCGGGGTGCTCGACGGGAACCTGACACCGGGACAGAACCGGTACCGGCCGTACTGGCAGCAGGTGGGGCGGGCCGACCGCCCCGGGTACGTACTGGCGGCCGGCGGCCCCGCCGACCGGCGGCTGCGGGAGCTGCTCGGGGCGGGGGCCGCCCCGGCCCTGATCGCCGAGGTCGGCCGCTATCGCGTGTACCACCCGGAGACGGCCGTGCGGCCGTGGCGCTGACCGGCGGGCCGTACGCTGGCCGGACCGCCACGCGCCGGCGCGTCGCCGCACCGAGGAGTCGTACCGAGATGCTCATCCTGTTGCCGCCCTCGGAGGGGAAGGCCGACGCCGGCACCGGCCGGCGGCTGGACCCGACCCGGCTGTCCCTGCCCGAGCTGGCCCCGGCCCGCGCGGAGGTGCTGGCGGCACTGGTCGGCCTCTGCGCCGCGCCGGACGAGGCGGCGGCCCTGGACGCGCTGGGGCTGACCCCGGGGCTGGCCGGCGAGCTGCGCCGCAACGCCCGGCTGGAGCGGGCGGCCACCGCCCCGGCGGGCCGGATCTACACCGGCGTGCTCTACGAGGCCCTCGACCTGGCGACGCTGCCCCCCGCGGCGCAGCGGGCGGCCCGCCGGTCGGTGCTGGTCAGCTCAGGCCTGTGGGGGGCGGTGCGGCTCGCCGACCGCATCCCGCCGTACCGCTGCCCGATCGGGGCGCGGCTGCCCGGGGTGGGGGCGCTGTCGGCGTACTGGCGGCGGGAGCTGGCCCCGGCGATGGTGGCGGCGGCCGGCGGCGGCGCGGTGCTGGACCTGCGCTCGGGCGCGTACGCGACGACCTGGACGCCGGGCGGCGAGTTGGCCGGGCGGACGGTGACGGTGCGGGTGCTGCACGAGCGGAACACCCCCGACGGGCCGGTCCGGTCGGTGGTCAGCCACTTCAACAAGGCGACCAAGGGGCGGCTGGTGCGCGACCTGCTCACCGCGGGTGCCCGCCCGCGCCGCGCCGGCGAGTTGGTGACCGCGCTCCGGGACCTGAAGTACACCGTCCTGGAACAGCCGGTGACCGCCGGACGGCCCCGGGCGGTGGACGTCGTGGTGACCCAGTTGTGACGGATCGCGCACAGATGGGCGTCAACGACAGCGACTGTCGCAAGATTTCCTCAAGGCTCGCGGCCACGGCTACCACGGGGCCGCGCGGGAGGCCACGGTAAGGGGAACCTGACGCCGACAAGGAGACTGTGGTGGCCCCCGAACCCACGCTGCTCGACCGGCCTCGTCTTCCCACGACCCCGCCCCCGCTGGACTGGCTGACCCTCGCCGACGCGTTCGAGGTCGCCTGCCTGCTGCGCTGCGCCTCCGCGCCGGCCGCCCCGGCCGGGGCGGGTCGCCGTCCCCCGGCCCCCGCCCGCATCGGCCAAGCCGCCGAGTTCAACCGGGAGGACGCGGCGCACCGGATGCGCCAGCTCCTCGCCCGGCTGGAGATCCCGGTCGGGCACGAGGTGACCACCGGCGGCCTGCGCCGCCGCTTCGAGCTGCACCGGCTCCAGGTGCCCCGCGAGCACGCGGCGACGTACGCGGCGCTGGTGGAGATCGGCTGGCGGCAGGGCCGCCGGGAGCTGCTCGGCGGGCCCGTAGCGGGCGCGTCCACGGCCCGCCGGGTGTGGCGTCCCCGGCTCGCCGCCGCCGTCTGGCGGGCGGCGCTGCTGGCAGGCGGCCGGCACGTCCGGCGGCACATCCTGGGGATCCGGCTGACCGACCGGGAGTTGGCCGCCGTGCTGGTCCGGGGTGCCGCCCTGCTGGAGGTGCCGGCACTGCTGCGGCCCGGGGCGGGCTGCTACGTGGTGAGCGTGGCCGACGGCTCGGACCGGGACCGCATCCTGCAGAGCGTGACCCTGGACCCGGCGACCGGGCCGGGGGTGACCGCGGTCGACTGAGGACGGCCGGCCCGGGAAAGCTGAGGACGGCCGGCGAAAGCTGTGCACGGCCGGCCGGTGGGCTTGCGCCGGGGGCGTCGCACGCGCAGAGTGCACCGGGTGAGCCGTAGCTGGTCTGTGCCACCGCGCGCCGCCGGCGTGGCCGTGCTGCTGTTGGTGCTGGTGGCCGCGCCCGGGCTCGCCGGCTGCCGGGACTCGCCGAGCGAGCCGATCCAGATCCGCATCGCCACCGGCAGCCCCACCGCCGTCTACCACGCGTTCGGCCAGTCGCTGGCCGCCGTCCTGAACCGGGAGCTGCCCGGGGTGCTGGCCAGCGTGGTGGTCACCGCCGCGTCGGCGGAGAACATGCGGTTGCTCGACACGGGGGACGCCGAGCTGGGCTTCACCCAGGCCGACGTGGTCCCCACCGGCCGGGAGGACCGCCCGGGCGTGCTGGCCGTGGCCCGGGTCTACGACGACCTGCTGCACCTGGTCACCAGGGCCGACGGCCCGGTCCACTCGGTGGGCGACCTGCGTGGCAGGCGGGTCTCCGTGGGGGCGCCCGGCTCCGGCACGGAGGTGACCGCCACCCGGCTGCTGGAGGTCGCCCAGCTGGGCGGGGCCACGGTCCGCCGGGAGCGGCTGGGGCTGGACGCCTCGGTCGACGCGCTGCGCGCCGGGCGGATCGACGCCTTCTTCTTCTCCGGTGGGCTCCCAGTACGCGGCGTCGAGGAACTGACCGCCGACGGCGCCACTCGCATCGTCGACCTGGGCGACTGGACGGAGCCCCTGCGGCGCAGCTACCGGGAGGTCTACGTCTCCCGGGACATTCCCCGCTCGGTGTACGGGGTCGAGCCGGTCACCACGGTGGCGAACCCGAACTACCTGGTCGTCCGGGCCGACCTGCCGGATCCGCTGGTCCGGGAGGTGACCCGGCTGCTGATGGAACGCCGGGCCGAGCTGGCCGCGGCGCACCCCGCGGCGGGCCGGATGAGCCCCCGCTCGGCGATCGCCACCACCCCGCTGCCGCTGCATCCCGGCGCGGCCGACTGGTACCGGTCGAACAAGCCCTGACCCGTCAGCCGGCCGGGGCCACCGTTCCGTCGGCCAGCGGGGCGTCCCGGGCCGAAGCGGCGTCGCCGGCCGGCCCGGTTCCACCCGTTGGCGCGGCGGTGCCCGGCGGGGGCGGGTCGGAGGCCCTCGCGGGGTCGGAGGCGGCCGGGAACCAGAGGCCGGCCACCAGGCCACGCGGCTGCGCCAGGCGCATGGTGAGCCGGCCGTCGGACGCGTCGACCAGGACCGCGACGATGGTCAGCCCGAGCCCGGCGCCGTCGACGTTCTGCACCTCGGGGGCCCGCCAGAACCGCTCGGTGGCCTGGTCGAGCTGGTCGAGGGTCATGCCGGGGCCGGTGTCACGGACCTCCAGCGCGACCCCGTCGTCGGCCGCCCGGACGTCCACGGTCACCTCCCCACCCGCGCCGCTGAACTTGACCGCGTTGTCGATCAGCGCGTCCAGCGCCTGGTCCACGGCGGTCGGCACGGTCCGGGCGTACACCGGATCGGCGACCGGGGCCAGCCGCAGGGCGACCGCCCGGTGCCGGGCCAGCGGCTGCCAGGCGGCCACCCGGGACGCGGCGACCGCCGCAGCGTCCACGGTGACCCGTTCGTTCTCCTCGCGTTCGGCGCGGGCCAGGGTGAGCAGAGCGTCCAGCAGCAGGGCCAGCCGGTCGGTCTCCTCCAGCGCCAGCCGGTGCTCGGCCCGCCCCGGCTCGTCGGTCAGGCTCGGCCCCAACTCCTCCACCCGCAGCCGCAGCGCGGTCAGCGGGTTGCGCAGCTGGTGGCTCGCGTGCGCGACGAAGGCCCGCTGCCGGTCCATCACGTCCGACACCGCGTCGGCCATGTTGTTGAAGCTCACCGCCAGGCGGCGCAGCTCCGGCGGGCCCAGCCGGTGCTGCACCCGGGCCCCCCGGTCCCCCTCCGCGATCTCGTGGGTGACCGCGTCCAGCTCGGTCACCGGACGCAGCACCCAACCGGCCAGCCCGAACGCGGTCAGCACGCAGGCCAGCACGGCGAAGATGCCGATCGCGGCGAGCAGCAGCCACCACGCGGTGACGGTGCGCCGGACCCCGTCCGCCGGGGCGGCGATCAGCACCGCCCCGAGCACCTCACCGCCGTCGTTGATCGGCACCGCCACCACGACCGGCCCGCCGGTCCACGGCCACACCGACTCCGGGACGCTGAACTGCTGCCCGGACAGCGCGTTGTCCAACGCCGCCTCGGTGCCCGGCCCGACCTGCCAGCTACGCGAGGCCACCACCGTGCGGCGGTCCCGGTCCACCACGGCCGCGCCGATGCCGTACAACTCGTCGTAGCTGCTCAGCTCGCCCCCGATCGGGCCGGGGACGCCGCCGCGCAGCGCCGGCCCGGCCAGCGAGGCGAACCGGGTCGCGTCGGCGAGCCGGTCGGCGCGCACCTCGTCGGTCTCCCGGGTGGCCAGGGTGGTGGCGAGTGGCGTCTCCAACGCGATGAGCACCAGCACCATCAGCAGCAGGTAGCTGATGACCAGCCGACGACGCACCGGCCCTCACTCCCCACGCAGCCGGTAGCCGACCCCACGGACCGTCTCCACCAGCCGGGCGTCGCCCAGCTTGCCGCGCAGCGATCCGACGTGCACCTCGACGGTGTGCCGGTCCGCCCAGGTGGTGCCCCACACGTCGAGCAGGATCCGGTCCCGGGGCACCGCCGCCCCGAGCTGCCGGGCCAGCGAGAGCAGGATGTCGAACTCCTTGCGGGTGAGGGTCACCTCCCGACCGTCGACTGTGACCGTCCGCCCGGCGACGTCGATGCGGACCGGGCCGGCCTGGATCACGTCCCGCTCCGGGGCGGCGTGCGCGGCCCGGCGCAGCACCGCCTCGATCCGGGCCTGGAGCTCGACCATCGAGAACGGCTTCACCACGTAGTCGTCGGCGCCCAGTCGCAGGCCGAGGACGCGGTCGCGTTCCTCGCCCCGGGCGGTGACCGCGATGATGCCGAGCTGGGCGCTGCGCCGGCGCAGCACCCGGCACAGGTCGGTGCCGTCGCCGTCAGGCAGGGTCAGGTCGAGCAGCACGAGGTCGCAGGGCGCGGCGGACAGCGCGGCGGCGACGGTGGCGGCGTGCTCCACCTCGTAGCCGCGGCGGGTCAGGGCGGACGACAGGGCGGCGGCCACCCGTCGGTCGTCCTCGACCAGCAGGATGCGCACCCCGGACCTCCGTTCCTCGTTCCTCGGTCGTCGAATGGTCGCAGAAGCACCGCCCGGACGGGAGGGCCGGCCGGTCAGACCCTCTCCGCCGGCCGCAGGCCCGGCCGGGGCGCGTCCCGGGTCGCTGGGCCACGGTCGCCGTAGGCTGCCGGGGTGATCTACAAGCTGCTGGCCACGACCGAGTGGGACGCCGCCCGGGACGCCGGGCACTTCGCCGGCTCGGCGGTGGACCGCCAGGACGGGTTCATCCACCTCTCCGCCGCCGACCAGCTCGTCGAGACGGCCCGGCGGCACTTCGCCGGCGCCACCGGGCTCACCCTGCTGGCGGTGGACCCGGCGGCGCTCGGTGCGGCGCTGCGCTGGGAGCCGTCCCGGGGCGGGGCGCCGTTCCCGCACCTGTACGGGACGCTGCCGGTGGCCGCCGTGGCCGCGGCCCACCCGCTGCCGGCGGACGTCCCGGCCGCCGACGCGGTGGCGCGGCTGCTCCGCTGAGGGATCGCTATGCTCACCCGAGTCCGCGCGCCGGCCGGGGTGACCGCAGCCCGCCGGCGGGCGTGGCAGTCCGATCCGCGCGGGCGGCCGGCACCCGTCGCCGTCCCGACGCGTCCACCCGCCGGCGCGACGGCGCGCCCCGAGCGATGCGAGCAGCGATGACTGACACCACCGACCGACCCGACGTCTTCGTCCACCCGAGCGCCGACGTGGAGGAGGGCGCCCAGGTGGGCGACGGCACCAAGGTCTGGCACCTGGCCCACATCCGGTCGAGCGCCCGGGTCGGCGCCGGCTGCGTGATCGGTCGCAACGTGTACGTCGACGCCGGCGTCACCGTCGGCGACCTCGTGAAGATCCAGAACAACGTCTCGGTCTACCAGGGCGTGACCATCGAGGACGAGGTCTTCGTCGGCCCGTGTGCCGTTTTCACCAACGACTTCCGCCCCCGGGCGCAGAACCCGGACTGGACCATCACCCCGACCCTGGTCCGCCGGGGCGCCTCGATCGGCGCGAACGCCACCCTGGTCTGCGGGATCGAGGTCGGCGAGTACGCGATGATCGCCGCCGGCTCGGTGGTCACCCGGGACGTCGCGCCGTACCAGTTGGTGGCGGGCAACCCGGCACGGCCCAAGGGCTGGGTCGACGAGCGCGGCGAGGTCGTCTCCCGCGACGCCGACAACCCGCCGCAGCGCGGCTGACGACATGACCGGGCGGGGGGGGGGGGGGGGGGGGGGGGGGGGGGGGGCCCCCCCCCCCCCCCCCCCCCCCCCCCCCCGGCTCTCGTCTCCGACCCGAGCAGGTCAACCGCAGAGGCGGCCGATCTCCTGCCGGAACCGGTCCATCGGGTTGGACCCGGCCGGTCCGAGCAGGTACTCCTTCAGTTCCCGCCGCGCCTCGGCCATCGGGTCGTTCCCGCCCCGGGCGAGGGCGAGGACCTTCTCCAACTCCCCGCAGTCGAGCGAGAGCAGGTACGCCGCCCGCGCGGTGGGGAACGTCCGGCGGAACTCGTCCTCGGACAGACCTGCCGGGTTGGCCACCACGTACGGCCGCTCGCTCTGCACGAAGTCGGAGACCACGCTCGACACGTCACTGATCAGCAGATCGGTGGCGTTGAAGCAGTCGAACAGGGCCGGCGTGCGGCCGGTGACCACCAGGTGCGCGGTGCCGCCCAGCGAGGTCGGGTCGACCTGCCCGCCGACGGCCCGGAGCCGGGCGACGATCCGCTCGTGCACCGCCAGGGCCTTCTTCGACCGGTTGCCGGTGAGCGGGTGCGGCTTGTAGACCACCCGGACGCCGCCGGCGGCGAGCAGCCCGGCGACGATCCGCTCCCCCATCAGCACCAGCGAGGTGTGATACGGGTCGTCGTCCAGCCACCCCTCCCAGGTGGGGGCGTAGAGCACGGTGAACGGGCGGTCGGTGAACTCCGCGCCGAAGGTGTGCACCCCGGCGAGCTGCGGGCGGCCGACCTCCACGATGTCGCGATCGAGGACGCCCACCCCGGCCCGGGCGTACCGCTCCCGACCGGCCGCCCCGGCCACCCAGACCTCGTCGTACACCTTGCTGTACGGGTTGACGCTGGCCTGCTTGTCGCTGTCACCGTGGCCGACGAAGACGTGCCTCGTTCCCGGCTCACGCAGCATGTGGATGTTGGCGCCGACGTTCGCCGCGTACAGGGCGACCCGGATCGAGCTGAGGTCGAGGTTCATGAAGTCGACCCCGGCCGGTACGCAGATCACCGGCAACCGGGTGTCGGCCAGCTCGCGGAACGCCTCGTCGTTACGGAGCAGCACCACCGCGCGGCGCCCGGCCGCCTCGACCGGGGCAAGCCACATGTTGGCCTGGTAGACGTCCTTGGCGGGGCCGGCGAAGTAGAGCGCCACCTCGGGCCGTTCCCGAGCCAGCCAGGCGTGCACGGCTGACAGCGACCCCTGCCCCCCGCCACGCCCACCCCGCCCGGCCAGCGCGAGCACGGCTACCGTGACCAGTCCCACCGCCAAGGTGACCAGCCCGGTCACCACCACGGGGGCGACCCGGTCGACCAGTACGGCCAGCACGGCCGCCGGGACGAGGAGCACGTTGATCAACGGCAGTCGCAGGCCCGCGATCCGCTGCGCCCAGGCTGGCGGACCCGGCACCCCGGCGGTACGGGCGAGGTCGGTGTTGCGGGTGAGGGCCGGGGTCGAAGCGCGGTGCTCGCCGACCGCGCTGAGGGCGGCGCTGCCGACGGCAACGCTCCAGAGGGCGGCCGGCAGCAACAGGACCGCGACGGTCCCGCCGGCTGCCGGACCGACCGCGCTGACGATCAGCAGCACGACCGACAGGTCACGGACGAGCCACCGCCAGACCGGTCCGAGTCCGGCCTTCTGGAGCAGCTCGCCCGCTGCGGCGAACCGGGTGGCGAGGGCCAACTCACCGGCGACGGCGACCAACGCCGCGACCACGTACGGGATCAGCCAGTCGAAGACACCGGACAGGACCATGACCCCGTAGCCCAGCAGGGTCACACCGACGACGGCGAGACCCTGCTGGTTTCGCGCTCTGCTGAACAACGACACGCTCCCTTGTCTACTCGCCGGCGTCGATGGGTCCGATACCAGGCATCTGCGACCCTAAACGGGGCAAGTAACACAAGTATTGCTGGGGTGTCCGGCGGATGACAGCCGAGGATGCCGCTCACCGAACGTGTCGGTCGAGCCACGAAAGCAGTGGGCCCCGGCCGGCGAGCGGCCGAGGCCCACGGGGACCGGGCGGACCGGGTCAGCCGCCGATGACCACCCGACGGACGCCGGTCCAGCGGGCCGGATCGGTGATCCGCCGGCCGTCGACCAACACCGAGACGCCCGGCAGGTCGGCCGGGGCGAGGCTGCGGTACTCGGCGTGGTCGGCCTGGATGACGGCGGCGCCGACCGGCTCGCCGTCGTAGCCGGGCAGGCCGTGCGCGGCCAGCTCCTCGTTGGTGTACATCGGGTCGGAGACGTACGGCTTGGCACCCCGCTCGCGCAGCGCCTCCACGGTCGGGAAGACGCCCGAGAAGGCGGTCTCCTTGACCCCGCCCCGGTACGACGCGCCGAGCACCAGCACCCCCACGTCGGTCAGGTCGCCGTACGCGGCGGCGAGCAGGTCGACGGCGTACTCGGGCATGGCGGCGTTGGCCTCGCGGGCCGAGCGCACCACGGTGGCCGCCGGGTCGTTCCACAGGTACATCCGGGGGTAGATCGGGATGCAGTGGCCGCCGACGGCGATGCCCGGCGAGTGGATGTGGCTGTACGGCTGGGTGTTGCAGGCATCGATGACCTTGGTGACGTCCACCCCCACCGTGTCGGCGAACCGGGCGAACTGGTTCGCCAGACCGATGTTGACGTCCCGGTAGGTGGTCTCGGCGAGCTTGGCCAGCTCGGACGCCTCGGCGGAGCCCAGATCCCAGACGCCGTTGGGCCGGTCGAGGTCGGCCCGCTCGTCGAAGTCCAGCACGGCCTCGTAGAAGCGGACACCGTTCGAGGCGGACGCCTCGTCGATGCCGCCGACCAGCTTGGGGTAACGGCGCAGGTCGGCGAAGACCCGGCCGGTGAGCACCCGCTCCGGGCTGAAGACCAGGTGGAAGTCCTTGCCGGCGGTGAGGCCGGAGCCCTCCTCCAGCATCGGCGCCCAGCGGGTGCGGGTGGTGCCGACCGGCAGGGTGGTCTCGTAGCTGACCAGGGTGCCCGGCTTGAGGCCGCGAGCGATGGCCCGGGTGGCGTCGTCCATCCAGCCGAAGTCCGGCACACCGTCCGCGTCCACGAAGAGCGGCACGACCACGACGACCGCCTCGGACCCGGCGACCGCGGCGGCGGTGTCGGTGGTGGCCGACAGCAGACCGGCGGCCACCACCTCCTTCAGCTTGACGTCGAGGTCGGCCTCGCCGGGGAACGGCACGGCACCGTCGTTGACCAGCTGGACGACCCGCTCGGAGACGTCGGCACCGACCACCCGGTGCCCCTTCGAGGCGAACTGCACGGCAAGCGGCAGGCCGATCTTTCCGAGCGCGACGACGCAGATGTCCATGTAACTACTTTCCTCCAGAGGGCCAGATACGGCGCAGGCGGGCAAGGAACCGACGGGGGGTCACCGGAGTGATCGCGACGATCACCTGGCCCTTGTGGTTGGTGGTGGGCGTGACGAGGTAAAACCGGACACCGTGCCGGGCCAGCAGGCGGGGTGCGGATATCCGGCGGTCGGTACGCACTGGCGACGTGCCGGTCCCGCCCAAGGCGGTGACCTCGGCCCGCACCGCCCGACGTTCCCCGCTCGGGGCGACGACCGCGAGTAGCTGGTCCAGCGCGAAGTCCGTCCGCACGACGGTACCGGGGCCGCCCGCGGTGACCGAACTGACACCCGCCAGCTCGCCGACGCTGATCCGCACCGCCTCGGCGCCGAGCGTCGCCAGCGCCGCCCAGCGGCTCTGCGCGGTGACCACCAGGACCCGGGCCCCGGCGGCGTCCCGGCCCCAGGCCAGGGCGGTCGCGGTCAGCTTCACCATGACCTTGGCGGCCTGGTCGGTCACGTCGTACCACTCGTCCGGATAGCCGAGCGAGGGGTCGCGGAAGCCGACGTAGTGGGCGTACCAGCGGCCTTCCTCGACGACGACCTCGGGCAGCGTCTTGTCGAACTGCTGGCCGACCAGGTCACGCAGCCGGTCCAGGCCGGCGTCCCGGGCGAGGACCAACCGCAGCCGCAGGTCCGGCGCCAACCGGGCCACGATGCCGTCGGTGAGGTACGCCTCGGCCAGCTTGCGGATACGGTCGTGGACCTTCTGCTGGGCGTCCGGGTCGAGGGCGAGGAACTCGCGCTGGAGGAGCTTCGCCACCTCCCAGCTGAAGTTGCGCAGCAGGATCGCGTCCCGGCGCGGCCCCGGCTCGATCAGGTCGACGACGAAGCCGACGAGCTCCTCCGCGCAGCGCAGCCGCTCCTCGAACCGGCTGGCGTAGGTGATGTTCTGCGCGTTGTCCCGCTTGACCGCGTAGTAGTACTCGTAGTCGGCCAGGACGGAGATCCGCCTGGCGCGGAAGCACGCCTCCAACGTGAAGGGCTGGTCGCTGCCCATCCGCAGGTCCTCGCGGAACCGCAGGCCGTGCCGCTCGATCAGGTCCCGGCGGAACAGCTTGGTGTTCGACAGCGACCAGGCCAGGTCGCCGCCGAAGAGGTCGACCTCCTCCTGCGTGCTGGCGTAGACGGCCTGGTGCACGTAACGCTTGTTGGTGCCGACCATCCGGCCGAGCACCACGTCGGAGTCCCACCGGTCGGCGGCGCCGACCAACCGCTCCAGCGCCTCCGGCCCCAGGTGGTCGTCCGAGCCGATGAAGAAGACGTACCGGCCGCGCGCGTGGTCCAGGGCGCGGTTGCTGGGGGCCGCCGGACCGCCCGAGTTGGGCTGACGCAGCACGGTGACGGTGCCGGGGTACCGCTCGGCGAACCGATCCAGCTCGGCGGCGCTCCCGTCGGTGGAGCCGTCGTCGACCGCGACGACCTCCAGCCGGTCCAGGCCGATGCTCTGCCCGACCAGCGAGTCCAGACAGCTGGTCAGGTATGGCATGGTGTTGTAGACGGCGACGATGACGCTGACGTCCGGCGTGCTCATCCGATCCTTCCCCGATCGCCGTGTTCGCTGCGGGCGGGGATCCGCCGCTGGCCACGGGTTCGGCTCGCCGGCAACCGCCGACGGCCTGACAGCGACCTCCGCCCGCGCCGTCGACCTCGCTCAGCCGCAGGCACCGGACGGAACCTCCGCGAGTGTACGGCACCAGGGTCACCGGTCAGCGACGCCGAGCTGAAGGGCCGGCGAGCCGGTTTCAGGAGCCGCCGCACGGCCCGGCGCGTGCGGCGGAGGCGGTCCTCCTTGCTAATCTCGCCCGGGATTGACACCTGCCGGGGGGCATGCGATGGCCAGGTTGGCAAGCGACACGGGCGTGATCGCCGAGCGGGACGACGACCGCGGCGAAGGGGCCATCGGGGTCCAGGGGGCGGGTGCCCATCCGGTCGCGCGGCTACGCCGGGCGCTTTCGGCGGCCTGGCCGGCACTGGTGGGCTACACCGCGGTCCGGGTGGTCGGGCTGGTCACGCTGGCGGTATGGGCGGACGCCCGCGACGCCCGGTTCGGTCGGCTGGTCGGCATCCGCGCCGACGCCGGCTGGTACCTCCGCATCGCCGAGCACGGGTACGACCGGGCGGAAGTCCTGCAGAGCAACATGGCCTTCTTCCCGCTCTACCCCCTACTGGTGCGGTTCGCCGAGCCGCTGTCACCGCTGGGGATGCGGAACACCGCGGTTGCGCTGGCCTGGCTCGCCTCGCTGGCCGCGGCCTGGGGCCTGTTCGCGGTCGGCAACCACCTGCACGGGCGGCGTACCGGGATCCTGCTGGCCGTCGTCTGGGGTCTGGTGCCACACGCGATCGTCGAGTCGATGGCCTACACCGAGTCGATTTTCACCGCCCTTGCCGCCTGGTCGCTGTACGCCGTGCTGACCGGACGGTGGCTGACCGCCGGCACACTCTGCCTGCTGGCCGGATTGACGCGGCCCACGGCCACCTCGCTCATCCCGGTCGTGGCGCTGGCCGCGTTGATCGCCCTGGTCCGGCGCCGCGGCACCTGGCGGCCGGCGGTGGCCGTCCTCCTCGCGCCACTGGGATGGCTGGGTTACGTCGCCTGGGTGGGCTGGCGGACCGGCCGGGTGGACGGCTGGTTCCAGATCCAGACCGAGGGCTGGCGATCGACCTTCGACGGCGGGGCGGGCACCCTGGAGTCCATCGGCCACACCCTCGACGGTCCGGCGGCCACGCTCCAGTGGTACCTGATCGTCGCGGTCCTGGCGGCCAGTCTGATCCTCTTCGCGCTCAGCATCATCGACCGGCAGCCCTGGCCGCTGCTGGCCTACAGCGCCATGATGCTGGTGACCACCATCGGGGCGTCCGGGTACTTCAACTCCAAGGCGCGCTTCCTGCTACCGGCGTTCGCGCTGCTGCTGCCGTTGGCTCGGGGGCTGGCGGCCACCAGCACCGCCCGGCTCGTGGTGATTCTGATCGGCCTGACCGCTTCCTCCGCCTATTTCGGCGGCTACCTGCTGCTGGTCTCGAAGCTCTCCCCCTGACCGGCGGCGCCCCGCTCACCCGGTGAAGGGACGGACGTCCCACAACCAGACATCCTTCACCCGCTGCCCCGGACCGAAACAGGCGTCCAGGAAAGCCTTCAACTCGGCCTCGTGCGCGTGTTCCGGCAGGGCCACCGCGTCCGCCCGCCACCAGCGCACGTCCGCCACCGCCTGCTGCCGCTCGGCGGCGCTCACCGAAGGCGGCCGGGTCCCGGCGCCAACGGCGGTGAGCAGCAGCGCGGTCGGGCGCGGTGCGGTTCCCCACCGGCCGGTGTCGTCGCTCGGCGAGGTCGGTCCCAGGAAGTAACCCTGCGGCACGGCGAAGTCCGTCAGCGCGGCGGAACCCCAGTTGATCGAGGTCATGTTGTGCACCGGCACGGGCACCAGGGTCCGCCCCTCGGCAACGTGCCCGCGCCACTCGCCGGAGGTGACGAAGTCGGGAACGGGCACCCGTCCCCTCGCCGGCAGCGGGGTCGGCAGCATCGGCAGCAGGGCCGCCACCAGCGCCGCCACCGTCAGCACCCGCAGCGGGACGGCCGCCCGCGACGCGTGTGACCTGAGGCCCTCAAGGCGGGCGACCGCCAGGGCGAGCAGCAGACCCAGGACGACCGTGGTGATCAGGGCGAACCGGGCGATGACCATGGCGTCCACGATCGGCAGGCCGCGCAGCAGGACAAACGGGGCGGGGATGTCGCTCTTCTCCGGCCCCCAACTGACCGTCGAGCCGAGCGCGAGGACACCCGAGACCAACGCGACGACGGCGAGCACCCGTACGGCCAGTTCGCGGCGGAGCGCGACGACCGTGGCACCGACCAGCACGAGCACCGGCCAACCGAAGAAGCTGGCCTGCTCGGTGGCGTTGGGTGCGAGGCCGCGAGCGCTGTCCGGTCCACCCGCGATCGACTCCGTGGCGTAGGCCACGAACGACTTCAGCCGCAGCGTGTACACGTCCGGGTCACCCGGGTGGCCGATCCGGTGCTGGGGCCCGGCGAACTGCATCCAGAGCGGGTACGCGGCGACCAACAGCACCAGTCCGCCGGCCGTCGCCAGGGTGAGCAGCGCGCGAGGGGCGATCCTCAGTGACTCCCGCGGACGCAGCACGAGGTGGGCGACCACGGCCATCAGGGCACCGAGGGCGACCAGGAAGAGGATCTCCAGGGAGATGAAGAACTGCACGGCCACCAGCGCGCCGAGGACCAGGCCCTCGCGGACCGGTGATCCGGACCGGGTGAGTCGGACGATCCGCCACACCAGGAAGGGGACCAGCCACTGCGCGGTGATGTGCGGGTGGCCGTTGCTGTGCGCGATCATCGCCGGCGCGAAGGCGCAGAACAGACCGCCGGTGACGGCCGCCGCCCGGGAGTCGACCAGATGCCGGGAGAGCACCCAGTACCAGGCGAAGCCGGTGCCGGCCAGGTTCAGCGTGATGAGCACGAGGTACGACAGCGACGCCCCGCCGAGCAGCGTGACGGGGGTCAGCAGGACGCCCGGCAGCTGCATCCCGACGTTCGCCATCAGGTTGACGCCCTCGGGGGCGTTCTGCAGGGTGGTGAGGAACGGGTTCTCCAGGTGGGTCACCGCGCGCGCGGCGTACGCCAGCATCCACTCGTTGAACCCCTGGTCGTCCGGGCGGCTGCCGAGCAGCCGGCCGTCGACGTCACGCCAGCCGCGCGCGGTGACCCAGAACGCGCCCAGCAGGTAGGCCAGCCCGACGAGGAGGTCGACGCGACGCCCCACGTTGAACCGACGGCCGAGACCGGAACCGCGGCGGGACGGGGTGTGGTTCCCGTCCGTGTCCGCTGCGGCCGTCGAGGGCGCGGGCTGCGCCGGGGTATCAGGAGCACTGGCCGGGATCTTGCCGGAAGAACGCGCCGTCGTCACCGGCGCATCCTACGGGTCGCCCGGTCGGCGGCGACGCGCCACCGCAAGCCGGCGCGGGCGATCAGCGGGCGGCAGCTCGCCGACACCTGCCCCCACCGCGTGCCGGGATTTGGCGGTCACGTCGGACTGAGGCAGAATTCGTCTGACTCAAGGGGCAGCACCTGTCGACGCGCGGCTGCCCTTCACGAGATCATACGAGGAGCCAACCAGGTGAAGGTCATCAGCGTCGTCGGGGCACGCCCTCAGCTGATCAAGCTGGCCCCCATCGCCGCCGCGTTCGCTTCCACCGAGCACGAGCACGTGATCGTGCACACGGGTCAGCACTACGACGCGGATCTGTCGGACGTCTTCTTCTCCGGGCTCGGCATCCCCGATCCCGACATCCACCTGGGGATCGGCTCCGGCTCGCACGGAGTGCAGACAGGCAAGGCCCTCGCCGCGCTGGACCCGGTCTTCATGGCCGAGAAGCCGGACTGGGTGCTGGTCTACGGCGACACCAACTCCACGCTCGCCGGCGCGGTCTCCGCCGTGAAGCTGCATCTGCCGGTCGCCCACCTCGAAGCGGGCCTGCGCTCCTTCAACCGGGGGATGCCGGAGGAGCACAACCGGATCCTCACCGACCACGCGGCCGACCTGCTTCTGGCCCCGAGCGAGGAGGCCATGCGCCACCTCGCGGCAGAGGGCCTGGCCGCCCGCTCGACGCTGGTCGGCGACGTGATGGTCGACGTCTGTCTCGGCGTCCGGGACGCCGTGCTGGCCGGGAAGCACCCGGCACCGGCGCTGCCGGACGGCATCGCGCCCGACGAGCCGTACCTGCTGGCCACCCTGCACCGGGCCGAGAACACCGACTCGCGCGAGCGCCTCGCCACCCTGATCGACGGCCTGGCGGATCTGCCCGTGCCGGTTGCGCTGCTGGCGCACCCGCGGCTGGTGGCCAAGGCCGCGGAGCACGGGGTGAAGCTGGCCCGCGGGGCGGTACACGTCGGCCGCCCACTGCCGTACGCCGGCATGGTCGCGGCGGTACTCGGCTCGGCCGGCGTGGTCACCGACTCCGGCGGCCTGCAGAAGGAGGCCTACCTGCTGTCCCGGCCGTGCACCACGCTGCGGCCGGAGACCGAGTGGGTGGAGACGCTGGTGGACGGCTGGAACCGCCTGGTGCCGGACCCGTCGGTCCACTCCCGCTCGGAGTGGGCCGACATCGCGACCCGCCCCGCGCCGACCGCCGCCCAGGGCACGCCGTACGGCGACGGCCGGGCGGCCCAGCGGGTCGTCGAGACGCTCGTCACGAAGTGAACCCGCCCGCTGACCGAGAGACACGGGGTACTCACCAAACCATGATGGATTCCCGCGACGTGTCGACATCCCCTCCGACCGACCGACCGTCCGCCGCCGACCGCGGCCGCCGCCCCCACCTCATCTATCTGGCCGTCGGTTTCCCGCCCGCCGCCAAGAGCTGCGCGTACCGGATGCGGGAGACCGCGAACCAGTTCCGCCGGATCGGCTGGGACGTCACCGTGGTGACCATCGAGGCGGCCTCGTGGGAGCGGGATTCGGGGCTCGACTACACCCTCCTGGAACAGGTCGACCCGGAGATCAAGGTGGTCGAGCTGCCGCTGGCCCGGGAGGACCTCGAGACCGACGTCCGGAAGTTCAGCGAGGAACGCGCGCTGCGTCCGGCCAAGTGGCTGGCCAACCTGCGTAAGCGGGAGAAGAGGATCTTCCCCGAGCCGGTCTTCGGCAGCTGGCGCGGCGCGCTGGAGCAGGCGGTGCTCGACGTCCACCGCCAGCACCCGGCCGACCTGCTGCTGGCCAGCTGCGTGCCGTACGTGAACCTGGCCGCGGCGTGGAAGCTCTGGGAGACCCACGGTGTGCCGTACGCGGTCGACTTCCGCGACGGCTGGTCCCTCGACGTGGTCCACGGCGGCCCGGCGTTCACCCCGGACTCGGACGCCGGGGTCTGGGAACGGCGCATCCTCGACCACTGCCAGTCGCTCTGGGTGGTCAACGACCCGATCGCGGACCACTACCGGGAGCACTACCCGCACGTTGCGGACCGGGTGCACGTGGTCCGCAACGGGTACGACAAGGACAGCGTGCCGATAATCCAGCCGCGCCGTCCCGACCCGGAGACCGGACTCACCTTCGGCTACCTGGGCACCGTCAACTACACCAGCCACCAGCTGGGGGTGGTGCTCAACGCGTGGCGGGAGGCTCGGAAGCAGGAGCCGCTGCTGCGCAACGCCCGGTTCGAGATCCGCGGCCACATCGGCGCGGGCGCGAACCGCGAGGCCAACGGCCTCACCGAGCTCATCCGCGAGGCTGAGGTCGACGGAGTCTCGTTCGGCGGGCCGGTCCGCAAGGCGGAGGTCGCCGAGACGTACGCCGGGTGGGACGCCCTCGTGCTGATCCTCATCGGCGGTCGCTACGTCACCTCGGGCAAGGTGTACGAGTACATGGCCGCCGGCCTGCCCATCGTCTCGGTGCACGAGGTCGACCACGACGCCTGCCGGGTGCTCGACAGCCATCCGCTCTGGACGGGCGCCTGCGGCCTGGACGAGATCCGGCTGGTGGACAGCTTCCGGGCGGCCGCGCGGATGGTCGCCACGGCGACCGAGGAGCAGCGGGCTGCGGTCCGGGCTCACGCCGACCCGTTCACGAGGGAGAGCCTGATGCGCCGGGCGGTGGAACAACTGGCGGAGCACGTCCTCGACGCGCCGACCGACCTGCCGGTCAACGGCGCCGTCGTGCACCCGTCGAGCGAGCCGCTGCCGAAGGACGAGGCCGAGCGAGCTGGTGGGGTGCGCGTATGAGCGACGTATTGCTGGTGGCGGGCGTGGTTCCGCAGCCGGGGATCCTGAACATGGCGGTGCAGCGGCTGCGCGAGGCCGGGGCCCGGGTACACCTCGTCGGCGCGGTCAACGCCGACGAGTTGCCGGCCGGCCTGCAACTCGACGGGCTGTGCGCACTGCCCGAGGACATCTCCAAGGCCACCCCAACCCGCGCCGCCGCCCGGGCGGTGCCCGGTGAGCGGGTGTGGGCCCGGATCCGCCGGGAGCCGTGGGCCCGGGAGCGGAGCCGCACCGCCGACGTACTGGTGGCTCTCGACTCGCACGCCGTCTACACCGTGTGGCGGATGGCCCAGCGCAACCGCACCGCCGACGCCCGCTACGGCACTCAGGCCGCGGTGCAGGCGCTGGCGGAGCGGGAGGCTCGCACCTCCCCCGGTCCGCTACAGCGGCTGACCAACGGCATTCCGTCGACCGCCGTGGTCCGGCAGGGCGTGAACCGCCTGATCAACGCCGCGCCACGGGCAGCGGTCAACGCCGCGACCGCCCGGCCGATCATGCGCAGCAAGGCCGGCACCCAGCTCTGGCTGTCCGCGGTGAAGGCCCCGAAGATCTCGGACTCGCTGCGCACCAAGGTGGCTCACCAGGTGGCCAAGGGGATGGCCTGGGCGGACCGTCCCGACGGCGAGGCGCTGATCCTCACCGCCACAGCCAACAAGCTGCGCAAGCCAACCGCCCAGGCCAAGATGCTGGGCGAGGCGGCCAGCCGCGAGCTGAAGGCCGGTATGCCGCCCCGGGACCTGGACGCCGCGGTCAGGGCACTGCTCGCCGTCGCCGACCAGCGGCACCGGGCGGACGAGAACGCCGCGGCGGCCGACCTGCTCAATCGCGCCATGACGCTGGCGTTCGACCGGGTGCTGCACATCGACCAGCTCACCTCGCCGCTGGCGGAGGACCCGGAGGGCTTCGTCGCCCCGTTCCGTCGGTCGCTCGCGGCGACCACGGTGGCGAGTCCCCGGGGTCGCAGCCAGCCGGCCGCGCCGCCGCCGACCGACCGGCCGCTGCGCCTGCTGATCGCGACCAGCGCGAACGACAACTTCCTGAAGCTGATCCGGGACCACTACGACGCCCACCCGGGGGTGGAGGTCCGCTTCCTGGACCTGGCCGCGAACGCCGCGCTCAAGAGCGTGACCTGGGCATCGAAGCCGATGTTGGAGCACCGACTCACGGCCGACGAGACACCGTACGGGGAGAAGGCCGAGGACCGGATTCGGCCGCACCTCGACTGGGCCGACACCGTCTTCGTGGACTGGTGCGTCGCCCCGGCCGCTCTGTTCACCATGGTCGACCCGGGTAGCACCCGGATCATCGTCCGGCTGCACAGCTACGAGGCGCTGTCCCGCTGGCCGTACATGGTGGACTTCTCCCGGATCGACGATCTCGTCTTCGTCGCCGACCACATCAAGGACCTGACCACCGCGCTGGTTCCCTACCTCCAGGGGCCGGACGCGCCCCGGATGCACGTGCTGGACAACGCGATGGACCTGCGCGGCTTCCGGATCGACAAGCCGGCGAAGGCCCGCTTCCAGCTTGGCATGGTCGGCATCAGCCAGGTGGCCAAGGATCCGCGCTGGGCGATCCAGGTGCTGCGGCTGCTGCGCGAGCGCGACGACCGGTACCGGCTGCTGCTCGTGGGCGGCGACATGAACCCGGACGTCAGCGTGGCCAGCCGGGAGTACCTGGAGGCGTTCAACCGCGACGTGCGGGAACTGGAGGCCAGCGGGGCGGTGCAGCGGCTCGGCGCCACCAACGACGTGCCGAAGATGCTCAGTGACATCGGCGTGATCATCAGCTCGTCGGTGCGCGAGGGCTGCCACTGCGGCCTGATGGAGGGCGCGGCCAGCGGTGCCGTCCCGGTGGTCCGCGACTGGCCGTTCTTCGCCGGACGGCCGAACAGCGCCCGGACCTTGTACCCGGAGGGCTGGGTCATCGACAGTCCGGAGGAGGCGGTGCAGCGGATCCTGCAGACCACCGCGGACGACGAGACCTGGCGCGCGGTCGGCCGGGAAGCGTCGGCGTACGCGCTGCGCGAGTGGGACTGGTCGGTGGTGAAGCACCAGTTCGACGAGCTGCTGCTGGGCGACGCGCAGTCCTGACCCGAACGATGACGGCCCCACCGGTCTGACCGGTGGGGCCGTTGTCGTCATGCGCTCGCTACGGGCTGCGCCGTCGGTTCAGCGCGGGCTGGGCACCCGGCCGGCCGGAGTCCGCTCGGCGTCCTCCTCCGGGCCCAGCACGCTGTCGCGCAGCTCCGCCCACTGAAGGGAGTGCTGGATGCCCTCCGCCAGCGAGAGGGTCGGAGCCCAGCCCAGCAGACGCCGCGCGCGGTCGCTGCGGGTGTAGGTGCCGGCCGAGTCGCCCGGGCGGCGGGGCGACACCACGGTGGGGATCGGCCGATCGAGCACCGTGTTGAAGGCGTCCAGCAGTTCCCGGACCGTCGTGCCGTTGCCGCTGCCGAGGTTGATCACCTCGTACCGGCGGTCGCCGTCCAGCACTGTGTCGAACCGGCGCAGCGCCTCGACGTGGGCTCGCGCCAGGTCCCAGACGTGTACGTAGTCCCGGATGCCGGAGCCGTCCCGGGTCGGCCAGTCGGCGCCGGTGAGGTGGAAGGCCGATCCGGTTCGCGCTGCCTCGATCATCTTGCCGAGCACATGCGACGGACGGGCCAGTTGCAGGCCGGTACGCATCTTCGGGTCGGCACCGACCGGGTTGAAGTAGCGCAGAGAGATGACCCGCAGCGGGTACGCGCGGGAGCTGTCCTCCAGCACCCGCTCCATCATGGCCTTGCTCTCGGCGTAGGGGCTGGTCCCGGCGACCGGGGACGTCTCGTCCACTGCGAAGTCCTCGCCGGGCTGGTAGATCGCCGCGGAGGAGCTGAACAGGAACCGTTCGCAGCCGTTGTCGACCAGGGCGTCCAGGAACTCGACGGACTTGGCGACGTTCTCCCGGTAGTAGCGCAGCGGGTGCTCCACCGACTCCGGCACCACGATCAGCGCGGCACAGTGCACCGCCGCCTCGATGTCCGGGTGCTCGGCGAAGATCCGGTCCACCAGAGCCCGGTCGGCGATGTCGCCCCGGTAGAAGACCCGGTCCTCGACGAACTCGATCCGCCCGGTGTTGAGGTTGTCCAGGATGATCGGAGTGATGCCCTCGTCCAGGCAGGCTGAGGCGATGGTGCTGCCGATGAAACCGGCGCCGCCGGCGATCAGGACCTTCACCGCGCTCAGCCCTGACCGTCCGCCGGGATAGACACGACGGAGCCCCCGGCCGCGGAGCGGAGCACCGCGTCGGCAACCTCCACGGTCCGCAGACCCTGGCGCAGGGTGACGATGTCGTTCTCCTTGCCCTCGACCGCGTCGCGGAACCGCTCGTGCTCGACGAGCAGCGGCTCCCGCTTCGGGATCGCGAAGCGCACCATGTCGCCCTCGGCCACCCCGCGGAACGCGCGCAGCGCCTCCCACTCGGTGTCGATCGCGCCGTTGGCGTAGAAGGTGAGGTCGGCGGTGAGCGTGTCGGCCACGAAGCAGCCCCGGTCGCCGGTGATCACCGTGGACCGCTCCTTGAGCGGGCTCAGCCAGTTGACCAGGTGGTTGACCATCGTTCCGTCGGAGAGCTGGCCGACCACGGAGACCATGTCCTCGTGCAGCCGGCCGCTGCGCGACACCGTGCGGGCCGCCACCGAGCTGTACTCCTGGCCGGTCACCCAGGCGGTCAGGTCGATGTCGTGGGTGGCCAGGTCCATCACCACGCCGACGTCGGCGATCCGGTGCGGGAACGGCCCCTGCCGCCGGGTGACGACCTGGAAGACCTCGCCCAGTTCGCCGGCCTCCAGCCGGGTACGCAGGCTCTGCAGGGCCGGGTTGTAGCGCTCGATGTGACCGACGCCGGCGACCAGGCCGGCGGATTCGAACGCCTCCACCAGCTTGGTGGCGGCCTCGACCGACTGGGCCAGCGGCTTCTCGATCAGCGCGCAGACCCCGTTGCCGGCCAGCTCCAGGCCGATCCGCTCGTGCAGCGCGGTCGGGCAGGCGACCACCGCGTAGTCGATGCCCATGGCCAGCAGGTCGGCCAGCTCCGGCACGACCGGTGCGCGGAGCGTGCCGGTGACGTCGCCGGCCGGGTCGACGATGCCGACCAGCTCGACGCCGTCGAGGCCGGAGAGGACCCGGGCGTGGTTACGCCCCATCGCGCCGAGGCCGATCAGGCCGGCGCGCAGCTTGCGACCCGCGGTCACCGGGCACCACCGGCGAGGTTCGCGCCCTCGGCGATCCGCTCGAGGTCGGCCTGGCTCAGCGACGGGTGCACCGGCAGGGAGATCACCTCGGCTGCGGCCCGCTCGGTCTCCGGCAGCTCCCACGGACCTGGCGTGCCGTCCTGGGTGAGGTACGGCTTGAGCCGGTGGATCGGGGTCGGGTAGTAGACGGCGTTGCCGATCCCCAGCTCGGTCAGCCGGGCCTGGGCGGCGTCCCGGTTGCCACGGACCCGCACGGTGTACTGGTGGTACACGTGCTTGGCGGCGTCGGCCACCGGCGGGGTCACCATCCCGGTGATGGCGGAGTCGAGGAACTTGGCGTTCGCCCGGCGCTGCTCGGTCCAGTCGCCGAGCTGACCGAGCTGCACCCGGCCGATGGCGGCGGCCACGTCGGTCATCCGCATGTTGGCGCCGACGATCTCGTTGGCGTACCGCTGCTCCATGCCCTGGTTGCGGAGCAGCCGCAGGGTGCGGGCGAGGCCGGCGTCGGCGGTGCTGATCATGCCGCCCTCCAGGGCGTGCATGTTCTTGGTGGGGTAGAAGCTGAAGCAGCCGGCGGCACCGAAGGCGCCGACCGGGGTGCCGTGCAGGGAGGCGTAGTGGGCCTGGGCGGCGTCCTCGACGACCGCCAGGCCGTGCCGCTCGGCGATGGCCATGATCCGGTCCATCGCGGCGGGGTGCCCGTAGAGGTGCACCGGCATGATGCCGACGGTCCGCGGGGTGATCGCGGCGGCGACCGCCTCCGGGTCGACGCAGAAGCTGCCGGGCTCGATGTCCACGAAGACCGGCTCGGCACCGACCAACCGGACGGCGTTGGCGCTGGCCGCGAAGGAGAACGACGGCACGATGATCTCGTCGCCCGGGCCGAAGCCGAGCGCCATCAGGGTCAGCTGGAGCGCGGACGTGCCGGAGTTGACGGCGACGCAGTGCCGCCCGGCGACGAACTCGCCGAACTCCTCCTCGAACGCCGCCACCTCGGGCCCCTGCACCACCTTGCCACTGCGCAGCACCCGCACAGCTGCCTCGATCTCGGCTTCGCCAATGATCGGCCGCGCCGGTGGGATGAAGTCTGGGTGCTGCCCAGCCATGGGGGATCCTCCTGTGTCGGGTGGTGGCGGTGGGGGTTCGGATGGCGATACTAGCCGGTACCTGCGTGGCCGAGCCGTGCGACCGCGACGTTCACGCGCCGACCCGGCGCGGTTCAGATTCGGGCAGTGCGCGGTCGTCCCACACTTCTTTTTCCCGATCCGGTAAGTCAGCACATGCTACTCGCAATGCCGCGACGACGGCCGTCGCCATGGTGCTCAACTGTGCGGCGTCGAGGGATGCCCGGGAGATCGTCAACCGCCAGTAGACCGGGCCGACGATCAGATCGGCCACGGCCCACGGGTCGGCGCCGGTCGGCAGTTCGCCGCGGGCGACCGCCCGGCCGATCACGATCTCGCCGAGCCGGACCTGGTAGTCGCGCATCGCCCGGTGGAGGGTCTCGGCGATCTGCGGGTTACGCGCCGCCTCCGCCAGCAGGTCCGGGATGATCTGCGAGGCCAGCGGGTGTCCGAGCGCCGTCGAGGCGGCGAGCAGCAGCACCTCCACGTCGCCGCGCAGGCTGCCGGTGTCCAGCAGGGGCAGCCTGCGCCCCGCGACCGCGGTGACCATGTCGAGCACCAGATCGAGCTTGGAGCGCCAGCGGCGATAGATGGCGGTCTTGCTGACACCGGCCCGCCGGGCGACCGCCTCGATCGAGAGGCGTCCGTAGCCGACTTCGGCCAACTCTTGCATGACGGCAGCGCGGATGGCCGTGGTGATCTCACCACGCAGCACCGCCGCACCGGCCGGGGCACGCCTCTTCTCCGTCGTCACGTGGGACAATGTAGCGCAACGACGATACGGTTGCGTCCCGACGTGGTTTGGACTACCTTCCACGCAGCAGCGAGGCACCCTCTCCGCACCGGCGACGCCGAATTTCTCGCCGCGACACATCACCTGCTCCCCATCGGCACGAAAGATCGGAGCGCCTGACCATGGCCAACACCGCGGTGGCCGACCCCGAATCCGGGCTGACCCGGGCCCAACTCGCGAAGCGCTACGGTCTGCGGGTCGCCGGGGAACGCCCTTCCCTGGCCGAGTACGCCCGCAAGCTGTGGGCATACCGACACTTCATGGCCGCGTACTCGCGGGCGAAGGTCGCCTCGACGTTCAGCAACACACAGCTCGGCCAACTGTGGCAGGTGCTGACCCCGCTGACCAACGCGGCGGTCTACTACCTGATCTTCGGCGTGATCATGTCCCAGCACCGGAACGTCCCGAACTTCATCGCGTACCTCTGCACCGGCGTGTTCGTCTTCATGTTCACCCAGACGGCGGTGCAGAACGGGACCAGCGCGATCACCAGCAACCTGGGGCTGATCCGGGCCCTGCAGTTCCCCCGGGCCGCGCTGCCGATCACCGTCACCCTGGTGCAGTTCCAGCAGCTGCTCATGTCGATGGTGGTGCTGGCGGGCATCGTGCTGGTGACCGGTGAGCCGCTGACCTTCCGCTGGTTGCTGCTCCTGCCCACCCTGGCGCTCCAGACGGTCTTCAACGTCGGATTGACCATGGTGATGGCCCGACTCGGCTCGAAGCTCACCGACCTCAAGCAGGTCATGCCGTTCGTGATGCGGACCTGGCTGTACGCGTCCGGCGTGCTCTACCCGGTCGTGCTGTTCCGGGAGCACCTGCCGAGCTGGGCGGCGTCCCTGCTGGAGTGCAACCCGCCGCTGATCTACATCGAGCTGGCCCGGTACGCGCTGCTGGAGTCCAACCAGGCACAGATGGTGACGTCCCCCCTACGGCTCTGGACGCTCGCGCTGGCCTGGGCCGTCGTCATGGGGATCGGCGGATTCGTCTACTTCTGGCGCGGAGAGAAGGAGTACGGCCGTGGCTGACCAGACCCAGCCGGCGGGTGGTGCCGCCGTGGTGGACGCCGGGCGGATCCCCACCGTCGTCGTGGACGACGTACACGTGATCTACCGGATCCACAAGGGCGCCACCGGCGGCAGCAGCCCGGTTTCCGCCCTGAAGCGCATCGTGTCCCGGACCAACGCGCCGAACATCCGCGAGGTGCACGCGGTCAAAGGGGCGAGCTTCACCGCGTACCAGGGTGAGGCGATCGGACTGATCGGCAGCAACGGCTCGGGCAAGTCGACCCTGCTACGGGCGATCGCCGGGCTGCTCCCACCGGCCCGGGGCGCGGTGTACACCATGGGCCAGCCGTCGCTTCTCGGCGTGAACGCGGCCCTGCTCAACGACCTCTCCGGTGAGCGCAACGTGGTGCTCGGCTGCCTGGCCATGGGCATGCACCCCGACGAGGTCAAGCGGCTCGCCCCCGACATCATCGAGTTCTCCGGGATCAACGAGCGGGGCGACTTCGCCTCGCTGCCGATGCGGACCTACTCCTCCGGCATGGGCGCCCGGCTCCGCTTCGCCATCGCCGCCGCGAAGAAGCACGACGTGCTGCTGATCGACGAGGCGCTGGCCACCGGTGACCGCAAGTTCCGGGCCCGCAGCGAGGAGCGGGTCCGGGAACTGCGCGCCAGCGCGGGCACCGTGTTCCTGGTCAGCCACTCGATCAGCTCGATCCGGGACACCTGCGAGCGGACCATCTGGCTGGAGGGCGGCGTCCTGAAGATGGACGGCCCCACCGACGAGGTCTGCAAGGCCTACGAGGGCCACAAGTAGGACGACGGAGCGCGCCGGTCGCGGCTGCCCCGGACGGCGCGCTCCGTCACCCGCGTTAAGGTTTCCCTCGACCCCGGTCAGAATTCACCAACCGGTCATCGAGGCGCGAATCCCCCACCCCCGCGCAGAAGTGAGGAACGGCAATGACGCAGGACCGCACCGCCGCACCGGACGCCACGCCGGCCAGCCCGGCTCCCTGGCGCCCCTCGCGGACGGTGGCGGTGGTCCTCGCGGGGGGCACGGGGACCCGGCTGGGCCTGGGCATCCCGAAGCAGCTACTGAAGATCGCCGGCAAGCCGATCATCGAGCACACCCTGGCGGTCTTCGAGGCGGCCCCCGAGATCGACGAGATCATCGTGCTGATGGCCGCCGGGCACGTCCCCGACGCCCAGCAGATCGTCGACAAGGCCGGCTTCCGCAAGGTCAGCAAGGTCATCACCGGCGGTGACACCCGCAACGCGACCACCCGGATCGCCCTGGACGCCATCGGCGAGGGCGACGTCAACATCCTCTTCCACGACGCGGTGCGCCCGCTGCTCAGCGGCCGGATCGTCCGGGAGTGCGTGAACGCGCTCTGGACCTACACGGCGGTCGACGTGGCGATCCCCTCGGCCGACACGATCATCCAGGTCGACGAGAACGAGTGCATCACCGACATCCCGGTCCGCTCCACCCTGCGCCGGGGACAGACCCCGCAGGCGTTCCGCTCGGGCACCATCCGGGAGGCGTACCGGATCGCCGGGGGTGACGCGAACTTCGCCGCCACCGACGACTGCGGCGTCGTGCTGCGCTACCTGCCCGGCACCCCGATCAAGGTGATCGACGGCTCGGACGAGAACATCAAGGTCACCCACCCGGTCGACGTGCACCTCGCGGACAAGCTCTTCCAGCTCGCCGCCGCGCAGGCACCCCGGCTGACCGACCACCGCTCCTACACCGAGGAGCTGACCGGCCGGACCGTCGTCGTGTTCGGCGGCAGCTACGGCATCGGCCACGAGCTGACCGAACTGGCCCGCCGCTACGGCGCGCAGGTCTTCCCGTTCAGCCGCTCCAGCACCGGCACCCACGTCGAGCGGGCCGCCGACGTCGAGGCCGCGCTGAAGACCGCCTTCGAGGCCACCGGCCGGATCGACCACGTGGTGGTCACCGCCGGCGTCCTGGAGAAGGGCGAACTGGCGGAGATGGACCAGGAGACCATGGACCGGGTCCTCCAGGTCAACTTCGTCGGCCCGGTCACCGTCGCCCGGCAGGCCCTGCCGTACCTGCAGCAGACCAAGGGCCAGCTCCTGCTGTACACCTCCAGCTCGTACACCCGGGGCCGGGCCCGCTACGCGCTCTACTCGGCCACCAAGGCCGCGCTGGTCAACCTGACCCAGGCGCTGTCCGACGAGTGGGCCGAGTTCGGCGTACGGGTCAACTGCATCAACCCGGAGCGCACCGCCACCCCGATGCGCACCAAGGCGTTCGGCGAGGAGCCGGAGCACACCCTGCTCGCCGCGGAGACCGTCGCCCAGTCCTCGCTGGACGTGCTGATCTCCGAGCTGACCGGGCAGGTCATCGACGTCCGGCGGGCGCTGGGCGAGGGGCCCGCCGCGAACGTTCCCGCCCAGGGCGCGCCGACGGCGACCCCGGCCACGGCCGGCTGAGCGACGACGCCCACCGCGACACGGCGGGAGAAGCGGGAACGACATGCGTGGTGACCTGGTCAGGAAGCTGACCGCCCGGGTGGCGACCACCGGCCTGGCGGTGCTGGCGTTCCTCGCCCTCGCGCTGACCGGGGCGACCGGCTGGGGGCTGGCGCTCGCGGTGGCGGCCCTGGCCGCCGCCGGCTGGGAGCGCCGGGTCCGGCCGGCCGCCGACAGCACCGCCGAGTCGGTGCTGCTCGCGGCCGGCATCCTGGTCGGGTACGCCCGCCGGCTCGACGCCGGCTTCGACCCGGCGCTGGCCGCCACGGCCCTGGTGCTGCTGGGGCTGGTGCTGCTGGTGGGGCCGCTGCGGCAGGCCGGGGACCTGGAGATCCGGGCCGCCAACCTACCGGCCCGGTCGTGGGCCCCGCTGGTCGCCGGTCGGCTGGCCGACGCCCTGCTGGTGCTGCTCGCCGCGGTGGCGCTGGTCGCCGCGCTGGCGCTGCCGGCGTACGTCGCCCTGCTGCTGGCGCTGGGCGTCGGCGCGGGCGCCGGGGCGGTGGCCCTGGACCTGGCCCGCCGGCGGTTCCGGCCGGGCACCGGGGGCAGCGCGGTGACCCGGGCGCTGCGGGCGCACCAGCCGGAGTTCCTGCTGCACTTCTCCGCCCCGCCCGGGTCGGAGTACCAGGTCACCATGTGGCTGCCCTACCTGGAGCGGATCGGCCGGCCGTTCCTCGTGATGGTGCGGGAGCCGGAGTTCCTCGCCCCGATCGCCGCGGCCACCACCGCGCCGGTGGTGTACTGCCCCACCCTGAAGGCGATGGACGAGGCGCTGGTGCCGAGTCTCAAGGTGGCGTTCTACGTCAACCACGGGGCGAAGAACAGCCACTGCATCCGGTTCACCCAGCTCACCCACGTGCAGATCCACCACGGCGACAGCGACAAGGCGCCCAGCGCCAACCCGGTCTCGGCGATCTTCGACCGGATCTTCGTGGCCGGCCCGGCCGCGGTCGAGCGGTACGCCCGCGCGGGGGTCGACATCCCGGCGGAGAAGTTCGTCGTGGTCGGCCGCCCGCAGGTCGAGTCGATCGAGGTGCACCGGGAGCCGGCAACCGGCCTGCCGAACCCGACGGTCCTCTACACCCCGACCTGGACCGGCCACCACGCCGACGCGAACTACTGCTCACTGCCGGTGGGCGAAGCCATCGTCCGAGGGCTGCTGGCCCGGGGCGCGACGGTGATCCTGCGCGCCCACCCGTACACCGGGCAGAATCCGGGGTCGGCGCGGCAGCTCGCCCGGCTCACGGAGCTGCTCGCCGCGGACCGGGCCCGCACCGGCCGGCAGCACGTCTGGGGCGCTGCGGCCAGCCGGGAGATTTCCCTGGTCGACTGCGTGAACCGGTCCGACGCGCTTCTCTCGGACGTCTCCGGGGTGATCTCCGACTACCTCTACTCCGGCAAACCGTACGCGGTCACGGACATGGGCGGCGACGGCGACCGGTTCGTCGAGCGGTTCCCCCTGGCCGGCTCGGGCTACGTGCTGCGACGCGACGCGGCCAACCTCGACGAGGTGCTCGGTCACCTGCTCGACACCGACCCCCAGGCGGCGGCCCGCTGGGCCACCCGCTCCCGCTACCTGGGCGACTTCCCCGCCCACCAGTACGCCGAGGCGTTCCTGGCGGCGGCCCGCCGCGAACTGACCCCGACCTGGACCCCACCCACTCCCCGCCCGACCCCCACCCCGCCCTCCCCCGCCCCCTCCCCCCGGTGATCAAGAGGTTCGCGTCAGGGTTGAGGTTGGAGCTGACGGGTTCGGTCACGGCCGCAGTGCCGGCCGGCACCCCGGACGCCGCGGTGCCGGCCCGGGACGGCACCGGGCCCCGGCTCACGGGGAGAGCCGGGGCCCGGTGGGGGGAGGGTGATCAGGCCGAGTAGCCCCTGGTCGCCGCCCAGTGCGCCAGGGCCGTGGTGCTGATCCAGTACGCCGAGGCGGCCGGGTTGGCCGAGTCGGCGATCCGCACGGTACGGCCTTCGTTGCGGTAACCCACGACGGCGATGTAGTGGCCGCCGGGGAAGGAGTGCCAGCCGCCGTCGACGTCGGTGGCGTCGCCGGCGATGTTCACCACGACGCCGCGCCCGGCGCCGACCGCCTTCACCACGTCTGCCTTGAGCCGGTCGATCTGCGCCCCGGTGGCGGCGCCGCCCGGGATCATCCGGGTCTGGTACGGGTCGCCCTTGACCATCGCGTTGAGCACCCGGGTGGTGTCCTCGGCCGAGTTGGTGCCCATCTCGGTGGTGCCGAGGCGGCTGGCCAGCCCGTCCTGGGTGCTCCCGACGCCGGTGGCGGAGAGCGCGTTGCGCACCGCCGCGGGGCCGCAGTAGTAGTAGGTGGTCTGCGCCTGGTACGCGTAGTCGAGAACCTTCGACGACGGCGTCTTCGGGGTGGCCGGCTTCGCCGTGGTCTGCTTCGGGGCCGCCTTGGTGGTCAGGTCGGGGTTCGGCGCGGCCGTGGTGGCGCTCGGCGACGGCGAGGCGCTGGAGGACGGGGTCGCGCCGACCCGGGCCTGGGCGCGGCTGGCCGCGCTGTCGAGGCGGGGTGCGATCTCGGCCACGGCGGCATTGGTGGTCTGCCGGGGGGCGGGGGTGTCGTCGGCGCCGGCCAGCAACACACCGGTGCCGGAGGCCAGCAGGAGCGCCGCGGCCGAGCCGGCGACGACCTGGTACGGGCGCTCGGTGGCGAGACGTCGCAACTGCCGCTTGAGGTGGTTGTTCACGTGTTCCTCCACGGGGATGGGACGGAGAGCGGGGCGCCTGGGCATGCGTCGTCGCACGGTGGCGTGGACGGAGACGTCCACAGCCGGTCAGGTCGGCTCTGGGAAGATGCCCGGTCAGCCGGGCGTACGGGCGGGTGCGCCGGTCAGTTCGTCAGCCCGGGGGCGACGGACGCGGGCACCACGGCGCCGCGGTGGAGGAACAACCGAGGGATGGGGTCGCGCTGCACGAAGATGGCACTCCTTCCGAGACCGCCTACCGGGTTAGCTGACGGATTCGGGCGGGAAGATCGCCCTACCACGGGCCGTGGCCCGCGGATTCACCCCACACGTGCACTGGGTCCCCGGTTCGTGATGGTCACGATTAAGCGGGTCGGCGCGGCGTCGCCTCTTGCGATCGGGTACCGCACCGGACGGGCCGACATTACTGGCCGGTCGAGGCCCTGCCAAGCCCTTCCCACCTGCTTAAACCCTCTCCGATCAGCTTTCTTGCAACACATTGGGAACTGACGCGACTCAATGGGATTACGGGCCTTCCGGGTGCCTTCGGGCGACAACCGGACGATCAGTCTTGATCGTCGGCGAGTTATGTCGGTGGACCCACCCCGATGGGTCGACTGCCCGTTTACCCGGGCGATGTGACCGGCGTCATAAAGAAATTCGGGGCGGCACCGCGACCCGCCCGCGTCAGGGGCGGGTCAGCCGACCCGGGCCGGGTGCCAGCGGGCGGCCGGGACAGTACGGCGAGCCTCCGCCGTCGCGGCCCGGGGTGCGGGCACCCGGACGGGGCGGGCCCGCTCCGCGGCGCGGTACGCCTCGACGGCCAGCACCCGGGCGGCCTCGGCGGCCAGTTCGGCGGCATGCCAGGCGTCCCGCTCCCGGGCCGCCGCCGCCCGGTGGCCGGCCTGCCTCCCGTCCCGCACCGCCCGGGCCAGCACGACCTCCTGCTGGACCGGATGCAGCCGGGGATCCCAGCCGTCCCGGTGCGCGAAGACGTCGCAGAGCTGCCGGATGGACAGCTCGCCGCGCAGGTGGGCGGCCGTGGCCGCGTGGTGCAGCCAGCGCTCCCGGGCGGCGTACTCGGCGGGGGTGCGGGGGGTGCGCGGCGCCGGCAGTGCCCCCGCGCCGGAGAAGCGCCGCGCGGCGGCCTCCGCGTCGTCGTACGCCTGCCAGGACCGATCGAGGGCATCCTGGGCGGCCAGCCACACTTCGCGCCGCCGGCGGGCGGTCTGGGCGGCGCCGGCGGCGGCCACCCCCACCTCCTCGGCGTACCGGCGCAGGTCGACGGCCTCCTCGATGGCCGGGTCGACGGCGGGCGGGGCGGGGTCGGCCACCGGCCGGTCCCGCTGCGGGCGGGCGACCAGGGCGGTGAGGACGCCGAGCGCCACCACCAGCAGCACCGACCAGATGGTGGCGGCCAGCGGCACCTCGACGAGGAACTGGTAGAGAACGATGTCCATGGTCGGCACCTAACGGCGGGTGGATGGGGGAAGCGGGCGCTCCGCGCCACCGGGCGGGGCGCGGGGGCGCCACCGGGCCGGGCGGACGGATCCGGAGGTGAGGTCGCGAGACGGCGGCGTCGCGGACGGGTCAGCCGCGCGGCGGCGCGCGCGACCCGGCGGTCGTCGGGGCGGGGCCGACGGGCATCCGGTGCGCCGGGGCCGGGTCGACCACGGACCGGCCCACGAGGGCTGCCGGGACCACGCCGGGGTGCGCGGGGGCGGCGGCGGCGGCCCGGCCAGGGTCGACCGCACGCATCCCGGCGGCCGGGCCGGGGTCGGGGTCGGACAACCCGAGGCCGGCCGGGCTGCCCGGCGGAGACCAGGCCGCGGACCCGCCCGCGGCGTCGGTGGGCGGCGCCGGGTCGAACGACAGCGACCCGGCGCCCAGCGAGAAAGCGACCGCGACGGCCAGGCTGGTCAGCATCCGGGCGGTCCAGCGCGCGACCCACCACAAAGGACAGTTCGGCGCGGCGGGAAGCACCCGCTCACGCTACCGAAGCCTGCCGCGGGACGCACCGATGGCAGGCGTGTCGCGACGTCCCGATCGTCCGGTTCTTCCCCGGCCCGTCGGCCCACCCCACGAGTACGCCACGGGGCCGTGGGCGGCGTCCCGGGCCCCGGCGGGGCGGCGCGGGATCGGGGCGGTCAGTGCCGCTCGGGGACCGCGACCTGCTCGCGGGGGTGCTCCGGTGCGGGGACGGCCGTCGTCGCCGGGCCGGGCGGCCCCGCCGGGTCGCCGGGGACCGTCCCGCCGCCCGGAGCCGGCGGGCGGGGCCGGCGGGGCGGCCCGAGCCGGCGGGTCAGCGGCATCTCGACCCACCGGTGCAGCAGCGCGGCCAGCCCCAGGTTCACCAGTAGGAAGCCGACCACGGCCAGCGGTCCCCACCAGCCGGGCAGCCCCACGCCGAGCCGGTCGGCCAGCCGCAGCACGGTGACCATGACGAAGACGTGTACCAGGTAGAAGGCGAAGGAGACCTCGCCGAGCCAGACCATCGGCCGGGACCGCCACGGCGTCCGCGCCCCGCGCACGTCCGCGTCGGCGGCGGCTGCGATGACCAGCAGGTACGCCGCCGCGAGCAGGGCCGCCCACAGCTCGGCGCGGATCCACTGCGAGGCGACGACCCAGGTGGCCACGAAGATCACGCTGGCCGCGCTGAGGCCGGGGCCCCGCCAGCGCCCCCGGCGCAGCAGCTCGGCCGCGGCGACGCCCATCCAGAACTCCAGGGACCGCACGACGGGGAAGACCTGGGTGAACCACCAGGTGCTCTCCTGCGGCACCAGGCGCTGACCGGGCCAGAGCGCCACGATCAGCAGCGGCACCGCGACCACCACCGCCCACAGCGCCCCGGGCCGCGCCCGGCGGACCAGCGGCAGCGCGAACGGCAGGCAGAAGTAGAAGAACAGCTCGCAGGAGAGCGACCAGCTCACCGAGTTGACGCTGTAGAAGTAGCCGGGGGTCGGGTCCCAGGCCTGGAGCAGCAGGAGGTTCTCCACCGCGGCGCGGGGGTTGACCGGGTCGGCGAAGACCCACCCGCCGGTAAGCAGCACCACCGCCCACATCAGCAGGTGGTTGGGGTAGATCTTGGCTAGCCGACGGCACCAGAAGTCGCGTCGGCGGTCCCCGTCGCGGGCCGACCAGACCAGCACGAACCCGCTGAGGATGAAGAAGAACTCCACCCCGGACAGGCCCAGGGTGAACAGCCAGTCGACGACGGCCTGGTAGTCGGGCTCGGCGACGATCCGCATGGTGCCGACGTGGTACCCGAAGACCAGCAGGGCGGCGATCCAGCGCAGCCCGGTCAGCGAGGGCAGCCGGCTCGCCGGGCGGGCCGGCGGCTCGGGTCGTACGACGGTCGGTGTGCTGGTCATGCCGGCGGTCCGTCCGTCCGCAGGGTCACCAACACCGCGCCTCCTCGCCTCGTGTCGCGCCGGGCAGCCGGTGCCGCCGTGTCGTGGCGGGCCGGTGGGTCCCGCCCGCCGGGCACCCTACCCGCAGTGCCCGCCCTGCCCCCGCGTCGGCGCTCGCCGGGAGACGCGAATGCCAGAAGCAGGTGTCCGATGGCCTAATATCGCGGTCTCGGAACCCACGGGCGTGCCCTGACTCGTCGGGCCACGACCGGTCGGCGCCCGCCGGCGCACCCCGACGGGGCGGACACGACGAGAAGGACGGCACCGATGCACCAGCGGATCCTGCTCCGGGCCAAGAAGGGCCCATTCGACGTCTACTCGCCGGAGGAGACGTTCGAACGCAACTGGATCGGTGACAACACCGGCAACCTCGTGTTCAGCCACTCGGCGCACAAGATCCTGCGGACCTCGACGGCGCAGATCACCTCGTCGAAGTTCCAGGCCAACCCGCGCGACGCGGACGAGATCAACGAGCGGTACGACGTCTTCGTGGTGCCGCTGGCGAACGCGTTCCGGCGCAGCTACGCCCACCGGCTGGCCAGCATGACCCGGCTCATCGAGCGGCTGAAGATCCCGGTGGTGGTGCTGGGCGTCGGCGCGCAGACCGACGTCAACGGCGACCGGGAGTACCTGCGACCGATCGACGACGTGGTCAAGCCGTTCGTGAAGGCGGTGCTCGACCGGTCGCACAGCATCGGCGTGCGCGGCGAGATCACCGAGGGGTACCTGCGCAGCCTCGGCTTCTCCGCGGTCGACGTGATCGGCTGCCCGTCGATGTTCCTGCACGGCGACAGCCTGCGGGTGGAGAAGCGGAAGGCGACGCTCACCGTCGAAGACCGGGTGGCGCTGACCGTCTCCCCGTACGTCAAGTCGATGGCGAAGGTGATCACCTCGCACCACCAGCGCTACCCGAACCTGCGCTACCTCCCGCAGGACCTGAAGACCCTCGGCACCCTGCTCTACGGCGACCTGCCGGAGGAGCGGGGCAAGCAGGCCGCCATCCCGATCCACACCTCGCACCCGCTCTTCGTCGAGGACAAGGTGCGGATGTTCGTCGACCCGTGGACCTGGATGGACTACCTGTCCGGGTTCGACTTCAACTTCGGCACCCGCATCCACGGCACCATCACGGCACTGATCGCCGGCACCCCGGGCTACCTGTTCGCGCACGACTCGCGCACGTTGGAGCTGGCCCGGTACTTCGACATCCCGCACCGGATCATGAAGGACGTGTCGGCCGACGTGGACGCCGTCGCGCTCTACGACGAGGCGGACTACACCGCGCTGAACAACGGGCACAAGGCCAGGTTCGAGACGATGATGTCGTTCCTGGCCCGGCACGACCTCGGGCACTCCTTCGCCGACGGCGACGCCGCGGCGCGCTTCGACCGGCAGGTCGCCGAGACGAGCTATCCCCCGGCGGTCCGCGCCCAGACGGCCACCGACCCGGGCGAGCTGATCGCCCGGATCCAGTGGCTGCGCGACGGGAACCAGGAGCTCAAGAAGAGCATCGAGGAGTTGGACGCGCAGCGGCTGCGGACCCGGGTGCGGGCCGCGGTCAAGGGGCGGGTGCGCCGGATGCTCCACCACTGACCGTTGCGACATGTCCCACAGCGGATCCGCGTACGACTGCGCGGTGCGGCCGGCGGACGGCGGGACGGCAGTCGTACGGGTGTACGAACGAGCCGTTAGGGTGGGCGCATGTCCGGTGCCGCCTACCAGCCGTCGATGCTCGACCTCACCCCCGACGAGCCCTCGCTGGGCCCGCTCGCCGGCCGGCTGCGCCGGCACCCGCTCGACCGGGGCGCCTGGGTGGACCACCTGCCCGGCTGGGTTCTGGGTTCGGACCAGGTGCTCGACACCCTGCTCGCCGAGGTGCCGTGGCGGGCCGAACGCCGCACGATGTACGACGCCGAGGTCGACGTACCCCGGCTGCTCTGCTGGTACGCCGCCCGCCGGCCGCTGCCCCACCCGGTGCTCACCGCGGCGCGGGCGGCCCTGACCGCGCACTACACGCCCGAGTTGGGCGAGCCGCTCGTGACCGCCGGGATGTGCCTCTATCGGGACGGGCGGGACAGCGTCGCGTGGCACGGCGACACCCAGGGCCGCTCCGCGCACACCGACACCATCGTCGCCATCGTCTCGTTCGGCTCGCCCCGCCCGCTGCTGCTGCGCCCGCGCGGGGGCGCCGCGAGCCTGCGCTTCCCGCTCGGGCACGGCGACCTGGTGGTGATGGGCGGCACCTGCCAGCGCACCTGGGAGCACGCGATCCCGAAGACCGTCCGGCCGGTCGGGCCCCGGGTCAGCGTCCAGTTCCGTCCCGCCGGCGTCGCCTGAGCGGCCACCCGCGCCGGCGATGTGCTTCCAGATGACCCGGACCCTGCGGATATGCGGGTCGGCCGGCCTCTGCTAGAAACAACTCCCAGGGTCGTCCACGCCCCCGTCAGCACCTCGACGCGAAGGGCGTCCCATGATCCAGACCCCCACCGAGCCGCGCGCCCGCTGGTCCCCGTGGTCCCTGCACGGCAACGGCCGGTCCGTCCGCCCCGGCGACGTGGTCCACCCCGACGAGCGGCTCTCCTGGCCGCGCACCCTCGGGGTTGGCGTGCAGCACGTGGTGGCGATGTTCGGCGCCACCTTCACCGTGCCGCTGATCACCGGCTTCCCGCCGGCCACCACGATCTTCTTCTCCGGCATCGGCACCCTGCTCTTCCTGCTGATCACCGGCAACCGGCTGCCGTCGTACCTGGGGTCGTCGTTCGCGTTCATCGCCCCGGTGCTGGCCGCGAAGGCCGGCGGGGACATCGGCCCCGCGCTCGGCGGGATCGTGGTGGCCGGCGTCGCGCTGGCCGTGGTCGGTCTTGTCGTGCAGCTCGCCGGGGCGCGCTGGATCGACGCGCTGATGCCGCCTGTGGTCACCGGCGCGATCGTCGCCCTGATCGGGCTGAACCTCGCCCCGGTCGCCTGGGACGGCGGCGGCAGTGGCACCGGCTTCCGGGCGCAGCCGATGATCGCGGTGATCACCCTGGCGGTGATCCTGCTCACCACGGTTGCGTTCCGGGGCTTCCTGGCCCGGCTGTCCATCCTGGTCGGCGTGGCGGTCGGCTGGCTGCTCGCCGCCGCACTCGGCGACCTGGACCCGAAGGCCGTCGACGGGCTGCGCGAGGCGGCCTGGGTCGGCCTGCCCGAGTTCCACACGCCGCAGTTCAGTCTGCGCGCGGTCGTGCTGGTGATCCCGGTGATCCTGGTGCTGATCGCCGAGAACGCCGGGCACGTCAAGGCGGTCGCCGCGATGACCGGCCGCAACCTGGACCGGGACATGGGCCGGGCGTTCCTCGGCGACGGCCTGGCCACCGTGCTCGCCGGCTCCGGCGGCGGCTCCGGCACCACCACGTACGCGGAGAACATCGGCGTGATGGCGGCGACCCGGGTGTACTCGACCGCCGCGTACTGGGTGGCCGGGGTGGCGGCGGTGCTGCTCGGGCTCAGCCCCAAGTTCGGCGCGCTGATCCTCACCGTGCCGGCGGGGGTGCTCGGCGGCGCGACCACCGCCCTGTACGGCCTGATCGCCGTGCTCGGCGCCCGGATCTGGATCGAGAGCCGGGTCGACTTCCACGACCCGGTCAACCTGATGACCGCCGCAGTGGCCCTCATCGTCGGCGCGGCGAACTACACCCTCACCGCAGGCGACCTCTCGTTCAACGGCATCGCCCTCGGCACCGCCGCCGCCCTGGTCATCTACCACGGCATGCGCCTGGTCGCCCGCCTCCGCGGCACCACCCCGGCACCCCGTCAAGCCCCCGACCCCGACCTCTGACCCACCCCGCCCCGCCCCCGAAGAGTTGATCAAGAGGTTTGCGTCGCCGCCCGGAAGGCTTGGGCTGACGCAAACCTCTTGGTCAACGCGGAGGGTGGGGTGGGGTCAGTTGCGTTCGATCTGGTGGCCGATTGTTGAGGGGCCGAGCATCACGGCGAAACCGCTGCCGTCGCGGCGGGGGTCGGCCGGGGGCAGCTCCACCGGGTCGCCGGTCGCCGTCGCGCCGACCGGGCGCGGGCCGATCCAGGCCACCACCAGGTCCGTCTCGCCCCTGAGGAACCGCTGCGCGCGCACCCCGCCGGTCGCCCGCCCCTTGGCCGGGTACGCGCCGAACGGCGTCACCTTCACCGTCGCGCCCGTGGACGTGACCACCATCGGCTCGCCGTGCCCCGGGTCGTCGGTGCGGATCGCCCCGAAGAAGACCACCCTGGCTTCCCCCGGCAGGTTGATACCGGCCATTCCGCCGCCCTTGGGCCCCTGCGGGCGTACCAGCGACGCGGCGAAGCGCAGCAGCGACGCCTCGGAGGAGACGAAGGCGAGGGTCTCGGTGCCGTCGGTGAGCCAGCTCGCCCCGACCACCTCGTCGCCCTCTCGCAGGCCGATCACCTCGAACTCGTCCGAGCGGACCGGCCAGTCCGGCGCGCACACCTTCACCACGCCCTGCCGGGTGCCCAGCGCCAGCCCCGGCGACCCCTCGGCCGTCGCCCCGAGCGGGGCCAGGCCGACCACCGTCTCGCCGGGCTCCAGCGGCACCAGCTCGGCGGCGGACATGCCGCCGCGCAGCGACACCGTGCCCGCCTGCTCGGGGAGCACCGGCAGCGGCAGGACGTCGACCTTGAACGCCCGGCCCGCGCTGGTCACCAGCAGCACCCGGCCCCGGGCCGTGGAGTGCGCGACCGCCCGTACCGCGTCGTGCTTGACCCGGCCGCTGCGCCGACGCCCCTCGGACGCCTCCTCCGACTCGGCCGCGGTCCGGGCGACCAGCCCGGCGGCGGAGAGGATCACCTGGCACGGGTCGTCGGCCACCTCAAGAGGACCGGCCGGCGCGGACGCGGCCAGCACCTCCTTGAGGTCGCCGTCGACCAGGGTGGTACGCCGCTCGGCGCCGAACTGCTTCACCACGGCGGCCAGCTCGTCGGAGACGACCTTCCGCAGCACCTTCTCGTCGTCGAGGATGGTGGAAAGCTGGGCGATCTCCTTGCGGAGCTGCTCCTGCTCGGCCTCCAGCTCGATCCGGTCGAACTTCGTCAGCCGGCGCAGCGGGGTGTCCAGGATGTAGCCGGCCTGGATCTCGGAGAGCTTGAACTGGCGCATCAGGCCGTCCTTGGCGGCCTGGGCGTCGTCGCTGCCCCGGATCAGCCGGACCACCTTGTCGATGTCCAGCAGCGCGATGAGCAGGCCGTCGACGAGGTGCAACCGCTCCTCGCGCTTGCGCCTGCGGTACGCGCTGCGCCGCGTCACCACCTCGTAGCGGTGCCGAAGGAAGACCTCCAGCAGCGCCTTCAGCCCGAGGGTCCGCGGCTGGCCGTCCACCAGCACCAGGTTGTTGACGCCGAAGGACTGCTCCAGCGGGGTGAGCCGGTAGAGGTCGGCCAGCAGCGCCTGCGGGTTCACCCCGACCTTGCACTCGATCACGAGCCGGGTGCCGTTCTCCCGGTCGGTCAGGTCCTTGACGTCGGCGATGCCGGTCAGCCGCTTGGTCTTGTTGACCTCGTTGGTGATCGCGGCGATGACCTTCTCCGCGCCCACGCCGTAGGGCAGCTCGACGACGGTGATCGCCTGCCGGCCCCGGCTGCCCTCCAGGTGGCCGATCTCCACCCGGCCACGCATCCGGACCACGCCGCGCCCGGTCTCGTACGCCCGGCGCACCTCGTCGAGGCCGAGCAGCACGCCGCCGGTCGGCAGGTCCGGCCCGGGGATGAACTCCATCAGCTTGTCGAGGTCGGCGTCCGGGTGGTTGATCAGCCACCGGGCGGCGGAGACGACCTCGCCCAGGTTGTGCGGGATCATGTTGGTGGCCATCCCGACCGCGATCCCGGACGCCCCGTTGACCAGCAGGTTCGGGAACGCGGCCGGCAGCACGGTCGGCTGGGTGAGCGAGCCGTCGTAGTTCGGCTCGACGTCGACCGTGTCCTCGCCCAGCTCACCGACGAGCAGCATCGCCTCCCGGGACATCCGGGCCTCGGTGTAGCGCGCGGCGGCCGGGCCGTCGTCGGGGCTGCCGAAGTTTCCATGCCCGTCGATGAGCGGGACGTTGAGCGAGAAGTCCTGGGCCAGCCGGACCATCGCGTCGTAGATCGCGGTGTCGCCGTGCGGGTGGTACCGGCCCATCACGTCGCCGACCACCCGGGCCGACTTCACGTGCGCCCGGTCGGGGCGGTGGCCCGCCTCGTGCATCGAGTAGAGGATGCGCCGGTGCACGGGCTTGAGGCCGTCCCGGGCGTCCGGCAGGGCTCGGGAGTGGATCACCGAGAAGGCGTACTCCAGGTAGGAGTCGGAGACCTCGGTGACCAGCGGGTTGTCGAAGACCCGCGCGCCGGCCTGATCGAAGGCGGCAAGGTCCGCCTTCGGACCGGTGTTCTTACGGCGTGCCATGGTTCAGCTCTCTCCTCGGCGGGCCACGGTCGGCCGGCGCTGTCCCCGGGGGGCCACGGTCTGGCGGCGGGCGGTCCTCATGCGTCGATCGCGTCGCGGTCGACCCGGTCGGCGGACTCGATCAGCCAGTTGCGGCGCGGCTCGACCTTCTCCCCCATCAGCAGCTCCAGAATCCGCTCGGCGGCGTCGACGTCGTCGAGGGTGATCCGGCGGACCGCCCGGGTGGCCGGGTTCATCGTGGTGTCCCACAGTTCGTCGGCGTCCATCTCGCCGAGGCCCTTGAACCGGGGGATCGGGGTGACGATCTGCTTGCCGGACTTCTCCAGCTTGCGGACCAACGCCTCCATCTCCGCCTGGGTGTAGGTGTAGGTGGTCTGCGGGTTGCGCCCCTTCGTGGTGATCTTGTGCAGGGGCGGCATCGCGGCGTAGAGCCGGCCGGCCTCGATCAGCGGGCGCATGTACCGGGCGAAGAGCGTGATCAGCAGGGTGCGGATGTGCGCGCCGTCCACGTCGGCGTCGGCCATGATCAGCACCCGGCCGTACCGCAGCGCCGACAGGTCGAAGGTGCGGCCGGAACCGGCGCCGAGCACCTGGACGATCGCGGCGCACTCGGCGTTGTCCAGCACCTGTTGGAGGTTGGCCTTCTGCACGTTGAGGATCTTGCCGCGAATCGGCAGGAGCGCCTGGTACTCGGCAGTACGCGCCACGCGGGCGCTGTTGTGGACGAAGACCCCGGCTTCGAGTGCGAAGTTGTGGTACCCGTCGACCGTCAGATCGTAGACGTCCGTCGCCTCGTCCAGAGTTTCGACCGACACCACGCGGTGGTTGACCAGAGACGCCGCCTCGCGCAACCGCCCGTAGTCCCCGTCGTACAGGCTCAAAAGCCGGTCGAAACGGAGGCCGGTGCGGGCGCTCCGCATCCGTTCGCCTTCGTAGGCGGCGGCCAGGTCCTCGTCCGCCAACGACAGCAACGGCGCGAGACGACTAAGCGCCGCCAGGCGGCGGCCCTCCACCTGCCGGCCGACACGCTCCTGGCGCGGCACGGATGCCACGTAGCGAGCCCGTCCGGCCTGGACTTTGGCGAGTTGGTCGTTGCTCGGGTCGGTCATCCGCCGCCGCATCCGATGAGAGTGCTGCTCACCGAACTCCGGGTTATCCCGGTGCCAGGCCGATACGGCGTTGCGCTGACGTTCCCGCTCTGCGGGGTTCGCGAACTGCTCGATGGTCTTGCGGGACCGCCAGGCCCGCAGCTCCCGGTCCTGCCACTGCCGAACCGAACGGTCGCGCCACTCGGCACGGCGAGCCGGATCGGCGAAGAACGCACGCACCCGCTCAGTTGCCGCCTCTCGGTGCTGCGGGTGCGACCAGTACGCCGCCTGCCGCTCGCGCATCCGCTCGGCATAGGCGCGCCGTTCGTCCGCGCTGAGCGCGTCGTACCAGTCCTGAAAGCCCTTTTCGGTCTTCGCGCGAAACGCGGGCGACTCGTTGAGGGCGAACAGTCGCGCGAGGCACGCCTCACGGAAGGCGGGGTCTCGCCACTGCGCGGTGAGCATCGCCGAGCGGAACTCCCGCCCTCCGTTGTCGAACCACTCCCGCCAGCCGGCGTGGACGTGGTCCCCCATCATCGCCGCGTGCAGGGCGGAATGATCCGCCCACGTCATTCTCCGCAGGTTGCGCGGGTCGTTGTTGCGCTTGTCAATGTCAATATGGTGACGAACATTGCCGTTGGCCGCGCTGTCCCGGCCGTGCCGCAGGTTCCAGGCGTCCGCCAGGTAATGGGTGTAGACCCACTCCCCCTTGTCGTTCATCCAGACCCGCTCGTACCCCTGGAGCTTCTGCCCCTCCGCCTTGCTGGACAGGCTGCGGTAGAGCGGCATCAGTGAGTCGCCGGGGGTCAGCGCGTCTGCCCGGCGGTAGGAGCCGTCACGCAATCGAAAGAGGTGGTCGGGGGTGCATCGCACCGACTCGCCGTTGTCGATGGTCACGCGTACCAGTGGCGCACCGCGCTTGGTGAGCCGGGGCGCCACGAGCGGAGCGACGACCACCCGGCCTGCCTTGTTGGTCGTGTACCCGAAGTGGCCAACGCCTCGTTCCCAGTCGGCGGCCAAATCGGCGAACGACCTGCTCCGGCCGGATGCCAGCGCCACCATCGTGTCGCCGGTGAAGCACCCCAGGGCGCTGTCGCCCTCAACGATGAACAGCTCACTGCGGTCCACCCCGGTGGCGCGGCAGTCGACCAGCTTGGGCGGCATCGACGCGCCCTCCAGGGCGGTCTTGCGCCGGGCGGCGTCCTTCTGCTGCTTCTGGGTCAGCCGGACCCGGGCCGCGTCCACGATCTTCTGGAGCACCGTGCGGGCCTCGACCTTGGTGCGCCGGTCCTCCAGCCACGCCTTGAGGTGCGCCTCGATCAGCCCCTGGAGCACCTTGGTGATGCCGGCGGTGGACAGCTCGTCCTTGGTCTGCGAGGTGAACTGCGGCTCGGGGATCCGCACGTGCACCACGGCCGTCATCCCCTCCAGGACGTCGTCCAGGGTGGGCGCGTCCTCCTTGGGCCTGAGCAGCCCCCGGGCGTTGCGCGCCGCGTCGGCGAGGGTGCGGGCCATGGCGCGCTCGAAGCCCTTGCGGTGGGTGCCGCCGTGGGCGTTGCGGATGGTGTTGGTGAAGCACTCGACGGTGCGTTCGTAGCCGGTGCCCCAGCGGAACGCCACCTCGACCTCGGCACGTCGCTGCACGTTGGACTGCATGACGCCGTTGGCGTCGGCCGCGTTCTCCCGGTAGGTGCCCTCGCCGACGACCAGCAGGGTGCCGGAGACCGGCCGGTCGCCGCTCGGGGCGAGGAACTCCACCATGTCGGTCAGGCCGGCGGGGAAGTGGAAGGTCTCCTCGACCGGCTCCTCGCCGGTGAGATCGCGCAGCAGGTAGCTCACGCCGGGAACGAGGAACGCGGTGTTGCGCAGCTTGAGCCGGACGGCATCGGCGTCCAGCGCGGCGCCGGTCTCGAAGTACCGGGCGTCGTGCCAGTAGCGGATCGAGGTGCCGGTGCCCGCGCCGCGCTTCATCGCGCCGGCGACCTGGAGACCCGGGCCGGCGGTGAACGGGGCGTCGGGGCCGGGGCCGTCGAAGACCCCCGGCACGCCGTGCCGGAACGACATGGTGTGCACCTTGCCGCCACGGCGGACCGTGACGTCGAAGCGGCGGGACAGGGCGTTGACGGCGGAGGCGCCGACGCCGTGCAGGCCGCCGGAGGTCTTGTAGCCGGAGCCGCCGAACTTGCCGCCGGCGTGCAGCCGGGTGAGCACCAGCTCGACGCCCGAGATGCCGGACTTGGCGTGCACGTCGGTGGGGATGCCCCGGCCGTCGTCGTCGACCTGCACCGAGCCGTCGGCGTGCAGGATCAACTCGATCCGGGTGGCATGACCCCCCACACCCTCGTCGGTGGAGTTGTCGAGGATCTCGTTGACGAGGTGGCCCACGCCACGGCTGTCTGTGGAGCCGATGTACATGCCTGGGCGTTTGCGAACGGCGTCCAGGCCTTCCAGGTGCGTAAGGTCGTCGGCCCCGTAGAGCATCTCAGGCTGTGCGGTCAACTGGTCGTACTCCCAGGTCTCGGCGGTGTGGTGCCGCTCACCGGCTCGATCACATCGCGCGGCGCGCCGCAGCGAGCCTAACCGGGAGGTGGGACAGGACGTAGGCACCCCGCAGTGTGCGGGTCGCCCCGCCGCCGGCGGCGGCCCTGCCAATGGGCGGCCCGGAGGACGTCCACCTCCCCGGCAACGCCACAGAACCCGGGATTCATCCCGCCCGGCCATCCCTCGGACGACATGTCCGCGCCACGGCCCGGCCCTCCCCGGCGGTCCCGGGACGCCCCTGCCCGAACCCGTGCGGGGATGGCCGGACGTTGACGCCCGTCACTCTCCCGTGATGTGATCACCGCCTCATAGAAACTTTCATATTTCCATGGACTGATGGAGGACGCGTATGTCCGTGTTCCGTCGTACCGCGCTCGCGGCGGTGTTGACCGTCGCGGCGGCGGCGCTGTCGACCGCCGTCGCACCGCCCGCCCCGGCGGTTGCCGGCCTCCCCACCGCCGCCGTGGCGCTCGGCGACAGCTTCATCAGCGGCGAAGGGGCCGGGGCCTACTCCCCGGTCTCCGACGTCAACGGCATCAACCAGGGCTTCCCCGGCTGGACCGCGCCGAACAGCAACGCCTACTTCTGCCACCGGTCCCCCAACGCCTCGCTGTTCCAGGCCAACCTGCCGGGCATCCAGGCCCGGTTCAACCTGGCCTGCTCGGGCGGGCAGCCGTACGACATCGGCAACGCCTCGGTCAACCGGACCAAGGGCCGTGCGGTCGCCTCCCAGCTCGACCAGCTCCGCGCGGTGGGCCAGACCCACGACATCGACCTGGTGCTGGTGGGCCTGGGCTCGAACAACAGCTCGTTCACCTTCGGCAGCGTCGCGGAGAAGTGCGCCAACCGGTTCATCGCCGACGCGTGGACCGGCTGGTGGGAGTTCTGGGCGTACCTCGGCGGGCCGGTGCCGCAGGAGCCGTGCAGCGACGCCGACCTGGCCACCGCGGCGCAGCTGAGCGCCGCGACCGCGGAGACCACCGCCGCCGTACGGCAGATCCTCACCACGCTCGACCAGATCGACGCCGACGGCCAGCACCGGATCGTGTTCCAGGACTACACCAACCCGCTGCCGTTCGACCTGGCCTCGAACTACTGGGAGGAGGACGGGCGGCAGGACGACCGGGACAAGTTCCGGGACCTCGGCGCCGAGCGGTACGCGGCCGGTTGCCCGATCCACCGGGCCAGCCTGCGGCCCGGGCACAACTTCTCCGCCGGGCTGGGCACCCTGGTCCGCTCGACGCGCGACAGCCTGGCCAGCCAGTTCCCCACCGCCGACCTGGTCTACCTCAACGTGCAGCGGGCGTTCGACGGCGCCCGGCTCTGCGAGCAGCCGACCAGCCCGTCCGGGGCGCTCGCCACGCCGATCCGGCTCCAGGACGGCGCGACCGGCACCTTCGTCACCAGCCTCGCCGGCAAGGACAAGATCGCCATCCAGCGGATCGCCAACACCTGCGTGAGCTACTTCCAGACGTGCCAGGAGTCGTGGCACCCCAACGTGGCCGGGCACCAGGTGCTGGGCCGCTGCCTGGCCGGCGCCTCCTCCACCACCGCTCGCGCGGTGGCCTGCGTCCGCGCCGGGGACGGGACGATCAGCGTCGGCTGACCGCCCACCGCCGGTGCGAAGGGGCCCCTGTTGCCAGGGGCCCCTTCGTCATCTCCGGCCGAGGGTGAGCAGGAGGGGGCCGGTCGGGCCGTCGACCAGGTCGCCGAGCCGCGTCTCGTCGAGGACGGCGAGGAACGCGTCCTGCGCGCGGCGCAGCTGACCACGCAGCCGGCAGCCGGCGACGAGGGGGCAGGCCGACTGTTCGCAGGAGACCACCTCGTCGTCGCCCTCGAAGGCCCGCACGACCGCGCCGACGGTGAGCTCGCCGGCCGTGCCGGCGATGGCCACCCCGCCGGAGCGGCCCCGGATGGTCACCAGCACCCCGATCCTCTGCAACCGTTGCACCACCTTGGCGACGTGGCTGCGCGGCAGCGCGAGCTGTTCGGCCAGCTCGTCCACCGTCGTACGGGCCTGGGAGGCGGCGGTCAGCATGGCGATCCGCAGGGCCATGTCGGTGGACCGGTTGAGCTTCACGCACCGACCCTAGCCACCGCGACCGCGCCGCGCCCCGGGCCGGACGACCCGCCCCGGTGTGATCCGGGCGACTCCGCAACCGGGACCTTCGGCCCTGAAGAGGTATTTGGGATTCCTGTTTATTGGGCACGTCGTCGACGAAAGCGGACGACACCGGACGACCGCAGGAGGACATGTCATGCTCACGGAGTCATCGGCGGCGGTGGTGCGGGCGACCCTGCCCGCCGTACAGGCGCACGGCGAGGCGATCACCGGCCGGTTCTACCAGCGGATGTTCGACGCCCATCCGGAGCTGCTGGACCTGTTCAACCGGGGCAACCAGGCCACCGGGCAGCAGAAGGCCGCGCTGGCCGCCGCCGTCGTCGCGTACGCGGAGCACCTGGTCGGCGCCAGCGACGCGCCGTGGGGGCCGATCCTGGACCGGATCGCGCACAAGCACGTCTCGCTCGGCATCACCCCGGCGCAGTACACCGTCGTGGGCCGGCACCTGCTCGCCGCCGTCGGCGAGGTGCTCGGCGACGCGGTCACCCCGCAGGTCGCCGCGGCCTGGGACGAGACGTACTGGCTGCTGGCCTGCGAACTGATCGCCCGTGAGGCCCGGCTCTACCAGGGCGCCGGGGTGGCCGAGGGGCAGCCGGTCTGGCGGGCCTGGCGGGTGGCCGAGCGGGTCCGGGAGACCGCCGACGTCATGTCGTTCGTTCTGGAGCCGGCCGACGGCGGCCCGGTGCCGGAGTTCGTCCCCGGCCAGTACGTCTCCGTCGCGGTCGACCTCGACGGCGGCCGGGGCCAGCAGATCCGGCAGTACAGCCTCTCCGGCCGGCCCGGCGCGGCGCGGTGGCGGATCACCGTGAAGTGGGTACGCGGCACCGCCGGCGCGCCCGACGGCATGGTCTCCACGTTCCTGCACGAGCGGGTGGCCGTCGGCGACACGCTGCGACTCAGCCCGCCGTTCGGCGAGGTGAGCGCCGTGGCCGGGGAGGGACCGCTGGTGCTGGTCAGCGCCGGCATCGGGCTCACCCCCGCGATGGCCGCGCTGGAGCACCTCGCGGTCACCGCGCCGCAGCGGCCGGTGACTCTGGTGCACGCCGACCGGGCCGGCACCGCGCACGTGCTCCGCGACGAGCTGCCCCGGCTGCACCACGCCCTGCCCAACCTGCGCACCGCGCTCTGGTACGAGCATGTCGACGCCACCGACGGGCCGCTCGCCGAACTGCCGGTGCGGGTCAGCCCGGGGCGCGTCGACCCGGAGCTGATCCCGTTCACCCCCGGCGCCCACGTCCACCTGTGCGGCCCGCTGCCCTTCATGAACCTGGTCCGCAGCACCCTGCTGCGCCGCGGCGTCCCCAGCGACCGGATCGCCTACGAGGTCTTCGGCCCCGGCATGCTCCGCGACGGGGCCTGACCCGAGGAGGTTAGGAGGCGAGGGCGGGGGTAGGGACCTGTCGTGCGCGTTCCAGGGAACCTCGCCGGCTCGACGGGTCCCCACCGGCCGGGACGGGCTGACGGAGGAGGAAGAATGCGGATCGCGATGGTCTCGTCGCAGGCCAGCCCACTCGCCGCCCTGCGCGGGGAGAGCACCGGCGGGCAGGACACGCACGTGGCGGAGCTGGCGGCGGCGCTGGTCGGTCAGGGCCACGACGTGCGCGTCTACACCCGCCGCGACTCCCCCGGCCTGCCCGACGCGGTCGCCACCCCGGATGGCTACGAGGTGCTGCACGTGCCGGCCGGGCCGGCGCACCTGCTGCCCGGGGACGAGATGCTGCCGTACGCGGGCGAGTTCGGCCGGTGGCTGGCCGGCCAGTGGCGCGACGGCCCCTGGCTGCCCGACGTGGCGCACGCGCACTTCTGGATGAGCGGGCTGGCCACCGTGCACGCCAGCCGGCGTGCCGGGGTCCCGGTGGTGCTGACGTACCACACCCTCGGCACGGCACAGCGGCGACACCCGGGTGCCCGGGACACCGGCCCACCGGGCCGGATCGGCTACGAACGCGCGCTCGGCCGGGCGGTCGACCTGGTGGTGGTGCAGGGCCAGGACGAGATCGGCGAGCTGATCCGGCTCGGGGTTCCCCGGTCCCGGATGGCGCTGGTGCCCGCCGGGGTCAACGAGCGGATGTTCCGCCCGGACGGCCCGGTGGCCCCGCGTGACCCGGCCCGCCCCCGCGTGCTGACCGCGGGTCGGATGGTGGAGAGCAGCGGCTTCCAGGATGTCGTCCGGGCCATGTCCGCGGCGCCGGGGGCCGAGTGCGTGGTGGTCGGCGGCCCGCCGGCCGGAGGGCTGCCCGCCGACGGCTTCGCCCGACGCCTGACCGCGCTCTCCCGGTCCTGCGGGGTGGCCGACCGGGTGAAGCTGATCGGCGCGGTGCCCCGCGAGAAGTTGGCCGCCTGGTACCGCTCGGCCGACCTGCTGGTCGCCGCCCCGTGGCACGCGCCGTTCGGCCTGACCGCCCTGGAGGGCATGGCCTGCGGTGTCCCGGTGATCGGCACCGACGTGGGTGGCATCGCCGACACCGTCATCGACGGGCTCACCGGCGACCTGGTGCCGCCGCGCGACCCCCGGGCGCTGGGCACCGCGATCCGCCGGCTGCTCGGCGACAACGTGCGGCGCTTCGCGTACGCCACGGCGGCGCTGGACCGGATCCGTAGCCGGTACTCGTGGAGGCGCTGTGCCGAGCAGCTCAACGTCGTGTACGAGACGGTGGCCACCGTCGCCCGCCCGGTGCCGGCCGCGGCCTGACGGCCGGCCACCCACGCCACCCTTCCTACCCGCCGGTAGCTTACGGCCGTACGCTGGGCGGATGAGCGCGACCGGGGAGTACACGCAGGAGTTCGTCGACGTCGAGGGTGCCCGGCTCGGGGTGCAGGTGTATCCCGAGCCCGACGGGGCCGCCGACGCCCCGGTGGTGGTGATCTGGCCCGCGATGGGGGTACGGGCCCGCTACTACCGGCCGTTCGCCGCCGCGCTGCGGGCCGCCGGCCTCGCCGTGGTCGTGGCCGACCTGCGCGGCACCGGCGCGAGCACCCCCGCGCCGAGCCGGGCCTGCCGGTACGGCTACGTAGAGCTCGCCGCGGACGTGGGCGCGGTGCTGGCGGCGCTGAAGCCGCTGCTGGACGGCCGGCCGACGATCCTGCTCGGACACTCCCTCGGCGGCCAGGCCGCGCTGCTGCACCTGGCCCTGCACGGCACGGACGCGGTGGACGGGGTGGCCCTGGTCGCCGTCGGCGTGCCGTACTGGCGCGGCTACCCGGCCCCACGGAGGTACGGGGTCCTGCCGTACACCCAGGGGATCGCCGCGACCGCCCGGCTGCTCGGCGTCTGGCCGGGCTGGGGCTTCGGCGGCCGGCAGGCGCGCGGGGTGATCCGGGACTGGGCGTACACGGCCCGCACCGGCCGCTTCCCCACCCTCGACGGGGTGGACGTCGAGGCGGCGCTGCGCACGCTCGACGTCCCCGTCCTCGCGGTGAGCGTGGACGACGACCAGTACACCCCGCACGCCACCCTGGACCAGCTCTGCGGCAAGCTCGCCGCGGCCACCGTCGCGCGCGAGCGCTACACGGCCGTGCAGGCCGGCGCCCCACTCGACCACTTCGTCTGGGTACGCGCCAGCGCGCCGGTGGCCGCGCGGGTGGCCGCCTTCGCCGCCGGCTTGTCAGGCTCCCGCCGCCCGGGTTGATTGCGGCGCGACGACCGTCACCGAGTTCGACAAATGGATGTTCCGCGACCGGTGGCGCCACCTGAAGAGCCGCTACGGCCTCTGACCGGTCACGGTGCGTACTTCCCCGATCGGCGGGTATGCCGCACCGCCAGTACCGTGGAAGGGGATCAGATGTCCGAACGGCACACCGCACTGCGCTCGATGCACGACCTGGGCCTGGCTGCCTGGTTCGGCGGCTCCCTGATGGGAGCGCTCGGCGTCAACGGCGCGGCGGCACAGATCAACGACTCGACCCAGCGACTGCCGGTGGCCTCGGCCGGGTGGGCCCGGTGGACCCCGGTCAACGCGGCGGCGATCGGCGCGCACCTGGCCGGCGCGGTCGGCGAGCTGACGACCGAGAGCCCCCGGGTGCTCGCCCAGGCGGGGGTGGCCCGGATCAGCACGGTGAAGACGGCCCTCACGGTCGCCGCGCTCGCGGTAACCGGGTACAGCCGGCTGCTCGGCATGCGGCTGGAGAAGGCGGGCGGCCCGTCCGTCGAGGGGACGACCGAGCCGAACCCGCAGACGCCGACCAACGTGGCCTCCAGCCAGCGGCAGTTGAAGCTGCTCCAGTGGGCCGTCCCGGCGCTCACCGGCGCGCTGGTGGTGGTCAGCGCGTACATGGGTGAGCAGCAGAAGCCGGGGCAGGTCTTCCGGGGCCTGCTCGGGCGCGCGGGTGGGCTGGCCAGCGCGCCCAGGGCGATGGGGAAGGTGGCCGCCATGGGCGCCGCCAGGCGGCACATGGCGATGTCCGGCCGCTGACCACCGCGCCGCCCGTGCCCGGCCGGACCGGTGGGCATGGGCGGCGCGCAGGCGGGCAGTCAGCGCCCGCAGCACCGACCCGACCAGCGAGGTGGCCATGACGAGCAGGGACGGATCGACGACCGGCGGGGACGAACGCGGACCTGGGTCCGCCGCCCCCTTCGGCACCAGCGACGGGTTCGACGCCGGCCCGCCGTGGGGGGCCGGCGAGGACTCCCCGATGGACGAGGGCAGCGAGGAGACCGCCGTGCCGCAGGGGAGCCTCGGCGACCGGCGGGCCGGCGCGCCCGCCGAGCCCACCGGGCCCGCAGGGCGGCACGGGTTCGGCAACGTTGAGGACAGGCCGGTCGCCGAGGCGGGTCCGGGGGCGCCGCCCGACCCGGCGCCGTCGCGGCGCGCGTTCCCGAACGACAGCGCCGGCGGGGACCTGCCGGACAACGCGCTCGAGGAGGCGACCGGGATGCACCCGGAGGGGATCAACCGGCGCGGCTGACCGGCGTCCCACCGGCCGGCACGCCCGCCTCCGCCAGGACCTCCACCAGGCGGGCCGCGTCGCGCTGGGCCTGGTCGCCGCAGCAGTTGTTGAACAGGACGTGCAGCTCGTCGCTGGTGTCGGCCAGCTCGACCAGCAGCCGCGACCAGTTCCGCAGCTCGCGCTCGCCGTAGGCGTACCGGTATTTGTCCTGTTTATCGCCGCCTTCCCAGGCGGCGCTGTGGCCGTGGAAGCGGACCACGGCCGGTGCGGCGGTGGCGACCAGGATCGGCGGCACCGACGAGACGAACCCCTGTGGCATGTCCACGCAGACGTAGGAGAGGTCGTGCTCACGCAGCAGGGCGAGCGTGCGCAGGACGGCGTCCTCGGTGAACCACGAGCCGTGCCGCAGCTCCACGCTGACCCGCCACGGCCGCAGCCGCTCGGCGGTGGCGACGATCCGCCGCTCGGCCGCGGCACTGCGGGCTAGCCATGGCGGGAACTGGAGCAGCACCGCGCCGAGCCGGTCGGCCGCCGCGATCGGCTCCAGCGCCGCACGGAACCGGCTCCACAGCTCGTCGTACGCCCCGGCGGGCAGGTCCCGCCACCGGATCCGGGACGGGCCGCCGGCCGGTCGCAGGTCCCGGGGCAGCGCCGAAACCGGGGTGGGGTGGCCGGTGAAGAGGCTGAACGCCTTGACGTCGAAGGTGAACCCGGGCGGGGCGGCGGCCACCCAGCCTGCGGTGGTCTCCGGCGCCGGCACCGCATAGTAGGACGTGTCCACCTCGACCAGTGCGAACCGCTCGGCGTAGTGGCGGAGGCGACCGGCGGGGGTGTTGACCGAGCGGGGGTACCAGCCGGAGCCCAGCAGCATCCGGTCGGCCCACGACGACGTGCCCACCTTGATCTCGCCCATGTGAATCAGTGGACCGCGTCCCGGCCGGATCGGCAACCGGAGCGGCGCCGCCGCGCCGGCCGACCGCCTGCGGCTCACCGGGACCGGTCGACGACATAGTCGGCGAGGGCGAGCAGGAACCGGCCGTCCTCGGAGTCCGCCCGCTCGCCCAGCGCCGCCGCGGCCTCTGTGCGCGCGGCGTCGGCCAGGTCCCGGGCCTGTCCCTGGGCCGCCACCACGCTGTCGTACGCGAGCAGCCGGCGGTGCAGCCAGCGCACCTCCGCGGCGGTCCGCGCGGAGCGGGCGGCGCCGAGGAAGCGCACCGTCCGCTCCCGCTCGGCCGGGGTGCACCGGTCGAGGAAGTCGATCAGGATCAGCGTCCGCTTGCCCTCCCACAGGTCGCCGGAGATCTCCTTGCCGTATCGGGCGTAGTCACCGACGAGGTTGAGCACGTCGTCCTGGATCTGGAAGGCCGCGCCGAGGAACCAGCCGTACCGGTCCAGCCGGTCCATCCCGGGCCGGCCGTCGCCGATGGCCAGGATGCCGGTGCGGCACGGATACACGCACGTGTACCAGGAGGTCTTCTTCAGGCACATCCGGTAGTAGTCGTCCGCGGTGAGGTCGCAGGCGTTGTCCCGGATCCAGCCGACCTCGATGGCCTGCCCCTCCAGGGAGTGGCGCAGCATCAACCGGGTCTGCTCGACCAGCTCCCAGGTCGTGCCGGAGCCGAGGAGGTCCCGGTTGGCCAGCAGCCGCTCCAGGGCGAGCAGGTTCGTCATGTTGCCGACGTTCAGCGCCACCGGAACCCCGTAGCGGGCCGACAGGGTGGGGGCGCCCCGACGCTGCTCGCTGCCGTCCTGGATGTCGTCGTGGATGAGGAAGGCGTTGTGGAACAGCTCGACGGTGGCGGCGACGTTCAGCACGGTGTCGTCGTCGGTGCCGCCGAACGCGCGGCAGGTCGCCACGCACAGCGCCGCCCGCAGCCCCTTGCCCGACCGGCCGGGGTAGTCGGCCACCAGGTCGTACAGATACCGGGGGCCGCCGGTGGGCAGTTCGGCCAGCAGGGTGGCCATGGTGCGGGCCCGGTAGCGCGCGAGCAGCGTGTCAACCGGGCCGTCGGTCACGGTGGCGGTCACCGGCTCAGCGGCCGTCGGTGGACGCGCCCGGCTCGGCGCCGGGGGCGTCCACCGGGTCCCCCTCGGCCCGGCGGGTGCCGGCGGAGACCCGGTCGAGCAGCCCGTTGGCGAACTCGGGGGTGAGCCGGGCGAGGTCGAGGAGGCTGTCCAGCGCGTCGTGGGCGTCCGCCGCGTACCGGCGGGTGAGGTCGTCGCCGGAGGCCGGGGCGGGAAGCTGGCCGACCACCATGTCGATCAGGGCGTGGGTGTCCTTGCGGACCCGCCCCACCACCTCGTCGAACGCCGCCGGGTCGACCCGGCGGTCCGCGGTGAGCCGCTCGGTGAGCCGCCGGGCGCTGTCGACGCCCCCGGCCAGCTCCTCCTCCAGCACGGACGCCGCCCGCGTCACCGCCTCCGAGAGGGTCTCACCGACCCGGTCGAAGCGCTCGTCGGAGCCTCTGGCCTGCGCATTCGGGTCTGACATGGCTTCTCCTCCACCGACGTTTGCCTGAGCCGGAGTCTCGCACCGAAGAGGAGGCCAGGCGGCGGACTGTAAGGATGCCGACCCGCCGGACGGGCGGCGGCCCCGTGGCCGCCGCCCGTTTGTTCAGGCCACGAAAGGGCAGGTCACCGGGGAGATGCCCGACGCGGAGAAACGGGAGACACGGATGCGCGCGCTGCGGTTGCCGAGGTGGAAGTCCGAACCCGAACTGGTCGAGGTGCCCGAGCCCACGCCGGGCCCGGGCCAGGCGGTGGTGAAGATCGGCGGTGCCGGCGCCTGCCACTCCGACCTGCACCTGATGCACGATTTCGAGGCCGGAGCGGTCCCCTGGAACCCGCCGTTCACCCTCGGCCACGAGAACGCGGGCTGGGTGCACGCCCTCGGCGCCGGGGTGACCGGCCTGGAGGTCGGCCAGCCGGTGGCCGTCTACGGCCCGTGGGGCTGCGGCACCTGCGCCCGCTGCCGGGTCGGCGTGGACCCGTACTGCGAGAACCCGGCCGGGGCGCCCGTGCCGGGCGGGGGCGGCGGGCTCGGCCTCGACGGCGGCATGGCCGAGTACGAGCTGGTCCCGGACGCCCGGCACGTCGTGCCGCTGCCCGACGGTCTCGACCCGGTGGAGGCGGCGCCGCTGACCGACGCCGGCCTCACCCCGTACCACGCCATCCGGCGGTCGTGGCACAAGCTGCCGCCGGGCAGCACCGCCGTGGTGATCGGCGTCGGCGGACTCGGGCACGTCGGCGTGCAGATCCTCAAGGCCACCACGGCGGCCCGGGTGATCGCGGTGGACACCCGCGCCGACGCGCTGAAGCTCGCCGAGGAGTACGGGGCCGACCTGACGCTGCGCTCCGGCGACCGGACCGCCGAGGAGATCAGGAAGGCCACCCCTGGCGGCCGGGGCGCGGACGTGGTCCTGGACTTCGTCGGCGCGGACGCCACGTTGGCGCTCGGCGCGGCAGCCGCCCGCACCGTCGGGGACCTCACCATCGTCGGGATCGGCGGCGGCACACTGCCGGTCTCGTTCTTCTCCGTGCCCTACGAGGTCAGCATCCAGACCACCTACTGGGGCAGCCGGCCCGAGCTGATCGAGGTGCTCGACCTCGGCGCGCGCGGGCTGATCAAGCCGAAGGTCACCACGTTCGGGCTGGACGACGCCGTCGACGCGTACCGGCAGATGCAGGACGGGTCCCTGGAGGGCCGCGCCGTCATCGTGCCGTGACCGGCGGCGGGGCCGCGCCGCGACGCGCGGCCCCGCCCGGTCAGTCCGCCCCGAGCAGGCCGCGCACGTACGCGGCCTGGCCGACGTGCTGGAGGTCGTCCTCGACGACGCTGACCAGCCGGACCCCGAGGGTCACCGGCGGATCCCACGCCTCGTCGACCACCCGGTCCAGGTCCGCCGGACGCAGCCCGGCGAGGAGCCCCCGGGTCCGCTCGGCGACCGCGTCGAAGTAGTCGAGCAGCGCCTGGGCGTTTTCCGGCCGGACGGTGGCGACCTGCTCCGGGGTGTGCCCGAAGCCGACGTCGTCCGGGTCGGCGGGCAGCCCGAACCGGCCCGCCCAGCCCCCGGTGACCCACACCTGCTCCGCGTCGAGCAGGTCGGCGACGTGGTGGTCCTGGATCCGGGTCAGGTGCCACACCAGCCAGCCCACCGGGTTCGCGCCGGTCGCCGGCGCCCGGCGCAGTTGCTCCGACGACAGGCCATCGACGGCGCCACGGACCAGTCCGGGCAGCCGGCCGTAGGCCTCGGACAACACATCACTCACGTCCACCCGGTCCTCCTCCACGTTGGGCCCACCCCGACGCAGTACCGCGTCAGCGGGCCGGCAAACTTCGGGCCCTAGGGTGATCGGCGTGGTCGCGGCACTGGAGCTGTATCTGGACACCGACGCCACCCGGCGCATCCGGGTGCTGTGGGACGCGCTGGAGTCCGAGGGGGTGCAGAGCATGCGTTCCCTGCTGGAGCGGCGGCACCGGCCGCACGTGTCGCTGGCGGTGGCCCCACGGCTGGACCCGGAGCAGGTCGCCGCGGCCCTCGCCGGCACGGTGGTGGCGGCGCCGCTGCGGCTGACGTTCCAGCACGCCGGGCAGTTCGTCGGGCGGGTGCTGTGGCTCGGGCCGGCCCCCAACGCCGAGCTGCTGGCCCACCACGCGCTCGTGCACGGCCGGCTCGCCGACGCCGGCGTCGGGCTGGCCGAACACTACCGGCCGGGGCTCTGGGTGCCGCACTGCACGCTGTCCATGCGGGTACCCAACGCCCTGATGGCCGCCGCGGTGCGGCGCTGCCTGGAGATGCTGCCGCTGGAGGCGACCGTGGTCGGCGCGGCGGTCACCGACCACGCCCGGGGCGTCTGCCGGCCGCTGCCCTGACCGGCGCGACGTCTGCCATCATCGTCACGATGTCCGCCAACCCGTCCGCGCCGACCGCCGACACCGCGGCCACCCCGGTGCGGGGCAGCGTGCTCGAGGCGGTGCTGGAACGCGTCACCTACACCAACGAGGAGACCGGGTACACCATCGCCCGGGTCGCCACCGACCGCTCCGGCGACGACCTGCTCACCGTCGTCGGCCCGCTGCCCGGCGCGCAGCCCGGGGAGCGGCTGCGGCTGGTCGGCCGGTGGGGTTCGCACCCGCGCTACGGGCGGCAGTTCGAGGTGCAGCACTGCACCACCGTGCTGCCCGCGACGGTGCAGGGCATCGAGCGCTACCTGGGCTCGGGACTGATCAAGGGGATCGGCCCGAAGATGGCGGCCCGGATCGTGGCCGCCTTCGGCGTGGACACCCTGCGGGTCATCGAGGAGGAACCCGGCCGGTTGGTCGAGGTGCACGGCCTCGGCAGGAAGCGCACCGCGGCGATCGGCGCGGCGTGGCAGGAGCAGAAGGCCATCAAGGAGGTGATGATCTTCCTCCAGGGCGTCGGCGTCTCCACCTCGCACGCCGTGCGCATCTTCAAGCAGTACGGCGACTCGTCGATCGCGGTGGTGCGCGACGACCCGTACCGGCTGGCCGCCGACGTGTGGGGCATCGGGTTCCGGACGGCCGACAGCATCGCCAAGGCCGTGGGCATCCCGCACGACAGCCCTCAACGGGTACGCGCCGGCATCCGTTACACCCTCTCCGAGGCCGCCGACGGCGGACACTGCTACCTGCCCGAGCCGAACCTGGTCGCCGACGCCGCCGCGATCCTGGAGGTGCCGGCGGAACTGGTCGCCGCCGGCCTGGCCGACCTGGTGGCCACCGAGGACGGCGTGGTCCGCGAGGCGGTGCCGAACCGCAGTAACGAGGGCGCCGTCATCCCGGCGGTCTACCTGGTGCCGTTCCACCGGGCCGAGTCGGCCCTCGCGGCGAGCCTGGTCCGGCTGCTGCGCGAACCGGTGGACCGGATGCCGGCCTTCGCCGACGTGGACTGGCCCAGGGCACTGGCCTGGCTGCGGGCCCGCACGGGGGCCGAGCTGGCGACGGAACAGGAGCAGGCGGTACGGCTGGCGCTGACCTCCCGGGTGGCCGTGCTGACCGGCGGTCCCGGCTGCGGCAAGTCGTTCACCGTGCGGTCGATCATCGAGCTGGCCGCGGCGAAGAAGGCGAAGATCGTGCTGGCCGCGCCCACCGGCCGGGCGGCGAAGCGGCTCACCGAGCTGACCGGCCACCCGGCCACCACCGTGCACCGGCTGCTCCAGCTCCGCCCCGGCGGGGACGCCACCTTCGACCGGGGCAACCCGATCGACGCCGACCTGATGGTGGTCGACGAGGCGTCCATGCTCGACCTGATCCTCGCCAACAAGCTGGTCAAGGCGGTTCCGCCCGGCGCGCACCTGCTGCTCGTCGGCGACGTCGACCAGTTGCCCTCGGTCGGCGCCGGCGAGGTGCTGCGCGACGTGCTGGCCGCCGACACCGTGCCCCGGGTCCGCCTCACCCGCATCTTCCGGCAGGCGCAGGAGTCCGGGGTGGTGGCCAACGCGCACCGGATCAACGCCGGCCAGGCCCCGGTGTTCGGTGAGCACCCCGACTTCTTCCTGTTCCCCAGCGACGAACCGGAGGTCACCGCCGAGCAGGTGGTCGACATCGTGGCCCGGCGGATCCCGGGCCGGTTCGGCCTGCGCCCCCGCGACGTGCAGGTGCTCACCCCGATGCTGCGCGGCCCGGCCGGCGCCGGCAACCTGAACACCCTGTTGCAGCAGGCGATCGCCCCGCACCGCGACGGCGCCCCGGAGCGGCGGCACGGCGGCCGGGTGTTCCGGATCGGCGACAAGGTGATCCAGGTCCGCAACAACTACGACAAGGGCGCCGCCGGGGTGTTCAACGGCACGGTGGGGGTGGTCACCGCCCTGGACCTGGACGACCAGACGCTGACCGTACGCACCGACGAGGACGAGGACGTGGGCTACGAGTTCCACGAGCTCGACGAGTTGCAGCACGCGTACGCCATCACGGTGCACCGGTCGCAGGGCAGCGAGTATCCCGCGGTGGTGGTGCCGGTGACCATGAGCGCGTACACGATGTTGCAACGGAATCTGCTCTACACCGCGGTCACCCGGGCCCGGAAGCTGGTGGTGCTGGCCGGGTCGCGCAAGGCGCTCGCCATCGCGGTGCGTACCGCGGGCACCGGCCGGCGGCACACCGCGCTCACCCACCGGCTCGCCCCCGACCGGGCCTGAGCCGGGGCACGGCCGGGGGCGGCGGCCGGGCCGCCGCCGGCGCCACCGGTGCGCGTGGCGCCGACGACCGCCCGACGCCGCCTCCGACTACTCGGCGATCCTGGTGCGGCCGGTCCAGCGGAAGACCACGGGCAGCTCGTCGGTCACCCTGACGGTGTCCCGCTCGAAGTGCTCGTACCCGCCGTAGTGGCTTACCTTGATCTTGTCCTCTGCCGGAGAGATCCGGTGGCTGCGCTGCTCGGCGGGGAGATTGGTCGGGCCGCCCTCCAACACCACGTCGATGATGCTGGCAGCGTCCCCGCCGATCGGCGCCCGCGCCGACCAGGTGCTCCGGTCGTCATCGTTGACGATCCGGTCCGCTGTCCGGACAACGGTGGCGGATTCGGAAGAATCTGTCATCGCACGACCTCCGTCGCTTGTCGCTCCGCCCCGGACGCGTGAGTCGTCGGTGCGGCGCGGGTCACCGGCGGGGGCGACACCCAGTTCCGCGGACACGGAACGGGTGGCGGGAGAACGCCCTCCCGCGCCCCGGTGACCGGCCTCGTTCAGGTTGAATGTAATTCAGGTCACAATAGCCGAACACCCTTAACAACCCCTAGGGGCGCGGCGACATTCGGGTCGGCGCAGACGGGACGGGCCCTCCCCGCCACCCGGGCGGGAAGGGCCCTCGTTTCGCTTCCGGCAGCCGCCGGACGTTCGTCACTCCCAGCGGAAGAAGCGGGTGGCCAGCACGGATCCGAGCACCGCGGTGGCCGCCAGGACGAGGAGCTGCGACAGCGCCGGGCTGTCGCCGGCCCACGAGGCGGCGAGAGTGTCCACGGTGGCCCCCAGCGGGGAGTAGTCGGCGATGCGGGCCAGCACCGTCGGCATCTGGTCGCGGGGCAGCCAGGCCCCGGCGAGGAAGAGCAGCGGGAAGAACAGCGCCGGACCGATGGACTGCGCCGCCCGGGCCGACGGCGCGAGCGCCGCGATGAGCAGGCCGATGGCGAACAGGCACGCCACGCCGAGCAGGAAGGCCAGCACGAAGCCGGGCATGTTCGCCGGGGACGACTGGTCGAGCAGGAACCGTACGCCGATCGCGGTGACCACCGCGCCGGCCACCCCCATCACCAGGTTCACCACGACCTGCGCGACCAGCAGCATTCCCGGGTGGACCGGGGTGGTGGCGAGCCGGCGCAGCACCCGCCGCTCGCGGTAGACGCCCAGCGCCATCGGCAGGGTGAACAACGCCAGCATGCCGATGGTGAGGGCCAGGGCGAGCGCCGGCAGGAAGGTCAGCTCGCCGTGCTGCCCGGTGCCCTGGGTGGACGATCCCCGCTGGGGCAGCCCGAAGACGAGCATCAGACCGATCGGCAGCACGAAGACGAAGAACAGCGACACCGGTTCGCGTACGAACAGCTTCATCTCGACGGCGATGAGCTTGGTCAGGGCGTTCACGAGGGCCTCTTGTCGGTCGGCTTCTGGGGGGCGGCGGCCCGACCGGCGCGGCGACCGGTGAGCGAGACGAAGGCGTCGTCCAGGGTGGGCTGCTCGACCCGGAGGGCGGCGTACCGGACCTTGTGCTCCGTCAGCGCCGCGAGCACCGACTGGAGCACCTCCTCCGGGCCGGTCACGGTCACCTCGTCGCCGCTGCGGCTGACCCCGGTCACCCCGGGCAGGGCGGCGAGCAACGAGTCGTCCAGCCCGTCGAGCGGGCGGAAGTGCACCCGGTGCTCGGTGCCGACGCGGGTCAGCAGGCCGGAGGGGGTGTCGATGGCTACGATGCGGCCGGTGTCGATGATGGCCAGCCGGTCGCAGAGCCGCTCCGCCTCCTCCATGAAGTGGGTGACCAGCACGACGGTGACGCCCCGGTCGCGGATCCGCTCGACCAGGTCCCAGGTGTCCCGCCGGCCTTGCGGGTCCAGGCCGGTGGTCAGCTCGTCGAGGATGGCCACCTCGGGGCGCCCGACCAGCGCCAGGGCCACCGAGAGCCGCTGCTTCTGCCCACCGGAGAGCTTGTGGAAGGCGGTGTTGCGCTGTTCGGTCAGGCCCAGGTCGGCGAGCAACTCGTCGATGTCGGCCTTCTGGCGGTAGAAGGAGCGGTAGAGATCCAGCGCCTCGCGGACCCGCAGCTTGTCGGGGAGCTGACTCTCCTGCAACTGGGCGCCGACGCGCTGGCGCACCTCGGTGCGGTCCCGGATCGGATCCAGTCCGAGCACCCGCACGGAGCCGCCGTCGGCGCGGCGCAGCCCTTGCACACACTCGACGGTGGTCGTCTTGCCCGCCCCGTTCGGCCCGAGCACGCCGAAGATCTCGCCCTGCTCGACGGTGAAGGACACGTCGTCGACGGCCACCTTCTCCCCGTACCGCTTGTGCAGGTGCTCCACCTCGATGACCGGCATTGGCGTCGTCCTCCGTCACGTGCGGGTTGCCGTCGGGAGGGCAGGACCCTCTGGGATCGCGGCGTGTTGCGGTACGCGGAATCGGTCCACGCGGCGGCGACCGACGCCGGACATCATCCGGGGATCTGAATCACGAATCAACCCATCGGCTGACGGACCGGGGTGTCATCCGGGGCCGACCGGCCCGACAGGGGTGCCCGCCGGTCACCGCGCGTGCCCGTCGCCGCGCCGGGGCCGGCGGTGGGCGACCCGGGAGCGGGTGGCGGGCAGAGCGGCAGCAGATCCGCCGGGCGGGCCAGCACGGCGTCGGGGCCGGCGGCGAGCAGGACCTCCCGGTCCGACTCACCCCACAACGCGGCGACCGCCACCACCCCCGCGGCCCGGGCGCTGACCAGGTCGGCGGGCGCGTCGCCGAGCAGCACCGCCTCGCCGGGGCGCACCCCGAGGAGCTCCAGCGCCCGCCGCACGATGTCCGGGGCCGGCTTCGGCCGGGGCACCTCGTCCGCGCCGACGACGTGGTCGACCAGCGGCAGCATGCCGAGCCCACCGAGCAGGTCCCGGGCCCGCTTCCCGCTGCGGCCGGTGGCCACGGCCAGGCCCAACCCCCGCCCACGCAGGACGCCCAGCAGCTCGACCACCCCGTCGACCGGCGTCACCCGGTGCGCCAGCCGGTTGCTCTCCCGGACGAACGGGCCGGCCATCGCCGCCGGCAGACCCAGCAGCGCCAGCACCTCGGGCAGGTACCGGCCCGGGTGCCGGCAGTACTCCCCGACCGGCGCCACCCCGTCGCCGACCACCTCGGCGTACGCGAGGGCGAACGCCTCCCGGGCCACGGCCAGGCTGTCCACCAGCACGCCGTCGAGGTCGAACACGACCGCCCGGACCTGGCCGGACGTGTCCCGCCGGTCTTCCGTCTCACCGGTCACCGGCGGCACCTCCTGAGGGACGTCGACGACACGGCGGGCGGCGGCCGGTAGGGGTGGCCGGGCCGGGGGCGCCCCGACTACGGTCGGGTCGTCCCGGGACCGCCGTGCCGGGCCTCCGGCGACGACGCGCAACCCGTCGACGCCCACGCGAACCCTACCGGCGACCCGGCCGGGCCGGCGGGCCGGCGAGGGTCCGGCGTGGCGTCGACTCCCGGCGCGCCGGGCGGCGCCGGATCCGAGCCGCTGGAGAGGGGCGCAGGGCATGACGTTGTTGCGGTGGTTGGCAGAGTCCGACGACGAGCGCCCGGGCGCGGTCCGGGTCGACGACCGGGCGGTGTCCTGGGTCGAGCTGCGCCGCCGGGCCGCGGCGGTCGCCGACGAGCTGCGCGGCGTCGACCGGGTGGCCGTCGAGGCCACCGCCACCCTGGAGACGGTGGTCGCGGTGGTGGGCGCGTTGACCGCCGGCGCGGCGGTCGTACCGGTGCCGCCGGACGCCGGGCCGATGGAGCGCGAGCACATCCTGCGCGACTCGGGCGCGGCGGCGCTGCTCGTCCCGGCGAACGGCCCGCAGCCGGTCGGCGGCGCCGGCCCGCCGGTGGTCCCGGTCGACCCGACCCGCGGGTCGGACACCGTCCACCCGGAGCCGGACCCGGCCGGCACCGCGCTGATCCTCTACACCAGCGGCACGACCGGGGCCCCGAAGGGCGCGGTGATCTCCCGGGCGGCGGTCGCCGCCTGCCTGGACGGCCTCGCCGACGCCTGGTCCTGGACCCCGGACGACCTGCTGGTGCACGGCCTGCCGCTGTTCCACGTGCACGGGCTCGTGCTCGGCGTGCTCGGGCCGCTGAGGCTGGGCAGCCGGCTGCACCACGTCGGCCGCCCCCGACCCGACCGGTACGCGGCGGCGGCCGGCTCCGTCTACTTCGGCGTGCCCACCGTGTGGTCCCGGATCGCCGCCGACCCCGACGCAGCGCGGGCGCTGCGCCCGGCGCGGCTGCTCGTCTCGGGCAGCGCGGCCCTACCGGCGACGGTCTTCGCCGACCTCGCCACGCTCACCGGCCACCGGGTGGTCGAACGGTACGGGATGACCGAAACGCTGATCACGGTCAGCGCCCGCGCCGACGGGCCCCGCCGGCCGGGAACGGTCGGCGTGCCGCTGCCCGGCGTGCGTACCCGGGTGGTCGACGAGCACGGCGCGGCGCTGCCCGCCGACGGCGCGGCGATGGGCGAGCTCCAGGTGTGCGGGCCCACCCTCTTCGACGGGTACCTCAACCGGCCGGACGCCGACGCGGCGACCCGCACCCCGGACGGCTGGTTCCGCACCGGGGACGTGGCCACCGTCGACCCGGACGGCTGGCACCGGATCGTCGGCCGGGCCGCCACCGACCTGATCAAGAGCGGCGGCTACCGGATCGGCGCGGGTGAGGTGGAGGACGCCCTGCTGGCGTACCCCGGCGTCCGGGAGGCCGCCGTGGTCGGCACCCCGCACCCGGACCTGGGCCAACAGGTCACGGCGTACGTGGTGGGTGACGGGGTGGACGGGCCCGAGCTGATCGACTTCGTGGCCCGCCAACTGTCCGCGCACAAGCGCCCCCGCGAGGTGCGGTTCGTCGACGCGCTGCCCCGCAACGCCCTGGGCAAGGTGCAGAAGACGAGGCTGACGGCCGACTGACCGGCCGCCGGTCGGCTCCGCTCAGGCGGTGGGCGTCGGGATGCTGATCGCGGTGAGCACCAGGCCCCGGCCCACCAGGAACCGGCCGGTGAAGGCGGTCACCGGCACGCCGCCCAGCACCGGGCCGGGCACCAGCAGCTCGGCCACGAAGGTCCCGGCCGGGTCGACGACGATGTCCGCCTCGGCGAAGTCCAGCCACCGGCCGGTGAGCGGGAACCACGCCTTGTACACCGACTCCTTGGCGCTGAACAGCAGGCGGTCCCAGCAGACCGTGGGACGGGCGGCGGCCAGCGCGGCCGTGCGGGTCCGCTCGGCCGGCAGGGCGATCGCGTCGAGCACCCCCTCGGGCAGCGGCGCGTGCGGCTCCGCGTCCACCCCTAGGGTGGCGAACGCCGCCGCCCGGCCGAGGACGGCCGCCCGGTAGCCGTCGCAGTGGGTCATGCTGCCGACGATCCCGGCCGGCCAGATCGGGGCGCCGCGCGCGCCGGAGACGATCGGCACCGGCTCGACGCCCAGCTCAGCGAGCGCCCGGCGGGCGCAGTGCCGCACGGTGGTGAACTCCCGGCGCCGCTTCTGCACCGAGTTCGCGACGAGCGCCTCCTCCTCGGGGAACAGGGTCAGTCCGGCGGAATCCTCGAAGGACTCGGCCACGGCCACGGAGGGGGGCAGGATCTGCTCGATCACCCGCCGATGGTAGGTGCGCCGGGTCGCCGCGCCGCCCCTCGGGTGGTCGATAGGGGTAAAGTACGGGTGCCCGCCGCCCGGGGCGCCTGCCAGTCTGTGGCGTGCCGGCCCGGGTGGCCGGAGCGTGCGGAGTGGTCGGACGGATGCGGGAAAGCGATGCTCAGAGGCAAAGTGGTGCGGTTCGACGAGGTGCGGGGCTACGGGTTCATCGCCCCGGACGACGGCGGTGACGACGTGTTCGTCCACGCGAACACCGTCGACGGCGACAAGTGGACGATGGTGCCCGGCGTACCGGTGGAGTACGAGGCGGTGGAGAGCGACCGGGGCCCGAAGGCGCTCACGGTGCGGGTGATCGGCCCCGCCCCCGGCGCCGATCGGAGCGCCACGGCCGGTGCCGTGCGCGCCCGGGAGGTCCCGGCGGGCGCGGAGGACGAGGAGGGCCTGTGCGACGTGCTCTCCGAGCGGGCCTTCTTCGCGGAGACCACGGAGGCCCTGCTGACCTCCGTGCCGGACCTGACGGGCGCGCAGATCGTGGCGGTACGCGCCCGGATGCTGGCGCTGGCCCGACGGCACGGCTGGGTGGAGGGCTGACGCTCCGGCGCACCGGTTCGGGCGCGGGCGCGTTCAGCCTGCGGCGATCAGCAGCGACTTCCTGATCCGACCCTGCACGCTGCGCGGCAGCTCGTCGACGAAGTGCACCCGACGGGGCCGCTGGCAGGCCGACAGGTACCGCCCGACGTGGTCGATGAGCACCTGGGCGGTGAGCCCCTCGGCGGCGACGACGTACGCGGTGACCTGCTCGCCCAGGGCCGGGTGCGGGATACCGACCACGGCTGCGTCGTGGACCCCCGGATGACTCAGCAGCACCTCCTCGACCTGGCCGGCGTACACGCGGACGGGACCGTGCACGACGTCGGTGCGGCGCTGTCCGATGATCCGGTGTGACCCGTCCGCCGTTACGGTCGCGAGGTCGCCGGTGGCGTGCCACCCGTCGGTGCCGGTGCGCTGCCCGCGCCGGTCGACGTATCCGCTGAACAGCGTCGGCCCCCGGATGCTCAGCTCGCCGACCGATTCGCCGTCGGTGGGCACCGGCAGGTTGTCCCGGCCCAGGACGCGGGCCTGGACCCCGGGCAGGGGCGCGCCGACGGCGCCGTCGGCCGGCGGGGCGTCCACCCGCCCGGCCAGCGCGATGAGGGTCTCGGTGGTGCCGTAGCCCTGGAGGAGCGAGTGCGAGGTGAGCAGCCGGAGGCGCTCGGTCACGGCGGGTACGAGCGGGGCGTCCCCGGAGACCAGGAGTCGGGCGCCGGCGAGGGTGTGCGCCCAGTGACGGTTCCGGGCGATCCTCGCCCACTGCCCGGGCACCGCCAGGTACAGGGTGCCGGCCGGGCCGGCTACGGCCTCCCGGTCGAGGTGGACGAAGCGGCTGCCCACCCTCAGCGCGCCGAGCAGTCCGACCACCAGGCCGTACGCCCGGAACAGCGGGGCGCCCTGGACCAGGACGTCGTCCCCGGTCCAGCGCCACGCGTCGGCCAGCAGGTCCAGGCCGACGGCGATGGCCCGGCGGGAGATGCGCACGCCGCGCGGCGGCCCGCTGGTGCCTCCGGTGTAGAGGATCACCGCGTCGGCGCCCGGCTCCGGCTCGGGCTGCCGGGTCCAGGATCGCTGCCGCAGGTCGACCGGAACCGCCGGCAGGCCGAGGCTGCCGGGGCGGTCCCGGCCGAGGACCACGGTCACCCCGGCCTCGCGCAGGATGCGACCGCGCTCCCGCTCGTCGGCGCCCGGCGGCACGGGCACCAGCGGCACGCCCGCGTGTACGGCGCCCACCATCCCGACCACCGCCTCCAGGCTGGGGGTCGCATCGACGGCGACCGCGCCGGCACCCCGGATCCGGTCGGCGACCGCGTTCACGCAGCCGAGCAGCGCTTCGCTGGAGAGGGTCCGCCCGGCGACCCTGACCGCGTCGGCCCGGTCGGTACCGTGACCGCACAGTGCCGGCAGCAGTGTCATCTCCGTTAACCCCTGTCGGGGACGTGGTGGAGTCTCGGCAGTGGCTGGGACATCACGGCCACAGAACCCTTCGCGTCATGGGTGCGTGCAGCCCCATATCCGGCCTTCCCCGCCGTCCGCACGGGTGCTCCGAAATTAGGCTGCCCATTCGCTTGGCACAACCCCTAGCCGCGCGGGCCCGCGGCGCTGCTGGCGGGCGGGCTGCCGGGGCGTGACGGGCCGACGGGCCAGGTAGGACGCGATCCGCGCCGGCTCCGAGTGCGACGGTAAGACAGGGGCAGGGCGTGTGTGGGGCGACGACGGGGCGGCTGTGGGGCGACGGCACATTCCGCCGGGGCGCACATTCGAGGAAGCCCGGTCCGTGCGGGGTGGAGATAATTGGCGACGACCATTGCAGTAGAATGGCGATCAGATTCAGGCCGGCCTTCACGATATTGATGCCGAGCCGCCGATAGAATACGTCGAACGCCACTGTGGCAACCGCGCGGACGCGGCGCACGGACAACCATTGATGCCACATATGTCTTAATTAACGTCTATCTCGCCTATCCGCTGTTAAAGGTTCGAATCGGGCAAGAGTGCGACGATGCCGCCGATGCGGATCCTCCCGATTCATCCGCCGTTAGCGACGGCCTCGAACGCGGACCGGCCGGCGACCGGTGCCCGCCCTCAGGGCGGGCGCGACAGCAGCGAAAGGCGAATTCTTTTAACTTTTGCCGACGGGACGCCGACCGCTCGGCAACCGGGAGGCGCACCGGAAGCCCGGCCCGGGGTGCGCCGCCGGTCCGCCGCCGACCCCACCCACCCGGGGGCCCGGCGCCGGAGTCCGCCGACGGCACACCCCGGCCCGGCGCGCACCAGCCTTCAGCCCGACCCGTCGGTGCCGGGCCACGCGATCGGGGTCCTGAGCTGCGCCTTCTTCACACACGGCGACCGCCCGGCGGCGGACGGGCCAACCGGACCCGGGCCGCGACCGGCCACCCTGGGCACGAAACGCGGACTCCGGGGCCGCCGCTCGCGCGGGCCGCGTGCGCCCGACACGATGCCCGACGGGCGGGGTGCCGGACGCATCGCCCGAGGATCCGCGACGGCGGCGCGGGCACCGCTGCCGAACGCCACGACACCTCCCCCACCAATTTCGGCAAGCGCCGAAAGCGCCCGCGAGCGGCCCACTCCGCGAACCGCATCACGTTATGAAATCGGCTGACGACTTTCCGTTGCGGAGGGTGCGGCAGGGTAGGCGCCACCCCGTTGGCACCGAACCGATGTTTGCCTATCCTTTACAACTTCCGGCTTGCCGCCCAATTCCGGGGCTGACATACTCCACCATGCACGGCGGTCGATAGCGGGGGGACATGCCCCGAGGGGGCGGAAATTGCCGATGAAGCTGGTGGGGCCACGATTCAGAGGCGCCAGACAGTCAAGTTAATCGATGGCATGTCCCCTAAATGAGACGGCCGTCTATATTCGCCTATCTGGGAATGGGTCGAAAATTGCCGGTCTCCGATTTCGTCAGGCCCCTCGGCAGCCCTGGGAAGATGGCGCACCCGGTGTCGGCGCACCCCGCGCTCCTTCCGAGGCCACGACCATGGAGTTGACCGAACGGAGCAGCCAGCTCGCCCTCCTGGAGCACCGGCTCGCCGACCGGCTCCGGCCGGCCGGCCGGCTCGCCGACGACCGGCCGTTGACCGTCCTGACGGGCCCCGTCGGCGCGGGCAAGACCACGCTGCTACAGGCGTTCGCCCGGCAGGTCGCCGGGTCCCGCGTCCGCTTCCTCGCCGCAGGCGCGTCCCGCGCCGAGCGCACCGTCCCGCTGGAGGTCATCCGTCAGCTCGTCCGGGCCGCGCCGCTGGGCGACGGCGACCGCGACCGCCTCGGCCGGCTGATCGACCGGGGCGCCCTCGCCTGGGGCGACGCCGACGACCGGGACCCGGAGGCCCCCGCCCTGACCACCGCCGCGCTCGGCAGCGCGCTGGTGGAGCTGGCCGGCCGGGCACCCCTGGTCATCGCGGTCGACGACGCCCACCACGCCGACATACCCTCACTGCGCTGTCTGGACTACGCGGCGCGGCGGATCGCCGGCCTCCCCGTGCTGATCGTGCTCACCGAGTCGCCCCGCACCCGGCCGTGGCATCCCGAGGTGTATGCCGAGCTGCTGCAACCCGCGCGGCTGCACCGCATCCGGCTGCCCCTGCTCACCGCCGACGGGACGTACCAACTCCTCGCCGCCCGGCTCGGCGCGCCCGCCGCCCGCCGCATCGCCGACGAGTGCCACGAGATCACCGCCGGCAACCCGCTGCTGGTGCGGGCGCTCAGCGACGACCACCTCGCCGCCACCGGGCAACGCCCGGACCGGCCAGTCGTGGGCGAGGCGTTCCGGGAGGCCGTGCTGAGCTGCCTCTACCGCTGCGAGCACCTGGTGCTCAAGGCCGCCCGGGCGCTCGCGGTGACCGGGGAGCCGCTGCACGGGAGCCTGCTGTCCCACCTCGTCGACGTCCGCGCCGAGTCGGCGCTGCGGGCGATCGACGGGCCGACCAGCGGCGGCCTGGTCACCACGGACGGACTGCGACACCCGGCGGTGGTCCAGGCCGTGCTCGACGGGATGACGGCCGAGGAACGCGCCCGGCTGCACCGGGAAACCGCCTGCCTGCTATACGAGGACGGCACCGCGCCGGAGCGCATCGCGCGCCATCTGGTCAGGACCGAGGAGCTGGGCGAGCCGTGGATGGCCCAGACCCTGCTGGACGCCGGCGAGCAGGCGCTGCTCGACGGCGAAGCCGGCACCGCCCTGCGCTACCTGCGGCGGGCCAACCGCGACTGCACCGACGCCTGCCTGCGGGCCCGCATCCGCTCGGCCCTCGCCCGGGCCGAGTGGATGCTGGACCCGCAGGCCGCGGTACCCCACCTGCTCGGCGTCGCCTCCGCAGTTCGGGCGGGGCACCTGAGCAGCCGGCAGGCCGCCGGCCCCATCCAGTTCCTGCTCTGGCACGGACAGATCGACAAGGCCGTCGAGCTCGTCCACCACCTCGGCGAACGCGCCGACAGCGCCGACCCGAGCTCCGCCGCGGCACTGGTGATCACCAAGGGGTGGCTGGCCACCCTCTACCCCGGGGTGGCGGCCAGCCGGCCGATGCCCTCGCCGTCCGTCCGGGACCCGCTGACCCTGGCCAAGGTCAAGCGGCGGCTCCACGGCGTGACCATGCTGACCGCCGTGCTCGAACAGGGCGACGTCGGCGTGGTCGAGGACGCCGAACGGGTGCTGTCCACCATCGGCCTCGACGACGAGCGCGACATGTGGACCGCCGTCTGCGCGCTCGTCGCGACGGTCTACGCCGACCGGCTGGAGCTGGCCGGCGACTGGTCCGAGAAGCTGGGCGACACCCGGGCGGCGCACCGGCAGCCCACCCCGGCGGCGATGATCGCCGCCGTGAAGGCGGTGGTCGCCGAGCGCCTCGGTGACCTGAGCCGGGCCCGGAACCTCGCCGACACCGCGCTGACCCAGCTCTCCCACAAGGGCTGGGGCGTGGTGATCGGGGTACCGCTCGCCGTCCGGCTGCGCGTCCTCACCCTCATGGGGGAACTCGACGCCGCAGCCGGGTGTCTCCAGGTCCCGGTGCCGCAGACGATGTTCGAGACGCCGTTCGGGCTGCACTACCTGCACGCGCGCGGCCTGTACGCCCTGGCCACGGGGAGCCCGGAGGCAGCCCTCGCCGACTTCCAGCTCTGCGGTCAGCTGATGACGTCCTGGCGGCTGGACCTGCCCGCCCTCGTACCCTGGCGGACCGAGTCGGCCCGGGCGCTGCTGCGGATGGGCCGCCGCGAACGGGCCGAGAAGCTGGTCCGCGAGGAGCTCACCCGGCTGCGGCCCACGCACGTGCGGTACCGGGGGTTCGCGTTGCGAGTCCTGGCCGCGACGGGGGAAGGGCCGGACCGGATCCAGCACCTGCGCGCCGCCGTCCGGCTGCTGCGCCAGTGCGGGGACCGGGCGGAACTCGCCCACAGCCTCGTCGACCTCGGCCACGTCTACCAGGAGGTCGGCGACCTGCGGCAGGCGCGCAACGCCATCCGCGCGGCCCACACCCTGGCCCAGGAGTGCGGCATCCCGTTGCTGCGGCCCAGCGTCGCCACCGGGGCCGCCGGGTCCGGCGAGGCCGCCCCCGACGTGGCGATGGTGGTCGACGGCCTCAGCGACGCGGAGTCGCGGGTGGCCACGCTGGCCGCCCGGGGCCACACCAACCGGGAGATCGCCGAGCGGCTCTTCCTCACGGTCAGCACCATCGAGCAGCGACTGACCCGGATCTACCGCAAGCTCGACGTCAACTCCCGCAGCGACCTCGCCGTCCGGCTGCGCCTGGGCCGCCCCGGCCCGGCCCCGACGGGGCACGGCGACGCGCCGTCGCTGCCGGGCGACCCGGAGTGCTAACCCTCGGCCCGTCTCCTCTTCTCCTCCCCCGCCGACCCCTGCCGTTTCTCTTGTGGACACTCCGGACAGGCATCCGCGACGGCGTTGTGACAACATCGAGCGACGGCGCCGTCGCGGACCGTCCACCGCGTCCCATCCGAATCGTCCCCGGGCGGGCACTCCCCTCCTACCCCTTCCGCAACCCCTATCGGCGAATGAGATCCGTAGGTTTCGGGCGGGAACGATGGGGTCTCAAGGCCGTTGTCGCACACCCGACCCGGTGCCAGACTCGCCTGAGAATTCCGGACCGCCCGCTGGGGAGCGCGGTCCGGCAGGAAGATCACAGGTCCACCCGGCACGGCGGCCCGGTGTGCCTCACCCCTACCCGGCGCGCCAGGTGGGAGCGGTGAGGGCTGCCGTTCGGCTCGGGAGAAGTGGTGTCGGTCAGCACCGGTAACCCGGTTCGGCACCACATATGAGAGAGGCTGACACGAGTGGTGCTGGTGCAGCGGGACGAACAGATCGCATTGCTCCGGAGGGCGTTCCGCGCCTGCGAGGAGCAGCAACGTGGACACGTGGCGCTGGTGACGGGCGCAGTGGGAAGCGGCAAGACGAGTCTGCTGGAGACGCTCGACGAGTGGGTGGTGGCCGCCGGAGGGCGGGTGCTCAACGCGGCCGGTTCGCGGGCGGAACGCGGACTCCGCCTAGGGGTGCTGGGGCAGTTGTTCCACAGCGCGCGGCTGGACCAGGAGTCGGCCGACCGGGTGGAGAAGCTGATGCGGGACGCCGCCTTCGCCGTACCGCTGCCGGAGCCCGGCGGTGAGGCGGCCGAGGGGGTCGCCTCCGAGGAACAGGTCTGGGCACCGCTGCTGCACGGCCTGTTCACCGCGCTGCTCGACCTGACCAGGTCCGGGCCGCTGGTCCTCACCGTCGACGACGTGCACCACGCGGACCCGGCCTCGCTGCACTGCCTGCTCTACGTCACCCGCCGGCTGCGGCACGCACGGATCATGATCGTGCTCGCCGAGGCGTCGACGCTGCGCCCGTCGCACCCGCTGTTCCGGGCGGAACTGCTCAGCCAGCCGTACTTCTCCCGGATCAGCCTGCCGCCGCTGACCGCCGACGCCATCGCCCGGATGATCGGCGACGACACCGAGGACGCGCAGGCCCGGGAGGCGGCCGAGAGCCTGCTCAGCATGACCGGCGGCAATCCGCTGCTCACCCGGGCCCTGCTCGACGAGCGGGACCGGGCCGAATCGGCCGACGACGCCACCCCCGACCCGACCGACGGCGACGGGTTCGACCAGGCCGTGCTCGGCTGCCTCTACCGGCACGAGCCGGGGGTGCGGCGGGTCGCCCAGGCGTTGGCGGTGCTGAACCGCCCGGCCCCGACGGAGCTGCTCGGTCACCTCCTCGACGTGGTGCCCGAGTCCGCCGTGCCAGCGGTGCGGGTGCTGCGCACGTCCGGGCTGATGGAGACCGACCAGCTGCGTCACCCGCGTATCCTGCGCTCGATCCTGGCCGACATGTCCCCCGAGGAACGTCGGGCCCTGCACCAGCGCGCCGCCGAGGTGCTGCACGAGCACGGCGCCGAGCCGGGGGTGATCGCCGAGCACCTGGTCGCCGCCGGTTGGGCGGACGGCGCCTGGTCGGTGCCGGTGCTCTCCGACGCCGCCGGGCAGGCGCTGGCCTCGGGCCGCCCCGACCTCGCCGCCGCCTGCCTGCGCCTGCTCGGCCGCGCAGAGGTGGACGAGCAGCAGCGCAGCACCAACACCGCGATGCTGGTCAACGCCCGCTGGCAGGTCAACCCGCTGACCGTCAACGGGCACCTGACCGAGCTGGTGCAGGCCGCCCGGGCTGCCGGGTGGTCCACCACCGCGGCCCTGTCCACCGTGCCGTACCTGCTCTGGCAGGGCCGGGTGGACGAGGCCACCGAGGCGGTCAGCGGCTTCTCCCCCGACGACGACCACGGCACCGCCACCGGCGCCGCCAGCCGGCTGCGGGCGATGCAGCTGCTGGTCTCCCTCTCCCACCCCGACCACCTGGCCACCGTCCGGGAGACCCCGAGCACCTGGAGCCGGGCGGCGACCGCGCCGACGACGATCAGCCCGCAGTTGCAGGCGGTGACCGTGCTCGGCACGGCGCTGATGCCGACCGCCGAGAACGACACCGTGGCCACCGCCGAGCAGCTGCTGCAACGGCACCACACCGACGACGGGTCGCTGGGCCTGCTCACCGCCCCGCTGCTGGCGCTGCTCTGGGCGGGCCGGGCCGACCGGGTGGCGGTCTGGGGTGACGTGCTGCTCAACCGGCCGGCGGCCCGGCACGCCCCGGTATGGCGGGCGATCGTGCGGGCGGTGCGGGCCGAGGCGGCGCTGCGCCTGGGTGACCTGCCGGGCGCGGAGCACCAGGCCCGGACGGCGCTGGCGGACCTGCCCGCCCCGGCGTGGGGGGTGGCGATCGCCGGCCCGCTGGCCACGCTGATCGGCTGCGCGACCGAGGCGGGCCGGTTCGCCGAGGCCGACCGGTGGCTGGCCCACCCCATGCCGGCCGGCATGCTCCGCACCCCGCTGGGTGTGCACTACCTGGCCGCCCGGGGCCGGCACCACCTGGCCATGGGCCGGCCGCACGCGGCGATCACCGACCTGCGCCGGTGCGGCGAGCTGGTACGCGCCTGGGGCGTCGACGTCGCCGGGCTGGCGCCGTGGCGGCTGGAGCTGGCCCGGGTTCAGCTCAGCGTCGGCAACAAGACGCAGGCCACCCAACTGTTGCAGGAGCAACTGCGGGTCGCCCACGGGGTCGACGACCGGACCCGGGGGCGGTCGCTGCGGCTGCTCGCCACGACCGCCGCCCCGGACCACCGGCGCAAGCTGCTCTCCGAGGCGGTGAACCTGCTGCAGTCCTGCGGGGACCGGCTGGAGCTCGTCCGGGCCCTCGGCGACACCGGGCAGACGCTGCAACGGGCCGGCGACTCCGCCCGGGCCCGGTTGCTGGTCCGCCGGGCGTACCAGCTGGCCCAGGACTGCGGGGCGTCGGTGCTGGCCCAACGGCTGATCCGGCGGGAGCCGGGCGGCGGGCTGCCGGCCTACCAGGCGAGCACCGAGCCGCAGGAACCGGACGACGGCCTGAGCGAGGCCGAGCGGCGGGTCGCCGCGCTGGCTGCCCAGGGGCACACCAACCGGCAGATCTCCAGCAAGCTGTTCATCACGGTGAGCACCGTGGAGCAGCACCTGACCCGGGTCTACCGGAAGCTGGACGTCAAGCGGCGCACCGACCTGCCGGCCCGGCTCATCGCGTTCGCGGAGCCGCTGGCCGAGGAGGCGCAGGGCGCGGCGTCCTGACCGGAACGCGCGAAGGGCGCCGGGTGGTCCCCCACCACGGCGCCCTTCGCGCGTAACGCGGTCAGTCCATGGATCGGCGCAGGAAGCCGCGGGTCCCGATCGCGGTGGCGACGACGAACACGCCCGCGAGGACGATCAGGCACAGCCAGAGCGGCACCGACTCGACGCCGGGCGGGGCGACCAGCGACCGGGTGGCCTCGCTGACGTAGGTCAGCGGGTTGAGCACGCAGATCACCTGGAACCAGGGCAGGGAGTCCAGGGCCCGCAGCGGGAACTGGGTGGCGCCGGTGAACATCAGCGGCGTCATGATCACGGTGAACATGATCTGGATCCGGTGCGGCGGGACCAGGGTGCCGAACGTGAGACCGAGCGCCGCGCCGACCAGCGCGCCGGCGGCCAGCACCACGATCACCTTGAGCGCCGTCAGCACGGGCCAGGTGACCCCCAGCATGAGCATGCCGATCGGGATCAGCACCAGGCCGGCGATCGTGCCGCGGATGGCCCCGAAGACGATCTTCTCGAAGGCGACCAGGGGAATCGACAGCGGGGAGAGCAGCCGGTCCTCGATCTCCCTGGTGAAGGAGAAGTCCATCACCAGCGGCAGCGCGGTGTTCTCCAGGCCGATCAGGAAGGCGTTCAGCGCGATGACGCCGGGCAGCAGGACGTTGGCGAAGTCGTTGCTGGCGTACCCCAGCTCGCCGAGCACCTTGCCGAAGATCAGCAACATGAACAGCGGCTGGATGAAGACCTGGGCAAGGAACGCGCCCAGCTCGCGGCCGGTGACGAACAGGTCACGCGCGAGCACCGCGCGGAACGTGGCGAGCTGGTCCAGCCAGCGCACGGAACGAGGCGCCGTGAACGCCTGCGTCGGCGCGGACGGGGCGGCGGGTGCGGTGACGCTCACCGAAGTTCCCTTCCGGTCAGGTGGATGAAGACGTCTTCCAGGCTGGGCTGGCCGATGCTGAGGTCGCGGACCTCACAACTCAGGTCGCTGAGGATCTTCAGCGCCATCGGCACGGCGTGGGCCGGCTGGGTGCCGGTGTAGACCCGGAAGGACAGGGTGGCGTCCGGGTCGGCCGGTGCGGCGGGCATGGGCATGGGCGGCATCCCGGGGAACGCCGGCATGCCGGCGCCCGCGCCGCCGCGCAGCTGTTCCACCCGCTCCACGTCCGCGATGTTGCCGAGCGCGGCCTGCACCTCCTCGGCCGGCGCGCCGGCGCCGACCACCAGGGTCAGCGTGCTGCTGCCGGGCAGGGTGCGGGTCAGCGCGGCGGGGGCGTCCAGGGTGAGCAGCTTGCCGTGGTCGATGATGCCGACCCGGTCGCAGAGCTTCTCCGCCTCGTCCATGTCGTGGGTGGTGACCACCACGGTCACCCCCTGCTGCTTCAGCTCGGCGATCCGGTCGTGCACGAACAGCCGCGACTGCGGGTCGAGGCCGCTGGAGGGCTCGTCGAGGAAGAGCACCCGGGGCGAGTGCATCAGCGCCCGCGCGATCATCGTGCGCTGCGCCAGGCCGCCGGAGAGGAAGTCGGTACGGAGCTTGGCCATCTCCGTGAGGCCCATCTGCTCCAGCAGCTCGTCTGCCCGCCGGTTGCGCTCGGCCCGCGGCACGCGGTGGTACGCCGCGTGGAACACCAGGTTCTGCCGGACGGTCAACGCCCGGTCCAGGTTCACCCGCTGCGGCACGACCGCCAGCAACTGCCGGGCCACGGCCGGCGCGCCGATCACGTCCGCGCCGCATACGGTGGCCCGACCCGAGGTGGCTCGCACCCGTGTGGTCAGCACCCCGATCGTCGTCGTCTTGCCCGCGCCGTTCGGCCCGAGCAGACCGAAGACCTCACCAGCGGCGACGGTGAAACTCAGTCCGTCCACCGCCGGTGGCATGTTGGGCTGGTACTGCTTGACCAGCTCCGTGACCACCACTGCCTCGTCCACGTCGTCATGCTCCCGTCCAGGTCATCTATGGGACAGATACGGATCTTTGAATAGGGGGCGCTAGGGGGACCGCCAGGGGCGCGGACCCTCACAGCCCATGCCCGGCCAGCCACCCCTGGAGGCTCTCGGCCAGCTCCGGGCCCCGGTCGGCGACCATGCTGAAGTGGTCCCCGGCCGCGTCCACCGCCTCGTGCGGGTACGGCCACCGGGACCGCCAGCCGTCGGCCTCCCCCGTCCACTTCCCCAGCGGCTCGCTGGCCCGCACCAGCAGGGTCGCCGACGTCATCGGGGCGGGCTGCCAGTCCAGGAACAACGGCAGGTACCCGGCCCACGCGGTGGTCCGCCAGTCGTCCATCGGGGTGTACGCGCTGTCCCGCTCGGTCATCCCGTCGAGCAGCTCCGGCACCCAGCCGCCGAGCACCTCGCTGTCGGCCGGGTAGGTGTCCATCAGCACCACGGCGGCCGGCGGCCGGCCCTGGCGGTCCAGCTCGCGGGCGAGCACGTTGGCGACCATCGCGCCGCCGGAGTGCCCGCCCAGCACGTACGGGCCGTCGCCGATGGCGCGCAGCACCGTGTCAGCGTGCACCCGCAGCAGGGCGTCCAGGTCGGCGGGCAGCTCCTCGCCCGCCCCGAACCCGGGGTTGGGCAGCGCCCAGACGTCGCGCAGGCCGCGGAAGCCGGACGCGAGCCGGGCGTACTCGTGCGCGCCGGAGAGCAGCGACATGGTGCAGCAGAAGACCAGCGGCGCACCGGCGCCGCCCTCGGCCAGCCGGAGGATCCCGGCCGGCCGGGAGAGCTGCCCGGGGTCGGTGAAGGACGGCCGGAACTGGGCGAGCTTGACCAGCAGCTCGGCGTACCCGGCGGAGTCCTCGCGAGCCTTGGGCTGGTTGAACAGCCCGCCGAGCAGCCCGCCGCCACCCGCCCCGCCGCCGTCGCCCGCTCCGGTCGCCGCGTCGCCGGCCGCGTCCGCGCCGAGGAGCTGGCCGAGCAGGTGCCGGGCCAGCGCCGTCGGGGTGGGGTGGTCGAACAGCAGGGTGGCGGACAGCTCCGCGCCGGTCTCCTGACGCAGCGCGTCGCGCAGTTCGAGGGCGGTCAGCGAGTCGAAGCCGAGTTCCAGGAAGTCCCGGTCGGCCTCGATCGCCCCGGGCGAGGCGTGCCCGAGCACCGTGGCCACCCGCGCCCGGACCAGGTCCAGCAGGATCCGCTGCCGGTCCGCGGCGGTGCTGCCGGTGAGGCGGGTCAGCAGCGCCCGGGCCGGGTCGCCGGCGTCGCCCCCGGCCGACCCGTCCGCCGCGGCGGCGGCCGTCGCCTCGGGGACGCCGCGCAGCAGCGGGCTGGGCCGTACCGCGGTGAAGGCCGGCACGAACGCGGGCCAGTCGATGTCGGCGACGGCGAGCTGGTCGTCGCCCCGGCTCACGGCCTGCTGCAACGCGGCGACGGCCAGTTCGGCGTCGAGCGGCCGGACGCCCCGGCGACGCAGCTGCCCCGGCTCGGCGACCTCGTCGGCCCACGGCACCCAGGCCAGCACGGTGGTCGGCCGACCGGCGGCCCGGCGGCGGGCGGCCAGCGCCTCCAGGCCCGCGCCGGCGGCGGCCGTGACCGCCGCGCCACCGCCGCCCCAGGTCGCGGCGGTGGAGGTGAAGACCACGAACTCGTCGACGGGCCGGTCGGCGCAGGCGGAGTCGAGCAGTTCCACGGCGGCGACGCGGGCGGCGACGGCGACGGCCAGCTCCGCCGGGTCCAGGCCGGCGACCGGCTCGCCCGCCCCGCCGGCGTCGGCGACGTGGACGACCGTGCGGACCGGGTGGCCGTCGGCGGCGAGCCGGTCCAGCAGGCCGGGCAGCGCCGCGGGATCGCCCACGGGGGTGACCTCGACGCCCCGCCCGGTCAGCTCGGCCGTCGCCTCGGCGGGCAGGGCCGCCCCGGTGAGGACCAGGTGCGGCGCGCCCCGGTCGGCGAGCCAGCGCAGCACGTGCGGGCCCCGCACGCCGGCCGCGCCGTCGACCAGCACCGCTCCCCTGGGATGCCAGTCCTCGTCGGCGGCGGCCGGGCCCGTCGGGGCGGGTTCCAGTCGCCGCGCGTACACCCCGGCGGGCCGGACCGCGAGCTGGTCCTCGTCGCCCCCGGCCGCGACGAGCCGGGCCAGCGCCGCGAGGGCGGCGGCGTCCGGCTCCGCCGGCAGGTCGACCAGGCCGCCCCACAGCCGCGGCATCTCCAGCGCGAGCACCCGGCCTAGGCCCCAGACGTACGCCCCGGCGACGCCCGGCGCGGGATCGTCCGGGTCGACGGCGACGGCTCCCCGGGTCACGCACCACACCGGCGCGCCGCCGTCGGCCGAGCCCAGGACCCGGACCAGCGCGGCGGTGCCGGCCAGCCCGGCGGTGCCGGTCGGGTCGCCCGCCGCCAGCAGCGACACCACGACCGACGGGGCGTCCCCGGCGGGCAGCACGAGGTCGCCGGGGTCGTCGCCCACGGGCAGCAGCACCGGCGACAGGCCCTCGGCTCGCAGCGCGGCCAGCACCGGGTCCGCGTCCACGCCGGTGGGGGCGACCACCAGACAGGGACCGGCCGGCGGGGCGACGACGGTCGGCGGGACGATCCGCGCCCAGCCGGCCCGGTACCGCAGGCCGTCCAGCTCCGTACGCCGGCGCCGCCGGCCCCGGTACGCACCGAGGACGGGCAGCAGCTCGGCCAGGGCGTCCCGCCGGTCGCCGCCGAGGCCGAGGACAGCGGCCAGCGCGGCGGGCTCGTCGGCCTCGACGGCGGCCCAGAAGTCCCCGTCCACGGCGTCCGCCGCCGGGGGCGGGACGAGGTGGAACCCGGGCGGCTCCGGCCAGTACCGCTCATGGTGGAAGGCGTACGTGGGCAGGTCGACGCGGGCAGCATCGGCACCGGCGAACAGGGCGGGCCAGTCCACCACGGCGCCTCGCAGATCCACGGCGGCGAGGGCGGCGAGCAGCCCGGCCGCCTCCGGCTGGTCCCGGCGAGCCACCGGCACGAAGGCCGCCGGGTCGACGTCGGGCAGGCACTCCCGGCCCAGCGCGGTGAGCGCGCCGTCCGGGCCCAGCTCCAGGAAGGTGCCCACCCCGGCGGCGGCCAGGGTGGCGACGCCGGCGTGGAAGCGCACCGTGTCCCGCACGTGGTCGACCCAGTAGCCGGGGTCGGTGGCCTGCTCGGCGGTGAGCACGTCGCCGGTGCGGTCGGAGACGACCGGCAGCCTCGGCGGATGCCAGGTGACCTTCTCGGCGACCACCCGGAAGTCGGCGAGCATGGCGTCCATCCGGGCGGAGTGGAACGCGTGACTGACCCGCAGCCGGCGGGTCCGCCTGCCCTGCGCGGCGAGGCTCTCGCCAGCCGCGAGCACAGCGTCGGCGTCGCCGGAGAGCACCACCGACGCGGGGCCGTTCACGGCGGCCAGGGCGACCCGGTCGCCGAGCTGCGGCGCCACCTCCGCCTCGGACGCCCGGACCGCCAGCATCGCCCCGCCGTCGGGCAGGGCCTGCATCAGCCGACCCCGGGCGGCCACCAGGGTCACCGCGTCGGCCAGCGACAGCACCCCGGCGACGTGCGCCGCGGCCAGCTCGCCGACGGAGTGCCCGAGCAGCTGCTGCGGGCGCAGCCCCCACGCGGTGACCAGCCGGTACGCGGCCACCTCGTACGCGAACAGCGCCGGCTGGGTGAACTCGGTGCGGTCCAGCAGGGCCGCCTCGGGCGAGCCGGGGTCGGCGAAGACGACCTCGCGCAGCGGGCGGGCCAGGTGCCGGTCGAGTTCGGCGGCCACCTCGTCGAAGGCGGCGGCGAACACCGGGAACCGGCGGTGCAGCTCGGCGCCCATCCCGGGGCGCTGCGCGCCCTGGCCGGTGAAGAGGAAGGCGAGCTTGCCGGCCGGCCGGGCCACCCCACGGGTCACGCCCGCGGCGGGCCGGTCCTCGGCGACGGCCCGCAGGCCGGCCCGCAGCGCGTCGCCGTCCGCGCCGGTCACGGCCGCCCGGTGCGGCAGCGCCGCCCGGGTGGTGACCAGCGAGTACGCCACGTCGGCCGGGGTCAGGTCGGGGTGGGCGGCCAGGTGGTCCAGCAGCCGGCGGGCCTGCCCCGCGAGGGCCGGCGCGGAACGGGCGGAGACGATCCACGGCGCCGGCGGGGCGGGCGTTCCAGCGGGACGGGGCGGCGGCACGTCGGCGGGGTCGGGCTGCTCGATGATGGTGTGCGCGTTCGTGCCGCTGACCCCGAACGCGGACACCCCGGCGCGGCGCGGCTGCCCGGTCTCCGGCCACGGGACCGCCTCGGTGAGCAGGGACACCGCCCCGGCGGACCAGTCGACGTGCGGGGTGGGGCGGTCGACGTGCAGGGTGGGCGGCAGCGTCCCGTGCCGCATGGCGTGGACCATCTTGATGATTCCGGCGACCCCGGCGGCGGCCTGGGTGTGGCCGATGTTCGACTTCACCGAGCCGAGCAGCAGCGGCCGGTCCGCCGGCCGGTCCCGCCCGTACGTGGCGAGCAGCGCCTGCGCCTCGATCGGGTCGCCGAGGGTGGTGCCGGTGCCGTGCGCCTCCACCACGTCGACCTGGTCGGCGGTCAGCCCCGCGTTGGCCAGCGCCTGCTTGATCACCCGACGCTGGGAGGGGCCGTTGGGGGCGGTGAGCCCGCTGCTGGCCCCGTCCTGGTTGACCGCGCTGCCGCGCACCACGGCGAGGACCCGGTGGCCGTTGCGGCGGGCGTCGGAGAGCCGCTCGACGAGCAGCATGCCGACCCCCTCGGACCAGCCGGTGCCGTCGGCGGCGGCGGCGAACGACTTGCACCGCCCGTCCGTGGACAGCCCACGCTGGCGGGAGAACTCCACGAAGACCGTCGGGGTGGCCATCACCGACACCCCGCCGGCCAGCGCCAGGGTGCACTCGCCCAGCCGCAGCGCCTGGCAGGCCAGGTGCAGCGCGACCAGCGACGACGAGCAGGCGGTGTCCACGGTGACCGCCGGGCCCTCCAGACCGAGGGCGTACGAGATCCGGCCGCTGGCCACGGCGGCGGCGCTGCCGGTGCCGAGGTACCCCTCGACACCGCCGCCGACCCCGGACAGCAGGGCCGCGTAGTCGCCCTGGCTGCTGGTCGCCGCGTACACGCCGGTGGGCGCGCCGCGCAGCGTGGTCGGGTCGATCCCGGCCCGCTCGAACGCCTCCCACGCGGCCTCCAGCAGCAGCCGCTGCTGCGGGTCCATGGCCAGCGCCTCGCGGGGGCTGATGCCGAAGAACGCGGGGTCGAAGTCGCCGGCGGAGTAGAGGAACCCGCCCTCCCGCACGTACGAGGTGCCCCGGCTGTCCGGGTCGGTGTTGTACAGGGCGTCGAGGTTCCACCCCCGGTCGTCGGGGAACGGCGCCATCGCGTCGGCCCCGCCGGCGACCAGGTCCCAGAGCTGCTCCGGCGAGCGCACACCGCCCGGGAACCGGCAGCTCATTCCGATGATCGCCACCGGTTCGGTGAGCGTGGCGGCGAGCTGCTGGTTCTGCTGCTTGAGCTTCTGGTTGTCGAGCAGGGACGCGCGCAACGCGCTGACGACCTCGTCCAGTGAGACGCTCATCGAGGGCTCCTTGCGGCCAGCCGGGTCACGAGTCGGAGCCTTCCAGGGCCATCCGGACCAGACCGGCGACGTCCAGTTCGCGGATTTCGGCCTCCGGCGCGGCCGGGCCGGCCACCGGCGCGCCCGCGACCGGTCCGGCCGCGCGGGCCAGCTGGAGCAGCTGGTCGAGCAGCCCGGCCTGGCGTAGCTGGTCCAGCGGGATCGCGGCCAGCACCCGGCGGACGGACTCCTCGTCGCCGTCGTCGCCGGCCGCCGCCCCCGCACCGGGGAAGAGCTCCTCGTAGAGGTGGTCGGCCAGGCCGGCCGGGGTCGGGTAGTCGAAGACGACCGTGGTGGGCAGCTCGTGCCCGGTCGCCGCGGTGAGCAGGTTGCGCAGTTCCACGGCGGTCAGCGAGTCGAAGCCGAGGTCGAGGAAGCCCCGGTCGGTCTCGATCACGTCGGCGGAGGAGTGGCCGAGCACCTTCGCCGCGTCCACCCGCACCATCTCCAGCAGCGCCGCCCGCCGTTCCTCGCCGGGCAGCGCGCGCATCCCGGCGAGCAGGTCCCGGGTGGCCGGCGCGGCCGGGGCGGGGCCGTCGGCGGCGGTCTCCGTCAGGGCCCGCACGGCCGGCAGGTCGGCCAGCAGCGGGCTGGGCCGCAGCGCGGTGAACAACGGCTGGAAGGTGGCCCAGTCGACGTCGGCGACGGTGACGCAGACGTCCCCGGCGGCGAGGGCGTGCCGCAGGCCGGCCATCGCCACGCCCGGCGGCATCACCCGCAGGCCACGGCGGCGCAGCTGCTCCGGCGCGTCGTCGGCGAACATGCCCGACTCGGTCCACGGCCCCCACGCCACCGAGGTGGCCGGCAGGCCCCGGCCGCGCCGCCGCTCGGCCAGCGCGTCCAGGTACGCGTTGCCGGCGGCGTACGCGCCCTGCCCGCCGCTGCCCCACACCGCCGCGATCGACGAGAAGAGCACGAACGCGTCCAGCTCGACGCCGTCGAGCAACTCGTCGAGCAACTCGGCGCCGGCCAGCTTCGGGGCGATGACGTACGCGAGGTCCTCCAGGGTGGTGTCGGCCAGCGGCACCACCTCGCTGACCCCGGCGGCGTGCACCACCGCGCGCAGCGGCGGGCCCTCCCGCCGCAGCTCGGCGACGAGGTCGGTCATGGCGGCCCGGTCGGCGGCGTCGCACCGCGCCACCCGGGCGGAGACGCCGAGGGCATCCAGCTCGGCGAGCAGCTCGGCCGTGCCGGGGGTGTCGGCACCACGTCGGCTGGTCAGCACCACCCGCTCCGCGCCGGCGCCGGCCGCCCAGCGGGCCACGTGCCCGCCGAGCGCCCCGGTACCGCCGGTGATCAGCACGGTGCCCCGGGGTTGCCACGGCGCGGGCTCCCCGGCGGTGACGGCCGGGGCGAGCCGGCGGACCAGCACCCCGGAGTCGCGGACGGCGAGCTGGTCCTCCCCCACACCGCCGGTGAGGATGCCGCCGAACCGCATCGCCGTCCAGCTCTCCAGGGTGGCGGGCAGGTCGACCAGCCCGGCCCAGCGGGCGGGCTGCTCCAGCGCGGCCACCCGGCCCAGCCCCCACAGCATCGCCTGGCGGGGGTTGACCGGCACGTCGCCGTCGCCGACGCCGACCGCGCCCTGGGTGACGCACCACAGCCGGGCCGCCGCGACGGTGTCGGTGAGCTCCTGGAGGAGCTGCACGGTCGCGGCGAGGCCACGGGGCAGCACCGGGTGCTCGGCGTGCGGGCCGTCGTCCAGGCCGAGGAAGGACAGGATCGACAGCGTCCCGTCGGCCCCGGCGAGCGCCTCGCCGAGCACGTCGGCGAGCTGGCCGCCCAGCTCGTCGGGGTCGGCGGCGGTGTCGATGGGCACGGTCGTCACGTCGCCGCCGAGGGTCCAGGTGCAGGCGTTCAGATCCGGGTCGTCGGCCCGGTCGGCGGGCAGCAGCACCAGCCAGGGGCCGGCGTCCTGCTCCGTCGGCGTGCCGGCCAGCGGCTCCCAGACCGCCCGGTACCGGGCACCGTCCACGAGCGAGCGTTCCCGGCCGCGCCGCCGCCACGCGGACAGGGCCGGCAGCACCGCCCCGAACGGCTGGTCGCGGTCCACGTCCAGCTCGCGGGTCAGCGAATCGAAGTCCTCGGCCTCGACGGCCGCCCAGAACCGGCGCTCGACCTCGGTGCTGTCGTCCTCGGCGGAGACGAGGGCGGACCAGTCCGGTGGCTCCGGCCAGTAGCGCTGCCGGTCGAACACGTACGTGGGCAGGTCCGTCGGCTGGGCACCGGTGCCCTCGTACAGGACGGACCAGTCCGGGGAGACGCCGTGGGTGTGCAGCGCGGCGACGGCCCGGAGCAGGGCGGCCGGCTCCGGCCGGTCCCGGCGCAGCGTCGGCACGACCAGCGGGGACCGGCCGCCGGCCGGGGCACCCTCGGCGAGGACTGCCTGGGTGAGGGCGGTGAGCACCCCGTCCGGGCCGATCTCGACGTACCCGGTGCAGCCCTGGGCCCGCAGGGCCGTGACGGCGTCGGCGAAGCGCACGGCGTCGCGGGCGTGTCGCACCCAGTACGCCGGGCTGGCCAGCTCCGCCGGATCGACCACCGCGCCGGTGACCGTGGAGACCATCGGCACGGTCGGGGTCCGCTGCTCCAGCCGGGCGGCGACGGCGGCGAGGTCGTCGAGCACCGGGTCCATCAGCGGGCTGTGGAAGGCGTGGCTGACGGTCAGCCGCCGGATGCGTACGCCTCGGGCCGACCACTCGGCGGCCAGCTCCTCGACGGCGTCGCCGGCCCCGGACAGCACCACGGCGGCAGGGCCGTTGACGGCGGCGACGGAGACCCGGTCGGCGCGGTCGCCGAGCGAGGCCAGCACGTCGGCCTCGGCGGCGGCGACCGCGAGCATCGCCCCGCCGTCCGGCAGCGCCTGCATGAGCCGGCCCCGGGCGGCGACCAGCTCGGCGGCCTCGGTCAGGCTGAGCAGCCCGGCGGCGTGGGCGGCGGCGAACTCGCCGATGGAGTGCCCGGCGACCGCGTCGGGGCGCACGCCCCACGCCCGCAGCAGCCGGAACAGCGCCACCTCGACGGCGAACAGCGCCGGCTGGGTGTATTCGGTGCGGTCCAGCAGCTCCGCGTCGGCGGTGCCGGGCGAGGCGAACAGCACCGGCCGCAGCGGTCCCGGCAGGTGCGGGTCGAGGGCGGCGCAGACCTCGTCGAGGGCGGCGGCGAAGGCCGGGAACGCGGCGGCCAGCTCGCGGCCCATCCCGGCCCGCTGCGCGCCCTGCCCGGAGAACAGGTACGCCACCTTCGGCCGTGGCGCGACCGCGCCGGTGACCACCAGCGGCGACTCCTCGCCGGAGCCGAGGGCACGCAGCCCGGTGCGCAGCGCGATCCGGTCGGTGGCGAGGACGACGGCCCGGTGCTCCAGGGCGGCCCGGGACACCACGGACGACCAGCCGACGTCGAGCATCGGCGGCGCCTCCGGCCCGGTGACCTGGTCGGCCCACGGACCCGCCTGCGCGGCCAGCGCGGACGCGGTACGCGCCGACAGCAGCACCGGCACCACCGGCAGCCGGTCCGGGTCCCCGGCCGGCTCGGCCGGTACGGGCAGCTCGGGGGCCTGCTCCAGGATGGTGTGCGCGTTGGTGCCGCTGATCCCGAAGGAGGAGACGGCGGCCCGCCGGGGGCGGCCGGTGACCGGCCAGGTCCGGCCCTCGTCGAGCAGCTCGACCGCGCCGACGCTCCAGTCCACCTGGTCGGTCGGCTCGTCGACGTGCAGGGTCTGCGGCAGGTAGCCGTACCGCAGGGCCAGGACCATCTTGATGATGCCGGCGACCCCGGCGGCGGCCTGGGTGTGCCCGATGTTGGACTTGATCGAGCCGAGCCAGAGCGGCTGGTCGGCCGGCCGGTCCCGCCCGTACGTGGCGAGCAGGGCCTGCGCCTCGATCGGATCGCCGAGCTTGGTGCCGGTGCCGTGCGCCTCGACGGCGTCCACCTCGGCCGGGGTGAGGCCGGCGTTGGCCAGGGCCTGCCGGATCACCCGCTGCTGCGAGGGGCCGTTCGGGGCGGTGAGGCCGTTGGACGCGCCGTCCTGGTTGACGGCGCTGCCCCGGATCACCGCGAGCACGGGGTGGCCGTTGCGCTGGGCGTCGGAGAGCCGCTCGACCAGCAGCACGCCGAGGCCCTCGCCCCAGCTCGTGCCGTCGGCGGCGGAGGCGAACGCCTTGACCCGGCTGTCCGGGGCCAGGCCCCGCTGCCGGCTGAAGCCGACGAACACCCCGGGGGTGGACATCACGGTTACGCCGCTGACGAGGGCGAGGGAGCACTCCGCCTGGCGCAGCGCCTGGCAGGCCCAGTGCAGCGCGACCAGCGACGAGGAGCAGGCGGTGTCCACCGAGACGGCGGGCCCCTCCAGCCCGAGGGTGTACGACACCCGGCCGGAGAGCACGCTGCCGGCGTTGCCGGTCATCAGGTGTCCCTCGGCGCCCTCGGCGCTGTACATCAGGTTCCGGTAGTCCTGGTAGTTGGTGCCGACGAAGACGCCGGTGGGGCTGCCCCGCAGCGCCTGCGGGTCGATCCCGGCCCGCTCGATGGCCTCCCAGGACGCCTCCAGCAGCAGCCGCTGCTGCGGGTCCATGGCCAGGGCCTCGCGGGGGCTGATGCCGAAGAACCCGGCGTCGAAGTCGGCGACCCCGGTGACGAAGCCGCCCTCCCGGGCGTAGCTGGTGCCCTCGTTCTCCGGGTCGGAGTCGAACAGCCGGTCGAGGTCCCAGCCCCGGTCGGTGGGGAACTCGCCGATCGCGTCGCCGCCGGCGGCGAGGAGCTGCCACAGCCGCTCCGGGTCGTCCGCCCCGCCGGGGAGGCGGCAGCTCATCGCCACGATGGCGATCGGGTCGTCGTCGACGGCCACGGCGGGTGCGGCGGGCGCGGTCACGGCCGGGACGACCCCGGTGAGCAGCTCGTCCAGGTGCGCGGCGAGCACCGTCGGGTTCGGGTAGTCGAAGGCGAGCGTCGCCGGCAGCCGCAGGTCGGTGGCGGAGGCCAGGAAGTTGCGCATGTCCACCGCGGTCAGCGAGTCCAGGCCCAGGTCCCGGAAGGGCCGGGTGGCCGGGATGTCGTCGGCCGCGCCGTAGCCCAGCGCGGTCGCCGCGCACTGGCGGACCAGTTCCAGCAACGCCTCGGCGCGCTCCGCCGGGGTGAGCACGGCGAGCCGGCGGGCCAGCGCCCCGGACGGGGCGGCCGGCTCCTCCTCGGTGGCCTGCGGCGTGGTCTCCCGGGCCGCCTCGCGCACCTCGGCGAGGTCGCCGATCAGCGGGCTGGGCCGGACCAGGGTGAAGGCGGGGGCGAACCGGCCCCAGTCGATGTCGGCGATCAGCGTGCTGGTCTCGCCCCGGCGCAGCGCCCGGGCCAGGGCCTCGACGGCCAGGTCCGGATCCATGCCGACCATGCCGCCCCGGCGCAGCCGCTGCTGGGCGCGCTCGTTCTCGGCGGGCAGGCCCGCGCCGCTCCACGCTCCCCAGGCCACCGAGAGGGCGGGCAGGCCCTCGGCCCGGCGCCGCTCGGCGAGGGCGTCGAGGAAGGCGTTCGCGGCGCCGTACGCGCCCTGCCCGGCGTTGCCGGTGGTGCCGGCGACCGAGGAGAACAGCACGAAGGCGTCCAGGTCCAGGTCGCGGGTCAGCTCGTCCAGGTGGACGGCGGCGGCGCACTTGGGGGCGGCGACGGTGTGCAGGCGCTGCGGGGTGACGGTGTCCACGATGCCGTCGTCGAGGACGGCGGCGGTGTGCAGCACGGCGCTCACCGGGACGTCCCCGTCGACGGTGGCCAGCAGGTCGGCGAGCTGCGCCCGGTCGGTCACGTCGCAGGCCGCGACGGTGACCCGTACGCCGAGGTCGGTCAGCTCCGCCTCCAGTTCGGCGGCACCCGGGGCGTCCGGGCCGCGCCGGCTGGCCAGCAGGACGTGCGCGGCGCCGGAGCGGGCCGCCCAGCGGGCCAGGTGCCCGCCCAGACCGCCGGTGCCACCGGTGATCAGCACGGTGTCGCGCATCCGCCAGCCGTCGTCCGCCGGCTCGCCGGACGCGGTCGGCTCGGGCTCGGTGATCCGGGCGAGCCGGCGGGCGAAGACCCCGGAGTCGCGGACGGCGAGTTGGTCCTCGCCGCCGTTGTCGCCGAGCGCCGCGCAGAGCCGCACCCCCGTCCAGGGGTCGAGGACGTCCGGCAGGTCGACCAGGCCGGCCCAGCGGCCGGGGTGTTCGAGGGCGACCGCGCGGCCGAGGCCCCAGACGGCGGCGGCGGCCGGGCTCGGCGCCGGGTCCTCGGCGTCGACGGCGACGGCCCGCCGGGTGGCGCACCACAGCGGCGCCTCGACGTCGAGCGACCCGAGCGCCTGCACGAGCAGGGCCGTCCCGGTGACGCCCAGCGTGGTGGCGGAATGTTCGGGGTGCGCCCGCTCGTCGAGGCCGAGCAGCGACAGCACCGAGGCGGGGCCCTCGTCGGGCAGCGCGGCGCGCAGCAGGTCGGCCAGCGCCGCCGCGTCGGCGGTGGTGTCCACCTCGACGGGTACGGCGTCCACGCCGACGCTGCCGAGCGCGGAGAGCACGTCCTGGACCAGCGGGTCCTCGCCAAGCCCGTCGGGAACCGGGACCAGCCAGGTGCCGGCGAGCCGGTCCAGGGGCAGGTCGGGCAGGGCGTCCCAGGTGACCCGGTAGCGCCACCGGCCGATGTCCGGCTCGTCGTCGGCGCGGGCGAGGAAGAGCGACGGCGCGGGCCAGTACCGGTGGTGGTCGAAGGCGTACGTGGGCAGGTCGACGGTGGCCGTGGCGGCGAGCACGTTCGCGAGGTCGACGGGCAGGCCGATGGCGTGCGCGCTGGCCAGGTTCGTCAGCAGCCGGGTCGCGTCGTCGTCGCCCCGGCGCAGGCTGCCCAGGGTGTGTCCGGTGGTTCCGGTGTCGTCGAGGATCGCCGTGACCGGCATCGTCAGCACCGGATGCGGACTGATCTCCACGAACGTGGTGTGGCCGGCGGCGATCGCGACCCGCACGGCCGCGTCGAACTGCACGGTCTGCCGCAGGTTGTCGTACCAGTACTGCGCGCCCATGGAGGCCGGATCGACCCAGTCCTCGGTCAACGTCGACACGAGGCGGACGTCGCCGGCCTGCGGGGACACGTCGGCCAGGTCCGCCCGCAACTGCTCCGCGACCTCCTGCACCGACGCCGAATGCGACGCGTAGTCCACCGGAATCAACCGGGCCCGGAGCCCCTCGTCGGCGCAAGCCTGCACCAGGTCCGCCACCGGCTGCGGCGGACCCGAGACGACCACGGTCCCGGGCCCGTTGACCGCCGCCACCCCGACACCCGGGAACTGCGCGAGGCGGGCGGTCACCGCATCAGCCGACAGGTCCACCGACGCCATGGCCCCCGTACCCCGCAACACCGCGAGGGCCCGCGAACGCAGGGCAACCGTCTTCGCCGCATCGTCCAGCGACAGGATCCCCGCCACACACGCCGCACCGATCTCACCCTGCGAGTGACCGACCACCGCCTGCGGGGTGACGCCCGCGTGCCGCCACACCGCCGCCAGGGCGATGCCGACCGCCCACAGCACCGGCTGCACCACCTCGACCCGCTCCAACCACGACTCGTCATCACCGGTGAGCACCGCGACGAGATCCATATCGAGGTACGGAGCCAGGGCACGCTGACACTCCGCCAGCCGCGCGTCGAACACCGGCGTCCGGCCGACCAGGCCGGCCGCCATCCGCGCCGACTGCGCACCCTGACCCGGGAACACGAACACCGGGCCCGCGCCCGGAGCCGCCGCCGCGCCGGAGACCGCGTTGCCGGCCGGCGCCCCCGCGCCCAGGGCGTCCAGGCCGGCCAGCAGCTCGTCGACGGTAGAACCGACCACGGCGGCCCGGTGGTCGAACGTCGACCGGGTCGCCGTCAGGGACCAGCCCACCGCCGCCGGGTCGAGACCGTCACGCTCCCGCACGTACGACGCCAAGCGGGCGGCCTGACCGGCGAGGGCGGCCCTGGACCGGGCCGACACCGGCCACACCGTCACGCCCGCGTCGACCAAACCCGGCGCACTCGTGGGGACGGCGAAAAGCTCGACCGGCTCGTCGTCGGCCTGCTCGATGATCACGTGCGCGTTGGTGCCGGAGATGCCGAAGGAGGAGACGGCGGCCCGCCGGGCCCGGCCCGTCTCGGGCCACGGCCGCGCCTCGGTGGTCAGTTCCACCGCGCCGGCCGTCCAGTCGATGTGCGAGGACGGCTCGTCGACGTGCAGGGTGGCGGGCACGATCCCGTGCCGCATGGCCAGCACCATCTTGATCACACCGGCGACACCGGCCGCGGCCTGGGCGTGGCCGATGTTCGACTTCACCGAGCCGAGCAGCAACGGACCGGTGTCGCCCCGGTCCTGCCCGTACGTGGCCAGCAGCGCCTGTGCCTCGATCGGGTCGCCCAGCTTGGTGCCCGTGCCGTGCGCCTCGACCACGTCCACGTCGGCCGTGGACAGCCGGGCCGAGGCGAGGGCCTGGCTGATCACCCGCTGCTGCGCCGGCCCGTTCGGCGCGGTCAGCCCGTTGGACGCGCCGTCCTGGTTGACGGCGGAGCCCCGGACCACCGCGAGGACGGGGTGGCCGTTGCGGCGGGCGTCCGACAGCCGCTCGACCATCAGCCAGCCGACGCCCTCGGAGAACCCGGCGCCGTCGGCGGCGGCGGCGAAGGACCGGCACCGCCCGTCCGGGGAGAGGGCGCGCTGCCGGCTGGAGCCGATGAAGAGGCCGGGGGTGGCCATCACGGTCACCCCGCCGGCCAGGGCCAGGTCGCACTCCCCCGCCCGGAGCGCCTGCACCGCGAGGTGCAGCGCCACCAGCGACGACGAGCAGGCCGTGTCGATGGAGACCGCCGGACCCTCCAGCCCGAGGGTGTACGACACCCGGCCGGACGCGACGGCCGCCGCGCCCCCGGTCATCGAGTGCCCCTCGTCGCCGTCGGGCGACATCATCAGCAGGGTGCCGTAGTCCTGCCCGTTGGTGCCGACGAACACCCCGGTCCGGCTGCCGCGCAGGGTGGCCGGGTCGATCCCGGCGGCCTCGACCGCCTCCCAGGACGTCTCCAGCAGCAGCCGCTGCTGCGGGTCCATGGTGAGCGCCTCGCGGGGCGAGATGCCGAAGAAGGCGGAGTCGAAGTCCCCGGCCCCGTCGATGAACCCACCCTCCCGGGCGTACGAGGTGCCCGGGTTGTCGGGGTCGGGGTGGTAGAGCCGTTCCAGGTCCCAGCCCCGATCGGCGGGGAAGGGGGCGACAGCGTCCCGGCCGTCCCGCAGCAGCTCCCACAGCTCGTCGGGGTTGCGCACCCCGCCGGGCAGCCGGCAGCTCATCGCCACGATCGCCACCGGCTCCAGTTCCTGGGACTGGACCTCGCTGAGTCGGCGGCGGGTGTCGTGGAGATCAGCCATGACCCGCTTGAGGTAGTCGCGGAGCTTGTCTTCATTGGCCATCGGGGTGCCGCTTCCTCGGGAGGGACGGGAGAGAGCCGGAGCGAGGTCAGGAAATGCCGAGGTCCTTGTCCACCATCGCGAACAGTTCGTCGTCGGTGGCGTCGTCGAGGTGCCGGCCGATGTTGTCGCCGCCGCTGGCCTGGCCGAGCCGGGAGAGCATCGCCTGGAGCCGTACGGTGGCCCGCACCCGCGCCGCCTCGTCGCGCGCCACCACGTCGAGGCTGTCGGCGATCCGGTCGAGGTCGTCGAGGAGGGCCGTCGGGGTGACCACGTCGGCGTGGGCGACCTCGGCGAACAGGTACTCCGCCAGCGTCGTCGGGGTCGGGTAGTCGAAGACCAGGGTGACCGGCAGGGCCACCCCGGTGGCCGAGCCGAGGCGGTTGCGCAGCTCGACCGCGGTGACGGAGTCGAAGCCCAGCTCCCGGAACGCCCGGTGCTCGTCCACCGACTCGGCGGACGCGTAGTTGAGCACGGCGGCGACCTGGCTGCGCACCAGACCGAGCAGCACGGCGAGCCGCTCGGCGGCGGGCAGCCCGGCGAGCCGGTCCTGCAACGTCTCCGGGCCGTCACCGGCCTCCACGCCGGCGACCGTCTCGGCCGTGGCGAGCCGGCGGACGTCCGGCAGGTCGCCGATCAGCGGACCCGGCCGGGTGGCGGTGAACGCGACGGCGAACCGCTCCCAGGCGATGTCGGCGATGGTGAGGAACCCCTCGCTGTGGTCCACGGCCTGGTGCAGCGCGGCGATGGCCGCCTCGGGGGTCATCTCGGGTACGCCGTGCCGGTGCAGCAGCTCGCCGAGCGGCCCGTCGGCCATGCCGCCGCCGGCCCAGGCGCCCCAGGCGATGGAGGTGGCGGGCAGGCCGAGGCCGCGCCGGTGCTGGGCGAGCGCATCGAGGAACGCGTTGCTCGGGGCGTAGTTGCCGACGCCGGAGCTGGCCACGCTGCCCGCGAAGGACGAGAACATGATGAACGCGGACAGGTCCAGGTCGAGGGTCAGCTCGTGCAGGTTGTACGCGACGTCGACCTTGGCCTGGAGCACCCGCTCGATCTGCTCCGGCCGGATGTCGTTGATCATCGCGTCGTCCAGCACGGCGGAGGCGTGCACGACCGTGGTGAGCGGGTACTCGGCGGGGATCGCGTCGATCAGATCGGCCAGCGCGTCCCGGTCGGAGGCGTCGCACTCGACCACGGCGGCCTGGGCGCCCAGCTCGGTGAGGTCGTCAACGAGCTGCTGCGCGCCCGGCGCGGCCATGCCCCGCCGGCTGACGACGAGGATGTTCTCCACGCCGCTGCGGGCCAGCCAGCGGGCGGCGTGCCCGCCGAGCGCGCCGGTGCCGCCGGTGACCAGCGCCGTGCCGAACGGCTGCCACGGGTTCGTGGGCTGGCTGTCGCCGAGCGGGACCCGGGTGAGCCGGCGGGCGAGGACGCTGCCGGGGCGTACCGCGATCTGGTCCTCCTCCCCGGCGGTGGTGAGGGCCGCGACCAGCAGGCCGGCGGAGCGCTCGTCGACGGCCTCGGGAAGGTCCACGAGGCCACCCCAGCGCTGCGGGTGTTCCAGCGCGGCGACCCGGCCGAAGCCCCAGACCAGCGACTGCACCGGGGAGCGCAGCAGGTCGGCTCGGCCGACGGACGCGGCGCCGGAGGTGATGCTCCACATCGGGGCACGCAGGCCGAGGTCGCCGAGGGCCTGGAACAGCGCGACGGTGGCGGCGAAGCCGCCCGGCACGGACGGGTACAGCGGGTGGACCAGCTCGTCGAAGGCGAGCAGCGAGACCACGCCGGCCACCTCGACGGCCTCGCCGTCGCCGCCCGGCGCGGCGGCGAGCGCCTCCCGCAGCAGCTTGCCGAGCAGGTCGCGGTCGACGTCGGGGGTGGAGACGGGCACCGGAACGAGGGTCGCGCCGGCCCCGGTGAGCGCCTCGACGCAGGCGTCCTGCCAGGGCTCGACGATGTCGCCGGTCGGCATGACGACGACCCAGGTGCCGGTCATGCCCCGATTGGCGACGCCGGGCAGCGGCTTCCAGGTGTCCTGGTAGCGCCAGCTGTCGATGTCGGACTGCCGGCGCCGCTGCCGACGCCACGAGGTGAGCAGCGGCAGGGCCGGGAGCAACGCGTCGAAGGCCTGGTCCACCGGGGTATCCTCGGTGGCGATGGTCTCGGCGAGGGCGGTGAGGTCGCCGCGTTCCACGGCGGCCCAGAAACTGGCGTCGCTCGGGTCGGCCGCCGCTTGGAGCAGGCTCTCCAGGTCGGGGCCGCCGCTGCCGTCCAGCCAGAACCGCTGGTAGTCGAAGGCGTACGTGGGCAGCGGTGCCGCGTCGGTTCCGGGCAGGACGTCGGTCAGGTCGACGGGCAGGCCGATGGCGTGCGCGGTCGCCAGGTTCGTCAGCAACCGGGTCGCGTCGTCGTCACCGCGACGCAGGCTACCCAGGGTGTGCCCAGCCGTGCCGGCGTCGTCCAGGATCGCCGTCACCGGCATCGTCAGCACCGGATGCGGACTGATCTCCACAAACGTCGAGTGCCCCGCCGCGATCGCGACCCGGACGGCCGCGTCGAACTGCACGGTCTGCCGCAGGTTGTCGTACCAGTACTGCGCGCCCATGGAGGTCGGATCGACCCAGTCCCCGGTCAACGTCGACACGAGCCGGGTGTGACCGGCCTGCGGGGCCACGTCGGCCAGGTCCGCCCGCAACTGCTCCGCGACCTCCTGCACCGACGCCGAATGCGACGCGTAGTCCACCGGGATCAGCCTTGCCCGCAGCCCCTCGTCCGTGCACGCCTGCACCAGGTCAGCGACGGGCTGCGGCGGACCGGACACCACGACCGTGGCCGGGCCGTTGACCGCCGCCACCCCGACACCCGGGAAGGCGGCCAGGCGGGCGGTCACCGCGTCGGCGGACAGGTCCACCGACGCCATCGCCCCCGTACCCCGCAACACCGCCAGAGCACGCGAACGCAGGGCAACCGTCCGCGCCGCGTCGTCCAGGGACAGGATCCCGGCCACGCACGCCGCACCGATCTCACCCTGCGAGTGACCGACCACGGCGTCCGGAACGACGCCGGCCGCGCGCCAGACGGCGGCGAGGGCGATGCCGACGGCCCACAGCACCGGCTGCACGACCTCGACCCGGTCCAACCACGACTCGTCGTCGCCGGTGAGCACCGCGACGAGATCCACGTCCAGGTACGGGGCCAGGGCCCGCTGGCACTCGGCGAGCCTCGCGTCGAACACGGGGGCCCGGCCGACGAGGCCGGCGGCCATCCGCGCCGACTGGGCGCCCTGGCCGGGGAAGACGAACACGGGACCGGCGCCGGAGCCGGTTACCGTGCCGGTGACGAGGTTGCCGGCCGGCTGGCCGGCGGCCAGGGCGTCCAGCCCGGCCAGCAGCTCCTCGGCGCCCGCGCCGACCACTGCGGCGCGGTGGTCGAACGTGGACCGGGTGGTGGCCAGGGCCCAGCCGACCGCCGCCGGGGCGAGGTCGCCGTGGTCGCGCACGTGCCGCGCGAGCCGGGCGGCCTGGCCGGCGAGGGCTGCCTTCGACCGGGCCGACACCGGCCAGATCGTCACGTCGGAGCCGATCAGGCCGGGCCGGTACGCGGGCTCGACGGCGGTTGCCTCGACGGCCTCCTCCCCGTCGACGGTGTCCGGGCCGGCGACGCGGGGCCGGTACTCCTCCAGGATCACGTGCGCGTTGGTGCCGCTCACCCCGAACGAGGAGACGCCGCCGCGACGGGGGCGGTCCAGCTCCGGCCACGGCTTCGACTCGGTGAGCAGCGACACCGCCCCGGCAGTCCAGTCCACGTGCTGGGACGGCTCGTCGACGTGCAGGGTCTCCGGCATGACGCCGTTGCGCAGCGCCATCACCATCTTGACCAGCCCGGCGACGCCGGCGGCGCTCTGGGTGTGGCCGATGTTCGACTTCACCGAGCCGAGCCACAGCGGCCGGTCGGCGGGGCGGTCCTGCCCGTACGTGGCGATGAGCGCCTGCGCCTCGATCGGGTCACCGAGGGTGGTGCCGGTGCCGTGGGCCTCCACCATGTCGACGTCGGCGGTGCCGAGCCGGGCGTTGGCCAGGGCCTGCCGGATGACCCGCTGCTGGGAGGGGCCGTTCGGGGCGGTGAGCCCGTTGGACGCGCCGTCCTGGTTAAGGGCGCTGCCCCGGATCACGGCGAGGACCGGGTGGCCGTTGCGCTCGGCGTCGGCGAGCCGCTCCACGACGAGCACGCCGCCGCCCTCGCCCCAGCCGGTGCCGTCGGCGCCCGCGGCGAACGCCTTGCACCGGCCGTCGACGGACATGCCGCGCTGCCGGGAGAAGACGACGAAGACGCCGGGGGTGGCCATCACGGTGACGCCGCCGGCGATGGCGAGGTCGCACTCGCCCCGGCGCAGCGCGTTCACGGCGAGGTGCAGGGCGACGAGGGACGACGAGCAGGCGGTGTCCACCGTGACGGCCGGGCCGTTGAGGCCGAGGGTGAACGAGATCCGGCCGGACGCGACGCTGGTGGTGTTGCCGGTGCCGAGGTACATGTCGACGCCCTCGGGCACGTTCGGCAGCCCGATGCCGTAGTTGGAGGTGCTCAGCCCGACGAAGACGCCGGTGGAACTGCCGCGCAGCGACAGCGGGTCGATGCCGGCCCGCTCGACCGCCTCCCAGGACGTCTCCAGCAGCAGCCGCTGCTGCGGGTCCATGGCCAGGGCCTCGCGCGGCGAGATGCCGAACAGGGTCGGGTCGAAGTCACCGGCACCGTCGAGGAACCCGCCGACCCGGGTGTAGCTCTTGCCCGGCTTGTTCGGGTCGGGGTCGTAGAGCGATTCCAGGTCCCAGCCCCGGTCGCCCGGGAACTCGGTGAGGGCGTCCCGGCCGTCGGCGACGAGGTCCCACAGGTCCTCCGGCGTCCGGACGCCACCGGGGAAGCGGCAGCTCATCGAGACGATGGCCAGGGGCTCCTGGTCGCGCGCCTCGACGGTCTGCAGCTTGCGCCTGGTGTCGTGCAGGTCGGCGGTGACCCGCTTGAGGAAGTACCGCAGCTTGTCGTCGCTCATCGGGTCACACCTGCCTCGATCCGGAAGTCGGTCATCTCAGGAGATTCCAAACTCTTTGCTGATGAAGTCGAAGATCTCGTCGTCGCTGGCCGAGTCGAGGTCGGGCCGGTCCTCGGCGGCGGGCCCGGCGGCCAGGTCGGACGCCTTGGCGAGCAGGTCCTGCATCCGGGCGGTGAACCGGTCCCGGGCCACCGGGTCGAGCGGGATGGAGTTGAGCAGGCTCTCCACGGTGTCGATGCCCTGGAAGATGGGCTGGGTGGAGGGCGCGGAGTCGGCGGCGATCTCGCTGGTCAGTTTCTCGGCCAGCGCGGTCGGCGTCGGGTAGTCGAAGACCAGCGTCGCCGGCAGCCGCAGCCCGGACAGGGCGTTGAGCCGGTTGCGCAGGTCCACGGCGGTGAGCGAGTCGAAGCCCAGGTCGGTGAAGAGCCGGCCGGGGTCGACCGCGTCGGCGCCGGCGTGGCCGAGGACGGCGGCGATGTTGGCCCGGACCACGTCGAGCACCACCTTCAGCCGTTCCGGGCCGGCCAGTCCGGCGAGTCGCTGGCCGAGCGACACCCCGCCGGCACGGGCGCCGGTGGCGTCGACGGAGCGGCGCAGCGGCACCCGGACCAGGGCGCGGAGCATCGGCGCGAGGGTGCCGGACTCCGCCTGACCCCGCAGCGTCCCGACGTCCAGCCGCATCGGTACGACCGCCGCGGCGTCCAGCCGCCAGGCGGCGTCGAACAGGTCCAGCGCCTGCGCGGTGGCCAGGCCGGCGGCGCCCTGCTCGGTGATGCGCCGCACGTCGGCGTCGGCGAGGTGACCCGTCATGCCGCTGGCCTGCTCCCACAGGCCCCACGCGAGGGAGATGCCGGCGAGCCCCCGGGCCCGGCGGTGCGCGGCGAGGGCGTCGAGGAAGGCGTTGGCCGCCGCGTAGTTGGACTGGCCGGCGCTGCCCAGCGTGGCCGCCGCCGAGGAGAACAGCACGAACGCCGCGAGGCCCAGCCCTTCGGTGAGCCGGTGCAGGTGCCAGGCCGCGTCGATCTTCGGCACGGCCACCGCGTCGACGCGGTCGGGGGTCATCGACTCCAGCACCCCGTCGTCGAGGACGCCGGCGGCGTGCACCACGGCGGTGAGCGGGTGCGCGGCGGGGATCCCGGCGAGCAGCGCCGCCAGGGCGTCCGGGTCGGCGGCGTCGCAGGCGGCGACGGTCACCTCCGTACCGGCCTCGGCGAGTTCGGCGACCAGGTCGGCGATCCCCTCGGCCGCCGCGCCGCGCCGGCCGGCGAGCAGCAGGTGCCGCACGCCGTGCGTGGTGGCGAGGTGCCGGGCCAGGATCCGGCCGAGCACGCCGGTGCCGCCGGTGATCAGCACGGTGCCGTCGGGGTCGATGCCGCCGGGCAGCGGCTCCGTCCCGGCCGGGACCCGCCCGAGGCGCGGGGTGCGGACCTGCCCGGCCCGCACGGCGAGCTGCGGCTCGCCGGAGGCGATCGCGGCGGCCAGGGCGGCCCGGCTGTCCGGCGCGTCGTCGAGGTCGACGAGCTGCAACCGGTCGGGGTGTTCGAGCTGGGCGGTGCGCAGCAGGCCCCACACGGGGGCCTGGCGCAGGTTGACCGCCGGCTGCTCCCCCGCCGCGACCGCGTCGCGGGTGACCAGCACGAGCCGGGATCCGGCGAACCGGTCGTCGGCGAGCCAGGTCCGCAACGCCGCGAGGGTACGGTGCGTCGTGGCCCGCGCCTGCGCGGCGAGGGCCGGGTCCGCGTCGTCGTCGGCGCCGCCGACCGGGACGACGACCGCCTCCGGCGCGGGCTCGCCCCCGGCGAGCAGGTCGCCGAGGGAGTCCAGGTCGATGTCGGCGCGCACCCGCGCGCCCGCCGACTCGCAGGCGGCGCTGAGGGCCAGGTCGTCGCCGCCGAGCACCACCCAGCGGGTGGCCGCCGGGACCGGGCCGGTGGGCACCGGCAGCGCCGGCCAGTCCACCTGGAACAGCGACTCGTGCCGGCCGGAGCGGGCCGCGCCCAGGGAGTCGCCGGAGACCCGCCGCATGATCAGCGAGTCGACGTGCAGCACCGGCGCGCCGGTGGCGTCGGCCACCTGGAAGGCCACCCCGACCTCGCCGGCCGCGGCGACCCGGACCCGCAGGGCGGTGGCCCCGGCGGCGAGCAGGGAGACCCCGGTCCAGGCGAACGGCAGCCGGGGCGCGGTGGCGTCGGCGCCGTCGCCCATCCGGCCGAGGAAGCCGCCGATCGACATGGCCTGCAACGCGCCGTCGAGCAGCGCCGGGTGCACGCCGAACCGGCCCGCCTCGGCGTGGTGGTCGGCGGGCAGTTCGACCTCGGCGAAGACCTCGTCGCCGCGGGTCCACGCGGCGCGCAGGCCGCGGAACGCCGGGCCGTACCCGAAGACGGTCGCCTCGATGCCGGAGTAGAAGTCGTCGGACTCGACGCGGGTCGCGCCGGGCGGCGGCCACACCCCCAGGTCGAAGGCGGGCGCGTCGGCCGGCTGCGGGGCGAGCAGGCCGGTGGCGTGGCAGGTCCAGGCCACGTCGGCGAGGATCTCGTCCGAGCCGTCCCGGTAGGGCCGGGAGTAGAGCTGCACGCCGCGCCGGCCGTCGTCGTCGCGCTCGCCGACCGAGAGCTGCACCTGTAGGGAGCCCAGCTCGGGCAGGACCAGCGGGGCGAGCAGGGTCAGCTCCTCCACCGTCGGGCAGCCGGCCTGCTCGCCTGCGTACGTCGCCAGCTCCACGAACGCGGTGCCGGGCAGCAGGATGTTGTTCATCACCCGGTGCTCGCCGAGCCACGGGTGGGTACGCACCGACAGCCGTCCGGTGAACACCATCCGCTCGCTGTCGGGGAAGGTGAGGGCGGCGCTGAGCAGCGGGTGCCCGGCGTCCTGGAGGCCGGCGGAGGCGACGTCCTGCGCCCGGTGCACGGGCGGGTCCACCCAGAACCGCTGGTGCTCGAAGGCGTAGGTGGGCAGCGGCACCACGTCGGTTCCGGCGAGCACGTTCGTCAGGTCGACGGGCAGGCCGATGGCGTGCGCGGTCGCCAGATTCGTCAGCAACCGGGTCGCGTCGTCGTCACCCCGGCGCAGGCTACCCAGGGTGTGTCCGGTGGTTCCGGTGTCGTCGAGGATCGCCGTGACCGGCATCGTCAACACCGGATGCGGGCTGATCTCCACGAACGTGGTGTGGCCGGCGGCGATCGCGACCCGGACGGCGGCGTCGAACTGCACCGTCCGCCGCAGGTTGTCGTACCAGTACTGCGCGCCCATGGAGGCCGGATCGACCCAGTCCCCGGTCAACGTCGACACCAACCGGACGTCGCCGGCCTGCGGGGCCACGTCCACCAGGTCCGCCCGCAACTGCTCCGCGACCTCCTGCACCGACGCCGAATGCGACGCGTAGTCCACCGGAATCAACCGGGCCCGGATGCCTTCGGCCTGGCACGCCTCCACGAGGTCCGCCACCGGCTGCGGCGGACCGGAGACGACCACGGTGGCCGGACCGTTCACCGCCGCGACACCCACACCGGGAAACGCGCCCAGCCGTTCGGTCACCGCATCGGCGGACAGATCCACCGACGCCATCGCCCCCGTACCCCGCAACACCGCCAAAGCACGCGAACGCAGGGCAACCGTCCGCGCCGCGTCGTCCAGCGACAGGATCCCCGCCACACACGCCGCACCGATCTCACCCTGCGAATGACCGACCACCGCCTGCGGGGAGACGCCCGCATGCCGCCACACCGCCGCCAAGGCGATGCCGACCGCCCACAGCACCGGCTGCACCACCTCCACCCGCTCCAACCACGACTCGTCCCCACCCGTCAACACCGCGACGAGATCCACATCCAGGAACGGAGCCAAAGCACGCTGACACTCCGCCAACCGCACGTCGAACACCGGCGTCCGACCCACCAGACCAGCCGCCATCCGCGCCGACTGCGCACCCTGACCCGGGAACACGAACACCGGACCCGCACCGTGACCGGAAGCCGAACCCGTGACCGCGTTGCCGGCCGGCGTACCCGCCGCGAGGGCGTCCAGGCCGGACAGCAGCTCCTCGGCCGTCGAACCGATCACGGCGGCCCGCTGGTCGAAGACGGCGCGCGTGGCCGTCAGGGACCAGCCCACCGCCGCCGCGTCGAGACCGTCGCACTCCCGCACGTACGACGCCAGGCGGGCGGCCTGACCGGCGAGGGCAGCCCTGGACCGGGCCGACACCGGCCACACCGTCACGCCCGAGTCGACCAGGCCCGGCGCACTCGTGGGGACGGCGAAAAGCTCCGCCGGCTCGTCGTCGGCCTGCTCGATGATCACATGTGCGTTGGTGCCGGAGATGCCGAACGACGACACGGCCGCCCGGCGCGGCCGGTCCACGGCCGGCCACGGGGTGGCCTCGGTGACCAGCGAGACGGCACCCGCCGTCCAGTCGATGTGCGGGGACGGCTCGTCGACGTGCAGGGTGGCGGGCACCATCCCGTGCCGGATGGCCTGCACCATCTTGATCACACCGGCGACACCGGCGGCGGCCTGGGCGTGGCCGATGTTGGACTTGATCGAGCCGAGCAGCAACGGCCGGTCGGCGGGCCGGTCCTGCCCGTACGTGGCCAGCAGCGCCTGCGCCTCGATCGGGTCGCCGAGCGTCGTGCCGGTGCCGTGCGCCTCCACCACGTCCACGTCCGCCGTGGACAGTCGCGCCGAGGCGAGGGCCTGCCGGATCACCCGCTGCTGGGAGGGGCCGTTGGGGGCGGTGAGGCCGTTCGACGCGCCGTCGGAGTTGACGGCGGAGGACCGGACCACGGCGAGGACCTGGCGGCCCTGCCGGCGGGCGTCGGAGAGCCGCTGCACAAGGAGCATGCCGACGCCCTCGGACCAGCCGGTCCCGTCCGCCGACGCGGCGAACGACTTGCACCGGCCGTCGGTGGCGAGGCCGCGCTGCCGGGAGAACTCGACGAACGCCGTCGGGGTGGCCATCACCATCACGCCACCGGCGAGGGCCATGTCGCACTCGCCGCGGCGCAGCGCCTGGCCGGCCCAGTGCAGGGCGACCAGGGACGACGAGCAGGCGGTGTCGAGGGAGACCGCCGGCCCCTCCAGGCCGAACGTGTACGCCACCCGGCCGGAGATGACGCTGCTGGTCATCCCGGTCAGCATGTAGCCCTCGGCGGCCTCCGGCGAGTACGCCAGCAGCGAGCCGTAGTCCTGGCCGCTGGTGCCGACGAACACGCCGGTGCTGCTGCCCCGCACGGTGGCCGGGTCGATCCCGGCGGACTCGAAGGACTCCCAGGTGGTCTCCAGCAGCAGCCGCTGCTGCGGGTCCATGGCCAGCGCCTCGCGGGGGCTGATGCCGAAGAAGCCGGGGTCGAACCGGTCGACGCCACCCAGGAAGCCGCCACCCCGGGCGTAGAAGGTGCCGCTGGCGTCCGGGTCGGGGCTGTACAGGGTGTCGAGGTCCCAGCCCCGGTCGGTGGGCAGGTCGGTGATCGCGTCGACGCCGTCGACGACGAGCCGCCACAGGTCGTCGGGCGACCACACCCCGCCGGGCAGCCGGCAGGCCATGCCGATGATGGCGAGGGGCTCGTCGTCGCCGACGGCCACGGTGGCGGTCGTGGGCCGGACCGGCACGGGGGTGCCGGCGATCTCCGTGCCGAGGTGGACGGCCAGGTCGTGCGGGCTCGGGTAGTCGAAGACGAGGGTGGCCGGCAGTCGCATACCGAACGCGTTGTTGAGCCGGTTGCGCATCTCCACGGCGGTGAGCGAGTCGAAGCCGAACTCGCTGAACGCCCGGCGCGGCTCGATCGCGGCCGGGTCGGGGTAGCCGAGCACGGCGGCGGCCTGGCCCCGGACGATCTCGACGAGCGCGGTGACCCGGTCGGCGTCGCCGAGGGCGGCGAGCTGCTGGACCAGGGACGCGCCGGTGCTCACGGCGGCGGCGCGGGCGGGGGTGCGGATCAGCGCCCGGTACAGCGGCGGGATGCTGCCGCCCGCGAACTGCGCCTTCATCGCGGCGAGGTCGAGGCGGGCCGGGACGAGCGCGGCGTCGGGGGTGCGGCAGGCGGCGTCGAAGAGGGCCAGGCCCTCCTCGGCCTCCATGGCGGCGACGCCGGAGCGGGAGATCCGGTTGAGGTGGACGTCGTCCAGCTCGGTGGTCATGCCGCTGCGGTCGGCCCACAGGCCCCAGGCGAGGGTGAGGGCGGCGAGGCCGTGCGCCTTGCGGTGGTGGGCCAGCCCGTCGAGGAACGCGTTGGCGGCGGCGTAGTTGCCCTGGCCGGGACCGCCGGCGGTGGCCGCGAGGGACGAGTACGAGACGAACGCCTTCAGGTCGAGGCCGGCGGTCAGCTCGTGCAGGTTCCAGGCGGCGTCGACCTTGGGCCGCAGCACGCCGTCCATCCGCTCGGGGGTGAGCGAGGAGATGACGCCGTCGTCGCGTACCCCGGCGGCGTGGATGACGGCGGTGAGCGGGTGCTCCGCCGGGATGCCGGCGAGCAGCGCCGCGACCGCGTCCCGGTCGGCGACGTCGCAGGCGGCGACGGTGACGGTCGCGCCCAGCGCCGCCAGCTCGGCGCGGAGCTCGGCGACGCCTTCGGCGGCCAGACCGCGCCGGCTGGTGAGGATCAGGTGCCGGACGCCGTGCACGGTCACCAGATGCCGGCTCATGAGCTGGCCGAGGGTGCCGGTGGCGCCGGTGATCAGCACGGTCCCGTCGCCGTCGAACGGGGCGGCGGGCGGCTCCGCGAGGGCCGGAACCCGGGTGAGCCGGGCCCCGGCGGCTACGCCGGAACGGATCACGACCTGCGGCTCGTCGGTGCCCACGGCCGAGACCAGGGCGGCGGCCGAGCCGGTCGCGTCGTCGACGTCGATCAGCACGAACCGGTCGGGGTTCTCCGACTGGGCGGAGCGGAGCAGGCCGATGACGGCGGGGCCGGTCAGGTCGGTCAGGTCGGCGTCGGCGTCGGTGGCGACGGCGCCCCGGGTGAGCACGACCAGCCGGGAGTCGGCGTACCGGTCGTCGGCGAGGAACCGCTGGAGCACGGCGAGGGCCCGGTGGGTCACCTCGGCGACGGCCCGGGGCACGTCGGTCGACGCGGGCGGGTCGAGGAACGGCACGACCAGCACGCCGGGCGCGTCCGCGCCCTCGTCGAGCGCGGCGGCCAGGGCGGTCAGGTCGGGGTACGCCGCGACGGGCGTACCAGTGGCGGCGACGGCGTCGGCGAGGCCGGCGGCGTCGCCGACGACCGCCCAGCCGGCGGTGGACGGGCCGGCGGGCAGGGCGAGCGGGGCCCACTCGATCCGGAACAGCGACTCGGTGCCGCCGCCCCCGGCGACCCGGAGCTGATCGGCGGAGACGGGCCGCAGCACGAGGGAGCCGACGGAGATGATCGGGGCGCCGGTGACGTCGGCGAGCAGCAGGGAGACGCTGTCGGTGCCGGTGTGCGAGACGCGGACCCGGGCCGCCGCCGCGCCGGCCGCGTGCAGGGCGACGTCGTTCCAGGAGAACGGCAGCCGGCCGTACCCGGGGGGCATGTCCGCGCCGGACGGCTCGCCGGCGGGGGTGGTGAGGCCGAGCGTGTGCAGGGCCGCGTCGAGCAGGGCCGGGTGCAGGCCGTACCCGCCGGCCTCGGCGGCCGGGGTCTCGGGCAGGGCCAGCTCGGCGAACAGGTCGTCGCCGCGCCGCCAGGCGGAGCGCAGCGCGATGAAGGACGGGCCGTAGTCGTAGCCCTGGGCGGCGAGGTTCAGGTACAGGTCGTCGGTGCCGACCTCGGTGGCACCCGGGGGCGGCCAGGCGGTCAGGTCGGACCAGCCCTGCGGGCCGCCCGGGGTCGCCGGTCCGCCGGCCAGCACGCCGCTGGCGTTGCGGGTCCAGGGTCGCTCGCCGGTGCCCTCGGCGGGCTCGCCGTCCGCGGCGGAGTGCAGGGAGACGGTCCGGCAGCCGGTCTCGTCGGCCGGGCCGATCCAGAGCTGAATGTCGACGCCGCCGGTCTCCGGCAGGATCAGCGGCGACTCCAGGGTCAGCTCGCGGACGTGGTCGGCGCCGACGTGCGCGCCGGCCTGGAGGGCCAGCTCGACGAAGCCGGTGCCGGGCAGCAGCACGGTGTCGAAGACGACGTGGTCGGAGATCCACGGGTGGGTGCGCCGGGCCAGCCGCCCGGTGAACAGGAAGCCCTCGGCGTGCGCGACGCCGACGGCGGCACCGAGCAGGGGGTGCTGGGCGGGGCGCAGTCCGACGGCGGTGATGTCACCGGTCCACCCGGCCCCGGCCTCGGGCCAGTACCGCTGGTGCTGGAACGCGTACGTCGGCAGGTCGACCCGCCGCGCGCCGGTCTCGGCGAACCACGGCTGCCAGGTGACGGGGACGCCGTGCACGTGCAGCTCGGCCAGGGCGGCGAGCAGGGCGTGGGGCTCGGGCCGGTCCCTGCGCTGGGCGGCGACGGCGAGCACGCCGTCGTCGCCGGGCAGGACGTCGGCGGCCATCGCGGTCAGCACGCTCTGCGGGCCGACCTCCAGGAACATGCCCGCGCCGGCCGCCCGCAGGGCGGTGACCCCGTCGGCGAACCGGACGGCCTCCCGGACGTGCCGCACCCAGTACTCGGGGGTGCGGATCTCCTCGGCGTCGGCGAGCGCGCCGGTCAGGTTCGACACCACCGGCAGCGTCGGCGCGGCGAAGCTCAGGGTGCCCAGGACGGCCCGGAACTCGGCGAGCATCGGCTCCATCAGCGGGCTGTGGAACGCGTGGCTGACGGTCAACCGGCGGGTACGGGCGCCCCGGCCCCGCCACGCCTGCTCCAGCTCGTCGAGGGCGTCGACCGCGCCGGACACCACGACGGCCGACGGGCCGTTCACGGCCGCGATGCCGACCCGGTCGGTCAGCCCGTCCAAGCTGGCCGCCACGTCCGCCTCCGGCGCGGCCACGGCCAGCATCCCGCCGCCGGCCGGCAGCGCCTGCATCAGCCGGCCCCGCGCCGCCACCAGGGCGCACGCGTCCGCCAGGGACAGCACGCCGGCCACGTGGGCGGCGGTGATCTCGCCGATCGAGTGACCGCCGACCAGGTCCGGCGCGATCCCGAACGACTCGATCAGCCGGAACAGGGCCACCTCGACGGCGAACAGGCCGGCCTGGGTGAACACGGTCTGGTCCAGCAGGCCCGCCTCGGCGGTGCCCGCCTCGGCGAACAGCACCGGCTTCAGCGGCTGCGGCAACAGCGGGTCCAGCCCGGCGCACACCTCGTCCAGCACGGTGGCGAACCCTGGGAAGTACCCGTACAACTCCCGTCCCATGCCGGCGCGTTGCGCGCCCTGGCCGGAGAACAGCACCGCGAGCGTCCCCCGGTCGGCCGCCTGACCCGCGACCACCGTGCCCGACGGATCCCCCGCCGCCAGCGCCCGCAGCCCGGCGATCAGGTCGTCGCGGCCGGTCGCCGGCACCACGGCGCGGCTGTCCAGGGCGGATCGCGAGGTGACCGACGAGAAGGCCACGTCGAGCGGGCTCAGGTCGGGGTCGGCGTCCAGCCAGGCGGCCCACCGGCCGGCCTGCGCGGCGAGCGCGGCGGCGTCCCGGGCCGACACCGGCACCGGCACGACCGGCCGTTCGACGGCCGGCGCGACGGCGGCCGGCGCGGCCTCGACGGCGGGGGCCTGCTCGACGATGATGTGCGCGTTGGTGCCGGACACCCCGAACGACGACACCGCGGAACGGCGCGGCCGGTCCACCGCCGGCCACGGCGTGACCTCGGTGACCAGCTCGACGGCGCCGGCGTCCCAGTCCACCTCGGGGGTCGGGGCGTCCACGTGCAGGGTGGGCGGGACGACGCCGTGCCGCATCGCCAGCACCATCTTGATCACCCCGGCGACGCCGGCGGCGGCCTGGGTGTGCCCGAGGTTCGACTTCACCGAGCCGAGCAGCAGCGGGCCCGAGTCGCCCCGGTCCTGCCCGTACGTGGCCAGTAGTGCCTGCGCCTCGATCGGGTCGCCGAGCCGGGTGCCGGTGCCGTGCGCCTCGACCACGTCCACGCCGCCGGCGGCGAGGCCGGCGTTGGCCAGGGCCTGCTGGATCACCCGCTGCTGGGACGGCCCGTTGGGGGCGCTCAGGCCGTTGGACGCGCCGTCCTGGTTGACGGCGCTGCCCCGCACCACGGCGAGAATCGGGTGGCCGTTGCGCTGGGCGTCCGACAGCCGCTCCAGCAGCAGCACGCCGACGCCCTCGGACCAGGAGGTGCCGTCGGCGGCGGCGGCGAACGCCTTGCACCGGCCGTCCTCGGCGAGGCCGCCCTGTCGGGAGAACTCGACGAAGGCCGCCGGCGTGCACATGGCGGTGACCCCGGCGACGATGGCCAGGGTGCACTCCCGCTGGCGCAACGCCTGACCGGCGAGGTGCAGCGCGACCAGGGACGACGAGCAGGCGGTGTCGATGGTGACCGCCGGGCCCTCCAGCCCGAAGGTGTAGGAGATCCGGCCGGAGACGACGCTGCCGGCGTTGCCGGTCATCAGGTGGCCTTCCAGGCCCTGCGCGGCGCCCATCAGCACGCCGCCGTAGTCCTGGCCGGTGCTGCCGGCGAAGACCCCGGTGCGGCTGCCGCGCAGCGAGTGCGGGTCGATGCCGGCCCGCTCCAGGACCTCCCAGGATGCCTCCAACAGCCACCGCTGCTGCGGGTCCATCGCCAGGGCCTCCCGGGGGGAGATGGCGAAGAAGCCCGGGTCGAAGTCGGCCAGCTCGGGCACGAAGCCGCCCTGCCGGGTGTACGAGGTGCCGACCCGCCCGGGGTCGGCGTCGTACAGCGAGCCGAGGTCCCAGCCCCGGTCGGACGGGAAGTCGGTGATCACGTCCCGGCCGGATGCGACAACCTCCCACAGGTCCTCCGGCGTCCGCACGCCGCCGGGGAAGCGGCAGCTCATGGAGACGATGGCGACCGGTTCCTGCTCGCCGGCCTCCACCTCGCGCAGGCGTTGCCGCACCTGGTGCAGGTCGGCGGTGACCCGCTTGAGGTAGTCGAGAAGCTTCGCCTCGTCAGCCATGGACCGCGCACTCCTTGTGTTGACCCGTCGACGCAGCAGCGATCACGTCAGGACACCCCCAGCTCCCGGTCGATGAAGTCGAAGACCTCGTCCGGCGTGGCGTCCTGGAGCTTCTCGGTGACGGTGTCCCCGCCGCCGCCCGCCGGGGCGTCGTCCTCGTTGAGGGAGGCGAGCAGCGCCCGCAGCCGCTCGGTGATCCGAATCCGGGCGCTACGGTCCGGCGCCGAGCCGGTGAGCGCCGCTTCCAATCTGTCCAGTTCGCCGAAGACCGGCGCGACACCGACCACCCCGCCGTCGACGATCGCCGCCCGGACGTACTCGGCGAGCCCGACCGCGGTCGGGTAGTCGAAGACCACCGTGGCGGGCAGCCGGACGCCGGTCGTCGCGGACAACCGGTTGCGCAGCTCCACCGCGGTCAGCGAGTCGAAGCCGAGCTCCCGGAAGGCCCGGTCCGGCTCGACGGCGTCCATCGAGGCGTGCCCGAGCACGGCGGCGGCCTGGCCGCGTACCAGTTCCAGCAGGGTCTTGCGCCGCTCGGCGTCGGTCTGCCCGGCGAGCAGGGCGGCCAGCGACTCGGGGGACGCCCCGGAGTCGTCGGCCCGCTCGGTGACGGCCCGCTGCGCCTCGGCGACGCCCCTGAGCAGTGGGCTGGGCCGGACGGCGACGAACCCCGGTACGTACCGGGCCCAGTCGATGGCGGCGACCAGCGTGGCCGGTTCGCGCCGTGCCACGCACCGTTCCAGCGCGGCGAGGGCGGGCGCGGTGTCGAGGCGGGCCACGCCCGTGCGGCGGCGACGTTCCTCCACGGCCGGGTCGGCGGCGGCCATCCCGCCGGCCGCCCAGGGACCCCAGGCGATCGAGGTGGCCGGCAGCCCCTGCCGGTGCCGCTGCTCGGCGAGGGCGTCGAGGTACGCGTTCGCGGCGGCGTAGCTGCCCTGGCCGGCGGCGCCGAGCTGGCCCGCCATCGCGGAGAACAGCACGAACGTGCGCAGGTCCCGGCCGACGGTCAGCTCGTGCAGGTGCAGCGCGCCGAGCACCTTGGGCCGCAGCACGGTGGCGATCCGGGCGGCGGTGAGGCCGTCCAGGACCCCGTCGTCGAGGACGCCCGCCGCGTGCACGACGCCGGTCAGCGGCGCGTCGGCGGGCACGTCGTCGAGCAGCTTCGCCAGTGCCGCCCGGTCGGCCACGTCGCAGGCCGCGACGGTGACCCGGGTGCCCGCGTCGGTCAGCTCCCGGGCCAGCTCGGCGGCGCCCGGCGCGTCCGCGCCCCGGCGGCTGACCAGCAGCAGGTGCTCGGCGCCCCGGGCGGCCAGCCAGCGGGCCACCTCCGCGCCGAGCGCGCCGGTGCCGCCGGTGACCAGCGTGGTGCCCGGGTGGTCGGGCGCGTCGGCGGCGGGGGCTCCGGCGGGGGCCCGGACCAGCCGGCGGACGAGGACGGTGGCCCCGTCGAGCGCGAGCTGGTCCTCGCCGTCGAGGCCGGCGAGGGCGGCGCAGAGCAGGTCCCAGCCGTGGTCGTCGAGGGTGGCCGGCACGTCGACCAGGCCGCCCCAGCGCTCGGGGTGTTCCAGGGCGACGGCCCGGCCGAGGCCCCAGAGCAGCGACTGCTCCGGCCGGTCGACGGTCCCGCCCCGGGTGGCGCCGGCGGCGCCCCGGGTGACGCACCACAGCGGCGCGGACACGTCGAGGTCGCCGAGGGCCTGGATCAGGGCCAGCGAGCGGGCGAGGAACGGCGGCACCGGCTGGGTGTCGTCGACCGCGCCGTCGGCGAGGGCGAGCAGCGACAGGACACCGTGCGCCGGGGCGGTGTCCCCGTCGGTGGTGCGGGTGGCGGCGGTCAGGTGCTCGGCGACGGCGGCCCGGTCGGCCAGCCGCTCGGGCAGCAGCACCAGCCGGGCGTCGGCGCCCCGGCGGGTCAGCTCGGCGACCGCCGTCTCGCCGTCGGCAGCGTGCCGCTCGTCGGCGACGACCCACCAGGCGCCGGGAACGAAACTGACGGGCGTCCCGGTGTACGGCTGCCAGACGCTGCGGTAGCGCCAGTCGTCGAGGGTGGACCGTTCCCGCTGCTGCCGCCGCCAGGAGGCGAGCACCGGCAGGGCCGCGCCCAGCCGTTCGAGGGATTCGGCGGCGCTCTGCGCGGTGAGTTCCGCGAGCGCGGGGAGATCCTCCCGCTCGACGGCGGCCCAGAACGCGGAGTCGACGCCGGTCGGCGCGTCGTCCTGACCGGGCTGCCCGGCGATGGCGGTCGGCCAGAACCGGTCCCGGTCGAAGGCGTAGGTGGGCAGCGGCACCACGTCGGTTCCGGCGAGCACGTTCGTCAGGTCGACGGGCAGGCCGATGGCGTGCGCGGTCGCCAGGTTCGTCAGCAGCCGGGTCGCGTCGTCGTCACCCCGGCGCAGGCTGCCCAACGTGTGTCCGGTGGTTCCGGTGTCGTCGAGGATCGCCGTCACCGGCATCGTCAACACCGGATGCGGGCTGATCTCCACAAACGTGGTGTGGCCGGCGGCGATCGCGACCCGGACGGCGGCGTCGAACTGCACCGTCCGGCGCAAGTTGTCGTACCAGTACTGCGCGCCCATGGAGGTCGGATCGACCCAGTCCCCGGTCAACGTCGACACCAACCGGACGTCGCCGGCCTGCGGGGTCACATCGGCCAGGTCCGCCCGCAACTGCTCCGCGACCTCCTGCACCGACGCCGAATGCGACGCGTAGTCCACCGGAATCAACCGGGCCCGGATCCCTTCGGCCTGGCACGCCTCCACGAGGTCCGCCACCGGCTGCGGCGGACCCGAGACGACCACGGTGGCCGGACCGTTCACCGCCGCCACCCCGACACCGGGAAACGCGCCCAGCCGTTCGGTCACCGCATCGGCGGACAGATCCACCGACGCCATCGCCCCCGTACCCCGCAACACCGCGAGGGCCCGCGAGCGCAGGGCAACCGTCTTCGCCGCATCGTCCAGCGACAGGATCCCCGCCACACACGCCGCACCGATCTCACCCTGCGAGTGACCGACCACCGCCTGCGGGGTGACGCCCGCGTGCCGCCACACCGCCGCCAAGGCGATGCCGACCGCCCACAGCACCGGCTGCACCACCTCGACCCGCTCCAACCACGACTCGTCCCCGCCCGTCAACACCGCGACGAGATCCACGTCCAGGAACGGAGCCAGAGCACGCTGACACTCCGCCAGCCGCACGTCGAACACCGGCGTCCGACCCACCAGACCAGCCGCCATCCGCGCCGACTGCGCACCCTGACCCGGGAACACGAACACCGGACCCGCACCGTGGGACGCGACCACACCCGTGACGGCCGTCCCCGCAGGCGCACCCGCGCCCAGGGCGTCCAGACCGGACAGCAGCTCCTCGACGCTCGACCCGACGACCGTCGCCCGGTGGTCGAACGTCGACCGGGTCGTGGCCAGGGACCACGCCACTCCGGCCGGCGCGACGCCGTCGTGTTCCCGGACGTACCGGGCCAGGCGGGCGGCCTGACCGGCGAGGGCGGCCCTGGACCGGGCCGACACCGACCACACCGTCACGCCCGAGGCGACCAGCCCCGGCGCCGTGGCGGGGACGGCGACCGGCTCGACCGGCTCGTCGTCGGGCAGCTCGATGATCACGTGCGCGTTGGTGCCGGAGATGCCGAACGACGACACCGCCGCCCGCCGCGTCCGGCCCGTCTCGGGCCACGGCGTGGCCTCGGTCGCCAACTCCACCGCGCCCGACGTCCAGTCGATGTGCGGGGAGGGCTCGTCGACGTGCAGGGTCGCCGGGACGACACCCTCCTGCATGGCCAGCACCATCTTGATCACGCCGGCCACCCCGGCCGCCGCCTGGGTGTGGCCGATGTTGGACTTCACCGAGCCCAGCAGCAGCGGCGCGTCCCGGCCTTGTCCGTAGGTGGCCAGGAGCGCCTGCGCCTCGATCGGGTCGCCGAGCGTCGTGCCGGTGCCGTGCGCCTCCACCACGTCCACGTCCGCCGTGGACAGCCCCGCCGAGGCGAGGGCCTGCCGGATCACCCGTTGCTGCGACGGGCCGTTCGGGGCCGTCAGACCATTGCTGGCACCGTCCTGGTTGACCGCGCTCCCCCGCACGATCGCCAGGACCCGGTGCCCGTTCCGCCGCGCGTCAGCAAGCCGCTCCACCAGCAGCACACCGACGCCCTCACCCCAGCCCGTGCCGTCCGCGCCCGCCGCGAACGCCTTGCACCGCCCATCGGCGGCCAATCCCCGCTGCCGCGAGAACTCCACGAACAACCCCGGCGTGGCCATCACCGTCACACCACCCGCGAACGCCAGGTCACACTCGCCGCGCCGCAGCGACTGCACCGCCAGGTGCAACGCCACGAGGGACGACGAACACGCCGTGTCCACCGACACCGCCGGCCCCTCCAACCCCAACGCGTACGCCACCCGACCCGACACCACACTCGCCGCATTCCCCGTCCCCGCGAACCCCTCCACCTCATCCGCAGAAACCATCAACAGGGCCCCATAGTCCTGACCATTCGTCCCCACGAACACCCCTGTTCGCGAACCCCGCAACCCCCCCGGATCAACCCCTGCCCGCTCCACCACCTCCCACGACGCCTCCAACAACAACCGCTGCTGCGGATCCATCGCCAACGCCTCCCGAGGCGAGATGCCGAAGAAGCCCGCATCGAAGTCCGCCACCTCGTACAGGAAGGCGCCGCTACGGACGTAGGAGGTGCCGGTGGAATAGGGGTCGGGGTCGTACAGGCGCTCGACGTCCCAGCCCCGGTCGCCGGGCAGGTCGGAGACGGCGTCCCGGCCGGCGTGCAGCATCTGCCAGAACCGCTCCGGGTCGGTGGCGCCGCCGGGGAACCGGCAGGACATGGCCACGATCGCCACCGGCTCGTCGTCGCTGAGCGTCACGGGGGCGGTCTCCGCCGGAGCCTCGGCCTCGCCACCCAGTTCCTCGTGCAGGTGCCGGGCGAGCGCGGTGGCGGTGGGGTAGTCGAAGACCAGGGTCACCGGCAGGCGCAGCCCGGTGGCGGTGGCGAGCCGGTTGCGCAGCTCCACGGCGGTCACCGAGTCGAAGCCGAGGTCCCGGAACGCGTGGTGCGGGTCGACGGCCTGGCCGCCGTCGTACTTGAGGACGGTGGCGGCCTGGTCGCGGACCAGGTCGAGCAGCGCCTGCTGGCGTTCGGCGGCGCTCATCCGGGTGAACGCCCCGGCCGGGCCGGCCTCCTCCACCTCCTTCGCCTCGACGAGGCCCTTGGTGGCCTGGAGCTGCTGCGCCTCGGGGATCTCGGCGATCAGCGGGCCGGGCCGGGTGGCGGTGAACGCGACGTAGAACCGGTCCCACGCGATGTTCGAAATGGTCAGGAAGGTCTCGTCGTGCTCGACGGCCTGGTGCAGCGCGGTGACGGCGAGCCGGGGATGCATCTCGGGCGCGCCGTGGCGGTGCAGCATCCGACCGAAGTCGCCCTCGGCCATGCCGCCGCCGCCCCACGCGCCCCAGCCGATGGAGGTGGCGGGCAGGCCGAGGCCGCGCCGGTGCTCGGCGAGGGCGTTGAGGAACGCGTTGCCGGGGGCGTAGTTGCCGACGCCGGAGCTGCCGACGGTGCCGGCCATCGAGGAGAACAGGATGAACGCGTCGAGGTCGCGGTCGCGGGTCAGCTCGTGCAGGTTGAGCGCGGCGTTGACCTTGGCGCTCAGCGCGTAGTCGACCTGTTCCAGGGTGAGCGAGTTGATCACGGAGTCGTCGAGGACGGCGGCGGTGTGCACGACGGTGGTCAGCGGGTGCTCGGCGGGCACGTCGGCGATGACGGCGGCGAGCGCGTCGCGGTCGGCGGCGTCGCAGGCGGCCACGGTGACCCGGGCGCCCAGGCCGACCAGCTCGGCCTCCAGCTCGGCGATCCCCTCGGCCTGCCGGCCGCGCCGGCTGAGCAGCACCAGGTGGGACGCGCCGTTGGCGGCGAGCCAGCGGGCCATGTGCCCGCCGAGGGCGCCGGTGCCGCCGGTGACCAGGGCGGTGCCGGAGGGCCGCCAGGTCCGGGTGGCGGGGGCGTCGCCGAGCGGGGCGCGCAGCAGCCGTCGGCCGAACGCGCCGGCCCGGCGCAGGGCCACCTGGTCCTCGCCGTCGCCGCCGGTGAGGACGCGGACCAGCCGCCGACCGGCGGCGTCGTCCAGCTCGTCGGGGAGGTCGACGAGGCCGCCCCAGCGGTCGGGGTGTTCCAGGGCGGCAACCCGGCCGAAGCCCCAGGCGAGCTGCTGCACGGGGTGCGGCAGCGGGTCGGCGGGGTCGGTGGAGACGGCTCCGGAGGTCAGCGTCCACAGCGGGGCGCGGACGCCGGCGTCGCCGAGGGCCTGGGTCAGGGTGACCGTGCCGGCGAAGCCGACCGGCGCGGACGGGTGCGCCGGGGCGGGCGTCTCGTCGAGCGCGAGCAGCGACACGATCCCGGCGACCGGTCCCGCCGCGGCGAGGTCGCGCAGCCGGTCGGCGAGGGCGGCGCGGTCCGTCCGCTCGGTGTCCAGGGCCAGGGGTACGACGGTCCCGCCGCGCCGGTCGAGGGCGTCCCGGCAGAACGCGGCCTGCGCCGCGTCGGCGTCGTCGGGCCCGGTGACCAGCCACCAGGTGCCGGTGGCGGTGGGCTCACCAGGCCCGTCGGTGGCGACGGGCAGCCAGGCGTCGCGGTACCGCCAGGAGTCCACCATGGCCTGGTCGCGGTGCCGGCGGCGCCAGGCGGCGAGGGCGGGCAGCACGTCGGCGACGGCCGCCTCGGGCACGGCGTCGGTCGCGTCGGCGGCGAGTTCGGCGGTGAGGGCGCTCAGGTCCTCGGCCTCGACGGCGGCCCAGAACCGGGCGTCGACCTCGTCGACCTCGACCGGGCCGGCGGCCGGGGCGGACGCCGGGGCCGGCTGCGGCCAGTAGAGCTGCCGCTGGAAGGGGTACGTGGGCAGGTCGCGGCGGTGCGCGGCGAGCCCGGCGAACGCGGGCCGCCAGTCGACGGTCGTACCCCCGACGTAGACCTCGGCCGCGGCGCGGAGGAACCGGCCGAGGCCGCCCTCGTGGCGGCGCAGCGTGCCGGTGACGGTGACCGCGCCCGGGTCGGCGGCGGCCAACTCGACACTCTCCTGTACAGCCATGGTGAGCACCGGGTGTGCGCTGACCTCGACGAAGGTCTGGTAGCCGGCGGCGACGAGGCTGCGCACGGCGTCGTCGAAGCGGACGGTCTGCCGCAGGTTGCGGTACCAGTAGTCGGCGTCGAGGTCGGCGGTGTCGAGCCAGTCGCCGGTGACGGTGGACCGGAACCGGATCTCGCTGGTGCGCGGGGTCAGCCCGGCGAGCAGTTCCAGGAGTTGGTCGCGCAGCGGCTCGACGTGGGCGGAGTGCGAGGCGTAGTCGACGGGGATCCGGCGGACCCGCACCTCGCGGGCCTCGTAGTGGGCGACCAGCGCGTCGAGGGCGGCGCTGTCCCCGGAGACGACGACGGAGGTGGGCCCGTTGACGGCGGCGAGGGCGACCCGGCCGTCCCAGCGGGCGATGGTGCTGGTGGCCTCGTCGGCGGTGGTGGCGACGGAGACCATCCCGCCGTCCCCGGCGATGCCGGCGATGATCCGGCTGCGCAGGGCGACCACGGCCGCCGCGTCGTCGAGGGTGAGGGCGCCGGCGACGTGCGCGGCGGCGATCTCCCCCTGCGAGTGCCCGACCACGGCGGTCGGGCGGACCCCGTACGACTCCCAGAGCGCGGCGAGGGAGACACCGACCGCGAACAGGGTGGGCTGGACGACGTCGACCCGTTCCAGGGAGGGGGCGTCGGGCGCGCCGCGCACCACGTCGACCGGCGACCAGTCGACGTACGGGCGCAGCGCCTCGGCGCAGGCGGCGAACTTCTCGGCGAAGACTCCGGCGGTGTCGAGCAGCTCGGCGGCCATGCCGACCCACTGGGAGCCCTGGCCGGGGAAGACGAAGGCGACCTCGCCCGGCGTACCGGCTCCCCGGGTGACGGTCTCCGGGGCGGTCCGCCCGTCGGCGAGCGCGCCCAGCGCGGTGGTCAGGTCGTCCCGGTCGGCGGCGAAGACGACGGCCCGGTGGTCCTGGGCCGCCCGGGTGGCTACCAGCGACCAGCCGACGTCGACGAGCGCGGCGTCGGCGAGCCCGGCGCCGGCGAGGTGGGCGGTCAGGTCGCGGGCGCGGGCGGCGAGGGCGGCGGCGGTGCGCCCGGACAGCACCCAGGGCAGTTCCCCGGTCGGCCCGTCGGCGGTCGGGGCGGGCTCGTCGGCGGGGGCCTGTTCGAGGATGGTGTGCACGTTGGTGCCGCTGATGCCGAACGAGGAGATCCCGGCGCGGCGGACGCCGTCGGCCGGCTCCCAGGGACGGGCGGCGGTGAGCAGCTCGACGCTGCCGGCGGACCAGTCGACGTGCGGGGTGGGCTCGTCGACGTGCAGGGTGGGGGGCAGCACCCCGTGCCGCATGGCGAGCACCATCTTGATCACCCCGGCGACGCCGGCGGCGGCCTGGGTGTGGCCGATGTTCGACTTGATCGAGCCGAGCCAGAGCGGGCGGTCTGCGGGGCGGTCGTGGCCGTACGTGGCGATGAGCGCCTGCGCCTCGATCGGGTCGCCGAGGGTGGTGCCGGTGCCGTGCGCCTCGACGGCGTCGACCTGGTCGGCGGTGAGCCGGGCGTTGGCCAGCGCCTGCCGGATGACCCGTTGCTGGGCGGGGCCGTTGGGGGCGGTGAGCCCGTTGGACGCGCCGTCCTGGTTGACGGCGCTGCCCCGGATCACGGCGAGGACCGGGTTGCCGTCGCGGCGGGCGTCGGAGAGCCGCTGGAGGACCAGCAGGCCGACGCCCTCGCCCCAGCCGGTGCCGTCGGCGGCCCCGGCGAACGGCTTGCACCGGCCGTCGGCTGCCAGCCCGCGCTGCCGGGAGAAGCCGACGAAGATGCCGGGGGTGGCCATCACGGTGGCGCCGCCGGCCAGGGCCAGGTCGCACTCCCCCGCCTGGAGGGCCTGCGCGGCGAGGTGCATGGCGACCAGCGACGACGAGCAGGCGGTGTCGACGGTGACGGCGGGGCCGTGCAGCCCGAAGGAGTACGCCAGCCGGCCGGAGATGACGCTGGCGGAGGTGCCGGTGGCGAGGTAGTTCTCGTCGACGCCCCCGGCGGCCATCAGCAGCGAGCCGTAGTCCTGGCCGTTGGTGCCGACGTACACGCCGGTGCGGCTGCCGCGCAGCGCGGTCGGGTCGATCCGGGCCCGCTCGAACGCCTCCCAGGTGGTCTCCAGCAGCAGCCGCTGCTGCGGGTCCATGGCCAGGGCCTCGCGGGGGCTGATGCCGAAGAAGGCGGGGTCGAACTCGCCGGCCCCGGCGACGAAGCCGCCCTCGCGGACGTAGCTGGTGCCGAGGTGTTCGGGGTCGGGGTGGTACAGCTCGGCGACGTTCCAGCCGCGCTCGCCGGGCATCAGGGTCATCGCGTCGGTGCCGCCGGAGACCAGGTCCCACAGCTGCTCGGGCGAGGACACCCCGCCGGGGAAGCGGCAGCTCATCGCGACGATGGCGATCGGCTCGCGGTGCAGGTCGGTGCCGTCGGCGACCACCTCGCCGGGCGCGTGGCCGGCGGTGCGGTCGTGCAGGTGGGCGGCCAGCTCAGCGACGGTCGGATGGTCGAAGACGAGGGTGGCGGGCAGGGCCGTGCCCGTCTCGGCGGCGAGCCGGTTGCGCAGCTCGACGGCGGTGAGCGAGTCGAAGCCGAGGTCGCGGAAGGTGCGGTCGGGCAGCGGCTGGCCTGCCGGGTAGCCGAGCACCACGGCGGCCTGGGTGCGGACCAGCTCGGTGAGCTGCGGCAGGGACCGGCCGACGACCACGGCGCGGACGGGGCCGGCGGGCGCGGCGGGCACCCCGGGCAGGGCGGCGATCAGCGGGGTGGGCCGGCCCCAGGCGGCGGCGAGGCGTCCCCAGTCGACGTCGGCGACGGTGAGCGCCGGCTCGGCGGCGTTGACGAGGCGGCCGAGCGCGGTGACCGCCTCGGCGGCGGGCAGCGGGTTGACGCCGCCCCGGGTGAGCCGGGCGGTCAGCGCGGCGGTGGCCGCGGCCATCCCGTCGGAGGCCCAGGCGCCCCAGGCGAGCGCGGTGGCGGGCAGCCCCTGGCCGCGTCGCCAGGCCGCGAACGCGTCGAGGTACGCGTTGGCCGCCGCGTAGTTGCCCTGGCCGGCGCTGCCGACGACCCCGGCGAGGGAGGAGAAGAGCACGAACGCGTCGAGGTCGCGGCCGGCGGTGGCCTCGTGCAGCACCCGGGCGGCGCGGACCTTGCCGTCGAGGACGGTCTGCATCCGGGCCGGGTCGAGGCCGTCGAGGACGCCGTCGTCGACGACCCCGGCGGTGTGCACGACGGCGGTGAGGTCCGGCAGACCGGCGACCAGCGCGGTGACGGCGTCGGCGTCGGTGACGTCGCAGGCGACGATCCGGGCGGCGCCCAGCTCGGCCAGCTCCCCGGTCAGCTCGGCGGCGCCGGGGGCGTCGGGGCCCCGCCGGGAGGCGAGGACCACCTCGGCGGCCCCGTTGGCCAGCAGCCACCGGGCGGTGTGCCGGCCCAGCGCACCGGTGCCGCCGGTGACCAGCACCGTGCCCGACGGCTGCCAGCCCGCCCCGGCGGGCGGGGCGGCGGGCACGAGGCGGCGGCCGAAGGTGCCCTGCGGGCGGATCGCCACCTGGTCGTGGCCGGCGTCGGCGAGGACGGCGAGCAGCGCGTCCCCGGTGGCCCGGTCGAGGCGGTCGGCGGCCCCGCCGGTCGGGTCGACCCCGCCGGTCGGGGTGCCGTCGGCGGGCGGGGTGCCCCCGGCGGGCAGGTCGGTGCCGGCGGGCAGGGCTGGGCCGGCGGGCCTGTCGGTGCGGGCGGGCAGGGCGGGCAGGTCGATCAGGCCGCCCCAGCGGTCGGGCTGTTCCAGGGCGACGACCCGGCCGAGCCCCCAGGCCGCCGCCGATGCCGGGTCGGCGACGGTCTCGCCGTTACCGACGGACACGGCGCCGCGGGTGACGCACCACAGCCGACCGGCCAGGCCGGTGTCGGCGAGGGCCTGGACGAGGGTGAGGAGCAGGGCGGTGCCGGCTGGCACGGCGGGGGCGTCCGGCAGCGCCGCGTCCCCCTCGGGCAGCACGCACACCACCCCGGCCCACCCCGCCCCGCCGCCCTGGCGCAGCACCTCACCCAGCTCACCCCGCCCGACCCCGGCGGGTACGACGAGGCGGTCCACGTCCGCCCCCGCCCCGGCCAGCACGCCCGCCACCCCGCGATCATGCGGTTGCGGCCCCGATGAAAGCCGCATTCCGCCCGAATCAAGGGCCGCAACTGCAAGATCGGCGGGGGTGGGGGTGACGATCAGCCAGCGGCCCTTCAGGGCCGGGGTGGGGGCGGGGCGGACGGGTTGCCAGTCGACGCGGTACGACCAGGCGTTCAGGGTGGCGTCGCGGAGGCGGGCCTTGCGCCAGGACGACAGGACCGGCACGGCCGGGGCGAGGGCCTCGACGGCGGACGGGTCGTCCTGCACGGCGAGGTGGGACGCCACGGCGGGCAGGTCCCCGCGTTCCACGGCCGCCCAGAAGTCGCCCTCCGCGCCGTCGGCCCGCCCGCCCGGCTCGGCGGTGGGGGCGAACTCGGGCCAGTAGCGCTGGTGCTGGAACGCGTACGTGGGCAGGTCGACCCGGGTCGCGCCGGTGTCGGCGAACCACGGCTGCCAGGTGACGGGCACGCCGTGGACGTGCAGCTCGCCGAGGGCGGCGAGCAGGGCGGCGGCCTCGGGCCGGTCGGCGCGCTGGGCGGCGACGGCGAGGACGCCGGTGTCGCCGGGCAGCGCGTCGGCGGTCATCGCGGTGAGCACGCTGCGCGGCCCGACCTCCAGGAACGTGTCGACCCCGGCGGCCCGCAGCGCGGTCACCCCGTCGGCGTACCGGACGGTTTCCCGGACGTGCCGTGCCCAGTGGTCGGCCGTGCGGATCTCGTCGGGGTCGGCGAGCGCGCCGGTCAGGTTCGACACCACCGGCAGCAGCGGGGCGGCGAACGTCAGCTTGTCGAGCACCGCCCGGAACCGGGCCAGCATCGGCTCCATGAGCGGACTGTGGAAGGCGTGGCTGACGGCGAGCCGGCGGGTGCGGGCACCCCGGTCCCGCCAGGTCCGCTCGACCTCGTCGAGGGCGTCGACGTCGCCGGACACCACGACCGAGGCCGGCCCGTTGACGGTGGCGATCCCGACCCGGTCGGTCAGCCCGTCCAGCGTCGCCACGACATCGGCCTCCGGCGCGGCGACGGCGAGCATCCCGCCGCCGGCCGGCAGGGCCTGCATCAGCCGGCCCCGGGCGGCGACCAGCGCGCAGGCGTGTTCGAGGGAGAGCACCCCGGCCACGTGGGCGGCCGTGATCTCGCCGATCGAGTGGCCGCCGACGAAGTCCGGCGCGATCCCGAAGGACTCCACGAGCCGGAACAGGGCCACCTCGACGGCGAACAGGCCGGCCTGGGTGAACACGGTCTGGTCCAGCAGAGCAGCCTCGGGGGTGCCGTCGGCGGCGAACAGCACCTCCCGCAGGGGGCGCGGCAGGGCCCGGTCCAGGTGCCCGCACGTCTCGTCCAGCGCGGCGGCGAACACGGGGAAGGTCTCGTACAGCTCCCGGCCCATGCCGGCGCGCTGCGCGCCCTGGCCGGAGAACAGGACCGCGAGCTGGCCACGGGTCGAGCCCGTGCCGGTGAGCACGGTGCCGGCCGGCGAGCCGGCGGCGAGGGCGCGCAGCCCGGCGAGCAGATCGTCCCGGCCGGTGGCGGCGACGACGGCGCGGGTGTCCAGGGGGGACCGGGAGGCGACCGACGAGTGGGCGACGTCGAGGGGACGCAGGTCGGCGTCGGCGTCCAGCCACGCCGCCCAGCGGCCGGCCTGCGCGGCGAGCGCGCCCTCCGACCGGGCCGACAGCAGCACCGGTACGACCGGACGGCCGGCCGTCGGGGCCGGGGCGTCCTCGCCCGCCTCCGGGGCTGGGGCCTGCTCGACGATGGTGTGCGCGTTGGTGCCGGACACCCCGAACGACGACACGGCCGCCCGGCGGGGCCGGTCCACGGCCGGCCACGGGGTCGCCTCGGTGGCGAGGCTGACGGCCCCGGCGGTCCAGTCGATGTGCGGGGACGGCTGGTCGACGTGCAGGGTCGGCGGGACGATCCCGTGCCGGATGGCCAGCACCATCTTGATCAGCCCGGCGACGCCCGCGGCGGCCTGGGTGTGCCCGATGTTCGACTTGACCGAGCCGAGCAGCAGCGGCGCGGCGTCGCCCCGGTCCTGCCCGTACGTGGCCAGCAGCGCCTGCGCCTCGATCGGGTCGCCGAGCCGGGTGCCGGTGCCGTGCGCCTCGACCACGTCGACCTGCTCGGGGGTGAGCCGGGCGTTGGCCAGGGCCTGCCGGATGACCCGCACCTGGGAGGGCCCGTGCGGGGCGCTCAGCCCGTTGGACGCGCCGTCCTGGTTGACGGCGCTGCCCCGGACCACGGCGAGCACCGGGTATCCGTGGCGCTGGGCGTCGGAGAGGCGGGCGAGCAGCAGCATGCCGATGCCCTCGGACCAGGAGGTGCCGTCCGCGCCGGCGGCGAACGCCTTGCACCGGCCGTCGGCGGCGAGGCCGCGCTGCCGGGAGAAGCCGACGAAGACCGCCGGGGTGGGCATGACCGTCACGCCGCCGGCCAGCGCCAGCTCGCAGTCGCCGTTGCGCAGCGCCTGCGCGGCGAGGTGCACGGCGACCAGCGACGACGAGCAGGCGGTGTCGACGGTGACCGCCGGCCCTTCGAGGCCCAGGGTGTACGCGACCCGGCCGGAGATGACACTGGTGGCGTTGCCGGTGAGCAGGTGCCCCTCGCCGTTCTCGGCCTGGGCCTGGGCCATCATCCCGTCGTAGCCGTGCGACGCGGCCCCGACGAACACGCCGGTGCGGCTGCCCCGCACCGCCGGCAGCGGCAGCCCGGCCCGCTCGAACGCCTCCCAGGACGTCTCCAGCAGCAGCCGCTGCTGCGGGTCCATGGCGACGGCCTCGCGGGGTGAGATGCCGAACACGTCGGCGTCGAAGTCGGCGGCGTCGTAGACGAAGCCGCCCTCGGACACGTAGCTGGTGCCCGGGTTGTCGGGGTCGGGGTGGAACAGCCGGTCGAGGTCCCAGCCCCGGTCGGCGGGGAACGGGCCGATGCCGTCCCCGCCGTCGCGGACGAGGTCCCAGAGCTGCTCAGGTGAGGAGACGCCGCCGGGGTAGCGGCAGCTCATCGCCACGATGGCGATGGGCTCCTGCGCCCGGTCCTCCAGCTCGCGCAGCCGCCGCCGGGTGCGCCGCAGCTCCGAGGTCGTACGCTTCAGGTACTCGACGTACTTTTCGTCCTCGTTGCTCACCGTGGACCCACCTCACTCGGCATGCCGTGGTCGTTGCGGCTGGTCACGACGTCTCCAGCTCGCGGTCGATCAGGTCGAAGATGTTCTCGGCGGTGGCCGACTCCAGGTCGTCGTCGCCGTCCGCCTCCGACTGCCGCTCGGCCAGCCGGTCCAGCAGGCCGTGCAGCCGGTCGGTGATCCGGCGGAACTCGTCGTCGGCCGGGTCGAGGCCGGCGAGCGCCGCCTCGAGGCGGTCGAGTTCCCGCCCGGCCGCCGCCGAGGTGTCCGCCGCGCCGGCCGGGGCGAACTGCCCGGCGAGGTGCGCGGCGAGCGCCGCCGGCGTCGGGTTGTCGAAGACCAGCGTCGCGGGCAGCCGCAGCCCGGTGGCCGCGCCGAGCCGGTTGCGCAGCTCGACCGCGGTGAGCGAGTCGAAGCCGAGTTCCCGGAACGCCCGGGTCGGTTCGATGCCGGCCGGGTCGCCGTGGCCGAGGACGACGGCCACGTGCGACAGCACCAGGTCGCGCAGGGCGCGTACCCGCTTGTCGTCGGAGAGGCCGGCCAGGGTCGCGGCGAACGCCTGCCCGGCGGCGGCCTCACCGGCGGCGGCCCGGCGGCCGGCGGTTCGGACCAGGCCGGCCAGCAGCGGATGGACGGGCACGCCCGGCGCCGCCACCCCGGTGCTGATCTTCGCCGGCATGAGGACGGGGCGTTCGGACCGCCAGCCGGCGTCGAACAGGGCGAGGGCCTCGTCGTTGGACAGGGCGGCCATGCCGCCACGGTCGAGCCGGCGGATGTCGGCGACGTCGAGGTGCCCGGTCATGCCGCTGGCCTGCGCCCACCGGCCCCAGGCGAGGGCGACGGCCGGCAGGCCGAGGGCCCGACGGTGCTCGGCGAGGGCGTCGAGGAACGCGTTGCCTGCGGCGTAGTTGCCCTGCCCCGGACCGCCGAACACGCCTGCGGCGGCGGAGAACAGCACGAACGCGGTCAGCTCGTGGCCGAGGGTGGCCAGGTGCAGGTTCCAGGCCGCGTCGACCTTGGGGCGCAGCACCGCGGCGAGCCGGTCGGGGGTGAGTGACTCGACGGTGGCGTCGTCGAGGACCCCGGCGGCGTGCACGACGGCCCGCAGCGGCTGCCGGGGGTCCACCATGGACAGCACGTCGGCGACGGCGTCCGGGTCGGCCAGGTCGGCGGCGACGATCGACACGTCCGCGCCGAGCGCCTTGAGGTCTGCCAGCAACTCGTCGGCGCCCTCGGCGTCGGGGCCGCGCCGGCTGACCAGGAGGAGCTGCCGGGCGTCGTGCGCGGTGACCAGGTGCCGGCAGAGCAGCGCGCCGAGGGTGCCGGTGGCGCCGGAGACCAGGACGGTGCCGTCGAGCCGGGGCGGCTGCGGGATGCTCAGGGCGAGCTTGCCGACCTGCCGGGCCTGGCTCAGGAAGCGGAACGCCTCCGGGGCCCGCCGCACGTCCCAGGTGCGCCGGGGCAGCGGGCGCAGCGCGCCGGTGGCGAAGAGCGCCATCAGCTCGCCGAGCATCCGGCCGATGGCGTCCGGCCCGGCCTCGATGAGGTCGAAGACCTGGTAGTCGACGCCGGGATGGGCCTCGGCGACCCGCTGCGGGTCCCGCTTGTCGGTCTTGCCCATCTCGACGAACCGGCCGCCGGGGGCGAGCAGCCGCAGGGACGCGTCGACGAACTCGCCGCTGAGCGCGTTGAGCACCACGTCGACGCCCCGCCCGGCGGTGCGGTCGCGGAACTCCTCGACGAAGTCGAGGGTGCGGGAGGAGGCGAGGTGCGCGTCGTCGAGGCCGGTGGCCCGCAGCGCCGGCCACTTGCCGGGGCTGGCCGTGCCGTAGACCTCCGCGCCGAGGTGGCGGGCGATCTGCACGGCGGCCATCCCGACGCCGCCGGCCGCGGCATGCACCAGCACGGACTCCCCCGCCGCCAGCCGGGCCAGCTCGACCAGGCCGTACCAGGCGGTCAGGAACACCACCGGCACGGCGGCGGCCTCGGCGTACGACCAGTCGTCGGGGATGCGGGTGAGCAGGCGGCGGTCGGTGGCCGCGACGGAGGAGAACGACCCGGAGAAGATGCCCATCACCCGGTCGCCCGGGGCGAGGTCGGTGACCCCCGGCCCGACGTCGAGCACCACGCCGGCCCCCTCGTTGCCCAGCACCTCCTGGTCGGGCACCATGCCGAGGGCCAGCACCACGTCGCGGAAGTTCAGCCCGGAGGCACGCATCGCGACGAGGACGTGGCCGGCCGGCAGGTCACCCTGCGCCGGGGCGGGCAGCAGGGCGAGGTTCTCCAGCGTCCCCTTCTCGGTGACGTCGAGCCGCCACGGCGCGCCGTCGGCGGGCAGCGGCAGCGCCACGGCGTCGCGGGCCCGGACCAGCCGGGGCGTCAGCGGCGCGCCGTCGCGGACGGCGAGCTGCGGCGCGCCGGAGGCGACGGCCGCCGGGACGGCCGCGAGCGAGGCGGCGGCGCGGTCGGTGTCGAGCAGCGTGAACCGGCCCGGGTGCTCGGACTGGGCCGACCGGACCAGCCCCCACACGGCGGCGCCGGCCAGGTGGCGGGGGGCCTCGCCGGGGGCCGCGCCGACCGCGCCGGCGGTGTGCAGGACCAGCCGGGCCCGCTCCAGCCGGGGCTCGCCGAGCCACGCCTGGACGAGTGCGAGGGCGTCCCGGGCGGCGTCGTGCGCGGCCTCGGCCGCCCGCGCCGGGTCCGCGTCGGCCCCCAGGTCGACCACCACGTCGGGTACGTCCCCGGAGCGCTCGACCGAGACGACCAGGGCCGCCAGGTCGGCGTGGCCGTCGACGGGGTGGCCGGCGGCGGCCAGCGCGGCGCCGAGGCCGGGGGTGTCGGCACCGAGCAGCGCCCAGCGGGTCGTCCCCGCCGTCGCGTCGGCCGGCGGCAGCGGCGTCCAGTCCAGGTGGAACAGCGCGTTGCGGCGCAGCGCGGCGGCCTCGTCGGCGCGGCCGGCGGCGACCGGGCGGAAGGTCAGCGACTCGACGGTGGCGACCGGCTGGCCGGCGGTGTCGGCGAGGGTGACCGTGACGGTGTCCGGGCCCAGCGACCGCATCCGCACCCGCAGCCGGGTCGCGCCGTGGGCGTGCAGGCCGACCGCCCGGAAGGCGAACGGCATCCAGCCGGTGCCGGCGGCGGCGTCCTCGCCCAGCAGGGCGGTGAGCCCGCTGGCCTGTAGGGCCGCGTCGAACAGGGCCGGGTGCAGCCCGAACCGGGACGCCTCGGCGGCGGCGGAGTCGGGGAGCGCCACCTCTGCGTAGACCTCGTCGGCGCCACGCCACACCCGGCGCAGGCCCCGGAAGGCGGGGCCGTAGCCGAGACCCCCCTCGGCCATCCGCGCGTACCAGGCGTCTAGGTCGGCGTCGACCTCGACCGCGTCGGCCGGAGGCCACTGCCCCGCGACGACCACCGGGGCGGGAAGCTGCGGGAGCAGCAGGCCTTCGGCGTGCCGGGTCCACTCGCCGGAGCCGTCGTCCTCGGGCCGGGAGTGCACGGTGACGACCCGCTCGCCGGCGTCGCTCGGCGCGCCGACGCGCACCTGCACCTGCACGGCGCCGCCCGGCGGGAGGACGAGAGGGCTGATCAGCGTCAGGTCGCCCACGTGCCCGGCGTCGACCTCGTCGCCGGCCCGGACCACCATGTCGACGACGCCGGTGCCGGGGACGATCACCGCCCCGCCGACGGCGTGGTCGGCCAGCCACGGGTGGGTACGCACCGACAGCCGGCCGGTGAGCACCACCGTCTGGTCCTCGGCGACGCGGATCGCCGCGCTGAGCAGCGGGTGGCCGGCGTCCTGGAGGCCGGCGGAGCCGACGTCCCGAACCCGGTGGGCGGGCGGGTCCAGCCAGTACCGGTCCCGGTCGAAGGCGTAGGTGGGCAGGTCGACGGTGGCCGTGGCGGCCAGGACCTTCGTGAGGTCGACGGGCAGGCCGATGGCGTGCGCGGTCGCCAGGTTCGTCAACAGCCGGGTCGCGTCGTCGTCGCCCCGGCGCAGGCTGCCCAGGGTGTGTCCGGTGGTTCCGGTGTCGTCGAGGATCGCCGTGACCGGCATCGTCAACACCGGGTGCGGACTGATCTCCACAAACGTGGTGTGGCCGGCGGCGATCGCCACCCGGACGGCGGCATCGAACTGCACCGTCCGGCGCAAGTTGTCGTACCAGTAGTCGGCGGTCATGCTCGCCGGGTCCACCCAGTCCCCGGTCAACGTCGACACCAACCGCACGTGACCGGCCTGCGGGGACACGTCCACCAGGTCCGCCCGCAGCTGCTCCGCGACCTCCTGCACCGACGCCGAATGCGACGCGTAGTCCACCGGAATCAACCGGGCCCGGACCCCCTCGTCGACGCACGCCTGCACCAGATCCGCCACCGGCTGCGGCGGACCCGACACCACCACCGTCCCCGGACCGTTCACCGCCGCCACCCCGACACCCGGGAACTGCGCGAGGCGGGCGGTCACCGCATCAGCCGACAGGTCCACCGACGCCATCGCCCCCGTACCCCGCAACACCGCGAGGGCCCGCGAGCGCAGGGCAACCGTCTTCGCCGCGTCATCCAGCGACAGGATCCCCGCCACACACGCCGCACCGATCTCACCCTGCGAGTGACCGACCACCGCCTGCGGCACCACACCCGCGTGCCGCCACACCGCCGCCAGGGCGATGCCGACCGCCCACAGCACCGGCTGCACCACCTCGACCCGCTCCAACCACGACTCGTCCCCGCCGGTGAGCACCGCGACGAGATCCACATCGAGATACGGAGCCAGGGCACGCTGACACTCCGCCAGCCGCACGTCGAACACCGGCGTCCGACCCACCAGGCCGGCCGCCATCCGCGCCGACTGCGCACCCTGACCCGGGAACACGAACACCGGACCCGCACCGTGGGACGCGGCCACACCCGTCACCACGCCGGCGGCCGGCAGGCCGCCCGCGAGCGCCTCCAGGCCCGCCAACAGCTCCTCGACGGTCGACCCGACGACCGACGACCGCCGGTCGAACGTGGACCGGGTCGTGGCGAGGGACCACGCCACGGCGTCGGCGTCGAGGTCCCCGCAGGCCCGAAGGTGGGCGGCGAGGCGGGCGGCCTGACCGGCGAGGGCGGCCCCGGACCGGGCCGACACCGGCCACACCGTCACGCCCGCGTCGACCAGGCCCGGGGCCACGGCGACGACGTCCGGATCGGCGGGCTCGTCGGCCTGCTCGATGATCACGTGCGCGTTGGTGCCGGACATGCCGAACGACGACACCGCCGCCCGCCGCGCCCGGCCCGTCTCCGGCCACGGCGTGGCCTCGGTGACGAGGGCGACCGCCCCGGCCGTCCAGTCGATGTGCGACGAGGGCGCGTCGACGTGCAGCGTCGCGGGTACGGTCCCGTGGCGCATCGCCTGCACCATCTTGATGATTCCGGCGACGCCTGCGGCGGCCTGGGTGTGGCCGATGTTCGACTTGATGGACCCGAGCAGCAGCGGCGCGGCGTCGCCACGCTCCTGCCCGTAGGTGGCCAGCAGCGCCTGGGCCTCGATCGGGTCGCCGAGCGTCGTGCCGGTGCCGTGCGCCTCCACCACGTCCACGTCCGCCGTGGACAGCCCCGCCGACGCGAGGGCCTGCCGGACCACCCGCTGCTGGGACGGGCCGTTCGGCGCGGTGAGGCCGTTGGACGCGCCGTCGGAGTTGACCGCGCTGCCGCGCACGATCGCCAGCACGTGATGGCCGTTGCGGCGAGCGTCGGACAGCCGCTCGACCAGCAGCACACCGACGCCCTCACCCCAGCCGGTGCCGTCGGCCGCCTCCGCGAACGGCTTGCAGCGGCCGTCGGCGGCGAGGGCCCGCTGGCGGGAGAACTCGGCGAACGTGCCGGGGGTGGTCATCACGGTGACGCCGCCGGCCAGGGCGAGGTCGCACTCCCCCCGCCGCAGCGACTGCACCGCCAGGTGCAACGCCACGAGGGACGACGAACACGCCGTGTCCACCGACACCGCCGGCCCCTCCAACCCCAACGCGTACGCCACCCGACCCGACACCACACTCGCCGCATTCCCCGTCCCCGCGAACCCCTCCACCTCATCCGCAGAAACCATCAACAGGGCCCCATAGTCCTGACCATTCGTCCCCACGAACACCCCTGTTCGCGAACCCCGCAACCCCCCCGGATCAACCCCTGCCCGCTCCACCACCTCCCACGACGCCTCCAACAACAACCGCTGCTGCGGATCCATCGCGGAGGCTTCCCGGGGCGAGATGCCGAAAAAGGCCGCATCGAAGTCCGCCGCGTCGTACAGGAATCCGCCCTGGTCGGAGTACGTGGTGCCGGGGTGCGCCGGGTCGGGGTCGTAGAGGCGGTCGAGGTCCCAGCCGCGGTTGGTGGGAAAGTCGCCGATGGCGTCGACGCCGTCGGCGACGAGCCGCCACAGCCGATCCGGGTCGTCGGCCCCGCCCGGGTAGCGGCAGGACATGGCGACGATGGCGATCGGCTCGTCGTCGTCCACGGTGGTGGCAACGGCGGTCGGGGCCGGCGCGTCGGCGGCGTCGAAGAGGCCGGTGAGCAGGTGGCGGGCCAGCACGACCGGGGTGGGGTGGTCGAAGACGAGCGTGGTGGGCAGCGCCTGCCCGGTGGCCGCGACCAGCCGGTTGCGCAGCTCCACGGCGGTCAGCGAGTCGAAGCCGAGGTCCCGGAACGCCGTGCCGGCCGCGACGGCGGCGGCCCCGCCGTCGTGGCCGAGGACGTCGGCGGCCAGTTCCCGGACCAGGTCGGTGACGGTCTCCTCGCGCCGGGCGGCGGTCAGCCCGGTCAGCCGGCGGCGCAGGGTCGCCGCGGGGCCCTCGTCGCCGTCGTCGACGGGCGCGCCGCCGTCGAGGGCGGCCCGCGCCTCCGGTACGCCGTCGAGCAGCGGCCGTCGGCGCGCCGACGCGTACGCGGGGGCGAAGCGGGACCAGTCGACGTCGGCGACGGTGACGGCGACGTCGTCGTGGTCGAGGGCCTGTTGCAGGGCGCCCATCGCCACGGCGGGGTCCATCGCGGGCAGGCCACGGCGGCGCAGCCCCTGGTCGGAGTCGGCGTCGTGCATGCCGCCGTCGGCCCACGGGCCCCAGGCGACGGCGGTGCCGGCCCGGCCGTCGGCGCGCCGCTGCTGCACGAGCGCGTCGAGGTACGCGTTGCCGGCCGCATAGCCGGCCTGCCCGGCGCTGCCCCAGGTCGCGGCGATGGACGAGTAGACGAGGAAGGCGTCGAGCTCCCGGTCGGCGAGCAGGTCGGCGAGGTGGGTGGCCCCGGCGGTCTTGCCTGCGGTCACCTCGGCCAGTTCGGCCGGGGTGATGGCGGCCAGCGGGGTGGCCTGGGCGATGCCGGCGGTGTGCACGACGACGCGGACGGGCGGGCCGTCGGCCTCGATCCGGTCGAGCAGGCCGGCGAGGGCGACGCGGTCGGCGATGTCGCAGGCGGCCACGGTGACCCGGGTGCCGAGGGCGGTCAGCTCGGCCTCCAGCTCGGCGGCGCCGGGGGCGGCGGGTCCGCGCCGGCTGGCCAGCACCACGTGTTCGGCGTCGGCGGCGGCGAGCCAGCGGGCGGCGCGGGCGCCGAGCCCGCCGGTGCCGCCGGTGATCAGCGCGGTGCCGGTGGGCGTGAACCGGCGTACCGGGGGGCGGTCGCCGACGGCGGCGCGGACCAGGCGGCGGGCGAAGACGCCGGGGCCGCGTACGGCGAGCTGGTCCTCGCCGCCCGCGCCGGTGAGGATCGCGGCGAGCCGGCCGGCGGCGCGGTCGTCGGGTTGGGTCGGCAGGTCGACCAGGCCGCCCCAGCGGTGCGTGGCCTCGACGCCGACGACCCGGCCGAGGCCCCAGATCGCGGCCTGCGCGGGGTCGGCGAGCCGGTCGTACGAGGCGGCGGCGACGGCGCCCCGGGTGACCAGCCACAGCGGGGCGTCGATGCCGGCGTCGCCGAGCGCCTGGACCAGGGTGAGGGTGGCGGCCAGGCCGGGCAGGGCGGCCCGGTCGGCGGTCGGCGGTTCCCCGGCGAGCAGGGAGACCACCCCGGCGACGGCGGTGCCGGCGAGGGCGGCGGCGAGGGCGGCCCGGTCGGCGTCGGGGGCGACGGTCAGCGGCAGCGGTTCGGCGCCGGCGGCGGTGAGCGCGGCCCGGACGGTCCGGACGGCCGGGTCGTCGTCCGCGCCGGCGGGCAGGGCGAGCAGCCAGGTGCCGGTGAGCCGGCCGGCGGCCGGTTCGGCGGTGACCTGCCAGTCGGCCCGGTACCGCCAGCCGTCGAGCAGCGAGTGTTCCTGCCGCTGCCGCCGCCAGTCGGCGAGGACGGGCAGCAGGGTGCGCAGGGACTCGGCGGCGGCCTCGTCGTCGACGGCCAGGGTGTCGCGCAGGGCGTCCAGGTCGGCCCGTTCGACGGCGTCCCAGAAGCGCCGGTCGAGCAGCCCGGTCGCGGTGGCGGCCGGGTCGGCCGGTTCCTCGGCCGGCACCCAGTAGTGCTGCTGCTCGAACGGGTAGGTGGGTAGGCCGACGAGGCGGCCGGGCCGGTCGGCGAGCAGGTCGGCCCAGGCCACGGGCGTGCCGGCGACGTGCAGCCGGGCGAGCGCGCCGAGCAGGGCACGACGTTGCGGGCGGTCCCGGCGCAGCACCGGCACGACCACGGCGGGGGCGACGTCGGGGGCCGCCTCGACGGCGGCGAGCGTCTCCTCGACGGCGGCGGTGAGGACGGCGTCGGGGCCGACCTCGACGAACGTGCCGACGCCGTGGGCCCGCAGGGCGCGGACGCCGTCGGCGAAGCGGACGGCCTCGCGGACGTGCCGCACCCAGTACCCGGGGGTGCGCAGCAGCGCCGGGTCGGCCAGCTCGCCGGTCAGGTTGGACACGATCGGCAGGGTGGGGGCGCGCAGGTCGAGGCGGGCGGCGACGGCGGCGAACTCGGCGAGCATCGGCTCCATCAGGGGGCTGTGGAAGGCGTGGCTGACCCGCAGCCGGCGGACCTTCACCCCCCGCCCGGTCCAGAGTTCGGCCAGCTCGTCGACGGCCGGGCCGGCACCGGAGACGACGACGGAGGCGGGCCCGTTGACGGCGGCGACGGCGACCCGGTCGGTCAGCCCCTCCAGGGAGGCGGCGACGTCGGCCTCGGCGGCGGCGACGGCGAGCATCGCCCCGCCGGCCGGGAGGGCCTGCATGAGCCGGCCCCGGGCCGCGACCAGGGCGGCGGCGTCGGCGAGGGTGAGCACGCCGGCCACGTGGGCGGCGGTGATCTCACCGATCGAGTGCCCGGCGACCAGGTCGGGGGCCAGCCCCCAGGAGCCGAGCAGCCGGTGCAGCGCCACCTCGACGGCGAAGAGCCCGGCCTGGGTGAACACGGTCTGGTCGAGCAGCGCCGCGTCGTCGGTGCCGGGCTCGGCGTTCAGGACGGGCTTCAGCGGCCGGGGCAGGTGCGGGTCGAGGTGGGTGCAGGCCTCGTCGAGCGCCGCCGCGAAGACGGGGTACGCCTCGGCCAGCTCGCGGCCCATGCCGGCGCGCTGGGCGCCCTGGCCGGAGTACAGGAACGCGACGGCGCCACGGTCGGCGGCGGCGCCGGTGACCAGGCCGGGGGCGGGCCGGTCGTCGGCGAGGGCGGTCAGGGCGGTGAGCAGGCCGACGGAGTCGTCGGCGAGGACGACCGCGCGGTGTTCGAGGGGGGACCGGGACACCGCCGAGGTCCAGGCGACGTCGGCGGGGCGCGGGCCGGCGTCGGCGGCGAGGTGGGCGGCCCAGCGCTCGGCCTGGCGGCGCAGCCCGGTGCGGGTACGGCCGGTGAGCAGCACCGGCGCGGGGCCGGGCGGTTCGGGCCGCTCGTCGGTGGCGGCGGGCTCCTCGGGCTGTTCGAGGATGAGGTGGGTGTTGGTGCCGGACATCCCGAACGAGGACACGGCCGCCCGGCGGGGCCGGTCCACGGCCGGCCACCGAGTCGCCTCGGTGACCAGGGTGACCGCGCCGGCGGACCAGTCGACGTGTGGGGTGGGCTCGTCGACGTGCAGGGTGGCGGGCACGGTCCCGTGCCGCATGGCCAGCACCATCTTGATCACCCCGGCGATGCCGGCGGCGGCCTGGGTGTGGCCGATGTTCGACTTGATCGAGCCGAGCAGCAGGGGCGCGGCGTCACCCCGTTCCTGCCCGTACGTGGCCAGCAGCGCCTGCGCCTCGATCGGGTCGCCGAGGACGGTGCCGGTGCCGTGCGCCTCGACCACGTCCACGTCGGCCGTGGACAGTCGCGCGCCGGCCAGGGCCTGGCCGATCACCCGCTGCTGGGAGGGACCGTTGGGGGCGGTGAGGCCGTTGGAAGCGCCGTCCTGGTTGACGGCGGAGCCCCGGATCACCGCGAGGACGGGGTGGCCGTTGCGGCGGGCGTCGCTGAGGCGTTCCAGCAGCAGCATGCCGACGCCCTCGGACCAGCCGGTGCCGTCGGCGGACGCGGCGAACGACTTGCACCGGCCGTCGGCGGCCAGCCCGCGCTGCCGGGAGAACTCGACGAACGGGCCGGGGGTGGCCAGCACGGTCGCGCCGCCGGCCAGGGCGAGGCCGCACTCGCGCTGGCGCAGCGCCTGGCAGGCGAGGTGGATGGCGACGGACGCCGACGAGCAGGCGGTGTCCACGGTGACCGTGGGGCCTTCGAGCCCGAACGTGTACGCCAGCCGCCCGGACACGACGCTGGCGGCGGTGCCGGTGAGCACGTACCCCTCGACGCCGGGGGCGCGGTGCAGCACGGCGGCATAGTCCTGGCCGGAGGTGCCGACGAACACGCCGGAGCGGCTGCCGCGCAGGGACAGCGGGGCGATGCCGGCCCGTTCGAACAGCTCCCAGGTGACCTCCAGCAGCAGCCGCTGCTGGGGGTCCATGGCGACCGCCTCCCGGGGGGAGATGCCGAACAGGGCGGCGTCGAACTTCCCCGCGTCGTGCAGGAATCCGCCGGAGCTGGTGGTCGAGGTGCCGGGGCGGTCGGGGTCGGGGTGCTGGAGGCGGTCCAGGTCCCAGCCCCGGTCGGTGGGGAAGCCGCCGATGGCGTCCCCGCCGGTGGAGACGAACGACCACAGGTCCTCCGGCGAGGCGATGCCGCCCGGGTAGCGGCAGCTCATCGCGACGATCGCCACCGGCTCGGACTCCTCGGCGGTGACCTCGCGCAGCCGTTGGCGGGTCTGCTGCAGCTCGGCGACGACCCGCGTCAGGTATTCGCGCAGCCGCTCTTCGTCCGCCATGACTTCTCGCTTTCTCGTGACACCCACAGGTCCGTGCCGGGCGGGTCAGGACAGCCCGAGGTCCTGGTCGATGAGGTCGAACAGCTCCTGGTTGCTGGCCACCCGTAGCCGGTCCGCGACCTCGGCGGTCTCCTCCCGGGGCGGCTCGGCGGCGCCGAGCCGTTCGAGGAGGTGGTGCAGCCGCAGGGTGATCCGGACCCGGCCGGTGTCGTCCGGGTCGCGCCGGGCCAGGGCGCTCTCCAACTGGTCGAGTTCGGCCAGGGTCGGCAGCGCCTCCACCGATGCCTCGCTGAGCAGTTCGGACCGCAGGTGTTCGGCCAGGGCCAGCGGGGTCGGGTAGTCGAAGACCACCGAGCTGGGCGGGTTGAGCCCGGTCAGCCGGGCCAGCTTCCCGCGCAGCTCCACGGCGGTCAGCGAGTCGAAGCCGAGGTCCCGGAAGGGCCGGGTGCTCTCCACCGCGTACGGGCTGTCGTGGCCGATGACCTCGCCGGCGGCGGTGCGGATCAGGTCGACCAGCACCCTGTTCTGTTCGGCCTGGGTCAGCTCGCCGAGCCGCTTGCGCAGTTCGGTGGCGACCTGGTCGCCGTCGGAGGCGTCCGCCCGGTCGGCGGCGGCCTGGGCGGCCACCTCGGCGAGGTCGCCGATCAGCGGGCGGGGGCGGGCGGAGGCGAAGACGGGCGCGAACCGGTCCCAGTCGACGTCGGCGACGGTGAGGACGTCGTCGTCGCCCTCGATGCCGGCGCGCAGGGCGGCCATCGCCGGCTCCCGGTCGAGCAGGGACACCCCGCGCCGGCTCATCGCGGCGGCGTGCGCGTCGGTCACCATGCCGCCGCCGGCCCACGGCCCCCAGTTGACGGACAGCACCCGGGCACCGGAGGCGGGCCGGGACTGCGCGAACGCGTCCAGGAAGGCGTTGCCGGCGGCGTACGCGCCGTGGTCGCCGACGCCCCAGACGGCCGCGATGGACGAGAAGTGCACGACCAGTTCCAGCGGCCCGGGGTCGAGGAACTCGTCGAGGTGCCGGGCGCCGGCGATCTTGCCGGACACCACGTCGGCGAGTTCCGCCCCGCTGACCGCGGCGATCGGGTTGAGCCGACCCACCCCGGCGGCGTGCACCAGCGCCTGCACGGTCTCGCCGTCGGCGCGCAGGCCGGCGACGAGGGCCGCGACCGCGTCCCGGTCGGCCAGGTCGCAGGCCAGGACGCGGGCCTGCGCGCCGAGCGCGGCCAGCTCCGCCACCGCCTCGTCGGCGCCGGGGGCGTCGGGGCCGCGCCGGCTGACCAGCAGCAGCCGGCGTGCGCCGTGCCGGGCCAGCCACCCGGCGGCGTACCGGCCGACGGCGCCGGTGCCGCCGGTGACCAGGACGGTGCCGGGCGGCTGCCAGCCGGGGCCGCCCGTCCGCTCGGCGCGCGGCGCGCGGGCGAGCCGCCGCAGGTACGCCCCGGCGGGGCGGACGGCGATCTGGTCCTCGCCTCCGGCCCCGGTCAGCGCCGCGAGGACGTGCTCGACGGCGGCGTCGTCCAGGGTGGCCGGCAGGTCCAGCAGGCCACCCCAGTGCCGGGGGTGTTCCAGCGCGGCGACCAGGCCGAGCCCCCAGGTGGTGGCCTGGGCGGGGTTGGCGACGGGGTCGTCGGCGCCGGTGCCGACGGCCTGCCGGGTGAGCAGCCACAGCGGCGTCGGGGGCAGGGCGTCGGTGACGGCCTGGATCAGGGCGAGGTTCGCGGTCAGGCCGACGGGGACGGCCGGCCGGTCGGGGTGGGGCCGCTCGTCGAGGGCGAGCAGGGAGATGACCCGGTTCGGCGGTACGCCGTCGAGCAGCCCGGCGAGGGTGGCGCGGTCGGCCGTGGCCGGGTCGACGGGGAGCAGCCGGGGGGTGCCGCCCCGGGCGGCGACGAGCGCGGCGAGCCGGTCGGCGACGTCCTGGCCGGCGGCGGTGTGCACCAGCGTCCAGTCGCCGCCGGCGGCCCCGGCGGCGAGCGGCTGGGGTCGCCAGGTGACCCGGTACCGCCAGCCGTCGATCAGGGTGTCCTCCCGCTGCTGGCGACGCCAGGCGGCGAGGTCCGGCAGCAGGTCGCGCAGCGGCCGGTCCGGGTCCACTCCGAGCCGGCCGGCGAGCGCGTCGCCGTCGCCGTCCACCACGGCCCGCCAGAACGCGGAGTCGGTGTCGTCGCCGGCCGAGCCGGGGGCGTCGGCCGGGGCGGCGTGGAGGGTGGGCCAGAACCGTTGGTGCGCGAACGCGTACGTGGGCAGGTCCACCGGGCCGACGCCGGGCAGCAGCGCCGGCCAGGACACGGCGGTGCCCTGACAGTGCAGCCGGGCGAGGGCGCCGAGCAGGGTGGACACCTCGTCCTGGCCGGGCCGCTGCACGCCGGTGACGGTGACCGGCGCGTCGGCGGGGAGCGCGTCGGCGGTCAGGGCGGTGAGCACCGTGTCGGGGCCGACCTCCAGGAACCGGGTCACCCCGTGGGCGTGCAGGTGGGTGACGGTGTCGGCGAACCGGACGGCCTCGCGGACGTGCCGGACCCAGTAGTCCGGGGTGCAGAGCTGCTCGGCGTCGACGACCGCGCCGGTCAGGTTGGAGACCACGGGGATCGCCGGCGGGGCGTACGCGAGGGTCGCGGCGACGGCCGCGAACTCGGCGAGCATCGGCTCCATCAGCGGGCTGTGGAAGGCGTGGCTGACCCGCAGCCGCTTGGTCCGCACGCCGAGGGCGGTGAAGTGGTCGGCCAGTTCGGTCAGCGCGGCCAGTTCCCCGGCGACGACGACGGCGGCCGGCCCGTTGACGGCGGCGACAGCGAGGCGGCCGGCGTACCCGGTGAGGGCCTGGGCGACGTCGACCTCGGCCGCCGCGACGGCGAGCATGCCGCCGCCTCCGGGCAGCGCCTGCATGAGCCGGCCCCGGTTGCCGACGAGCGCGCAGGCGTCCGGCAGGGACAGCACCCCGGCGACGTGCGCGGCGACGATCTCGCCGACGGAGTGGCCGGCGACGAAGTCGGGCCGGATCCCCCAGTGTTCGAGGAGGCGGTACAGCGCCGCCTCGACGGCGAACAGCCCCGCCTGGGTGAACACGGTCTGGTCGAGCAGGTCGGCGTCGGCGGTGCCGGGCTGGGCGAACAGCACCGGGCGCAGCGGCCGGGGCAGGTACGCGTCGAGGTGCTGGCACGCCTCGTCCACGGCGCGGGCGAAGACGCCGAAGGTGTCGTACAGCCGGCGGCCCATCCCGGCGTGCTGGGCGCCCTGCCCGGAGAACAGCACCGCGAGGGCCCCGCCGGTCTCGGCGACGCCCCGGGTGAGGCCGGGGTGGTCCTGCCCGGCGGCGAGGGCGCGCAGCCCGGCGAGGGCGGCGTCCCGGTCGGCGGCGAGCAGCACCGCGCGGTGCCGCAGCGGGGAGCGGCCGGTGGCCAGTCCCCGGGCGACGTCCGCGTCGGGGGTGGGGCACCCGGGCAGCCAGTCGGCGAGCCGGGCGGCCTGGTCGCGCAGGCTCTCCGCGCCGTCGGCGGTGACCACCCAGGGCAGCACCGGCGGCCCGGCGGCGGGCCGGGCGGCGGCGGACGGCGCGGCGGGCGGCTGTTCGAGGATGACGTGCACGTTGGTGCCGCTCACCCCGAACGACGACACGCCGGCACGGCGGGGCCGGTCCACCTCGGGCCACGGCTGCGGCTCGGTGAGCAGGGCGACCGCTCCGGCGGACCAGTCGACGTGCGGGGAGGGCTCGTCCACGTGCAGGGTGGGCGGCAGCAGGTCGTGCCGCATCGCCATGATCATCTTGATCACGCCGGAGACGCCGGCGGCGGCCTGGGTGTGACCGATGTTCGACTTCACCGATCCGAGCCACAGCGGACGGTCCGCCGGCCGGTCCCGCCCGTACGTGGCGAGCAGCGCCTGCGCCTCGATCGGGTCGCCGAGCCGGGTGCCGGTGCCGTGCCCGTCGACGACGTCCACGTCGGCGCCGACGAGCCGGGCGTTGGCGAGGGCCTGCCGGATGACCCGTTCCTGGGCGGGGCCGTTGGGCGCGGTGAGCCCGTTGCTGGCGCCGTCCTGGTTCATCGCGGAGCCGCGGACCACGGCGAGGATGCGGCGGCCGTCGCGCTGGGCGTCGGAGAGGCGCTGGAGCAGCACCAGGCCGACGCCCTCGCCCCAGCCGGTGCCGTCGGCGGCCCCGGCGAACGACTTGCACCGGCCGTCGAGGGCCAGCCCCCGCTGGCGGGCGAACTCCAGGAACGGGCCGGGGGTGGCCATCACCGTGACGCCGCCGGCGACGGCGAGGTCGCACTCCCCCTGCCGCAGCGACTGGCAGGCCAGGTGCAGCGCCACCAGGGAGGACGAGCAGGCGGTGTCGACGCTGACGGCGGGGCCCTGCAACCCGAAGTGGTACGCCAGCCGGCCGCTGATGACGGCGGCGGCGTTGCCGGTGGCCTGGTAGCCCTCGGTCTCGACCCGTGCGGCGAGCAGCAGGGTCGCGTAGTCCTGCCCGTTGGTGCCGACGAACACGCCGGTGCCGGTCTCCCGCAGGTCGGCGGGGGCGGTGCCGGACCGCTCGAACAGCTCCCAGGCGCTCTCCAGCAGCAGCCGCTGCTGCGGGTCCATCACCAGCGCCTCGCGCGGGGAGATGCCGAACAGGGCGGCGTCGAAGCCGGTGGCGTCGGCGAGGAAGCCGCCCTCCCGCACGTACGAGGTGCCGGGCCGGTCCGGGTCGGGGTGGTAGATGGCGTCCAGGTCCCAGCCCCGGTCGGCGGGGAACTCGGCGATGCCGTCACGGCCCTCGCTGACCAGCCGCCACAGGTCCTCGGGGCTGGCGACCCCGCCGGGGAACCGGCAGCTCATCGAGACGACGGCGATCGGCTCGTCGAGGGCGGTGGCGGCCCGCACGGGCGCGACCGCCGGGGCGTCGTCGCCGGTGAGCCGGTCGGCCAGGTGGTCGGCCAGGGCGCCGGGCGTCGGGCGGTCGAACACCAGGGTCGCCGGCAGGGTCTCACCGACGGCCTCGGCGAGCCGGTTGCGCATCTCGACGGCGCTGAGCGAGTCGAAGCCGATCTCCCGGAACGACCGGTCCGCGGCGAGGGCCTCCGCCGACGGCAGCCGGAGCACCGCCGCGGCGTGCACCCGGACCAGGTCCAGCAGGACCCGGCGGCGTTCCGGCGCGGCGAGCCCGGCGAGGCGGGCCCGCAGCGGCGAGTGGGCGGCCGGGGCGTCGCCGGCCGGGGCGGCGGCGAGCAGCCGCGCCACCTCCGGCACGTCCCCGATCAGCGGCCGGGGGCGGGCCAGCGTGTAGGTGTGCAGGAAACGGTCCCAGGCGATGTCCGCGACGGTGAGCGTGGTCTCGTCGTGGGCGAGCGCGTCGGCCAGCACGGACACCGCGAGGTCGGGGCGCATCGCCCGGACGCCGGAGCGGAACATCTGGTCCGCGGCGCCCTCGGCGTCGACCATGCCGCCGCCGTCCCAGGCGCCCCAGGCGACGGCGGTGCCCGGCCGGCCCCGGCGGCGGCGGTCCTCGGCGAACGCGTCGAGGAACGCGTTGCCGGCGGCGTAGCCGCCCTGGTGCCCGCCGCCCCAGACGCCCGCGCCAGAGGAGAACAGCACGAACGCCGTCAGGTCGTCGCCGAACACCTCGTCGAGGTGCACCGCGCCGGACACCTTGGCCCGCAGGGCGTCCGCCAGTTCCGCCGGGCCGAGGGCCGCGACGGGTCCGGCGTGGGCCACCCCGGCGGTGTGGAACACGGCGTCGACGCGGACGCCCTGCGCGGCGAGTTCGACGGCGAGCGCCCGCAACGCCTCGGCGTCGGCGACGTCGCAGGCCGCGACGGTGACGGTGGTTCCGGCCGCGTCGAGTTCCGCCGCCAGCTCGGCGGCGCCGGGGGTGGCCGGACCCTGGCGGCCGGTCAGCACCAGCCGGGCTGCGCCCTCCCGGGCCAGCCAGCGGGCCACCTGCGCGCCGATCGAGCCGAGGCCGCCGGTGACCAGGACGGTGCCGCCCCGGGGGCGCCAGCCGTCGGCCGGGGCGCGGTCGGCGCGGGCCCGGACGAGCCGGCGGGCGAACACCCCGGACGGGCGCAGCGCGAGCTGGTCCTCGGCGTCGACGCCGGCCAGCGCCGCCACGAGCCGGGCCCGGTCCCGCGGGTCCAGCTCCGTGGGCAGGTCCACCAGGCCGCCCCAGCGGTCGGGGTGTTCCAGGGCGACCACCCGGCCGAGGCCCCAGACGGTCGCCTGTCCGGGGCGGTCGAGCGGGTCCGCCCGGCCGGTGCAGACGGCTCCGGTGCTGGCGCACCACAGCGGGGCGTCGACTCCGGCGTCGCCGAGGGCCTGGACGAGGGCGACCGTGCCGGCGAGGCCGGCGGGCAGCACGGGCTGCTCCGGGTGCGGGTCGTCGTCGAGCGCGAGCAGGGAGAGCACTCCGCCGACCGGCGCGGCGTCCCCGGTGGCCCGCCCGAGCTGGTCGGCCAGCGCCGCCCGGTCCGGATCGGTCACGGTTACCTGGACGACGTCCGCGCCGCCCTCGGCGAGGGCCGTGTCGGCGGCGGCGACCAGCGGGTGGTCGGCCCGGCCGGCCGGCACCACCAGCAGCCAACGGCCGGACAGGGCCGCGTCGGCGGGGGTGGGCAGCGGCTTCCAGGTCACCCGGTACCGCCAGGAGTCCACGGTGGACTCGTCGTGGCGACGGCGCCGCCACGAGGAGAGCAGCGGCAGCGCCGGGTCGAGGGACCGGGCGTCCGTCTCGTCGATCCGCATGGCGGCGGCCAGCGCCCGGGGGTCGGCCTGTTCCACGGCCGCCCAGAACTGCCGGTCCGTGTCGTCCCCACCGGCCGGGTCGGTCGGGGTCGCGGCCTGCGGCCAGTACCGCTGCCGCTGGAAGGCGTAGGTGGGCAGCTCCACGGCCGGGCCGGTGCGGGCGCCGAGGATCGCCGCCCAGTCCACGGGCACGCCGTGCACGTGGAGCTCGGCGAGGGCCGTGACGAGTTCCGGCCAGCCGGGGGCGGCGTCCACCACGACGGCGTCGTGCCCGGCGTCGGCCACGGTGCGCCGGAGGACGGCGGCGAGCACCGGGCCCGGGGCCACCTCCAGGAAGACCTGATGTCCCGCGTCCAGCAGGGCCCGCACGACGCCCTCGTTGTCGGCGTCGGCGCGCAGGCCCCGGTACCAGTCGGCGGCGTCGAGGCCGGTGGTGTCGACCAGGCCCCCGGTGGACGCGGAGTGCAGCGGCACCTCGGCCGCCCGGAGAGTGATCCCGGCCAGGCCGGCCGTCGGGTCGTGCGGCGCGGCGGAGCCGGCGGCGGCCGGGGGTCGGCTGCCGAGGGCGATCACCTTCGCGGCGTCCGACAGCGACAGCGCCCCGGCCACGCAGGCCGCCGCGACCTCGCCCGCGCCGTGTCCGAGCACGGCGGCGGGGCGTACGCCGAGGGAACGCCACAGCCGGGCCAGCGCAACCGTCACGGCCCACCGGGCGGGCTCCGCCACCCCGGGGCGGGTCGGCGACGGGGCGTCGTCGGTTCCGCGCAGCACGGCGGTGAGCGACCAGTCGACCCAGGGGGCGAGGGCCGCCTCGCACTCGGCGACGGATTCGGCGAAGACGGGCGACCGGTCCAGCAGGTCGGTCAGCGCGCCGGGCCGCTGCTCCGCGTCGCCGGGAAGGACGAGGACGGGGTCACCGCCGCGCAACGCCGCGCCGGTGACCGCCGTCGGGGCGTCCTCGCCGAGGCGGAACGCGTCCAGCGCCCGCAGCAGGCCGGCGGTGTCCCGGCCGAGCAGCACGGCGCGGTGCGGGAACGCGGCCCGGGTGGTGACCAGGGCGTGCGCGACGTCGGCGGGCTCGATCTCGGGGTGCGCCGCCAGGTGCTCGCGCAGCCGGGCGGCCTGTTCCCGCAGCGCCGGGCCGTCGGCGGCGGACAACACGAGGGGTACGACGCCGGTACGCGGCGCCGCGACCGCCCGGCCCTCGACGACGGGGGCGGGCGGCTGTTCGATGATGACGTGCGCGTTGGTGCCGGAGATCCCGAACGAGGAGACGGCGGCCCGTCGGGGGCGGTTCACGGCCGGCCACGGCGTCGCCTCGGTGGCGAGGGTGACCGCACCCGCCGTCCAGTCGATGTGCGGGGACGGCTCATCCACGTGCAACGTCGCCGGCACCACACCGTGCCGCATCGCCATGATCATCTTGATGATGCCGGCCACCCCGGCCGCAGCCTGCGTGTGACCGATGTTCGACTTCACCGACCCGAGAAGCAACGGCCGATCCGCCTGCCGGTCCTGCCCATACGTGGCGAGCAACGCCTGCGCCTCGATCGGGTCACCCAACGTGGTACCCGTGCCGTGCGCCTCGACGGCGTCCACATCGGTCGTGGTCAGACGCGCATTGGCCAGCGCCTGCCGGATCACCCGCTGCTGCGACGGACCATTCGGCGCCGTCAACCCGTTCGACGCACCATCCTGGTTCACCGCCGTGCCCCGCACCACGGCCAGGATCCGCCGCCCCTCACGCTGCGCATCCGACAACCGCTGCACGAGAAGGACACCCACGCCCTCCGACCAGCCCGTACCGTCGGCCGACGCCGCGAAGGACTTACACCGGCCATCCTGCGACAAGCCACGCTGACGCGAGAACTCGATGAACGTCCCCGGCGTCGCCATCACCGTCACACCACCGGCCAACGCCAGATCACACTCGCCGGACCGCAACGCCTGCACCGCCAGATGCAACGCCACCAACGACGACGAACACGCCGTATCCACCGTCACCGCCGGCCCCTCCAAGCCGAACGTGTACGCCACCCGACCCGACAACACACTGCCCGAGTTACCGGTACCGATGTACCCCTCGACCTCGCCGGGCACGTCCATCAACACGGAGGCGTAATCGTGGTACATCACACCCGCGAACACACCCGTCCGGCTGCCCCGCAACCGCACCGGGTCCACCCCCGCCGACTCCAACGACTCCCACGACGCCTCCAACAGCAGACGCTGCTGCGGATCCATCGCCAGAGCCTCACGCGGGCTGATCCCGAAGAAGGCCGAGTCGAACTCCGCCGCCCCGTACAGGAAACCGCCATGCCGCGTGTACGAGGTACCCGGCCGGTCAGGATCCGGATCGAACAACGACTCCAGGTCCCAACCCCGGTCCGCCGGGAACTCCCCGATCCCGTCCCCTCCCCCGGCCAGCAACGCCCAGAGCTGTTGCGGCGTCTCCACCCCGCCCGGGTACCGGCACGCCATGCCAACGATCGCGATCGGCTCGTCGAGGCCGGTGCCGGTCGTCCGCGCGCCTGACGCGGCGACGGCACTGCGGGCCCCGGCCAGTTCGTCATGTACGTGGGCGACCAGCGCCTGCGGGGTCGGGTAGTCGAACACCAGCGTCGAGGGCAGCCGCAGGCCGCCGGCCGCGTTCACCCGGTTGCGCAGGTCCACCGCCGTCAGCGAGTCGAACCCGAGTTCCCGGAACGCCCGGTCCGCCGGCACCGACTCCGCCCCACCGTGCCCGAGCACCTGGGCGACGAGACCCCGGATCAACACGTCGATCTGGGCGCGAGCCTCCTCGGGGGCCAGGCCGGCGATGCGGGTCGCCCAGGTGGCCCCCTGTCCCGCTTGGCGGCGGGTGGTGGTCGCCCCGACCAGGGTGCGCAGCATCGGCGGCACCATGCCGGTGCCGGCCGAGGCCCGCAGGGCGGCCAGGTCGATCACGGCCGGTACGAGGGCCGCCCGGTCCCCCGCGACCGCCGCGTCGAACAGCGCCAGGCCGGTCTCGGCGCTCATCGCGGCAAGGCCGCCCCTGGTCGTCGACCGGGTCCGCTCGGCCTCGCCGAGGGACGCCGCCATCCCGGGGGTGTCCCACATGCCCCACGCCAGCGACACCGCCGGCAGGCTCGCCTGCCGGCGGTGCACCGCGAGGGCGTCCAGGAACGCGTTCCCCGCCGCGTACGCCGCCTGACCTGGCGAACCGAGCACCCCGGCCACCGACGAGAACAGCACGAACAGGTCCAGGTCCAACCCGGCCGTGGCCTCGTGCAGGAACCAACCGGCCGACACCTTGGGGGCCAGCACACCCGCCAGCCGCTCCGCGCTGATCCCCGAAACCACACCGTCGTCCAACACACCGGCCGTGTGCACCACGCCCGCGAGCCGGCCCGCCGAGGCGACCTCGGCGACCAGTGCGCTCACCTGCTCCCGGTCCGTCACGTCACACGCCACCACCCGGGCCGACGCGCCCAGCCCGGCCAGCCGCTCCACCAGCTCGGCCGCGCCCGCAGCGTCAGGGCCACGCCGCGACACCAGCACCAACGACCGCACCCCGTGCGCCACCACCAGGTGCTCCGCCACCAGCGCGCCCAGCGAGCCGGTGCCGCCGGTCACCAGCACCGTGCCCTCACCCACCACGGGTGACGGGTCCGGCACAGACGCGCGTACCAGACGCGGAGCTCGGACCTCGCCGGCCCGGACCGCGACCTGGCCGCCGGTGGCGAGCGGTTCGTCCGCCACCCGGGCGAGCAGGCCCAGCACCGCCGCATCGGCGTCGGCGTCGAGATCCGCGAGGACGATCCGGCCCGGATGCTCCGACTGCGCCGACCGCAGCAGGCCCCACACCGCCGCACCCGCCAGATCCGACACCACGTCACCGTCCCGGGCGGCCACCGCACCCCGGGTCACCACGACCAGTCTCGACTCCGCGAGGGCGTCGGCGGCCAGCCAGGACCGCACGGACGACAGCACGCCGGACGTGACCGCCCGCACCGCGTCGGGGACCGCCACACCGGGGGCACCGGCGGGCACCGGCAGCACCAACCCCGGCGGCACCGCCGCACCCGCCGCGACCGCATCCACCACCGCAGCCACATCCGGGTACGCCACCAGCCCGCCCCGGACCGCCAGCTCACCGGCCAGCCCGGCAACACCCTCGCCGCCGGCCAGCCCGACAGGGCCCTCGTCGCCGGCCAGCCCGGCAACGCCCTCGCCGCCGGCCAGCCCGGCAACACCCCCGTCGCCGACACTGTGGAGCTGCCCCGGCTGCGCTACCAGCAGCGCCCACCCGGCCGCGTCGCCAGCGGAAAGCGCCTCCTCCGCCTGCCACGCCACCTCGAACAACGACCGCGCCGCCGCACCCGGGGCAACCACCCCGGTCATCTCCCGCAGCACCAGCGAGTCCACCGAGACCACGGCCGCGCCCGAGGAGTCCACCGCGACCAGCCGCACCCCGGAGCCCTCACGGGTCAGCCGCACCCGCAGCACCGATGCCCCCGAGGCGTGCACCTGCACACCGGAGAACGCGAACGGCACCCGGGGCGCGGTCGACTCCTCGAACAGCAGCGCGATCGGGTGCAGGGCGGCGTCCGACAGCGCCGGGTGCACCCCGAACGCCGCCGCGTCGCCGGCCGCCTGCTCCGGCAGGGCCACCTCGGCGAACACCTCGCCCCCGGCCGTCCAGAGCCGCCGCAGGCCCTGGAACACCGGCCCGTACGCCAGACCCCGCTCCGCCACGGTCGGATACCAGCCGGCGAGGTCCACCTCGGACGCGCCGGCCGGCGGCCATTCGGCCAGCACCGGTTCGTCGGCCGACACCGGCTCCAGCGTGCCCTCGGCGTGCCGGACCCACTCGGGGTCGGCGTCCTCCTCCGGCTGGGAGTGCACGGTCACCGACCGCAGGCCGGACGCGTCGGCCGCGCCGACGCGCACCTGCACCCGCACCCCACCCGACGCGGGCAACACCAACGGCGCGGCCACGGTCAGCTCCCGCACCCGCGACGCGCCCACCTCGTCACCGGCCCGCACCGCCAACTCCACCAGCGCCGTACCCGGCACCACCACCGAACCGGCGACCACATGATCGGCCAACCACCCGTGCGTCGACACCGACAACCGACCGGTCAGCACCACCATGTCCTCGCCGGCCACCGACACGGCGGCGGCGAGCAGCGGGTGCCCGGCCGCGCCGAGGCCGGCCCCGGAGACGTCCGTCCACCGGCCGGCGGGCTCCAGCCAGTACCGCTTGTGCTCGAAGGCGTACGTGGGCAGGTCGACCCGCTCGCCGCCGCCGGCGAGGAGGCGGGTCCAGTCGACGGCCAGGCCGTGGACGTGCAGCTGGGCGAGGGCCTCCAGGGCGGCCTGCGGCTCGGGCCGGTCGTGCCGGGACACCGCGACCAGCAGGGGCGCGGGCTCGTCGCCGGGCCGGTCGGCGAGGCAGCCCTGCGCCATGGCGGTGAGCACGCCGCCCGGGCCCAGCTCCAGGTAGGTGCCGACCTCCTCTGCGTGCAGACTGTTGACGGCGTCGGCGAAACGCACGGCGCCCCGGACGTGCCGCACCCAGTACCGGGGGTCGCGGAGCTGCTCCGGCTCGGCGAGCCGGCCGGTCAGGTTGGACACCACCGGGATCGTCGGCGGGTGGTAGGTCAGCGTGTCCGCGACGGCCGCGAACTCCGCCAGCATCGGGTCCATCCGGACGCTGTGGAAGGCGTGGCTGACCCGCAGTCGGCGGGTCGGGGCTCCCCGGTCGGACCACACCCGCTGGAGTTCGTCGAGGGCGTCGACGTCCCCGGCGACCACGACGGCGGTGGGGCCGTTCACCGCGGCGATGTCGAGGCGGTCGGCCAGCCCGGCCAGGCTCGCGGCGACCGCGGCCTCGTCGGCACCCACCGCGAGCATGCCGCCGCCGGCGGGCAGCGCCTGCATGAGCCGACCCCGCGCCGCCACCAGGGCGCACGCGTCGGCCAGGGAGAACACCCCGGCGACGTGCGCGGCGGCGAGCTCCCCGATGGAGTGCCCGGCGACGAAGTCCGGGGCGAGGCCGAACGACTCGACGAGGCGGAACAGGGCCACCTCGACGGCGAACAGGCCGGCCTGGGTGAACACGGTCTGGTCCAGCAGCTCCGCCTCGGGCGTGCCCGGCGAGGCGAACATGACCTCCCGCAGCGGGCGCGGCAGCAGCGGGTCCAGGTGCCCGCACGCCTCGTCCAGGGCGGCGGCGAACACCGGGAACGCGGCGGCCAGTTCGCGCCCCATGCCGGGACGCTGGGCGCCCTGGCCGGAGAAGAGGAACGCCACCCGGCCGCGCGGGGACGCCGACCCGGTGGTGACGATGCCGTCCGGCTCCCCGTCGGCGAGGGCGCGCAGCCCGGCGATCAGGTCGTCGGGGCCCTCAGCCAGGACGACGGCCCGGTGTTCGAGGCCGGAGCGGCTGATCGAGGAGACGGCGACGTCCACCGGACGGGGGGCGACGCCTCGGCCGCGGGCTGCGGGGGCGACGCCGGATGCGGGGGTCACGGCGACTTCGGCTACGCCGTCGGCGGCGGCGGCGAGGTGGTCGGCCCACCGGGCGGCCTGCCCGGCGAGCGCCTCGGCGGTGCGGGCGGAGAGCAGCACCGGGGCCAGCGGCAGCGCCACCGGCCCGCCGGCCGGGGCGGCGTCGGCGGGCGGGGCGGTGTCGACTGGGGCGTCGTCGACCGGGGCCTGCTCCAGGATGACGTGGGCGTTCGTACCGCTGATGCCGAAGGACGACACGGCGGCCCGGCGCGGCCGGTCGGACGCCGGCCACGGGCGGGCCTCGGTCAGCAGCGAGACCTGGCCGGCGGTCCAGTCGATGTGCGGGGACGGCTCGTCGACGTGCAGGGTGCGCGGCATCGAGCCGTGCCGGATCGCCTCGATCATCTTGATCAGGCCGGCGGCGCCCGCCGCCGCCTGGGTGTGGCCGAGGTTCGACTTGATCGAGCCGAGCCAGAGCGGCCCGCCCTCGCCCCGGTCCTGCCCGTACGTGGCGAGCAGCGCCTGCGCCTCGATCGGGTCGCCGAGGGTGGTGCCGGTGCCGTGCGCCTCGACCACGTCCACGTCCGCCGGGGAGAGCCGGGCGTTGGCCAGGGCCTGCCGGATCACCCGTTCCTGGGAGGGGCCGTTGGGGGCGGTGAGGCCGCTGGACGCGCCGTCCTGGTTCACGGCGCTGCCGCGCACGACGGCGAGGATCCGGCGGCCGTCGCGGCGGGCGTCGGAGAGCCGCTGGAGCAGCAGCACGCCGACGCCCTCGGACCAGCCGGTCCCGTCGGCGGCGGCGGCGAACGACTTGCACCGCCCGTCCGAGGCGAGGCCGCGCTGCCGGGAGAAGTCGGCGAAGGTGCCCGGGGTGGACATCACGGTCACGCCGCCGGCCAGCGCGAAGTCGCAGTCGCGCTGGCGCAGCGCCTGCACGGCGAGGTGCACGGCCACCAGCGACGACGAGCACGCGGTGTCGACGGTGACCGCCGGCCCCTCCCACCCGAAGGTGTACGCCACCCGGCCGGAGACGACGCTGCCGGAGTTGCCGGTGCCGATGTACCCCTCGACGCCGTCGGGCAGGTCCAGCACCCGGGACGCGTAGTCGTGGTACATCACCCCGGCGAAGACGCCGGTGCGGCTGCCGCGCAGCCGATGCGGGTCGAGGTCGGCGTGCTCGATCGCCTCCCAGGAGGTCTCCAGCAGCAGCCGCTGGTGCGGGTCCATGGCCAGCGCCTCGCGGGGGCTGATGCCGAAGAAGCCCGGGTCGAACTGCGCCGCGTCGTAGAGGAACCCGCCCTGGCTGGTGTACGAGGTGCCCGGGTTGTCCGGGTCGACGTGGAACAGCCGCTCCAGGTCCCAGCCCCGGTCGGTGGGGAAGTCCCCGACCCCGTCGCCGCCGGAGTCGACCAGGTCCCACAGCTCCGCGGGGCTGGACACCCCGCCCGGGAACCGGCACGCCATCCCGATGACGGCCATCGGCTCGCGGTCCTTGGCCTCCACCTCACGCACCCGCCGACGGGCGTCGCGCAGGTCGGCGGTCGCACGCCGGAGGTAGTCGAGGAACTCAGCCTCAGTGGGCATCGGGCCACTCCGTATCGGGAATCGGGGTGCGGAACATGCCGGATCAGGCCGAGCCGAGTTCTTCGTCCAGGAAGCTGAAGATCTCCTCGGCGGACGCCGAGGACAGGTTCCCGTCGTCGCCGGTGGCGTCCTGGGCGCCGGAGCCGGTGTAGGTCCACAGGGAGAGCAGTTCGCGCAGCCGGTCGCCGACGGCGACCCGGTCGGCGTCGCCGTCCGCCACGGTCCGCATGACGTGCTCCAGCTTGTTCAGTTCGCCGAGCACCGTCAGCGCGGACGTGCTCCGCTCGGCCAGCAGCGCGCCCCGCAGGTGCTCGACGAGGGCCGCCGTGGTGGGCCGGTCGTAGATCAGCGTGGACGGCAGGCGCAGGCCGGTGGCCGCGTTGAGGCGGTTGCGGAACTCGACGGCGGTGAGCGAGTCGAAGCCGAGTTCGACGAAGCCGCGTTCGGCGTCGATGGACCGGATCGAGGCGTACCCGAGGACGGCGGCGGCGTGCGTGCGGACCAGGTCGGACAGCACCTGGTCGCGGTCGGCCTCGGCGGTGGCGGCGAGGGTGTCGCGCAGCGCCGCCGCCGGGTCGCGCTCGGCGGCGCGGGCCGCGCCCGTGGTCGCCGGGCGGACCAGCGACCGCAGCACCGGCGGCACCGCGGCGGGCCCGTGCCGGCCGATCAGGGCGAGGTCGAGGTTGACCGGTACGACGACTGGGTCGGCGAACCGCAGCGCCTCGCTGAACAGGTCCATGCCCTCCTCGGCGGCGAGCGGGACGAAGCCGCCCCGGTTCATCCGGTCCTCGTCGACGTGCCCCGGCTGCCCGTCGCCGGTGTCGTTGGCCCACGGCCCCCAGGCCATGGAGGTGGCGGGCAGCCCCCGGTCGTGCCGGTGCTGGGCGAGCGCGTCGAGGAAGCAGTTGGCGGCGGCGTGGTTGGCCTGTCCGGGGCCGCCGAACAGGCCGGCGGCGGAGGAGAACAGCACGAACGCAGCCAGGTCCAGCTTCTCGGTCAGCTCGTGCAGGTGCCAGGCGGCGTCGACCTTGGGCCGGAGCACGGCGTCGAACCGGTCCGGGGTGAGTGCGCCGAGGATGCCGTCGTCAAGCACTCCGGCCGCGTGCACCACGCCGCTGAGCGGCCGGTCTGCGGGGAGCTGGTCGATCAGCAGGGCCAGCGCGTCGCGGTCGGTGACGTCGCAGGCGGCCACCCGGGCGGTCGTGCCCAGCGCGGCGAGTTCGTCGACGAGCGTCGCCACGCCGGGGGCGTCCCCGCCGGTGCGGCTGACCAGCAGCAGGTGGCGTACCCCGTGCCGGTCGGCCAGCCGGCGGGCCACCAGCCGGCCCAGCGCGCCGGTCGCGCCGGTCACCAGGACGGTGCCGGCGGCCAGGTCGGGGTCGGGCCGGTCGGCGGGCGGCGGGCCGAGCCGGGTCAGCCGGGGGACGCGGAGCTGGCCGGCGCGCACCGCGAGCTGTGGCTCGCCGGTGGCGAGCGCCGCCGGCAGCAGGTCGGCGGCGGCCCGGTCGTCGTCGGCGTCGACGTCGACGTCGACCAGCACGATCCGGTCGGGGTTCTCCGACTGGGCGCTGCGCAGCAGCCCCCACGCGGTGGCGGCGGGCAGGTCGGCGATCCGGTCGCCCGCGTCGACCCGGACGGCGCCGCGGGTGACCACCACCAGCCGGGCGGTGGCGAGGGTGTCCTCGGCGAGCCACTGCTGGGCGAGCGCGAGGGTGCGGTGGCTGACCCGGTGGGCCAGCCGGGCCGGGTCCGGCTCGTCGGGGTCCGGCCCGCCGCAGGTGACGACCACCGCGTCGGGTACGGCCGCGCCGGCCCGCACCCCGGCGACCAGGGCGGCGAGGTCCGGGGACCGGTCGGCGGCGGGCCAGCCGTCGCCCAGGGCGACCAGCCGGTACGGGTTGTCGGCGCGGGCCGCGTCGGGGGTGACCCAGTCGAGGCGGTGCAGGGACCGGGTGGCGGCGCGGCGGGCCGCGCTGAGCTGCTCGCCGGAGATGGGCCGCAGGACGAGGCCGGTGACGGAGGCGACCGGCGTCGCGCCGGTGTCGGTGACCGTCAACGCGACCGCCCCGGAACCGGTGGCGGTGAGCCGGATCCGCAGCTCCCGGGCTCGGGTAGGCCGGATCGTCACGCCGGTCCAGGCGAACGGCAGGCCGGGCCGGATGTCGGGGCCGCCCGTCGCGGGCGGCGGGGCGGCACCGTCGTCGGGGCCGGCTCCGGCGACGCTGGCGCCGATGGCGTGCAGCGCCGCGTCCAGCAGCGCGGGGTGCACCGAGAAGGCGGTGGTGTCGGTCGCCGCGTCGGCGTCCAGGGCCACCTCGGCGAGGATGTCGGTGCCGGAGCGCCACGCGGCGCGCAGGGACCGGAACACCGGCCCGTAGTGGTAGCCCTGCTCGGCGAGCCGGGTGTAGAGCCCGTCGAGGGCGATCGGCTCGGCGTCAGCGGGCGGCCACACGGCCGCCGGGGCGGCGGCCGGGTCCTCGGTGGCGGCGAGCAGGCCGGAGGCGTGCCGCTGCCACTGCCGGGATCCGTCGGTGGCGTCGTCGGGCCGGGTGTGCACGGAGACCGGGCGGTGCCCGGTGTCGTCGGCCGGGCCGACCCGGACCCGCAGGTCGACGCCGCCCTCGGCGGGAATCGCCAGGGGCGCTTCCAGGTTCAGTTCGGCCACTGAGGCGGTGTCCGCGTGCCGGCCCGTCCAGGATGCCAGCTCGACCAGCGCGGTGCCGGGCAGCAGCACGGTGCCCAGCACGGCGTGGTCGGCCAGCCACGGCTGGGCGGTCAGGGAGATCCGGCCGGTGAACAGCAGCCCCTCGTCGCCGGGCAGCTCGGCGACGGCGCTGAGCAGCGGGTGGTCGACGACGTCGAGGCCGACGGCGGGCAGGACGGCCCGGTGGGCGCCGGTGCGCTCCAGCCAGAACCGGTGCCGCTCGAACGCGTACGTGGGCAGGTCCACCGGGTCGGCCCCGGCGAGGATCCGACGCTGGTCGACCGGCAGCCCGACGGTGTGGGCGGCGGCGAGGGCGGCCAGCAGCCGGGTCGGCGCGTCGCCGTCCCCGCGCAGGGTGTCCAGCACCTGGCCGGCGACGCCGGCCGAGGCGAGCGCCCCGGTCAGCTCGGCGGTCGACGCCGGGTCGGGCGACAGCGCCACGAAGGTGACGTGGCCGGCGGCGACGGCGGCCCGCAGGGCGGCGTCGAGGGAACCCGGCCGGCGGACCCCGTCGGCCCAGTGGCCGGCGTCCAGGGACGCCGGGTCGGCCCAGTCCCCGGTCACGGTCGACAGCAGGCGGGCGGTGCCCGGCTGCGGGGCGAGGCCGGTCAGTTCGGCGCGGAGGCGGTCGGCGGCGGCATCGGTCGCGTCGTCGTCGGTCCGGTCCGCGACGGCCCGGGCCCGCAGGGCGACCACGCGGGCCGCGTCGGGCAGGGAGAGCACGCCGGCCACGCAGGCGGCGGCGACCTCCCCGTCGGCGTGGCCGAGCACGGCGGCGGGGGTGACCCCGGCGTGCCGCCACACGGCGGCCAGGGCGACGCCGACGGCGAAGGCGACGGGCTGGGCCAGCTCCGGGCGGTCCACCCAGGACCGGTCCGCGCCGGTCAGCAGGGCCGCCGGGTCGACGTCCAGCCAGGGGGCCAGGGCCTGGCGGCAGTCGGCGAGCGCGCCGTCGAGGGCGGGGCACCGGCCGACCAGCCCGGCCGCCGCGTCGACGGCGGCGCGGGCGTCCGGGAGGACGAACACGGGGCCCGGCCCGTGGCCGGTGACGGCGCCGGTGAGCAGGTTGCCGGCCGGGGTGCCGGTGGCGAGCGCGTCCAGGCCGGCCAGCAGGTCCGGGGTGCCCGCGCCGAGCACCGCCGCCCGCCGGTCGAACGCCGACCGGGTGGTGGCCAGCGACCAGGCCACCGCCGCCGGGTCGAGCCCGGGGTGCTCCCGCAGGTGCCGGGCCAGCCGGGCGGCCTGCGCGGCCAGGGCGGCCGTGGAGCGCGCCGACAACGGCCACGCCACCGTGTCGGCGGCGAGCAGGCAGGGGTCGGGCGCGGACGCGGGGGCCGCGTCGGCGTCGTCGGCGGCAGGCAGCTCGACGAGCACGTGGGCGTTGGTGCCGGAGATCCCGAACGAGGACACGGCGGCCCGGCGCGGCCGGTCCACGGCCGGCCAGGGGCGGGCCCGGGTGACCAGCTCCACCGCCCCGGACGACCAGTCGATGTGCGGCGACGGCTCGTCGGCGTGCAGGGACGCCGGGACGAGGCCCTCCCGCATCGCCAGCACCATCTTGATCACGCCGGCCACCCCGGCGGCGGCCTGGGAGTGCCCGATGTTCGACTTCACCGAGCCCAGCAGCAGCGGCTCGCCGCCGTCGCGGCCCTGGCCGTACGTGGCCAGCAGGGCCTGCGCCTCGATCGGGTCGCCGAGGACGGTGCCGGTGCCGTGCGCCTCGACGACGTCCACGTCGGCGGTGGTGAGCCGGGCGCTGGCCAGGGCCTGCCGGATCACCCGCTGCTGGGACGGCCCGTTCGGGGCGGTCAGCCCGTTGGACGCGCCGTCGGAGTTGACGGCGGACCCGCGGACCACGGCGAGGATGCGCCGGCCCTCGCGGCGGGCGTCGGAGAGGCGCTGCACCAGCAGCATGCCGACGCCCTCGGACCAGCCGGTGCCGTCGGCGGACGCGGCGAACGACTTGCACCGGCCGTCGGAGGCCAGCCCGCCCTGCCGGGAGAACTCCTGGAACGCGGTGGGGGTGGCCATCACGGCCACGCCGCCGGCCAGCGCCAGGTCACACTCGCCCCGGCGCAGCGCCGCCCCGGCCAGGTGCAGCGCCACCAGCGACGACGAGCAGGCGGTGTCGACGGTGACGGCCGGCCCCTCCAGTCCGAGGGTGTACGCGACCCGGCCGGAGATCACGCTGTGCGCGGCCCCCGTCATCAGGTACCCCTCGACACCCTCGGGGACCTCGGTCAGCCCGGTGCCGTACCCGGAGGTGGAGGCACCGACGAAGACGCCGGTGCGGGTGCCGCGCAGCGCGGCGGGGTCGACCCCGGCCCCCTCCAGCGCCTCCCAGGACGCCTCCAGGGTGAGCCGCTGCTGCGGGTCCATGGCCAGCGCCTCGCGGGGCGAGATCTCGAAGAACGCGGGGTCGAAGTCGGGCACGTCGTAGAGGAAGCCGCCGGCCGGGGCATGGGCGCCGTCGAGACCCTCGGGGATCTCCCAGCCCCGGTCGGTGGGGAACGCCGACACGGCGTCGACGCCGTCGGCGACGAGCCGCCAGAACTCCTCCGGCCCGCCGACGCCGCCCGGGTACCGGCAGGCCATGCCGACGATCGCCACGGGCTCGTCGGCGTGCACGACGAGGGTCTCCCCCGCGTCGGCCGCGTCGCCCCCGAAGACCAGCTCGCGCAGGTGCGCGGCCAGCTCGGCGGGGGTGGGGTAGTCGAAGACGAGGGTGGTGGGCAGGCGCAGGCCGGTGGCCGTGTTCATCCGGCCCCGGAAGTCGACGGCGGTCAGCGAGTCGAAGCCGAGGTCCTTGAACGGGCGTCCGCGCAGCTCGTCCGGGGTGGCGTGGCCGAGGACGGCAGCGGTCTGCTCGTTGACCAGCCGCAGCAGGTCGCGTTCCTGGTCGGCGGCGGAGAGGCCGGCCAGGTGGCGCAGCGGTTCGGCGACGGCGCCCGGCGCGGGCGCGGCGGACTCCTCGGCGTCGAGCAGGGCCCGCACCTGGGGCAGGTCGCCGAGCAGCGGGCTGGGCCGGGCCACGGTGAACGCCGGGTGGAACCGGGCCCAGTCGACGTCGGCGACGGTGACGCATCCGGTGGGCCGGCGGGTCGCCCGGTCCAGCGCGACGAGCGCCCGGTCCGGGTCGATCGGGGGCAGGCCCATCCGGTTGAGCTGTGCGGTGGCCACGTTCTCGGCGGCCATGCCGCCCTCGCCGCCCCAGGCGGTCCAGGACACGGCGGTGGCCGGCAGTCCCCGGCCGCGCCGGTTGACCGCGAGGGCGTCCAGCAGCGAGTTTCCGGCCCCGTACGCGCACTGGCCGGCGCTGCCCCACACCCCGGAGATGGAGGAGAAGAGCACGAACGCGGCGAGGGGGCGGTCGGCGAGGCAGTCGTCGAGGTGCAGCGCGCCGAGCACCTTGCCGGCGACGACGTGGGAGAACTCGTCGAGGGTGGTGTCGGTCAGCGGGGTGAGCTGGTCGGTGCCGGCGGCGTGCACGACGGCGGTCAGCCCAGGCAGCGAGTCCAGCAGCGCGGCCACCGACGACCGGTCGGTCACGTCGCAGGTGGCGGCGGTGACCCGTCCGTCGGCGCCGTACCTTTCGAGCAGGTCGGCCATGGCGGGGGCGGCGGCGCCCCGGCGGCTGGCCAGCACCACCTGCCGGGCGCCGCGGTCCAGCAGCCAGCGGGTGACGTGGCCGCCGAGCCCGCCGGTGCCGCCGGTGACCAGGACGGTGCCGCCGCTCCAGTCGACGGCGGGCACGTCGTCCACGGCGGCGGGGGCCGGCACGAGCCGGCGGGCCCAGACGCCGCCCGAGCGGACGGCCACCTGGTCCTCGCCGCCGTCGGCGAGCACGGCGGCCAGCCGGCGGGCGACGGCGTCGTCCACGGTGGACGGCAGGTCGACCAGGCCGCCCCAGCGGTGCGGCTGCTCGACAGCGGCGGCGCGGCCGAGGCCCCAGACCTGGTTCTGCAACGGGTGCTCGACCTGGTCGGCGGGGGCCGCGGCGACCGCGCCGCTGGTGACGCACCACAGCCGCGCCACCAGGTCGAGGTCGGTCAGGGCCTGGACCAGCGCGAGGGCGGTGGCGGCGGCGAGCGTGACGCCCGGGTGCTCCGGGAGCAGCCGGTCCTGGCCGGCGACGACGAGCAGCACGCCGTCGACGGGCCGCTCGGCGGCGGCCTCCCGCAGCCGGGCGGCCAGCGCCGCCCGGTCCAGGTCGGCCCCGCCGACGGTGAGCGGTTCGGCGTCGGGCAGCAGGCCGGCCAGCCCGGCGGCCCAGGCGGGGGCGTCGGCGGCGGGCAGCACGACCAGCCAGCGGCCGGCGGGTGCGTCCCGGTCGGCGACCGGCACCGGCTTCCAGGTCACCTGGTACGACCACTCGTCGGCCAGCGACCGCTCCCGGCGGGACCGGCGCCAGGAGCTGAGCACCGGCAGGGCCGGCAGCAGGGTACGCACGGAGTCGTCGTCGGGGTCGACGCCCAGCTCCCCGCCCAGCGTCTCGGCGTCGGCGCCCTCCAGCGCCGCCCAGAACCCGTCGTCGTCGCCGGAGGCGGTGGCCGCGACGGCGGCGGGCGGTGGCTCGGGCCAGAACCGCTGGCGGTGGAACGCGTACCCGGGCAGCGGCACCCGCGCGACGTCGGCGCCCGCGAACAGCGCGGCCCAGTCCACGTCGACCCCGCCGGCGTGCAGCTCGGCAAGGGCGGCGAACGCGGAGCCGGGTTCACCACGGTCGCGGCGCAGCAGGGCGGTCGTGGCCCGGCCCTCGTCCCGGCCGGTGGCGGCGAGGATGTCGCGGGTGAGCGCGGTGAGCACCCCGCTCGGGCCCACCTCAAGGAAGGTACGCACGCCCATGGCGCACAGCCGGTCCACCCCGTCGGCGAACCGGACGGCCTCCCGCACGTGCCGCACCCAGTATTCGGGGGTGCGCACGGCGTCGGGGTCGACGACCTCGCCGGTCAGGTTCGACACGATCGGCAGCGTCGGCGGGTGCAGCTCGACCCCGCGCAGCACGGCGGCGAACTCGTCGAGCATCGGTTCCATCAGCGGGCTGTGGAAGGCGTGGCTGACCCGCAGGGGCTTGGTCCGCACCCCCTGGTCGGCCCAGCGGCGTTCGAGTTCCTCCACGGCGTCGGCGGCGCCGGAGACCACCACCGAGGCGGGGCCGTTCACGGCGGCGACGGCGACCCGGTCTTCGAGGCCGGTCAGGGCGGCCCGGACCGCCTCGGCGGAGAGCTGGACCGACAGCATCGCGCCGCCGGCCGGCAGGGCCTGCATCAGCCGGCCCCGGGCGGCGACGACGGCGGCGGCGTCCGGCAGGGTCAGCACGCCGGCGACGTGGGCCGCCGACAGCTCGCCGATCGAGTGGCCGAGCAGGACGTCCGGGACGACCCCCCAGCTCGCCAGGAGCCGGAACAGCGCCACCTCGACGGCGAAGAGCCCGGCCTGGGTGAACAGGGTCTGGTTGAGCAACGCTGCGGCCTCGCCGCCCTCGGGCGCGAAGATCACCGGGGCCAGCGGCCGGGGCAGGTGACGGTCCAGCTCGGCGCAGACCTCGGCCAGCGCGCGGGCGAACACCGGGAAGGCGTCGGCCAGGTCGCGGCCCATGCCGCAGCGCTGCGCGCCCTGCCCGGAGAAGAGGAACGCGAGCTGGCCGCCGCGCGGCCCGGCACCGGTGACCAGCCCGGGCGCGTCGTGGCCGGCGGCGAGGGCGCGCAGCCCGGCGAGCAGTTCGGCGCGGTCGGCGGCGAACAGCACGGCCCGGTGCTCCAGCCGGGCCCGGGTGGTGGCCGACGACCAGCCCACGTCGGGCAGCCGCAGTTCGGGGCGGGCGTCGAACAGGTCGGCCCAGCGGGTGGCCTGCGCGGTGAGGGCCGCCGCGTCGCGGGCGGAGAGCAGCACCGGCACGAGTCCGGCCCCGACGACCGGCGCGGGCCCGTCGCCGGCCGACCCGGCCGTGGTGGCCCCGGCGGTGGTGGCCCCGGCCGTGCCGGCCGCAGCGGTGGTGGCTGCGGCGGTGCTGGCCGCGTCGCGCCCGGCGTCGCCGTCCGCGCCGGACTCCGCCGGCCCGGGGGCGGCCTCGGCCGGCGCCTCCTCGATGATCACGTGAGCGTTGGTGCCGCTCATCCCGAACGACGACACGCCGGCCCGGCGCGGCTGCTCACCGGCGGCCCACGGCTGGGCCCGGGTCACCAGCGACACCGCGCCGGCCGTCCAGTCCACGTTGGGGGTCGGCTCGTCGACGTGCAGCGTCGCCGGCACCGTCTCGTGCCGCAACGCCATCACCATCTTGATCACCCCGGCGACGCCGGCCGCGGCCTGGGTGTGGCCGATGTTCGACTTCACCGAGCCGAGCCACAGCGGACGGTCCGCCGGCCGACCCTGCCCGTACGTGGCGAGCAGCGCCTGCGCCTCGATCGGGTCGCCGAGGGTGGTGCCGGTGCCGTGCGCCTCCACCACGTCGACCTGCTCGGGCGAGAGACGGGCGCTGGCCAGGGCCTGGAGGACGACGCGCTGCTGGGACGGGCCGTTGGGGGCGGTGAGCCCGTTGGACGCGCCGTCCTGGTTGACGGCGCTGCCCCGGACCACGGCCAGCACGGGGTGCCCGTGCCGGCGGGCATCGGAGAGCCGCTCGACGAGCAGCAGGCCGACGCCCTCGCCCCACCCGGTGCCGTCGGCGGCGGCGGCGAACGACTTGACCCGCCCGTCGGCGGCGAGGCCGCGCTGCCGGCTGAAGCCGATGAAGGCGGACGGGGTGGACATGATGGTGGCGCCGCCGGCCAGCGCCAGGGTGCACTCCCCCTGGCGCAGGGCCTGGCAGGCGAGGTGCAGGGCGACCAGCGACGAGGAGCAGGCGGTGTCGACGGTGAGGGCGGGGCCCTCGATGCCGAGGGCGTACGAGATCCGGCCGGACACCACGCTCGCCGCCGTGCCGGTGAGGACGTACCCCTCGGTGCCGGGCGGCGGCGGCTGGAGCAGTCCCACGTAGTCCTGACCGGTGGTGCTGGCGAAGACGCCGACCTGGTGGCCGCGCAGCGCGGACGGGTCGATGCCGGCGTGCTCGAACGCCTCCCACGACGTTTCCAGCAGCAGCCGCTGCTGGGGGTCCATGGCGAGCGCCTCGCGCGGGGAGATGCCGAAGAAGCCGGCGTCGAAGTCGGTGGCCGAGTCGAGGAAGCCGCCCTCGGAGGCGTACGACGTGCCGGGGTGGTCGGGGTCGGGGTGGAACAGCCGGGTCAGGTCCCAGCCCCGGTCGGCGGGAAATCCGGAGATGGCGTCCCCGCCCGAGGCGACGAGCTCCCACAGGTCCTCCGGGGAGCGCACCCCGCCGGGGAAGCGGCAGGACATGCCGACGATCGCGATCGGCTCACGGTTGGCAGCCTCAAGCTCGCCGAGCTTCCTCCTGGTCTGGTGAAGGTCCGCCGTCACCCATTTCAGGTATTCCCGTAGCGTATCTTCGTTCGCCATTGCCGCCACCTATTCGGGCCGGAAGAACCAGGCGACCCAATACCGTCCACAGACGCCTCAAGCCGCGAAGACCAGAGCCCATAAAGCCGACCACGAATTGCCAGACAGACAGCGCTGCAGCGCACACCAGGTCCTACTTACCGGAGGAAGGTATTTGGCCCCGTACAGCGCTGCCAACCCCTAGTGGGCCCCTAGCGCTGCCCCTAGGAGCAGGGCCGCAGGCTGGGACGAAGCGCCCCTCGGACGGGCACCGGCCGGTGCCCGTCGACGGGCGGCCGGGCAGATGCGGCACCCGCCCCGGCCGGCTTCGCCGATCTCGTCGACACCACCCGCCCGCCGGCCTTTTCCACTACGGCACATTGAACCATTCCGCGTAACGATGCGTGACGTCGCACAGTGAGCCATTCGCACAATGTTCTGAGCACGGAGCGCGCTGTCCGGATTGGCAGTCAGGGCGACTGCGAAGTCGGGCGGGAGCGCTGCGATCAGGAAATCTGGCGGCCCTGGCGTGGGTGCCGCTCCACGGCGGGTATGCCTCCCGGCGCCTATGGAGCTGAGTCGGATACGACATCACCCACGCTCGCCGCGATCCACGACCGCATGCGACGACCCGACGGCGGTGGGTGACGCTACGGCGGTGGCCCGGCCGGCGGTGATGACGTGGACGACTCAGCTCCATAGGCCCGCCCCACGGCATCGACCGCCACGCCCACAGCCCCGCCTCGGCCACGGTCCCCGGGCCGGCTAGGGACCGCACCCGCCACAACGCAATAGCCCTGCCCGGCCGGTGGAGGAGGGGTTGCCCGACGCCGGCACCACTCGGACGAACTCCACCGGCCACCCAACCACGCCAGCGGCGGTGGGGCTTCGACTGGCAGGGCGTGAGCCTGCGTCGGTTCGGCGACGTTAGCCGTCTGCTCGATCGGGGTGGGGACGGGGTCCAGGGTGGGTGGCAGCCACAGGTCGACCAGCGCCCGTTGCCGGGCAGGGACCGGTTGGAACCGGTCGGCCGGAGTGACCGGTGCCCTCTGGTCGAGGGCCCGGTGAGGGCGGTCGGTGTTGTAGTGCCGCACGTAGGCGTCCAGCGCGGCTTGGGCCTCATGCAGGCTGGTGAACGCGTCGGCGGTGTCGAGGAAGTCGGGACGGAGGGTGCCGTGGAACCGTTCGACCTTGCCGTTCTGGTTCGGTGAGGCGGGCACGGTGAGTAGGTGGGTGATGCCGTTGTGGCGGCAGATCTTGTCGAACAGCACCTCCCCGGTACGGGGCCGATACTTGCCGAACCGGTCGGTGAACTGCTTGCCGTTGTCGGTGATGATCTCCTTGGGGGCACCGAACCGGGCCAGCGCCTCGGCCAACGCCAGACGCACCGCCCGGCCGGTGGCTCGCTCCACCACCTTCGCGATCAGGCAGTACCGAGGGTGGTCGTCGACGGCGGTGACCACCTTCGCCTCCCGCGGCACACCCGTGGCAGGGTCGACCAGCCGCACACCGCCGACGATGTCCATCTGCCACAACTGGATCGGCGCCGGCCGTTCCCAACGGATATACGAATCCTTCGGCCGTTTCCGGGGCCGAGCCCGCAGCAGACCCTGCCGCTGTAGAATCCGGTCGATCGTCCGTTCCGACGGCACCACCAGGTCCTCGACTACCCAGGGGGCGGGCCGGCGCAGCATCTCCAACCGGATCCGCCGTGAACCCCACCGGGGATGCTCCCGACGCATCTCCGCCACCGCGACCTCCACCACCTCCGCCACCTGAACCGGAGACGAGTGCGGCCGATGCGACCGGTCGGCCAACCCACCCAACTGCTCGGTCAGATACCGGCCCATCCACCGATGCACCGTCGACCGATGCACCCCGAAGCCCGCGGCCACCTCCGTCACATCCGAAGCAGCCAGCACCGCACGAACCGCGTCCAACCGTTGCTCAACAACCGACAAGACAACCAGCGCCAATCCCGTCCTCCCTGAATCCCGACGCCCCGCGGAGACGTCAGGCCCAGAGTGTCGAAACCGACCACTGTCGCAGATCACCTGGCGGACGCGTGTCGCACATCAGCCGACGGAGGACGCCGCTTCAACTCAACCACTGCCGAAACAGTCCCTTTAGGATCGAGGCGCCGCGCGAGCGCGGCGCAGCCCGCCGCACTCGGCCTGCTGGCGGCCTCCGGCCGGCATCGGCCGGCACGGCGGGCCGACCCTTCATCTGGTCAGCATCGGCGGTGCCACCACGGTAGTTCGGGCGACGTCTGCGGATCGTGAAGGCTCCGGCGCAGCAGGACGGCGTCCAAGGCATCAACGAGGGAGCGCACCTCACTCCCGGCGCGCGTTGGGAGCATCGTCACGACGTCTTCAAGCATGTCGCGAGCCCAGCCCGCACCGCAGCAGGAACAGGTGAACTCGGCCTCCCACTGCTTCCACGAACGTCGGAGCCCACGTACGTGCACGGACCAAACGTTGATTGCCGCAGCCACGCCCCCTGGCATCAGTCGCGCGCCTTCGAGCTGCCGAATCGCCGCGTTGGTTGCTCCGGACAGCCCGGGAGTGCTGCGATAGCGCACCCACGGTCGTCGCCAGGTCCGCTCCCGCAGGCGAAGCGATGCCGGTCTTCTACGCGGCATAACCCCTTCGAATAGCGTTCATGACGACATCCTGCCAGCCGCACACAGCCACCGCCAGGCCGTGACGATCGCGAGGGTGGCTGGCCACCGTCGAGGTCGGGGCGACCGCTGCCGCGCCGCTTCGCGGCTCGCCACCGGGTAACGGGGTCCAGGTGCGCGGAGAGCCGGCGACACGCCAAGCCGCCCCCGGCCCGAAGGCCGGGGCGGTAAGCCCTACGCCGCCGGACAACCGCGCACCCATCGGCGCCGTGCCAGCCACGTGCCAGTAGCCGGTGTCCCGGGCGGTCAGCAGCAGTCACGATCGGGCACCACGGCGCCGCCGCTGAGCAGGCGTTCCGGACAGTTCAGGTCAGCCGAGAACGATCTTCCAAACTGACGGTGCGGGTTCGCGAGCCGCCTGAACTAGTCCCCGCCACCACCTGCATCGCCGCCAGCGCCTCCGTCTGGCGGAGGGTGAAGCGGGTAATCGCCGGCATCGTCGTCGGGCGGGGAGACTCGTGGCTTCAACAGATGGATCACCATGAGCACCAGGAGGATCAGCGAGACCGCGACAACGAAAACAAGCCCCACCATCTCAATCACCGACGTCACGAAACGAATCTACGATCGCCCGGGGGGCTTCGGTGATGCCGTCGGTGTAGAGCAGCAGCGCGTCGCCGGGGTTCAGGTGGAACATGGTTTCCTTCAGGTGCTCTCGGCCGAGTCGCATCGATGGGCTCAGCAGGATCCCTGCCGCGTCGAGTGGTTCCACGGTTCCGTTCGCGCGGCGGATGTGGGCCGGTGGGTGTCCGGCGCTGGCGTAGTGCCCGCTGATGCCGTCGCCGGATGGGCGGTAAGTGGCGGGCGCGGCGGTCATGAAGTGTTCTCTCACAGACCACCGCTGTCCGGCCCGGCCGGTGGAGGAGGAGGGGCCGGTCGGTCATCATCCGATGCCGAGGGCCGTGGCGAGCCGGGCTACGTCCGCGGGGACCGGTCCGTGGCGTGTCAGGTCGGTGAGCAGCGTACGGGCCACCGGCCGCAACCGGACCTCGGCCGGCGCGGTGCGGTCCGCTTCGACCAGCGCGCGTCCGGCCGCGAGGGGGTCGCCGACCCGGAGGTACGCGCGGGTGGCGTCGAGCAGGTACGCCGCCCGATGCTCGGCCGGTAGCCGTCGCCAGTCGTCCGCGCCGACGACCTTCTCGTGCAGCATCACCGCCTCGCCGCCGGCACCCAGTTCGACGGCGGTAGCCACCCGGGCCAGCTCCACCGCCGTGGGCCCGAAGCTGGTCCAGTGCCGGTCGTGTCCCTCGCCGATCTCGTCGGCGATCCCGGCCGCCTGGTCGACCAGTTCCCGTGCGCTGCACTCGTCGCCGAATCCGGCGGCGGCAAGGGCGGCCTGGATCAGCAGCGTCCCGCGCAGCGCCAGGTCCCGTGGCGGGCCGTCGCGCCACACCCTGGGGACGGTGCGGTACGCGGCGGCGATCGTGACCGACAGAGCCGGCCGGGGGCGGTCGAGGACGCGCAGCGCCTGCCCCAGCGACACGGTGGCCGCCGCCACCAACAGCGGGTCGCCGGTGGCCACGGACATGGCCCGGTCGGCGGCGAACCAGCCGAGGTCGCCCTCACCGAGCTTCACCAACACCGACGACGCGATCCGGTACGCCTGCACCAGCAGCTCCGCCGCACCGTCCCCGTCCCCGCCGCCGCTGGGGTGGGCGTGGGCGTGTTGGGTGTTGCCGAGCAGCTCCGGCAGCATCCGCAGTAGTTGGGGATAGTCGGCGTGCTGGTACGTCAGCCAGGCGTGCCGCACCCGCCGGCCCAGCTCTCCGACCGGCGGTGCCGCCCGCACCTGCGGCCCGTTCAGGGCGGTGTCGTAGCGGGCGAGGGCGGCGCGTACCCCGTCGACGCCGTGCACGGCGGCGCGGGCGGCCTGCGACGGTAGGGCGTCGCGGCCGAGCAGCGCCACCGGGTCGACGCGGAGCACGGCGGCGAGGTCCTGGATGACCGTGAACCGGTCGAGGGCGCGGACACCCCGCTCGACCTTGTCGACCCAGCTCTTCGACTTGCCGAGCCGGTCGGCGAGCATCTGCTGGGTCATCCGCCGCCGGGCCCGTAGCCGGGCGATCCGGCGTCCTATCGGCAGGTCATGGATGGTCACGACGCCACCGCCGGTCGGGCACCGCCCTGGTTGTTTCGTCCGCCGGTATCCGATCCGCCTCGGCCTGCTTGAGCAGGCGTTGCCTCGCGGCCTCCCGTTCGGCGTCCTCGGCCTGCTCACTCCGGCTCTGGGCCGGGCCGTTGTCCGTGGCGTCCATATCTCCCTGCCTTCTGATTGGGTAGGTAGCGTCGGTGCCGTTCTTGATCTTCCGAGTCGGCCGGGTGCTCCTGGACCGCCCACATCTCCAACGGTCTGCCGCACCACCCGACGATGCGTTCGGTGATGTCGGTGGTGCTCATGCCGGTGATTTCCGTGTGGGCGTCCGGCAGGTACGCGGTCATGTAGCGCACGAGCGTGCGAATGTTGCACTGACACAGCTCCTTGAGCTGGCGTTTGCGGATCAGGCAGGGCCAGGGAGCCCCGCAGACGAGGCAGTTCCAGTCCGGCCTGGACGGGCCGTGGAGCGCCGGGTAGTCAGCCATCGCCGCCGCCGTCCCCCGGCGGGCGGTGGCAGCCCTGCCGGCGGGGCGAGTACGGCGGCCACATGGGCGGACGCCGGTACTCACCCCGGGGCCGCTGCGCCCACGGCTCGCGGGGACGCCGGCGCTCTGCTCGCAGCTCGGTCGCGGCGTCGCGGTGGTGGCGGGCCTCGTCCCGAGCGGCCATGACCTCCTGGTACAGGGTGTCCAGGTCGGCCTCGACCCGGCGGAGGAACCTGCCGACTGCCTCCGGGTCGAGGCCGCGGCAACCGAACCTGGTCAACGGGAACTCCTGCCACCGGACGTCGGCCGGGGTCAGCAGGTTCCGCTGGGACTGGTAGACCGCGCCGCCCTCGCGGGTGCCGCCGACTCCGATAGAAGGCCCGCCCCCAACCGGCTCGGCGGGTTCGTCTTTTCTGGGCCCCATGTGCCTCCGTCCTGCGCTGTCGAGATGGCTGGGCGAACGACCCGGGTCGGGTGGGCGGGGTCCGGCGAGGCATCCACGCCCTCCCCCTGGGGGTGGGCCCACTACCCGACACCTTGCCGACAGCGACGGGATCAGTACACGACGTTGCCATATGCTCAGGATTGTTCGGGACGTCCATGTGGGAGGCGGGATGAACCAGGCACTTCAAGCGGCCATGACCGAGGCCGGCGAGACGGCAGAGAGTCTTGCAGCTCAGACGGGGGTAGATCCGAAGACCGCAGCGCGGTGGATCTCCCCGGGACGTGTGCCGCAACCGCGTCGACGTGTGGCGGTGGCCGCAATCCTGGGCCGGGACATAAATGACCTATGGCCCGATGTCCTGAAGCGACGCGAGCCGCAGTGGCTGAGAAAATGGGTTGACTGGGAACGCGAAGCAGTCGCGCTACGGTGGTTTGAGCACGCCTGGGTGCCCGGCTTGCTTCAAACCGAGGCGTACGCGCGAGCCACGCTGGCTCACAACCTGCTGGCCCCGGACGAGATCGAGGAGCGCGTAGCGTCGAGGTCCGAACGAAGCGCCATCCTCTTCAGCAACAAGCCCGTGCAGCTCGTCGCCGCCATCGACGTGATGGTGCTGCGCCGGCCCATGAAGAGTCACCCCGCCGCGATGAAGGAGCAGCTCGCCCACCTGGCTGAGATGGCCGAGCTGCCACACGTACAGATCCTCGTGGTGGGTGAAGACGCAGGGCTCTACCCAGGCCTACAGGGTGGATTTATCCTGGGCACCCTGGGCGACGGCTCGGTGGTCGCGCACCTCGATCACCAGGTGCGAGCGCAGATAGTGGACCAAGCGGAGGACCTTGTTAACCTCCAGCAGACGTGGGAGGCAATCAGGGGCGAAGCGTTCTCCCGTAAGCAGTCACTGAACCTGATCAAGGAAGCAGCGCAGACATGGACATGACCGACGCCAAGTGGCGTAAGAGCAGCCGCAGCGGCTCCAACGGCGGTTCGTGCGTCGAGGTCGCCGACAATTTGCCGGGCATCGTCCTGGTCCGGGATACGAAGGACCGCGAGGGCGGCACCCTCGACTTCACGCCGGGCAACTGGCAGTCGTTCGTCAACCTGGCCAAGCAGATCGGGCCGGTCGGCTGACCAGCATGACGAGAAGCCCCCGGCCACCGCGCGATCCTTCGAGACGGCAAAGTCCGAGTGAATGAGAGTGATACGCGATGGCCGCATCTGAGAGTGTGAACCCGCCACCGACGGGCTGAACGACATGAGCGGATCTTGTGGTGGGTGACGACCTCGCGGGCCTAGACTTCTGTTCGTGCCATACGAGCAGGCTGAGTACCGCCGCATCGCTGACGGCATCGCCGGGCAGATCAAGTCCGGAGAGCTGAAGGCACACGACAAGCTGCCCTCCACCGCCGAACTCGCAGAGAAGCACCACGTCTCGCTTGCAGCGGTGAATCGAGCATTCGGTCTGCTGCACGATCGCGGCTTGGTGTACGGCAAGCAGGGCAAGGGCGTTGTGGCAGGGGTTGAGTAGCCGCAGCGTGTGCAGGACGGCCCACGGAATACGGATCATCGTCGCGGCTCTCTTCGGAACCGTGCTGATCTGCGGTGCCGTCCTGCTCGATGCTCGCCTGAGCACCATTGTCGAGCAGCGGGTCAGCGAGGGGACAGCGGTGACCGGCCGGGTCGTGCAGGCAAACCGGCTCTGGCTCAGCCGTTCGTACTCGGTGACCCGGATGACCGTGGCGTACACCGTCGACGGGGTGGCGTACCAGGAGCGGTTCTCCAGCGAGCTCGACCAGGGTCGGCGCCACGCCGGGGAAGAGCTCACGGTGTACGTCGACCGAAACGATCCGTCCAAGGCAGCCACGGCTGAGGGGTACGCGACGGAGGACCTGCTGCTCCAGTTGCCCGACCTGCTCGGGGTTGCCGGGGGCCTGGCGATCGTGGCGGCGCTCGTCTGGATCAAGACGGGTCGCCACCCCGGTTCCCGGTGATCCGGAACGCCGCCGCCGAGGGGCCCAGGTTCAAATACGGCTCAGGTCACGGACATCGCTGCACATGCCCGTCGGCGGCCAGCGGCCGTCCGCGACGGTGAAGAACGCCATCCGGGTGCCGGTGACGCCAGAGCCAGCCGCGCAAGGTCGTCGAATGTGCCCCGGTCCACCATGCGTCGCCACCCGGCCCGGCCGCCGGGCAGCGCCGCACGGGAGGCGTACTCTGACCAGGCGTTCACCGCGCCTGGTCGCCCCTCCACCTGGCTTACGCCGCCGAGCGCGGTGGCCGCACAGGCGCTGAGCTGTGCCGAATTCAGAACTCGGGAAATGGTGACGGGAGCACATGGGCTACGTCCGGATCGGCGATGTCGACCTGTATTCGGAAGTCGTCGGCGAGGGAGATCCCGTCCTCCTGCTGCACGGTGGCTTCTGCTCCCTTGAGTCGATGCGGGCGCAGTCCGACGCGCTCGTGCCGGATCACCGGGTGTTCGCCTTCGAGCGTCCCGGGCACGGCCGGTCGGCCGACATCGACGGGGAGTACGGGTACGCGCGCGGGGTCGCCGACACCCTGGCCTACCTCGATGCCGTCGGCCTCGAATCGGCGCACGTCGTCGGTTACAGCGACGGCGCGATCATCGGGCTGCTGCTCGCCCTCGACCACCCGGAGCGGGTGCGCTCGCTGACCGCCATCAGCGCGAACCTCGACCCGTCGGCGTTCACGGACTCAGCGTGCCCCGTGCTCGACGCGCTCGAAAGGGAGCCAGGACCGGACGTCGAGCAGATGCACTACGAACGCCTGTCGCCGGACGGGCCGGAGCACGCGGACGTCGTACTCGCCAAGCTCTTCCGCCTCTGGCGGAGCGAACCGCACATCGACCCGGCCGAACTCACCCGGATCGCGGCGCCGGTGCTCGTGATGTCCGGCGACCGGGACACGATCCCGCCCGGCCACAGCCTGCTCATCGCCGCGTCGATTCCCGGCGCGCAGTTGTGCATCGTGCCGGGTACCACGCATGGCCTCGTCGCCGAGCGCCCCGAGCTGGTCGCCACGCTCATCCGTGCCTTCGTGCGGCGGGCCGCCGATCAGCCACGTGAGCGGCGCAGCAGCCAGACGAAATAGGGTGCGCCGACAAGGGCCATCATGAGCCCGGCGGGGATCTGCGAGGGGGCGATGAGCGTACGGCCGAGGGCGTCGGCGACGCAGACGAGCAGGCCGCCGAGCAGCATGGCGACCGGGATGATGCGCCCGTGCCGCACGCCGACGAGGTTGCGGGCGATGTGGGGAGCGACGAGCCCGACGAAGCCGACCACGCCGACCGCGATCACGCTCACCGCAGCCACGACCGCCGCGATCGTCAGCAGTGACAGTCGCGCGCCGTCCCGGCGGACGCCGAAGATCCGGGGGGTGTCCTCGTCGATCGCCAGGAGGTCGAGTTGGCGGCGCATTCCCAGCACCACGGGGGTCGCGAGGAGGAGCACGAGCGCGACCGGCAGTACGTCGGCGAAGGAACGCCCGTAGGTCGTGCCCGAGAGCCAGGTGAGGATGCGTGGCGTGTCCCACGGGTCGGCACGCAGGAGCAGGAAGGTGCTGATGTCGCTGAGCGCGTAGCCGCAGCCGATGCCGATGAGCAGGAAACGGTCGGGGAGGAGCCCTCCGCGCCACGCCAGCAGGGCGATGAGCGCGAAGGTGCCGAGTCCCATCGCGACGGCCGTGACGATGAGTGCGGGACGTCCGCCGGCCGCGCCCGAGGTCACCACGATCACCGCGCCGAGGCCGGCACCGGCGGTGATCCCGAGCACGCCCGGCTCGGCCAGCGGATTGCGTACCGTTCCCTGCACGACGGTGCCGGCCAGCGCGAGCGCCGCGCCGGCGACGACGGCCGCCGCGACCCGCGGGGCGCGGTCGTCGAGTGCCCGGCCGATCAGGTCCGGCGCGGAGCCCTGGAGCCAGAGCGCGATATCGCCGGCGCGTAGCCACAGGCTGCCGGCCAGCAGGCCGACCAGCACCGCCGCGACGAGCAGACCGGCCGCGACGACCACAACGGTGAGGAAGCGGCGGCGCGTACGGGTGGCGACGCGGGCCCGGGGCGCGACTCGCGCCGCTCTCGAATCGCGGAGCCGGAGCGCGAGGATCACGATGACTACGGCACCGAGCAACGAGGTCGGGATTCCGGTGGGAATCGAGGCGGCCGCCTGGGCGCCGAGAACCGCCCGGAGCACGTCGTCCGCGAGGAGCACCAGAAGTGCCCCGACCAGTCCGCAGGCCGGGACCAGGAAAACGTGCCGGCTCAGCACACCGATGCGGTTGGCCGCGAGGCGCACCACGACCGGCGCGGCGAGGCCGACGAAGGCGATGGGACCGGCCAGCGTCACCGAGATGGCCGTCAGCAGGACGGCGCAGAGCACCGCGACGACCCGGGTCGAGCGGATCGGCACGCCGAGCGAGGCGGCCGTGTCGTCGCCGAGGCCGAGCACGTCGAGTCGCCGGGCCAGCAGCACGGCGATGGCGAGCACGACGACGATGACCGGGACGGCGCGCATGGCGGCGTCGATGTTCAGCTGTGCGAGCGAGCCGCTGCCCCAGGCGTACAGCCCGGTGGTGCTCTCCTTGAACAGGATCAGCAGCATGGCGCTGGCCGCGTCGAGAGCCATCGCGACCGCCGAGCCGGCCAGGATCAGCCGCGTCGACCCGGTGCCCGAAGCGGTGCCGACGAGGCCGAGCACGAGTCCCGCGGCGAGCAGACCACCGCCGAAGGCCACGGCGCCCGAGGCCCACAACGGCACCGCGAGACCGAACGCGGCGACCGCGCACAGCGCGAAGTAGGACCCGGCGGTGACGGCGAGCGTGTCCGGGGCGGCCAGCGCGTTGCGGGTGACCGACTGGAGCAGCGCCCCGGCCACGCCGAGCGCCACGCCGACCGCGATCCCGGCAAGCATGCGAGGCAGGCGGGACCCGGTCAGCACGTCGGTGACCGGTACGCCGCCGACGTCCTCGCGCGCCCCGAGGAGATGGCGCAGCAGGTCCCAGAAGCCCACCCCGGAGGTGCCCTGCGTGACGTGCCACAGCCCGACAACGACGACTGCGACGAGCAGGACGGCCAGGACGGCCGCCCCGCTCGCGCCGCGACCGAGCCCGACGCCGGGCAGCCGCCGCGGCGCGGGGGTGTCGCTCACTTCCCGGTCAGGATCTTCACGTAGGCGTCGATCGCTTCCTCGTTCGACTTCGGGCCGCCGGCTCCCCAGACGCCCGCGGGGAAGGGGTACGCCCGGCCCTCCTTGACGGCCGGCAGCGCGGTCCAGATCGAGCTCTTGCGCAGTTCCTTGACGTAGCTGTCCGGGGTGTCGTCGTCGGAGTAGAACAGGTTCGCGCCCCCGACGGCGATGAGTCCCTCGATGTCGGTCTGCGCGAGGCCGTACGAGGGGTCGACGCCGCCGCTGCCGTAGGCCGCGTTGATCTTGTCGGTCCAGGCCGGAGTCAGGCCGAGCTGCTCGCCGAGCTCGGTGAACAGTGCGCCCTTGCCGTACGGGCGGATGACGACGTTGCCGCCTTCGATCCAGCCGTCGAAGAACAGGAAGTCCTTGGACTTGACGTTCGCGGCCTCGGCCGTCTTCCTGGCTGCGGCGAGGTGTTCGTCGAACTGCCGCAACACCAGATCGGCGCGCTCGGTGCGGCCGGTGGCCTGACCGATCATCGAGAACACCTTCTTCATGTTCTCGATCTGGCCTGAGACGTCGGCCCCGACCGTGGCGAGTACGGGGACACCGCGCTTCTCAAGCTTGGTGATCTGCTCATCGTCGGCCTTGAACGCCTCGACGATGATCAGATCGGGCTTCGTGGCGTACAGCGCGTCGAGGTCGGGCTCGCCGCGCTCGCCGGTGTTGACGACACTCGCCGGAAGCGGCTCCGCCTTGACGTAGGTGGCGTATCCCTTCGTGTCGGCGGCCGCGACCGGGGTGAGGCACAGCGTGAGCACGTCCTCGGTCTGCTGCCATTCCAGCACCGCGATCCGCTGGGCGGGCTTGGCGAGCTCGACGGTGCGGCCGACGCCGTCGGTCAGCGACACCGGGCCGGTCGATGTTGTCGTTTTGTCGTCGGCGCATGTCTGCGACGAGGGGGCGGTCGGGCTGCCGGCGGCGGGTTCGTCGACCTTCGTGGTGCCGCAGGCCGTGACCGTCACGGCGATCGCGGTGAGCGTCGCGGCGGTGGCCGCGAGGCGGGTGCCAAGGATCATGCGAGTTCTTCTCCTGGGTTGACGTTCCGATGCCTTGCGGGATGCCGCCCGACCGGGTCGATGCGAAGGCGGCCGGTGCGTGGGTCGACCTCGACCTCCACGCGCAGGTCGTAGACCTCGCCGATGTGCTCGGCGGTGAGCACGTCGAGCGGGTCGCCCGCGGCGTGAATGCGCCCGGCGCGCATGAGGATCAGCGTGTCCGCGACGCGTGCGGCGTGGTCGAGATCGTGCAGCACGACGCCGACGGCGACGCCGTGCTCGTCGACGAGATCCCGGACCAGGTCGAGCGTCTCGATCTGGTAGCGCAGGTCCAGATGGTTCGTCGGCTCGTCGAGGAGCACGACGCCGGTCTCCTGAGCCAGGCAGGCGGCCAGCCACACGCGCTGTAGCTCGCCACCGGAGAGCTCGCCGACCGGCCGCTCGGCCATGTCCTGCACGCCGGTGACTTTCATCGCGCGCCCGACCGCCTTCCGGTCCGCCACGGACGGGCCGGCGAAGCGGCGCCGGTGCGGATGGCGCCCGAACGAGACGACCTCGTGCACCGTGAGCCCGTGGGGGGCCTGACGCGACTGTGTGAACAGCGTGACCTCCCGCGCGAACTGACGCACGCTGAGCAGCGACACTGCGCGCTCCGGCTGCCCGTCACGGTGGCCGAGCAGCACCTCGCCGCCATCCAACCGATGCAACCGGGCAAGGGCTCGCAGCAGCGTCGACTTCCCGCTGCCGTTCGGCCCGACCAGCGCCGTCACGCGACCGGGCGCCAGCACCACCGAGACGCCGTGGACCACCGCCGTTTTTCCGTAGCGCAGCACCAGCTGTTCACCACGCAGGACGGCCGCCGCTGCCGAGCTGGCGGCCCCTTGCCGATCGGCGAGGGGCTCAATCGTCACGGGCATCGATCGGCTCCGAATCACGGGGTGGCAGGCGCAGCACGCCCGGGACGAGGCAGGCCAAGTAAGGGTTGCCTTGCCTAACGGAGGCTAGGTGATGTTCAGGGTGCCGGCAATCCTGCACCCAGGACAGGCGATACGGATTCCGGACATCAAGCACGAGACGAGGGCATGCCGGTGAGCAGTCCGGGAGTCGTCTTGATCACTCACCGGACAGCGGACAACCTTCGCGTTCGAGTAAGCGATCGAGGTGCCCCGGCCTCTGGCCGGGGCACCTCGCGTTTTCTATGGGTTGATCATTTTGGGGGGGTTGTCCGGTTATCGGTCGATGCCGAGATAGCGGGCGAGGTGCAGGACGATCTCCTGGGTGTACGGGGTGAGCCGGTACAGCTTCTTGGTGAGGACCTCGGCGGTGGCGGTGTTGAGGTTGGCGAGGCTGGCGGTGTTCGCCGGGTTGTCCTTGATGTCGGGTTCGACGGCTTGGATCAGGTCGTAGATGCTGCTGAAGCCTTCGCGTTGTAGCGCCTTGGCCAGCGATGCCGGGGCGGTGGCGGTGGCGGCGGCCGGGTCGAGCAGGCGGCTGACGAAGGTGACCCGGTGGAAGACGCGCCAGCAGGGTGGTTTCTGGTCGGACTGGTTGGCTTGGCGTAGGGCGGCGGCCTGTGGGGAGGTGGCGAGCCAGAGCGGGTCGACGATTTTGCCGAAGAAGTCTTCGAAGTTGTCCTTGGTGACGTCGAGGTAGAAGCTCATGAAGCGGTAGGCGTCGACCCGGCCGGGGACCGTGACGGGTTGGTTGGTGGCCGGGTCGTAGACGGGGGTTTCACCGTTGCTGTAGCGCTGGAGGTCACGGCCGCCGGTGCACTCGACCTCCAGCCCGAACGTCTTCGTGGCCTCCTTCGCCCTGGTGCGGGTGACGCTGCTGCCGCCGCCGATGCTGGCCTCGAAGCCCATCTTCGCGCCGCCGGCGGCTCCCTTGAGCTCGAACATGCCGCCGCCGCTGAGGGTGCCCTTGATCGAGTAGGAGCCGCCGGTGGTCTCGGTGACCGAGTCGGTGGTCTGGGTGGATTCGGCGAAGAAGCCGCCGCCGGCGGTCCAGATGTAGGTGTTGGCCAGGTTGCGCCGGGCGGAGGATCGGTTTGTCAGTTCCTTGGCCTTCTCGGCGGTCCGGTCGGGGGCGTGGGTCTCGGTGGACACCGAGTCGTAGTAGCTCTGTAGCTGCTGGGTCTGGCGCTCGATGCGGCGCTTGAGGGCGTAGGCCTCGCGGGGTTTGAAGTAGCTGTACTCGGCGCCGTCACCGGCGGTGGGGTAGTGGGCGGGGTCGGCGAAGGGGCCGGTCAGCCCGTAGCCGACGAGCCCGTCGAGGGTGCCCTGTTTGGTGTACAGCGGGTTGATCTGGAACTCGATGATGTTCCAGTCCCGGGGGATGTCGGGGTTGGGCACCATCCGGTAGGCGACCAGCGCGCCGGTGTGCGCGAGGCGCAGTGCGAACACGTCGGCGGTCTCCGACTGGACCAGGGCGTAGCCGGTGTTGGCCGGCAGCCACCGCTGGCCGGCGGCCGGGTTCAGCGGGCGGGTCGGATCCTCCCACGCGCCGCCGAGCGCGACGGTGCTGGTGCGGGCGGTGTTGCTGCTCTCGGACACCTCGGCGTCGCTGGTCCAGCCGTTGGAGTAGTCGAGGCCGAATTCGAGGTTGCCCTCCATGGCGAGCTTGACCAGCGGTTGCGCGGTGCCGAAGCCGAGGGGGGCGGTGATCGACAGTACGTCCGCCGAGACCTCCCAGGAGAACTTCATCTTCGCCGAGACGTCCATGCTGGTCTCCCGACTGGACGACAGCGTGTTGGTGACCTCCTCGGCCTGGGTGAAGGAGACCTTGGTGGCGTCGACGTAGTCGTCGGTGCCCGGACGTCTGACCAGGTTCTCGGAGGGGACCGGCGGTGCCCCCTCGATGTAGCCGACGAGCTGCGGGTCGAACTGGGCCTGGCCGACCCACGTGCTGACCAGGTTGCCGATCTTGTAGCCGGTGACCAGGTGCCAGCGGCCGCCCTGCTGGTAGGAGTAGCAGCGTTTCATCACGCCCTGTACGCCCCGGTCCGGGATCCGTTGCACGTCGGCGTACTCGGCGATCGCGGGAGAGCCGTCGATCAGCTCGTGGAAGGCGGTACGGATGCCGGTCAGCGCCGAACGGACCTCGGCGGTGTCGGTGGAGATGGGCGCGGTGGAGAGTACGACGGCGGGCTCGCTGCCGGCGGCGGCGGTCAGGTGGTTGCCCCGGGGGCCGGCGTCGAGGACCGGGGCACCGGCGGCCGTGGACGCGGCGTCGAACGGGTAGTAGCAGACGAGGTCCTCGGTTTCCCCGCGTAGTCGGGTGAAGACGTTGTCGAGGATCTGTTCGCCGGTCCGCGCGGTCTGCCACACCCGGATCTCGTCGAGGGTGCCGGCGAAGGCGTCCTGGAGGGTTCCGTCGGCGGCGGTGCGGCCACCGACGGTGAACTGCTCGGGTCCGTAGCCGGTGGTCACCACCGCGTCCGTGGCAGGTACCGGGTCGGCGGGGGTCGGCTCGCCGTTGCAGTAGAGGCGGAACCGGTTGTCGCCCGGGTTGGGTGTCTTGACCCAGCTCACGCCGTGCAGCCTGCCGGTGTAGCTGCCGGCGGCGTCGGTGGTGGTGTTCCCGGTGTCCTCCGGGAACGTCCACCGGGCGACCAGTCCGGGCGTGCTTTCGGTGACCGCCGCGCCGATCTTCGCCGCCTCCCGGGCCACGTTCCACAGCCGTACCTCGGTGAGCACGCCACGTAGCCCGTGACCGGTCCGGCCGACCCGGTGGCGGCCGATCTCCAGGACCTCGTCGTTGCCCGTCGGCACCGGACCGGTGAGGGTGGCGGTGCCGGCCCCCGCGCCGTTGACGTAGAACTGGATGTCGAACGCGTTCAGGTTGCCGGGGTTGGGTTTGCGGGTGACCGCGACCCGGGTGAACACGCCCGCCTGCAATTTCGTGGTGGAGACGGCGACGCCGGGCTGGGTGGGCGCGGTGTTCTCGTAGGTGAAGGCCAGCGCCCCGTCGGGCTGGACGTAGAGGGCGTACGGCACGGTCCCGCCAGCGCCGTCGGCCAGCCCACCCTTGCCGACCAGTCCCTGGGTGTGACCCAGGGTGTCCAGCCGCAGGGCGACCTCGATCGTCAGATCGTTGGTGACGTCGAGGGCGTCGGCGCGGCCGGCGTCCAGCCAGGCGGCGCCGTCGAACCGCAGCGCCCAGTCCTGCTCGAACACCGCCGCCAGATGGCCCCACTGTCCGGCCGGGTAGACGTCCCGGCCGCGCACGAGCTGGTCGCCCACCCCGGCGAGGATCCGGTACCCGGGAAAGTTGGAGCCGACGACCCGGGGGTTCCCGACGATCGTCGCGTTGTTGCCCCGCCCGGTCAGATCGCTGGTCTGCCGGCCGGGGAAGTTCCAGTAGCCGAGCAGGCCGGTCTCCCGCCCGGTCAGCCGGCGGTCCTTGTCCGCCCGCAACTCCTCCGCCGTACGGACCCGGCCCCAGATTCGTATCTCATCCAACTGGACATACGCCCTTTGACTGCCGATGGCATTCTGGGCGAGCACGAGTTTGCCGGTGCCGGCGAAGTGCCCGATGGCGGTGCGGCGGCCGACCTCGACGCCGTCGCGGTAGATGATCTGGTTGCGGTTGGTGCCCTCGCGGTCGTACACGCACGCCCAGTGGTGCCAGTTCAGATCGCTGTAGGAGGTCGAGACGTCCAGGTCATCGTTCCAGAAGGCCATCGTGAAGCTGTTGCCGGCGCGGAACCCGATGTGTAGGCCCTTGTCCGTCTCGGCTGTCGTACCGAGGCAGACGATGAAGTCGTCCCGCCCGGTCGCCAGGCGCCGGGCCCAGAACTCCACGGTGAAGGAAGCGCCGGCCAGGTTGATGCCGGTGCCGCAGTCGAGGTGGTCGTTGCTGCCGTTGAACTCCAGCGCGGAGAGGTAGGGCGTGCCGGAGACGCCGAGGGTGTAGCGGGTGGCCGGGGTGCCGGGCAGGTTGGCGTGCACGACGCGGCTCTGCGTACCGGCGAAGCCCGGGTTGGCCCACGTCTCCACGGTGAGGTCGCCGGGCATCCCCGCCCCGGCGCGCTGGCCGGCCGGAAGAGCGAGCCGCTTGCTGCCGTCGAAGGCGAACGCCCGCCCGGGGGCGTGACCCAGCCACCGGTTGCCCCGGCCGGCGACCAGATCGGTGGCCGTGCCGTCGGGTACGACGCCGGTGGCCGCCCCGGCGTCGACCGCGACGATCAGCGAGCCACGGTCCAGTCGCGTTCCGGGGCGGCTCGCAATGGCGGAGGTGTAGTCGTAGCCGGCCATGCGTACCGGCGCGCCCGGCGGCGCCGTGGCCGGGCTCGCGGTCAGGGAGAGGGCGGTGGCGGAGGCGGACGCGGGGTCCCGGAGCTGGTAGACCGTCCCGGCCACGTCGACCCGGGTGCCCGCCGGCAGCGCCGTGGCGAGCGGCGCGGCGAGGGTCACGGTGCTGGCCTGGACCGAGGCCACCGTGCCCAGCGGGTCCCCGATCGGGGTGCCGTTGAGGACGGCCGCGAACCGGTCGGCACGCCTCGGCACCGCGCGGAACGTCTCGGTCTGGGTCGTGCCGTTCACCGCGCGGGTGACCACCACGGTGCACTGCTCGGCGTTCGGGCCGGCGGAGACGGTGATCCCCAGCTCGGGCAGGTTGACCCCGGTGTCCCGGCTGGTCAGCAGCAGCCGGCCGGACGGCAGGGTGATCTGCTTGGCCGCCCGGGAGGCGGTGACGTCGTAGTAGGCGGAGAAGAACTGCCCGTCGGCACCGCGGAAGTACAGCGCCACCTCCCCGGTCGCACTGTCGATCAGGACCGGGCTGTTCCGGCTCCACGCGAAGGCCAGCACGGCGCCGAAAACGCTCAGGCCGGTGTTGTCGACGGCGACCGTCGGCATCGCCAGTGTCACGTCGTCGCCGCCCTGCAACCCGCCGCTGAGCGCGGCGAGCGCAGCCTGCCTGTCCGCCAGCGACGTCTGGTCCCGGGCCAGTTGAGCCCTCGCGTCCTCCTGCGAGCGGACCGCGGCGTCGTAAGGCGCGGCTGCCGAGCCCCGCGCCGACAGCAGCTCGCTTGCCCGGGGCGAACGGTCAAGCGGCGAAATCCAGTGTCCCTCGTCGTAGCAGTAACCGGAGTTCACGAAGTTGCGGTACCTGTTGTCCCAGTACTGGTACCCCGGGAGGTACTGCCGCACGGCCTGGTCCGCCTGCTCAAGCGCACGCTGGTCCGAGATGACCTTCGCCTGTGCGGCCGTGACCGCCTCCTGGGCCGCGCTGAGCACGTCCATGTCCTTCGTCGGGTCGGAACGCCCGATAGTGGACAGCGCGACCGACCGGGGCACCTGCGCGAGCCGGCCGTCGGCCGCGAGTGCGAGATCGAGCGTGGCGAGTAGCGGATTGCCGCCCGGAGTGACGGCGTCGACCGTGGGGCAGGCCAGCAGGAGCCGCGCCTGCCGCTTGGTCGGGCCGGGCTGGTCGGCGTAGCCGACGACGGTCTCCTCCTGCTGGAAGTACAGCACTGCGGCCACCCCCGAACCCGGTGACCGGCCCGCGAAGCCGAAGGTCTCCCGGGACAGCCCCGGGCTGTCCCCCACCGGCGCCCCCGAGGTCACCCACGCCGCGTTGCCCCGCACGGTCGCGTGCAGCCCGGCGTCGGTGTGGTCCGCGACGCCGGTCCCGGCGCCCTCGTCGAAGCGGTAGTAGGCGACCAGCCCCGGCTCGACCCCGGCGAGCCGGCGACGGACGTCGCGGGCCAGATCGGCGGCCGTCCGCGCCCGGCTCCAGATCCGTACCTCGTCGACGTCACCACGGAAGAACTCGGCGGCGCCGGTCCCCGACGGCCGGGCGCCGACGTACGTCGCCACCCCGGAGGCAGCGGACGGGGTGAACGACAGCGGGCCACCGGCCACCTCGACGCCGTCGACGTACAGCCGGCCGTTCACGCCGGTGCCGCCGCTGAACACCGCCGCGACGTGGGTGTACCGACCGGTCGGCAGCACCCCGTTGGGCGAGGTGAGCGTGTTGCCGGCGCCCGGATGTTGAGTCAACACCAGCGCACCGGTGGTACTCATCCACAACCTGAACGACCCCGCCTGCGTCCCGTCCCCGGCCGCCACGATCACCCCACCGGCGGCGGCCGGGTTGACCCCCGCCTCCACCGTGTACGCGTCCCGCAGCCGCGCGCCGGGCGCGCTCCCCAGGTCAAGGTAGTCGTCCTGACCGTCGAGGCGCAGCGCGGTCCCGGCCCGGTCGGTCGGCAGCGGCACCGGCACCATCGGCTTCTTGGTGAACGGGTCCACGCCGGGCTCGCGCTCCAACACCGAGGCGGCGTACCTCGGGTCCGGACTGGTGTAGAACTGGGTGCCCGCCAGGTTGAACAGCCCGTCGTCGGACCGCTCGACGTTGAACGAGTCGATCCGACCGGTCGCCGTGTTCACCGAGAACAACTGCCACCGCAGGACACCGTCGACCTGGGTGGGCAGCAGCAGCACCGCAAACCTGCCCTCGGTGACGTTACGGACGAAGCAGAGCTGCCGGGTGGGCTCGTAGAACGGGTTGCCGTCCAGGTCCCGGGTGCCCAGGTTGTCGCTGCTGGACGCCGGGGAGGTCTTGCTCCGGCTGCGCCGGTAGCGCACCTCCAGCACCGGCTTGACCGTCGCACCTACCTGCACGAACCGGTCGCAGAGCACCGTGTTGGACACCACCGGCACCTTGGCCCCGTCCGCCTGGGTGTAGTCCGTCCGACCCGCGTCCCCGGAGGCGCCGCCACCGGCCAGCCGGAACAGCGCGTCCGGGTGCGTCGCGTCGACCGACTGACGGAACAACAGCAGGTACCTGCCGTCCGAGACGACCTGGAACGGCGCCTGAACGCCCAGCCGGGCCGTGCTGGACAGGAACGGATCCAGGTCCTCGGACTGGACCCGCGTGCCGGCAGGCACCTCGGCCCGCCCGCCGAGCCGTACCGCCGGCACACCGACCGTCTCGCCGCCGCCGAATCCGACCTCGGTCAGCTCACCCGGGAAGGTGAGCAGCGGCGGGTTGTCGTTCCAGTACGAGCTGTCGATCTCACCCCGCTCGCGGTTGCCCAGGTCCAGGTTCAGCACGTTGTAGTAGATGCGCCGGGAGTCGTCCATCGCGAACGCCACCGTTGTGCCCTGGTGGCGCACCGTCGTCGTATACACGTAGGTCCGGTCGCTGTACACCCTGACGAGATTTTTGTTCGACATCCTCTACCTCAAGTCGATGGATCACGGCTGTGGGCGCGGAAAAGCTGCGATCGGCCCGGATGGAGTCCGGGCCGTCCTTCGGAACATGAATCGGATCGGCTTCCGTCTACTGAGCCGGATCCCTTTGAGCTGCGCGAGGCCGGTGACGACGTCCGTAAGCCGTGCGGCAGTACGGACAGCTATCCGGAGCATCGCTCTGGAAGCTTCGGTACCGGCTCGTGCCGGAGTCGATCCGGCGCCATTCCGACCTGCTCGGGCCTACGGGTTCACGGGGCGGTCGGGCTCGCCGTCGCCCCGTACGACCACCGGCCGTCCGACGTGTCCGGAGGTCGTGGTGTGACCGCAGACCGGCGGATCCGTCCGGGCGGAACTCCGTCGAGAAGGTCAGGCGACGGGACCGCAGCTCGACAGGGCTCCGAGGACGGAGGTACAGCCGACGGCGGCGGTGTTGTTGCCGGGTACCGGGTCGAGGCTGGTGGTGCTGGCGGTGTGGGCAAAGCGGTACGAGCCGATGGTCAGGAGCGTGAAGCTGACGGTGATGTCGGTGTCGTAGTTGACACCGGTGAGCAGTTGGCTGTTCGCGGTACAGGTGACCGAGTTGGTGCCGGCACCGGTGCAGGTCGCCCACGACGCCGAGACCGACGAGAACACCGCGTTGCTGGCGCCGGCGGTCTGGCTGAGAGTGAACTGCGCGTCGTCGGCCGCGCCCGGACCGTTGTTGACCACGCGGACCTGATAGGACACCGAGGTCAGCCCGGTGGCGCCCCCGCTGACGAACGCGCGGACGTCGGCCGGGGGCGGCGTCACCGTCACCGTCGGGCCGATCTTCTTCCCGTTGGTTGTGCCGCTGCTGGAGAAGAACTGCGCGGCGGCCTTGAAGTCCCCGGGCAGCGTCGCAAGGTCCACGGTCAGACTGAGGGTGTAGGAGAACGCCTCGCCGTTGGCCAGGTTCGGCAGGGCCAGCCGGTACACCGAACCGACCTCGGAGCAGGTCGGCCCGCCGGCGCAGGCGACGAACGTCGTGTACGAGGGCAGAGTGCCGGTGGTGCCGCCGGTGCCGTTGCTCGCGCTGATGTCGATCCGGGCGCCGGTGTAGTTGCCGTTGGACGTACCGGCGACGGTGATGTCGAACCCGGTGCTCGCGGGCACGGTTGTCGGGGTCGCGGTGACGGTCAGGGCCGGATGGGCCTGGGCGGCGGACGGAACCATGATTGTTGCCACCGTAGCCAGCAGGGTGATCGCGGCGAGCCTCACGAACCTCGAACGCTTGGCGCTCATGTCACTCCCCGGTCTGAAGGTGAAGATCGACCGGCGAATCGTCACACGGCGCACATCATCAGCGACAGGGAGTGAATCAGCCTTGCGGGCAGCAGCACACTGAGACCATCGTCACATGTAGTGCATGCTTCGTGATGGTGAGTGATCGAACGTTTGTCGGGGGGATCGGGCGATCCCGACGAAACCTGTCGTCGGAGCCGTAAGGGAACCGCCCTGGGCCAGCCGCCCGATCATCTACTCCATCCGGGGCCGGGGTTCGCGAGCACCAACCTGCAACCGCTCCATCAGGGCGAATTCCTGGTCAGGCCGAGCATCCGCCCAGCTGGACCCGGGCGGAGGCGTGATCAAGCCGGGCAGGTTCGTCCCCCGCCGGGGCACCTCAAAGATCAGTAGGCCGGGGGTTGACGTGTAGCAGCATGAGGGCGGTGTCGTCGACGGCGTGACCGCCGGCGTATCCGGCCGCGTCCTTCGACAGCCGGGCCAGGGTGTTGGTGGCGTCGGCACCGTGGGTGGCGGCAAGCGCCTGCACGAGGCGGTCCTCGCCGAACATGGGCCCCTGGCCGCAGTCCCGGGCTTCGGTGATGCCGTCGGTGTAGAGCAGCAGCGCGTCGCCGGGGTTCAGGTGGAACGCGGTTTCCTTCAGGTGCTCTCTACCGAGTCGCATCAATGGGCTCAGCAGGATCCCTGCCGCGTCGAGTGGTTCCACGGTTCCGTTCGCGCGGCGGATGAGGGCCGGTGGGTGTCCGGCGCTGGCGTAGTGCCCGCTGATGCCGTCGCCGGATGGGCGGAAAGTGGCGAGCGCGGCGGTGAGGAACCGGTCGCTGACCTTCTGCTCCAGCATTGCCTCGTGCAGGCGGTGCAGGACCAGGCTGGGCCGGGCGTGCTGGGTGGCCTCGGCGCGGATCGTGTACCGGGCCAGGGCGGTCACCTTCGCGGCGTCGATGCCCTTGCCGCACACGTCACCCATCACGGCGCACCATGCTTTGCCGCGGGTGCGGAACAGGTCGTAGAAGTCGCCGACCACGTCCGCGCCGGCCACACCGGTGGTGTCGGCCGGCAGGTGTACGGCGGCGACGTCCATGCCGGGCGCGATCGGCATCCGTGGTGGCAGGAGGCTGTCCTGCAGGGTCCGGGCGAGCGCCGAGGAGGCGTCGCCTGCGGTGCGGGCGTCGTGCAGCGCCTGGCGCAGGGCGATCTCGGAGGTCACCGAACGGGCCAGGATCCGCAGCGCCTCGCGCTGCGGCTCGGTGAAGGGCCGGGCTGCGTCGTCCACCACGCAGAACCCGCCGAGTACCTGTCCATCCGGTGATAGCACCGGGTAGCCGGCCCACGCGCCGATGCCGAGCACGCCGACTGCGGCCAGATCCTTGATCCGAGGATCGGTGACGGCGTTCTCGGCGATCAGCGGCTCGCCGGTGCCGATCAGGATGTGGCACGGGCTGTCCCGGATGTCGTTTTCCCGGCCGGCTGTCGGTTCTATGCCAATCGCGCTCTTCCAGAACGACCGGCGGCCGTCCGCGACGGTGAAGAACGCCATCCGGGTGCCGGTGACAGCCAGAGCCAGCCGCGCGAGGTCGTCGAACGTGCCCTCGGCGGCGGTGTCCAGCAGCCCAGAGGCGGTGACCGCTGCCAGTCGTGCCGGGTCGAACACGGCCTGTGGCAGCTCGCCCGCCGCCGGAGGGATGGCCTCCTTGACCATCATGCTGTTCCTCCTGCCGCTGTCGCTTTCAGGCGCCGCTCCCGTTCCCGTGTTCCGAACTGAGGTGAAGAGTAGTGCCCCGCCCAGGCGATGGACAGGACGCAGAACACCACGCGGGCGAGTGCCTCGCCGCCCTCCGCATCGACACCGCCATACTGCTTGGCCGGGACGTGCAACCCGCCGATGTGGTCGAGCGGAACGGGGGCGTCAAGCGGATCCGGGCGGCGCTGTCGACGTACGAGCCGGCAGGCGGCCCGCCGCCCCGTCCTGCCGACCGAGCGGCTCGCCCGCGAGGTCACGCACGCGTGGACCGCCTTCAGCACGCCCGCTACCCGCAGGCGATCGACCTGCTGCCGCAACTGCTGACCGACGCGCGCGTCTCCCGCACTTCGACAGACGCTCTGCGTGGGTGCGCTGCGCGTCGCCCGGCAGCGTGTCCTGGCAGCAGTCGAGCGCTACCGCCACCACCGAAACCCGATCGCCGCTCCGACGACGAGCGGAGATCGGGTAGATCTTGGAAGATTTGGGCCCCTGGAGGGGCCGTTTGCTTCCAAGGTCTACCAGTTCCGGGATCGGCGCCGGGCCGGGTGGGCGCGCACGATCCGTTCGATCGTGACCGCTGTACGGGCCAGGGCCATGTCAGGCGTTCGCCGGCGCTCCTCCGCACAGGGGGCAGACCTGACAGCCCGCAGCGGGCGGGCCCCGGCGAACCCCGCGCGCCGAGCCGAAGTAGGCCGACCTCGACACGGGCTCGGACATGCCGGAACACCTCGGACGACGCCCGATCCGGCGCGCTCGCCGCCGGCTCGGCACGAACTGCTCATCGCCATGGCCGACCGGGCCTGCCTACATCGCCCGAGACCCCAATGCGCACGCCAGCGCCGCCGAGTACACGCGAGTCGCGCTGTCCGTTCCCGGCCACGGACTGCCCTCTCCATACTCAGCGCGTCTCGCCGAAAGGCTCACCACCGCCGGGGCCGCCGAGTTCGCGGCGGATGAAGTCGAAGATCTCGGCGTCGGTCGCGTCGTCCAGGGTCTGCGTGACCGGCTTCTCCTCGACCGGCGGCCGGGGGGGGGGGGCGCCCGCCGGCCCCCCCCCACGACCCGCCCCCGGCGATCCGTCGCCCGCAGTCAGGCCGCCGGCGGGAGGACC
>NZ_JBIATC010000004.1:0-54801 GCF_042891255.1 Micromonospora sp. NPDC001898 | reverse complement strand
GGGGCGGCGTCTTGCGGGGCTTCTTTCGTGGACTGTCCGGGGGGCGGGGGGGGGCGGGGGGGGGGGCCGCGCCGCCCCCCCCCCCGCCGGCGCCCCCCCCCCCCCCCCCCCCCCCCCCCACGCCTGCAACTGGACCATCAGCTTCTGCCTGGTCAGCCGGTCCGGCGCGTCGGCCGCGAAGACGGCGTCCATTCGCTCCAGCTCGGCCAGCAGCGGCGCGGCCGTCACGGTGCCGTCGTCGACGAGCTGGTCGCGCAGGTGCCGGGCCAGCGCCGCCGGGGTCGGGTAGTCGAACACCACGCTGGGGGGCAGTTGCACCCCACTGGCGGCACGGAGCCGGTTGCGCAGCTCCACTGCCGTCATCGAGTCGAACCCGACCTCCCGGAACGCGCGGTCGGGTTCCAGCCCCCCGCCGTCGCCGTGGCCCAGCACGCTGGACGCCTGCGCGCACACCAGGTCGACGAGAATCGTCTCGCGCTCCCCCGCGCCGAGCGGACGCAGCCGGTCCCGCAGCGCGGCCGCCGCCTCGTCGTCCGCCGGCTGGCGGGCGTCGTCGGTGGGCAGCGCCTCGCGCGCCTCGGGGATCTCGGTCAGCAGCGGGCACGGGCGCATGGCGGCGAACGTCGGCACGAACCGTTCCCAGCGCACGTCCGCCACCACGACTGTCGACTCGTCGCGGACCGCCCGGGCGAGAGCCTCGACGGCCAGCTCCGGCGACAGCCCCGGCAGCCCGCGCCGGCGCAGCTGCTCCAGCTCCGGCGACGCCGGGTCGTCCTGCCACGGCCCCCACGCCACGTCGGTGGCCGGCAGCCCGGCGTGCCGGCGGTTCGCCGCCAGCGCGTGCAGCAGCGCGTCGCCGGCCGCCTGACCGGCCCGGCCGCCCGCGCCCCACACCCCCGAGGTGGAGGTGCACAGCACGAAGGCGTCGACCGGCCGGTGGGCCAGCTCGTCGGCGTACCGGGGGACGTCGCCCACGGTCGCGACGAGGTCCGCGGCCAGGGCCGCGACGGTGAGCTCGGCCAGCGGCACCGACCCGGTCTCCGCCGGGACGTGCACCAGCCCGGTGACCGGCCGGCTCTCGGCGGCGAGCTGCTCCATCAGGTCGGTGAGCTTGCCCGCCGCCGGCTCCTCCAGCGGCAGCACCTCGGCGCCCTGTCGGGCGAGCCACGCGCCGGTGTGCCGGGCCAGTTCGCCCGCCCCGCCGGTGAGCACGACGGTCCCGTGCGGGGTGTAGCCCCGGCCGGTGTCCGCCGGCCGGGTGGTGTCCCGCACGAGGCGTCGGGTGTGCACCTCGGCGCCCCGGACCGCGAGCTGGTCCTCCCCCTCGACGTTGGTGAGCGCGGTGACCAGCGCGGCGTACGCCGCCTCGTCGGGGCGGCCGGGCAGGTCCACGACGCCCCCGAGGTGCCTCGGGTGTTCCAGCGCCGCGACCAGGCCGAGACCCCAGGTGGTCGCCTGCGTGGGACGCGCGACCGGCTCGTCGTCGACGGCGACTGCGCCGGTGGTGGCCAGCCACAGCGGCACGGCCCGGCCGGGCCGCAGGGCGTGCGCCTGCACCAGCAGCAGGTTCGCCGCGAGGCCGGTCGGCAGGGCGGTCTGCTCGGGGTGCGGGGCGTCGTCCAGCGCCAGCAGGGACAGCAGCCCCGTCGGCAGGTGCTCCGCGCCGAGCCGGTCGAGGTCGGCGGCGAGGGCGTCGCGGGTGACCGTGGCCGGGTCGACCGGCAGCACGTGCACGGTCGCCCCGGCGGCGGTGAGCGCGGCCACGATCCCGCCCGGGTCCTGCTGCTGCGGGGTCACCACCAGCCAGCTGCCCGGGTCGCCGACGGTCAACGGCCGCCGCCGCCAGGTGACCCGGTACCGCCACCCGTCGAGGGTGCCGTCCCGGTGCTGGCGTCGCCGCCACGAGTCGAGTTCCGGCAGCACCTGGCGCATCGGCTGGTCCGGGTCGATGCCGAGCCGGCCGAGGTCGCCGTCGGTGACCGCCCGCCAGAACTCGTCGTCCACCGGGTCGGCTGCCGGGGCCGGGGCCACGGTCAGCGTCGGCCAGTAGCGCTGCGGCTGGAACGCGTACGTGGGCAGGTCGGGCAGGTCGCGGGGGGTCGGGCGGGGGCCGGCCAGCGGGTCGAGCACCGCCGCCCAGTCCACGTCCCGCCCGCCGGCGTGCAGGGCGGCGAGGGTGGCGAGCAGGGCTGCCGGTTCGTCCGCGCCGGCCCGCAGGGCCGCCACGGCCGTCCCGTCGGAGTCGGTGGGTAGCAGACCGGCGGTGAGCGCGGTCAGCACGCCCTGCGGCCCGAGTTCCAGGAACGTGTCCACCCCGGCCGCCCGCAGGGCCGTGACACCGTCGGCGAACCGGACCGCCTCCCGGACGTGCCGCACCCAATAGTCCGGGGTACGCAGCTCGTCGCCCTCGGCGAGCGCGCCGGTCAGGTTCGACACCACCGGCAGGAGCGGGGCGGAGAAGGTCAACCCGGCCAGCACGGTGCGGAACTCGGCCAGCATCGGCTCCATCAGCGGGCTGTGGAACGCGTGACTCACCGTCAGCCGGCGGGTGCGAACGCCCTGGCCCCGCCACGCCCTCTCGACCTCGTCGAGGGCGTCGACCGCCCCGGACACGACGACAGCCGACGGACCGTTCACGGCCGCAATGCCGACCCGGTCGGTGAACCCGTCCAGCGTCGGCAGCACCTCGGCCTCCGACGCGGCCACCGCCAGCATCCCGCCGCCGGCCGGCAGCGCCTGCATCAGCCGGCCCCGCGCCGCCACCAGGGCGCACGCGTCCGCCAGGGACAGCACGCCGGCCACGTGGGCGGCGGTGATCTCGCCGATCGAGTGACCGGCCACCTGGCCGGGGACCACGCCGAACGACTCGACCAGGCGGAACAGCGCCACCTCGACGGCGAACAGACCCGCCTGGGTGAACACGGTCCGGTCCAGCAGCTCCGCCTCGGCGGTGCCCGGATCGGCGAACAGCACCGGCTTCAGCGGCTGCGGCAGTAGGCCGTCCAGCAGGCCGCACACCTCGTCCAGCGCCGCCGCGAACACCCCGAACGCGGCGTACAGCTCCCGGCCCATGCCGGCGCGCTGCGCGCCCTGGCCGGAGAAGAGGACGGCGAGGCCGCCGGAGCGACGCCGGGCCGTGGTGAGCGCGGGGTGCGGCTCACCGGCGGCCAGCGCCCGCAGGGCCGCCGACCGGTCCGGCCCGTCGGCCGCGACGACGACCGCGCGGTGGCCGAGGTGGGCCCGTCCCGCCGCGAGGCCCCAGGCGATCCGGCCGGGGTCGCCCGCACCGGTCGCCACCAGGTCGGCCAGCCGGCCCGCCTGGTCGCGCAGCCCGGCCGGGTCCGCCCCGGAGAGCAGCCACGGCAGGGGCGTCGGGCCCACCGAGCGGCCAGCCTGGTCGCGCAGCCCGGCCGGGTCCGCCCCGGAGAGCAGGGGCGTCGGGCCTGCGGCCAGCTCCGGGTCGACCCGGTGCCCGTCCGTCGCGGCGGGGTCGGTCCCCCGGTCCGGGCCAATGGCCGGCTGCGGCGCGGGCGCCTCCTCGATGATGACGTGGGCGTTGGTGCCGCTGATCCCGAACGAGGAGACGCCGGCCCGACGGGGCCGGTCGGCCCCGGCCCACGGCCGGGACTCGGTGAGCAGCGCCAGCGCGCCCGACGACCAGTCCACGTGCGGGGTCGGAGCGTCGACGTGCAGCGTCGCCGGCAGCACCTCGTGCTGGAGGGCGAGCACCATCTTGATCAGGCTGGCGGCGCCGGCCGCGGCCTGGGTGTGCCCGATGTTCGACTTCACCGAGCCCAGCCACAGCGGCCGGTCCGCCGGCCGCTGGTGCCCGTACGTGGCCAGCAGCGCCTGCGCCTCGATCGGGTCGCCGAGGGTGGTGCCGGTGCCGTGCGCCTCGACGGCGTCGACGTCGCCGGGCGTCAGTCCGGCGACGTCCAGCGCCTGCCGGATCACCCGCTGCTGCGCCGGCCCGTTCGGGGCGGTCAGGCCGTTGCTGGCGCCGTCCTGGTTGACCGCGCTGCCGCGCACCACGGCGAGGATCCGGTTGCCGTCGCGCTGCGCGTCGGAGAGCCGTTGCAGCAGCAGGACGCCGACGCCCTCGCCCCAGCCTGTGCCGTCCGCGCCGGCGGCGAACGCCTTGACCCGGCCGTCCTCCGCGAGGCCGCGCTGCCGGGAGAACTCCAGGAACGCCCCCGGCGTCGACATCACCGTCACGCCGCCGGCCAGGGCCAGGTCGCACTCGCCGGAGCGCAGCGCCTGGGCGGCCAGGTGCAGTGCGACCAGCGCCGACGAGCAGGCCGTGTCGACGGTGACCGCCGGCCCGTGCAGGCCGAACGAGTACGCCAGCCGGCCGGAGACGACGGACGCGCCGTTGCCGGTGGCCTGGTAGCCCTCCACCTGGGACCGGGCGCCGAGCAGCAAAGTGGCGTAGTCCTGGCCGTTGGTGCCCATGAACACGCCGGTGGCGGTGCCGCGTACCCGCTGCGGGTCGATGCCGGCGGACTCGAACACCTCCCAGGTGGCGTGCAGCAGCAGCCGCTGCTGCGGGTCCATGGCCAGGGCCTCGCGCGGGTTGATGCCGAAGAACGCGGCGTCGAACCCGGCCACGTCGGTCAGGAAGCCGCCGCTGCGGGTGTAGCTGGTGCCGACCTGATCCGGGTCGCTGTCGAACAGGGAGTCCAGGTCCCAGCCCCGGTCGGTGGGCATCGGCGTCACCGCGTCCGTCCCGTCGGCCAGCAGCCGCCACAGCTCCTGCGGGGAGGACACCCCGCCGGGGAAGCGGCAGGCCATCGACACGATCGCGATCGGCTCGTCGGCCGCCGGCCGGACCACGGTGACGCCGGCCGCCGGGCCGTCGGCCACGCCGGCCACCAGTCCGGTACGCAGGAAGCGGGCCAGCTCCAGCGCCGACGGGTGGTCGAAGACCACGGTCGACGGCAGGGTCAACCCGGTGACCCGGCCGAGCCGGTCCCGTAGCTGCACGGCCGCGAGGGAGTCGAAGCCCAACTCCCGGAAGGCGCGGCCGGCCGGCACCTGGTCGGTGGAGCCGTGGCCGAGGACCGCCGCCGCCTCCGCCCGGACGAGGTCGACCAGCAGCGTCTCCTGGCCGGTCGCCGGCAGCCCGGCGAGCCGGGACCGCAGCGCGGCGGTGACGCCGGTCTCCTCGGGCTGTGGCTCCGGCTGTTCGACGCCGGCTGGGGCGACCCGGTCGAAGAGGCCACTCGGCCGCGCCGCGGTGAACGCGGCGAGGAACCGGGACCAGTCCACGTCCGCGATCACCGGCGCCGCCTCCGGGGCGTTGACCCACCGGCCCAGCGCCGCCACGGCGGCCTCGGGCGCGAGCGGGGCGAACCCTCGGCGACGCAGGCCGTCGGCGGTCTCCCCGGCAGCCATGCCCTCGGACGCCCATGGCCCGTACGCGAGGGCGGTGGCGGGCAGGCCGGCGGCCCGGCGGGCGGCGACGAGCGCGTCGAGCAGTGCGTTGCCGGCCGCGTACCCGGCCTGGCCGCCGCCGCCCCAGACGCCGGCGACGGAGGAGAACACGACGAACGCGTCGAGGTCCCGCCCCCAGCAGGCGGTGTCCAGGTGCACGGCCCCGAGCACCTTGCCGGCCAGGGTCTCCGACAGCTCGCCGTCGGTCAGCCCGTACGCCGGGGTGGTGCCGCCGGACGCGCCGGCGGTGTGTACGACGGCCGTCAGGTCCGGCAGGCCGCCGACCAGCGCGGCGACGGCGTCGGCGTCGGAGACGTCGCAGGCGACCACCCGCACCGTGCCGAGGCCGGCGAGGTCGCCGGTCAGCTCGGCGGCGCCGGGGGCGTCGGGGCCCCGCCGGGAGGCGAGGACCACCTCGGCGGCCCCGTTGGCCAGCAGCCACCGGGCGGTGTGCCGCCCCAGCGCACCGGTGCCGCCGGTGACCAGCACCGTGCCCGACGGCTGCCAGCCCGCCCCGGCGGGCGGGGCGGCGGGCACGAGGCGGCGGGCGAAGACGCCGTTGCGGCGCACCGCCACCTGGTCGAGGGTGCCGTCGGTGAGCACCGCGACGAGGGCGGCGCGGGTGCCGCGGTCGGCGCGGGCGGGCAGGTCCACCAGCCCGCCCCAGCGGTCCGGCTGTTCCAGGGCGACGGCCCGGCCGAGGCCCCAGGCGAGCGCCGCCCAGACGTCGCCGGCCCGCTCCGCGGCCGAGACCGGCAGGGCGGCCCGGCTGAGCGCCCACACCCGGCCGGGCAGTCCCGTGTCGGTCAGCGCCTGGGTGAGGGTGAGCAGCACCGCCGTGCCGGCGGGGACCCCGGGCGCGTGCGGGAGCGGCCGGTCCTGCCGGGGCAGGACGCACAGCACCCCCGCCCAGCCCTCGTCGCCGATCCGGCGCAGCCGCCCGGCCAGCTCGGCCCGGGTCTGGGTCGGCGGCACGGTCAGGGTGTCGACGCGGGCGCCGGCCCCGGTCAGCGTCTTGGCCACGCCCGCGTCGGCGCCGCTGCCGACGGTGACGACCAGCCACCGCCCGGACAGTCCGGTCGCCGGGGCCGGTCGGACCGGCTCCCAGCCGACCCGGTACGACCACCCGTCCAGCGCGGTGTCCCGGGTCCGGGCCCGGCGCCACTGCGACAGCACTGGCAGGGCCGGGGTGAGGGCGTCCACGGCGGCGGCGTCGCCGAGCTGGCTGGCCAGGGCGGTGAGGTCGCCGCGTTCGACGGCGGCCCAGAAGTCGGCGTCGCGCCCGTCCTCGACGGTCAGCGGCCGGGGCGCGGCCTCGGGCCAGTACCGCTGGTGCTGGAACGCGTACGTGGGCAGGTCGACCCGGGTCGCGTTGGTGTCGGCGAACCACTGGGTCCAGGTCACCGGAACCCCGTGCACGTGCAGCTCGGCCAGGGCCGCGAGCAGGGCGTGGGTTTCGGGCCGGTCCCGACGCTGAGCGGCGACGGCCAACACACCGTCGCCGGCCGGCAGGACATCGGCGGCCATCGCGGTGAGCACACTCTGTGGGCCGATTTCCAGGAACGTGTCCACCCCGGCCGCCCGCAGGGCCGTAACCCCGTCGGCGAACCGGACCGCCTCCCGCACGTGCCGCACCCAGTACTCCGGGGTACGCAGCTCATCGCCCTCGGCCAGCGCACCGGTCAGGTTCGACACCACCGGCAGGAGCGGCGCGGCGAAGCTCAACCCGGCCAGCACGGTGCGGAACTCGTCGAGCATCGGCTCCATCAACGGACTGTGGAACGCATGACTCACCGCCAACCGACGCGTCCGCACACCCCGGCCCCGCCACACCTGCTCCACCTCGTCGAGGGCGTCAACCGCCCCGGACACCACCACAGCCGACGGACCGTTCACCGCCGCGACACCCACCCGGTCGGTAAGCCCGTCCAGGCTGGACAGAACATCCGCCTCGGCTGCGGCGACCGCGAGCATCCCACCGCCGGCCGGCAACGCCTGCATCAGGCGACCACGGGCGGCGACGAGGGCGCAGGCGTCGGCCAGAGACAGCACCCCGGCGACGTGCGCGGCCGTGATCTCGCCGACCGAGTGACCGGCCACGAAGTCCGGCACGACCCCGAACGACTCGACGAGGCGGAACAGCGCCACCTCGACGGCGAACAGACCCGCCTGGGTGAACACGGTCTGATCGAGCAGGCCCGCCGCCTCGGATCCCGGCGCGGCGTTCAGCACCTCGCGAAGGGGGCGCGGCAGCCGGCCGTCCAGTTCGGCACACACCTCGTCGAGCGCGGCGGCGAACACGGGGAACGCCTCCGCCAACTCCCGGCCCATCCCAGCGCGCTGCGCGCCCTGACCCGAGAACAGCAGCGCCAGCCGGCCCCGCTCGGTGGCGGCACCCGTGACGGCCGCGCCGGAGGGCTCGCCCGCGTCGAGGGCCCGAAGGGCGGACAGCAGGTCGTCCCGGTCGGTCGCCAGGAGCACCGCCCGCTGTTCCAGGGCGGGTCGGGTGGTGATCGACGACCAGGCCACATCCACCGGACGCACAGCCGCATCGGCCGACAGCCAGCGCGCCCACCGGCCCGCCTGCGCCGCCAACGCACCATCCGTACGCCCCGACAACACCACCGGCACCACCGACGGCACAACCCCACCAACAACCACACCCTCGATCACCGCCGCAGCCGACGGCTGCTCGATGATCACATGCGCATTCGTACCGGAAATCCCGAACGACGACACCGCCGCCCGACGCGGCCGGTTCACCACAGGCCACGGCTTCGCCTCCGTGGCCAGGACGACCGCACCCGCCGTCCAGTCGATGTGCGGGGACGGCTCATCCACGTGCAACGTCGCCGGCACCACACCGTGCCGCATCGCCATGATCATCTTGATGATGCCGGCCACACCAGCCGCAGCCTGCGTGTGACCGATATTCGACTTCACCGACCCCAGCCAGAGCGGACTGCCCGCCGGCCGGTCCTGCCCATAGGTCGCCAACAACGCCTGCGCCTCGATCGGGTCACCCAACGTGGTACCCGTGCCGTGCGCCTCCACCGCGTCCACATCGGCCGTGGTCAGGCGCGCATTCGCCAGCGCCTGCCGGATCACCCGCTGCTGCGACGGACCATTCGGCGCGGTGAGCCCGTTCGACGCACCGTCCTGGTTGACAGCAGTGCCCCGCACCACCGCCAGAATGTTCCGACCCTCCCGCTGCGCATCCGACAGCCGCTGCACCAGCAGGACCCCGACGCCCTCGGACCAGCCCGTGCCGTCGGCGGCGGCGGCGAACGACTTGCACCGGCCGTCCTGCGACAGGCCACGCTGGCGCGAGAACTCGATGAACGTCCCCGGCGTCGCCATCACCGTCACACCACCGGCCAACGCCAGATCACACTCGCCGGAGCGCAACGCCTGCACCGCCAGATGCAACGCCACCAACGAGGACGAGCAGGCGGTATCCACGGTGACGGCCGGCCCTTCCAGGCCGAACGTGTACGCCACCCGACCCGACAACACACTGCCCGACGTACCGGTCCCGACGTAACCCTCGACCTCGCCGGGGATGTCCATCAGCCGGGATGCGTAGTCGTGGTACATCACGCCCGCGAACACGCCGGTCCGGCTGCCCCGCACCCGCTGTGGGTCAACGCCCGCAGACTCGAACGTCTCCCACGACGCCTCCAACAGCAACCGCTGCTGCGGGTCCATCGCCAGAGCCTCGCGCGGCGAGATCCCGAAGAAGCCCGGGTCGAAGTCCGCCGCCCCGTACAGGAAGCCGCCGTGCCGGGTGTACGACGTGCCGCTGCCGTTCGGATCCGGGTCGAACAGTGACTCCAGGTCCCAACCCCGATCCGCCGGGAACTCCGAGATCCCGTCCCCGCCGCCGGCCAGCAGCTCCCACAGTTGGTCGGGGCTGTCGACCCCGCCCGGGTAGCGGCAGGCCATGCCCACGATCGCGATCGGCTCGTCGGCGCCGGCGACCGCGCTGACCGTCCGTTGTGCCGTCGACTGGCGTACGCCGGCCAGCTCGGACCACAGGTGGTCGGCGAGCACGGCCGGGGTCGGGTAGTCGAACACCAGCGTCGACGCCAACCGCAGCCCCGTCGCCGCGTTCAACCGGTTCCGCAGGTCCACCGCCGTCAACGAGTCGAACCCGAGTTCCCGGAACGCCCGGTCCGCCGGCACCGACTCCGCCCCACCATGCCCGAGCACCTGGGCGACCAAGCCCCGGACGAGTAGGGCGACCTGGGCCCGTCCCTCGTCCTCGGTGAGCCCGGCGAGCCGTTCGGCCCAACCATCGCCGCCCTGTCCCGCCTGGCGGCGGGTCGCCGTAGTGCCGACCAGCGCCCGCAACATCGGCGGCACCACACCACCGGCGGCGGCAACCCGCAACGCCGACACGTCGACCACCACCGGCACCAAGGTCGACCGCCCCACGGCCAGCGCCGCATCGAACAACTCAAGGCCAGTCTCGGCACTCATCGGCGGCAGACCCGACCGCGCCGAACGCACCCGATCCACCTCACCGATCGACGCCGCCATACCCGCCGTATCCCACATCCCCCACGCCAAGCTGACCGCCGACAGACCCACCTGCCGCCGATACACCGCCAACGCATCCAGGAACGCATTACCCGCCGCATACGCCGCCTGACCCGGCGAACCCAACACCCCAGCAATGGACGAGAACAACACGAACAGATCCAGATCCAGACCCGCCGTCGCCTCGTGCAACCACCAACCCGCCGACACCTTCGGCGCCAACACCCCCGCCAACCGCTCCGCCGACAGCCCCTCCACGACACCGTCGTCCAAGACCCCCGCCGTGTGCACCACACCCGCGAGCCGGCCCGCCGACGCGATCTCCCCGACCAGCCCGAACACCTGCTGACGGTCCGTCACGTCACACGCCACCACCCGAGCGGCAGCACCCAGCCCCGCCAACCGCCCCACCAACTCGCCCACGCCCGCAGCATCAGGGCCACGACGCGACACCAGCACCAACGACCGCACCCCGTGCGCCCGAACGAGGTGCTCCGCCACCAACGCGCCCAGCGAGCCCGTACCGCCGGTCACCAGCACCGAACCCTCACCCACCACGAGCGAGGAACCCGACGACGACGCCCGCACCAGACGCGGCACGAACACCCGACCCGCGCGGAGGGCCACCTGACCGCCCGTGTCCGTGGCACCGGCGAGCGCGGTGAGCAGTTCTGGTCCCACGTTGCCGGTTTCCAGGTCCGCGAGGACGATCCGACCCGGGTGCTCCGACTGCGCCGACCGCAGCAGGCCCCACACCGCCGCACCCGCCAGATCCGACACCACGTCACCATCCCGGGCCACCACCGCACCCCGGGTCACCACCACCAGCCTCGAACCCGCCAGAGCATCCGCCGCCAGCCACGACCGCACGGACGACAACACGCCGGCCGTCACCGCCAGCACCGACTCCGGCAGCAGGTCGCCGGACGTGGCCTCACGCACCGGCTTGGGCAGCAGGTCGCCGGCCTGGCCGAGGACGGCCCGGCTCGACAGCACCAGCGCCGCCGGTGCCGCCGCACCCGCCTCGACCGCCGCCACCACCGCCGCCACGTCCGGGTACGTCACCAGCCCGTTCCGGGCCGCCAACTCGTCGGCCGGCCCACCGTCACCGGTCACCAGCGCCCAGTCGGCGACCTGCCCCGCCGGTACGGTCTCCTCGGCCTGCCAGGTCACCTCGAACAGCGAACGGGCGGCGGGGCTCGTGGCGGTCAGGCCGGTCATTTCCCGCAACACGAGCGAGTCCACGGACACCACGGCGGCGCCCGAGGAGTCCACCGCGACCAGCCGCACCCCGGAGCCCTCGCGGGTCAGCCGGACCCGCAGCACCCGCGCCCCCGTGGCGTGCACCTGCACACCGGAGAACGCGAACGGCACCCGGGGGCCGTCCGACGCCGCGCCGGAAAGCAGCAGCCCGATCGGGTGCAGGGCGGCGTCCAGCAGCGCCGGGTGGACGCCGAACCGCGCCGCGTCGCCCGCCGCGTCGTCCGGCAGGGCCACCTCGGCGTACGCCGCACCGTCGGCCGTCCAGGCGCGTCGCAGGCCCTGGAACATCGGCCCGTACGCCAGGCCGTGCCCGGCCAGGGCGGCGTACCAGTCGGTCAGGTCCACCTCGGACGCGCCGGCCGGCGGCCACGCCCCGATGCCCGGCTCTTCCGGGGAGGAGGCTTCGAGCACGCCGTCCGCGTGCCGGGTCCAGCCCGCCTCGGCGTCGTCGTCGCGGCGCGAGTAGATGGCCACGGCGCGCTCCGGGGAGCCGGCGGACCCGTCGACCCGTACCTGGATCCGCACGCCGCCGGAGTCGGGGACCATCAGCGGGGCGGCCACGGTCAGCTCCCGCAGCCGGGAGAGGCCGACCTCGTCGCCGGCGCGTACCGCCAGTTCGACGAGGGCGGCGCCGGGGACGAGCGTCACGCCGGAGACCGCGTGGTCCGCCAGCCACGGGTGGGTGGCCAGCGACAGCCGGCCGGTCAGCACCATCTCGTCGTCGCCGGCCAGGTCCACCGCCGCACCCAGCATCGGGTGTTCGGCGTCGCCCAGGCCGGCCCGGGAGACGTCGCCGGGCCTCGGGCGACCGGCCGCCGGCCAGTACCGCTCCCGCTGGAACGCGTACGTGGGCAGGTCGACCCGGGTCGCGCCGGTGTCGGCGAACCACTGGGCCCAGGTCACCGGAACCCCGTGCACGTGCAGCTCCGCCAGGGCAGCGAGCAGCGCGTGCGCCTCCGGCCGGTCCCGGCGCTGGACGGCGACGGCCAACACGCCGTCGTCCCCGGGCAGGATGTCGGCGGCCATCGCGGTCAGCACACTCTGCGGGCCGATCTCCAGGAACGTGTCCACCCCGGCCGCCCGCAGGGCCGTGACCCCGTCGGCGAACCGGACCGCCTCCCGGACATGCCGCACCCAATAGTCCGGAGTGCGCAGCTCATCGCCCTCGGCCAGCGCACCGGTCAGGTTCGACACCACCGGCAGCAACGGCGCGGCGAAGCTCAACCCGGCCAGCACCGTACGGAACTCGGCCAGCATCGGCTCCATCAACGGACTGTGGAACGCATGACTCACCGCCAACCGACGCGTCCGCACGCCCCGGCCCCGCCACACCTGCTCCACCTCGTCGAGGGCGTCGACCGCACCCGAGACCACCACGGCCGACGGGCCGTTCACGGCCGCGACGCCGACCCGGTCGGCGAACCCGTCCAGGCTGGGCAGCACGTCCGCCTCCGACGCAGCGACCGCCAGCATCCCGCCGCCGGCCGGCAGCACCTGCATCAACCGACCACGCGCCGCCACCAGGACACAGGCGTCCGCCAGGGACAACACCCCCGCCACGTACGCGGCCGTGATCTCACCGACCGAATGACCGGCCACGAGGTCCGGCACCACACCGAACGACTCCACCAACCGGAACAACGCCACCTCGACCGCGAACAGACCCGCCTGCGTGAACACGGTCTGACCGAGGAGATCAGCCTCCACCGAACCCTCAGCGGCGAACAGCACCTCACCAAGCGGCCGAGGCAACAACGGGTCCAGGTGCCCAGCCACCTCGTCCAACGCGGCGGCGAACACGGGGAACGCCTCCGCCAGCTCCCGACCCATCCCGGCGCGCTGCGCACCCTGACCGGAGAAGAGCAGGGCCAACTGACCGCGCTGGTCGGCTGCGCCGGTGACCACCGCGCCGGAGGGGTCACCGGCGGCGAGAGCGGTCAGCGCCGTGATCAGATCGTCGTGGCCAGTGGCCGTGACCACGGCACGGCGCTCCAGGGCGGGTCGGGTGGTGATCGACGACCAGGCCACATCCACCGGACGCACAGCCGCATCGGCGGACAGCCAGCGCGCCCACCGGCCCGCCTGCGCCGCCAACGCACCATCCGTACGCCCCGACAACACCACCGGCACCACCGACGGCACCACCCGACCGACAACCACACCCTCAACCACCGCAGCCGCAGGCTGCTCGATGATCACATGCGCATTCGTGCCCGAAATCCCGAACGACGACACCGCCGCCCGACGCGGCCGGTTCACCACAGGCCACGGCTTCGCCTCCGTGGCCAGGACGACCGCACCCGCCGTCCAGTCGATGTGCGGGGACGGCTCATCCACATGCAACGTCGCCGGGACGAGGCCGTGCCGCATCGCCATGATCATCTTGATGATGCCGGCCACACCGGCCGCAGCCTGCGTGTGACCGATGTTCGACTTCACCGACCCGAGAAGCAGCGGCCGATCCGCCTGCCGGTCCTGCCCATACGTGGCGAGCAACGCCTGCGCCTCGATTGGGTCACCCAACGTCGTACCCGTGCCGTGCGCCTCGACGGCGTCCACATCGGTCGTGGTCAGGCGCGCATTCGCCAGCGCCTGCCGGATCACCCGCTGCTGCGACGGACCATTCGGCGCCGTCAACCCGTTCGACGCACCATCCTGGTTCACCGCCGTACCCCGCACCACGGCCAGGATCCGCCGACCCTCACGCTGCGCATCCGACAACCGCTGCACGAGAAGGACACCCACGCCCTCCGACCAACCCGTCCCATCGGCCGACGCCGCGAACGACTTGCACCGACCGTCCTGCGACAGACCACGCTGACGCGAGAACTCGATGAACGTCCCCGGCGTCGCCATCACCGTCACACCACCGGCCAACGCCAGATCACACTCGCCGGAGCGCAGCGCCTGCGCCGCCAGGTGAAGGGCCACCAACGACGACGAACACGCCGTGTCCACGGTGACCGCCGGCCCCTCCAGGCCGAACGTGTACGCCACCCGACCCGACAGCACACTGCCCGACGTCCCGGTACCGACGTAACCCTCGGCGTCCGGCGGAAGGTCCTCCAGCCGGGAGGCGTAGTCGTGGTACATGACGCCCGCGAACACACCCGTCCGGCTGCCCCGCAACCACTGCGGATCCACCCCCGCCGACTCGAACGACTCCCACGACGCCTCCAGCAGCAACCGCTGCTGCGGGTCCATGGCGATCGCCTCGCGGGGGCTGATGCCGAAGAAGGCCGGGTCGAAGTCCGCCGCGCCGTACAGGAACCCGCCATGCCGGGTGTACGAGGTGCCGCTGCGGTCCGGGTCGGGGTCGAAGAGGCCGTCGAGGTCCCAGCCACGGTCGGTCGGGAACTCGGAGATGCCGTCACCTCCGGCGGACAGCAGGGTCCACAACTGCTCCGGCGTCTCCACCCCGCCCGGGTACCGGCACGCCATGCCCACGATCGCGATCGGCTCGTCGGTGCCCGCAGTCACCACCGCCGACCGCCGGGCGGTGATCTGACCGGAGACCAGTTCGTAGAGGTGGTCGGCGAGCACGGCCGGGGTGGGGTAGTCGAACACCAGCGTCGACGCCAACCGCAGCCCCGTCGCCGCGTTCAACCGGTTCCGCAGGTCCACCGCCGTCAACGAGTCGAACCCGAGTTCCCGGAACGCCCGGTCTGCCGGCACCGACTCCGCCCCACCGTGCCCGAGCACCTGGGCGACGAGACCCCGGATCAACACGTCGATCTGGGCGCGAGCCTCCTCGGGGGTCAGGCCCGCCAACTGGTTGGCCCAGTCGCCGCCCTGCCCCGCCTGGCGGCGAATCACCGTCTGGCCGACCAACGCCCGCAACATCGGCGGCACCACACCACCCGACACCGCAGCCCGCAACGCCGGCACATCAACCACCGCCGGCACCAACACCGAACGCCCCGCCACCACCGCCGCATCGAACAACTCAAGACCAGTCTCAGCACTCATCGGCGGCAGACCCGACCGCGCCGAACGCACCCGATCCACCTCACCGATCGACGCCGCCATACCCGCCGTATCCCACATCCCCCACGCCAAGCTGACCGCCGACAGACCCACCTGCCGCCGATACACCGCCAACGCATCCAGGAACGCATTACCCGCCGCATACGCCGCCTGACCCGGCGAACCCAACACCCCAGCAATGGACGAGAACAACACGAACAGATCCAGATCCAGCCCGGTGGTGGCCTCGTGCAGGAACCAACCGGCCGACACCTTGGGGGCCAGCACACCCGCCAACTGCTCGGCCGTCAGCGTCTCGACGACACCGTCGTCCAGCACGCCGGCGGTGTGCACCACGCCCGTCAACCGGCCCGCCGAGGCGACCTCGGCGACCAGCCCGAACACCTGCTCCCGGTCCGTCACGTCACACGCCACCACCCGAGCCGACGCACCCAGCCCCGACAGCCGCTTTACCAACTCGCCCGCGCCCGCAGCATCAAGGCCACGACGCGACACCAGCACCAACGACCGCACCCCGTGCGCCCGAACGAGGTGCTCCGCCACCAACGCGCCCAGCGAGCCCGTACCGCCGGTCACCAGCACCGAACCCTCACCCACCACGAGCGAGGAACCCGACGACGACGCCCGCACCAGACGCGGCACGAACACCCGACCCGCGCGGAGGGCCACCTGACCGCCCCCGGCGTCCTCGGCGACCTGCGCCAGGACGGCGACCACGCCCGCGTCCATGTCACCGTCGACATCCGCGAGGACGATCCGACCCGGATGCTCCGACTGCGCCGACCGCAGCAGGCCCCACACCGCCGCACCCGCCAGATCCGACACCACGTCACCATCCCGGGCCACCACCGCACCCCGGGTCACCACCACCAGCCTCGAACCCGCCAAGGCATCCGCGACCAACCACGACCGCACGGTCGCCAGCACGCTCGACGTCACCTCGCGCACCGACTCCGGAACCGCCGCGCCGGAAACACCGGCGGGCACCGGCAGCACCAGCGCGGGCGGCACCGCCGCACCCGCCGCGACCGCGCCCACCACCGCAGCCACATCCGGGTACGAGGCCAGCCCGCCCCGGGCCACCAACTCACCTGCCAGCCCGGCAACACCCTCGTCGCCGGCCAGCCCGGCAACACCCCCGTCGCCGGCCGGCCCGGCAACACCCCCGTCGCCGGCCAGCCCGGCAACACCCCCGTCGCCGACACTGTGGAGCTGCCCCGGCTGCGCTACCAGCAGCGCCCACCCGGCCGCGTCGCCAGCGGAAACGGCCTCCTCTGCCTGCCACGCCACCTCGAACAACGACCGCGCCGCCGCACCCGGGGCAACCACCCCGGTCATCTCCCGCAGCACCAGCGAGTCCACCGAGACCACGGCCGCGCCCGAGGAGTCCACCGCGACCAGCCGCACCCCGGAGGAGCCCTCACGGGTCAGCCGCACCCGCAGCACCCGCGCCCCCGAGGCGTGCACCTGCACACCGGAGAACGCGAACGGCACCCGAGGGCCACCGGCCTCACCCGCCAGCAGCAACCCGACCGGGTGCAGGGCCGCGTCCAGCAGCGCCGGGTGCACCCCGAACGCCGCCGCGTCCCCCGCCACCTCGTCCGGCAACGCCACCTCGGCGAACACCTCACCGCCGGAAGCCCACGCCCGCCGCAGGCCCTGGAACACCGGCCCGTACACCAGGCCGTGCGTGGCGAGCACGCCGTACCAGTCGGTCAGGTCCACCTCGTCGGCACCGGCCGGCGGCCACGCGCCGATGCCCGGCTCCGCCGCGCCGGGTGCTTCGAGCACACCCTCGGCGTGCCGGATCCACTCCGCCTCCGGGTCGCCCTCGGTCTGGGAGTGCACCGTCACGGCCCGGGAGCTGGACGCGTCGGCCGCGCCGACGCGCACCTGCACCCGCACCCCACCCGACGCGGGCAACACCAACGGCGCCGCCACCGTCAACTCCCGCACCCGCGACGCACCCACCTCGTCACCGGCCCGCACCGCCAACTCCACCAACGCCGTACCCGGCACCACCACCGAACCGGCAACCACATGATCGGCCAACCACCCGTGCGTCGACACCGACAACCGACCGGTCAGCACCACCATGTCCTCGCCGGCCACCGACACGGCGGCGGCGAGCAGCGGGTGCCCGGCGACGCCCAGCCCGGCACCGGAGACGTCCCCGGCGCGCGGGCGGCCGGCGCCGAGCCAGTACCGCTCGTGCTCGAAGGCGTACGTGGGCAGGTCGACCAGCATCGGACGGGCCTCGGCGTACCACTGCTGCCAGGTCACCGGCACGCCGTGGACGTGCAGCTCCGCCAGCGCGTGCAGCAGCGCCTGCGGGGCGGGACGGTCCCGCCGCTGGGTTGCGAGCGTCAGCGTTCCCTCGGCCAGCAGCTCGGCGTTCATAGCGGTCAGCACGCTCTGCGGGCCGACCTCCAGGAACGTGTCCACCCCGGCGTCGCGCAGGGCGGTGATCCCGTCGGCGTACCGGACGGCTGCGCGGACGTGCCGCACCCAGTAGTCGGGGCGGGTGATCTCCTGCGGGTCGGCGACCGTCCCGGTCAGGTTCGACACCACCGGCAGCAGCGGCGCGCGGAACGTCAGCGCCTCCAGGACCGCCCGGAAGTCGTCGAGCATCGGCTCCATCAGCGGGCTGTGGAACGCGTGGCTGACGGCGAGCCGGCGGGTGCGCACGCCCCGGCCCGTCCAGACCTGCTCCAGCTCGTCGAGGGCGTCGACGGCACCGGAGACCACCACGGCGGACGGGCCGTTCACGGCCGCGATCCCGAGGCGGTCGGCGCGGCCGTCCAGGCTGGACGTCACGTCGGCCTCGGACGCGTTGACGGCCAGCATCCCGCCGCCGGCCGGCAGCGCCTGCATCAACCGACCCCGCGCCGCCACCAGGGCACACGCGTCGGCCAGGGACAACACCCCGGCCACGTACGCGGCCGTGATCTCACCGACCGAGTGACCGGCCACGAAGTCCGGCACCACGCCGAACGACTCGACCAGACGGAACAGCGCCACCTCGACGGCGAAAAGGCCCGCCTGGGTGAACGCGGTCTGGTCCAGCAGCCCCGCCTCCACCGAACCCTCGGCGGCGAACAGCACCTCACGAAGCGGACGCGGCAACAGCGGGTCCAGGTGCCCGCACACCTCGTCCAACGCGGCGGCGAACACGGGGAACGCCTCCGCCAACTCCCGGCCCATCCCGGCGCGCTGCGCACCCTGACCGGAGAAGAGCACGGCGAGGGGGCCGCGCGCCGCACCCGTACCGGTGACGACCGCACCGGTCGGCGAGCCGGCGGCGAGGGCGCGCAGCCCGGCCAGCAGTTCGTCCCGGTCGGTGGCCGTGACGACCGCGCGGTGTTCCAGCGTCGACCGGCTGACCAGCGAGGACCAGGCGACGTCCGCCGGGCGCGGGGTCTCGTCGGCGGCGAGCCAGTGTGCCCAGCGGTCGGCCTGGGCCGCCACGGCGGCCTCGGTCCGGGCCGAGAGCAGCACCGGCACCAGCGGCGGTACGGCGGCGTCCGCCGGTTCCGTCCGGGTCTCGGCGGGCGGCTGCTCGATGATCACGTGGGCGTTCGTGCCGCTGACTCCGAAGGAGGAGACGGCGGCGCGGCGCGGCCGACCCGGGGCGGGCCACTCGCGGGCCTCGGTGAGCAGCTCGACCGCGCCCGCCGACCAGTCGATGTGCGGCGACGGCTCGTCGACGTGCAGGGTGCGCGGCATCGTCCCGTGCCGCATCGCCATGATCATCTTGATGATGCCGGCCACCCCGGCCGCAGCCTGCGTGTGACCGATGTTCGACTTCACCGACCCCAACCAGAGCGGACTGCCCGCCGGCCGGTCCTGCCCATAGGTCGCCAACAACGCCTGCGCCTCGATCGGGTCACCCAACGTGGTGCCCGTGCCGTGCGCCTCGACGGCGTCCACATCGGTCGTGGTCAGACGCGCATTGGCCAGCGCCTGCCGGATCACCCGCTGCTGCGACGGACCATTCGGCGCCGTCAACCCGTTCGACGCACCATCCTGGTTCACCGCCGTGCCCCGGACCACGGCCAGGATCCGCCGGCCGTCCCGCCGGGCGTCCGACAGCCGCTGCACGAGCAGCACACCCACGCCCTCCGACCAGCCCGTGCCGTCGGCGGCAGCAGCGAACGACTTGCACCGGCCGTCCTGCGACAGACCACGCTGACGCGAGAACTCGATGAACGTCCCCGGCGTCGCCATCACCGTCACACCACCAGCCAACGCCAGATCACACTCACCGGAGCGCAATGCCTGAACCGCCAGGTGCAACGCCACCAACGACGACGAACACGCCGTATCCACGGTGACGGCCGGCCCTTCCAGGCCGAACGTGTACGCCACCCGACCCGACAGCACACTGCCCGACGTGCCGGTGCCGATGTAGCCGCCCACCCCCTCGGGCAGCTCCTGCACCTGCGAGGCGTAGTCGTGGTACATCAGGCCGGCGAACACGCCCGTCCGGCTGCCCCGCAACCGCACGGGGTCCAGCCCGGCGGACTCGAACGTCTCCCACGACGCCTCCAGCAGCAACCGCTGCTGCGGGTCCATCGCGACCGCCTCGCGCGGGCTGATGCCGAAGAAGGCCGGGTCGAACTCGGCCGCCCCGTACAGGAACCCGCCGTGCCGGGTGTACGACGTCCCGGGGTTGTCCGGGTCGGGGTGGAAGATCCGGTCGAGCTCCCAGCCCCGGTCTGCCGGGAACTCCCCGATCCCGTCGGCACCGGTGGCGACGAGCTGCCAGAGCTGCTCGGGGCTCGTCACGCCGCCCGGGTACCGGCAGGCCATGCCCACGATCGCGATCGGCTCGTCGACGTTCGTGTTCGCCACGGCGTCGCGCTGCTCGGCGACCTGCCCGGACAGCTGCTCGTAGAGGTGGTCCGACAGCGCGCCGGGGGTCGGGTAGTCGAAGACGAGGGTGGAGGTCAGCCGCAGCCCGGTCGCGGTGTTGATCCGGTTCCGCAGCTCCACGGCGGTCAGCGAGTCGAAGCCCAGCTCCCGGAACGCCCGGTCGGCGGGCACCTGGTCGGCGCCGCTGTGCCCGAGGACCTGCGCGATCAGGCCCCGGACGAGCAGGGCGACCTGGGTGCGCGCCTCCTGCGGGTCGAGGCCGGCGAGCCGGTCGGCCCAGCCTCCGGCGGCAGGCCGCCGCCGGCTGGCGGTCGCGCCGATCAGGGTCCGCAGCATCGGCGGCACCCGGCCGGCGGCGGTCTGCGCCCGCATGGCCGGCAGGTCGACCACGGCCGGCACCAGCGCGGCGCCGCCGTGGGCCAGCGCTGCGTCCCACAGCCCGAGGCCGACGGGGGCGGTCATCGGGGTGAGGCCGGCCCGGCTGACCCGGGCCCGGTCGGTGTCGTTGATCGAGCTGGCCATGCCGTCGGTGTCCCACATGCCCCACGCGAGGCTCACCGCCGGCAGGCCCCGCTGGGCGCGGAGCTGGGCGAGGGCGTCCAGGAAGGCGTTGCCTGCGGCGTACGCGGCCTGGCCGGGGGAACCGAGCACACCGGCGATGGACGAGAACAGCACGAACAGGTCGAGGTCCAGCTTTGCCGTCGCCTCGTGCAGCCACCAGCCCGCGGTGACCTTGGGCGCCAGCACGTCCGCCAGCCGGTCGGCGGTGATCCCGGTGACGACTCCGTCGTCGAGGACGCCGGCGGTGTGCACCACGCCGGCCAGCCGCCCGTCGGCGGTGATCCGGCGGACCAGCGCGTCGACCTGCGTCCGGTCGGTCACGTCGGCCGTGGCGAGCTGGACGGCGGCACCGAGGCCGGTGAGCCGCTCCACCAGGTCGGCCGCGCCGGGGGCCGCCGGGCCCTGGCGGGACGCCAGCACCAGCGACCGCACCCCGTACGCCGTGACGAGGTGCTCGGCCACCAGGGCGCCCAGCGAGCCGGTTCCGCCGGTCACCAGGACGGTGCCCGCGCCGACCACCGGCGCGGCCTGCGCACCGCCGGCCGCGCGGGTCAGCCGTGGGACGTACGCCGTGCCGGCGCGCACCGCGAGCTGCCCGCCCGCGCCCGGGTCGGCGGCGAATCCGGCCAGCAGGGCCAGCAGCTCCGGGCCGAGGTCGGCGTCGGGTTCGAGGTCGGCCAGCACGATCCGGCCGGGGTGTTCCGACTGCGCGGACCGCAGCAGGCCCCAGACGGCGGCCCCCGCCACGTCGGTGACCCGGTCGTCGGGGTGGGCGGCGACCGCCCCACGGGTGACGACGACCAGGCGGCAGTCCGCGAGGGCGTCGGCGGCCAGCCAGCCCTGCGCCTCGCGCAGCACGGCCTCGGTCGCGGCGCGTACCGCGTCGGGCACGTCGGCCCCGGGCACGTCGGCATCGATCGCCGTGGGCACGGGCAGCAGCAGCCCCGCCGGGGCGGGGGCCGTCGCGCCCGTCACCGCCTCGACCACGGCCGCCACATCCGGGTACGCGGGCGTCAGCGCCCCGCCGTCGGTGGCGTCGCCGCCGAGCACCGCCCAGCCGTACCCGGCGTCGGCCGGGGCGACCTGCTCGGGCTGCCACGACACCTCGAACAGCGAGCGGTTCGCCTGGTTCGGCGTGCTCGCCGTGGTCATCTCCCGCAGCGTCAGGGAGTCCACCGACACCACCGGCGTGCCGGCCTCGTCGACGGCGACCAGCCGTACCGAGGACCCGCTCGCGGTCAGGCGCACCCGGAGGGTCCGCGCGCCGATCGTGTGGACCTGCACCCCCTCGAAGGAGAACGGCACCCGGGGGCCGTCGCCCGCGGCCTCGGCGGGCAGCAGCCCGACGGGGTGCAGCGCGGCGTCCAGCAGCGCCGGGTGCACGCCGAATCCGGCCGGGTCCCCGACCACCGTGTCGGGGAGGGTCACCTCGGCGTACACCGTGCCGTCGGCGGTCCACGCGCGCCGCAGGCCCTGGAAGACCGGCCCGTAGGCGAGCCCGTGCCCGGCGACGGCCGGATACCAGCCGGTGAGGTCCACCTCGGCCGCGTCGGCCGGGGGCCAGGCGCCCACGGTGGGCTCCTCGGCGGTGGGGAGGCCGACGACGCCGTCGGCGTGCCGGGTCCAGCCGGCCTCCGGGTCCTCCTCGGACTGGGAGTGCACGGTTACCGGCCGGGTGCCCGTCGCGTCGACCGGGCCGACCCGGACCTGCACCCGCATTCCGCCGCCGCCGGCGGGCAGCACCAGCGGGGCGAGCACGGTGAGGTCGCGGACGCGGGACGCGCCCACCTCGTCGCCGGCCCGGACGACGAGGTCGAGCAGGGCGGTGCCCGGCACCACCACGGCGCCGGAGACGACGTGGTCGCCCAGCCACGGGTGGGACGACAGCGACAGCCGGCCGGTCAGCACCACCATGTCCTCGCCGGCCACCGACACCGTCGCGCCGAGCAGCGGGTGGCGGGCCACGCCGAGGCCCGCGCCGGACACGTCGGCCGCCTGCCCGACGGGCGAAAGCCAGTACCGCTGGTGCTGGAACGCGTACGTGGGCAGGTCGACCCGGGTCGCGCCGGTGTCGGCGAACCACTGGGCCCAGGTCACCGGAACCCCGTGCACGTGCAGCTCCGCCAGGGCGGCCAGCAGCGCGTGCGCCTCCGGCCGGTCCCGACGCTGGACGGCGACAGCCAACACGCCGCCGTCACCGGCCGGCAGGACGTCGGCGGCCATCGCGGTCAGCACACTCTGCGGGCCGACCTCCAGGAACGTGTCCACCCCGGCCGCCCGCAGGGCCGTGACCCCGTCGGCGAACCGGACCGCCTCACGGACATGCCGCACCCAATACTCCGGAGTGCGCAGCTCATCGCCCTCGGCCAGCGCACCGGTCAGGTTCGACACCACCGGCAGCAACGGCGCGGCGAAGCTCAACCCGGCCAGCACCGTACGGAACTCGGCCAGCATCGGCTCCATCAACGGACTGTGGAACGCATGACTCACCGCCAACCGACGCGTCCGCACACCCCGGCCCCGCCACACCTGCTCCACCTCGTCGAGGGCGTCAACCGCACCCGAGACCACCACGGCCGACGGGCCGTTCACCGCCGCGACACCCACCCGGTCGGCGAACCCGTCCAGGCTGGGCAGCACGTCCGCCTCCGACGCGGCGACGGCCAGCATCCCGCCGCCAGCCGGCAGCGCCTGCATCAGTCGGCCACGGGCGGCGACGAGAGCACAGGCGTCCGCCAGCGACAACACCCCCGCCACGTGAGCGGCCGTGATCTCACCGACCGAGTGACCGGCCACGAGGTCCGGCACCACACCGAACGACTCCACCAGGCGGAACAGCGCCACCTCGACCGCGAACAGACCCGCCTGCGTGAACACGGTCTGACCGAGGAGATCAGCCTCCACCGAACCCTCGGCGGCGAACAGCACCTCACCAAGCGAACGCGGCAACAACGGATCCAGGTGCCCGCACACCTCGTCCAACACGGCGGCGAACACGGGGAATTCGGCGTACAGATGCCGGCCCATCCCGGCGCGCTGCGCGCCCTGGCCGGAGAACAGCAGGGCGAGCTGGCCACGCTGGCCGGCGGCGCCGGTGACCACCGCGCCGGAGGGGTTCCCGGCGGCGAGAGCGGTCAGCGCCGCGAGCAGGTCGTCCCGGTCGGTCGCGGCGATGACCGCGCGCTCGTCCAGCGTCGCGCGGGACACCGCCGAGGAGAGGGCCACGTCGAGCGGGCGGAGGTCCTCGTCGGCCGTGAGCCAGGCCGCCCAGCGGCCCGCCTGGGCCGCCAGCGCCGCGCCGTCGCGGGCGGACAGGAGCACCGGGGCCAGCGACCGCGCGGCGGCGGGGGTCGGCTCCTCGGCGTCCGCCTCGTCCCCGGCCGGCGGGGCGGGGGGCTGTTCGAGGATCAGGTGGACGTTGGTGCCGCTGATGCCGAACGAGGACACGGCGGCCCGGCGGGGGCGGTCCACCTCGGGCCAGGGGCGCGCCTCGGTCAGCAGCGACACGGCGCCGGCCGACCAGTCCACGTGGGGGGTGGGCTCGTCGAGGTGCAGGGTCGACGGGAGTAGCCCGTGCCGCATCGCCATGATCATCTTGATGATGCCGGCGACCCCGGCGGCGGCCTGCGCGTGCCCGATGTTCGACTTGATCGACCCGAGGAACAGCGGCCGGTCCGCCGGCCGGTCCTGGCCGTAGGTGGCCAGCACGGCCTGCGCCTCGATCGGGTCACCCAGCGTGGTGCCGGTGCCGTGCGCCTCGACGGCGTCCACGTCGGCGACGGTGAGCCGGGCGTTGGCCAGCGCGGCCCGGATGACCCGCTGCTGCGCGGGGCCGTTCGGGGCGGTCAGGCCGTTGGACGCGCCGTCCTGGTTCACGGCGCTGCCGGCGAGCACGGCGAGCACCTGCCGGCCGTCCCGTCGCGCGTCGGACAGGCGCTGGACCAGCAGGACGCCGACGCCCTCGGACCAGCCGGTGCCGTCGGCGGACGCGGCGAAGGACTTGCACCGCCCGTCGGGGGCGAGGCCGCCCTGCCGGGAGAACTCCACGAACGCCCCGGGGGTGACCATGACGGTCACGCCGCCGGCCAGGGCCAGGTCGCACTCGCCGCCGCGCAGCGCCTGGGCGGCGAGGTGCACCGCCACGAGCGACGACGAGCAGGCGGTGTCGATGGTGACCGCGGGCCCCTCCAGACCCAGGGTGTAGGAGACCCGGCCGGAGATGACGCTGTGCGCTCCCCCGGTGAGCTGGTAGCCGGCCAGCTCCTCCGGGGTGTCGGTGGTGCCGTAGCCCGACGGGGAGGCGCCGACGAAGACGCCGGTGCGGCTGCCGCGCAGCCGGTCCGGGTCGACGCCCGCCTGCTCCAGGGCCTCCCAGGACGCCTCCAGCAGCAGCCGCTGCTGCGGGTCCATGGCCAGGGCCTCGCGCGGCGAGATGCCGAAGAAGCCCGGGTCGAAGGCGGTGGCACCGGGGACGAAGCCACCCTCGCGGGTGTGCGACACCGGCCGGCCCTCGGCGTCGACGGCCAGCAGCCGGGCGATGTCCCAGTTGCGGTCCTCGGGGAAACCGCTGATGCCGTCGCGGCCGGTGGCGACGAGGTCCCACAGCTCGCCGGGGCTGCTCACGCCGCCGGGGTACCGGCAGCTCATGCCCACGATGACGATCGGGTCGTCGTCGACCGGCCCGGCGGGGCCCCAGGTGGTCACGGTGTCGACCTCGTGCAGGCGCAGCGCGGACGACAGGTGGTCGGCGAGGGCGGCCGGGTTCGGGTAGTCGAAGACGAGGGTGGTGGGCAGGGAGAGGCCGGTGGCGGCGCCGAGCCGGTTGCGCAGCTCCACCGCGGTCAGCGAGTCGAAGCCCAGCTCCTTGAACGCCCGGTTCGCCTTGACCAGCTCCGGGCCGGTGTGCCCGAGGACGGTGGCGGCGACCGTGCGGACCAGGTCGGTGAGGTGCCGGTCCTGCTCGGCGCGGGGCAGGGTGAGCAGTTGCTGCCGCAGGCCACCGCCGGCCCCGTCGGCCGGCTCCTCGTCGGCGGTCCGCAGGGCGTCCCGGGCCTCCGCGATGTCGTCGAGCAGCGGCCGGGGCCGCGCGGCGGCGAACGCCGGGGTGAACAGGGACCAGTCGACGTCCGCCACGGCCAGCGACGGCGCGGACCGGCCGACGGCGCTGCGCAGGGCGTACACGGCCTGGGCCGGGGACATCGCGGTGAGGCCGCGCCGGGCCAGCAGTTCCTGGCCCTCCCCGCTGGCCATGCCGCCGTCCGCCCAGGGGCCCCAGGCGACCGCCGTGGCGGCGAGACCACGGGCGCGCCGCCGCTCCGCGAGCGCGTCCAGGAAGGCGTTGCCGGCGGCGTAGGCGGCCTGGCCGCCGCTGCCCCAGATCCCGGCGATCGAGGAGAACAGCACGAAGGCGTCCAGTGGCCGGTCGCCCAGCAGCTCGTCCAGGTGGACCGCGCCGGCGATCTTGCCATCGAGGACGGCGGCGAGCGCGGCCAGGTCGGTGTCCACCAGCCTGGCGAGCTGACCCACGCCGGCGGCGTGCACGACCGCCGTCAGCGGGGCGTCGTCCGCGTCGATGTCGCGCAGCACCGCCTCGACCTGCGCCCGGTCGGCCGCGTCGCAGGCGACCAGCGACACCCGCGCGCCGAACCCGGCCAGTTCGTCCCGCAGTTCCGCCGCGCCCGGCGCGCGCTCGCCACGGCGGCTGGTCAGCACGACGTGCGCGGCACCGTTGGCCGCCACCCAGCGGGCCACGTGGGCGCCGAGCGCCCCGGTGCCGCCGGTGATCAGCACCGTCCCGGACGGCTGCCAGCGTTCGACGGTTCCCACGCCGGCGGGGTCGGCGCGGACCAGCCGGCGCACGAAGACGCCGGAGGGGCGTACGGCGATCTGGTCCTCGTCGCCGGCCCCGGCCAGCACGCCCACGAGCCGGTCCCAGCCGGCCGCGTCGGGGCGCTCCGGCAGGTCGGCCAGGCCGCCCCAGAGCTGGGGGTGTTCCAGCCCGGCTACCCGGGCCAGGCCCCACAGGCCGCCCTGGGCGACGCTGCGGACGCCGTCGGCGTCGCCGGTGCCGACCGCGCCCCGGGTGAGGGTCCACACCGGCAGCGCGACGTCGGCGTCGTGCAGGGCCTGCGTCAGGGTCGCCGTCGCGGCGGTGCCGGTCGACACCGCCGGGTGGTCGGGGTGCGGCCGGTCCAGCAGCCCGAGCAGGGAGACCGCCGCCGCGAACCGGCGGTCCGCCGGCAGCTCGGCCAGCCGGGCCGCCAGCTCGGCCCGGCCGGTCAGCGGGTCCACCGGCAGGCGGTGGACCGTCCCGCCGGCGGCGGCGAGCGCCGCCGTCAGCGCGTCGGCCCACTGCGCCGCCGCCGGGTCGCCGGCCGGTTCGAGCAGCAGCCAGTCGCCGATCGGCGCGGCGGCGGCGGGCGTCGCCGCGCGCTTCCACACCACCCGGTACGACCAGCCGTCGACGACGGCGTCGCGCAGCCGCGCCCGGCGCCAGGACGACAGGACCGGCAGCGCCGGGGCGAGGACGTCCGCGCCGTCGTCGCCGAGCTGCGCGGCCAGCGCCGCCACGTCGGAACGTTCCACGGCGGACCAGAACTCGACGTCGAGGACGTCGGGGCTGACCGGGCCGGTGACGGAGGCCGGAAGCTGCTCCGGCCAGTAGCGCTGCCGCTGGAACGCGTACGTGGGCAGGCCTACCGTGGTCGCGCCCGTGTCGGTGTACACCACGGGCCAGTCGACGGCCGCGCCGTTGACGTGCAGTTCGGCGAGGGCGGCGAGCAGCGCCCGGGGCTCGGGACGGTCGGCCCGCAGCACGGGCACCGCGACGACCGGGGTCGCGTCGTCGGCGGCCGGGTCGACCGGCTGCGGGCCGAGGACGTCCCGGGTCATCGCGGTGAGGACGCTGCGGGGCCCGATCTCCAGGAACGTGTCGACCCCGGCGGCGCGGAGCGTGGTGATCCCGTCGGCGAACCGCACCGCCTCCCGGACGTGCCGCACCCAGTACTGCGGGGTGCGCAACTCGTCGCTGCCGGCCAGCGCACCGGTCACGTTCGACACCACCGGCAACCGGGGCGACGCAAACGTGAGCCCGGCCAGCACGGCGCGGAACTCGTCGAGCATCGGCTCCATCAACGGACTGTGGAACGCGTGACTCACCGCCAACCGACGGGTCCGCACGCCCCGGTCCCGCCACACCCGCTCGATCTCGTCGACGGCGTCCACCGCACCGGACACCACCACCGACGCCGGCCCGTTCACCGCCGCGACCCCCACCCGGTCGGCGAGACCGCCCAGACTGGGCAACACCTCCGCCTCGGACGCACCCACCGCCAACATTCCCCCACCGGCCGGCAACGCCTGCATCAACCGGCCCCGAGCCGCCACCAACCGGCAGGCATCCGCCAGCGACAACACCCCCGCCACGTACGCGGCCGTGATCTCACCAACCGAGTGACCGCCCACGAAGTCCGGCACCACACCGAACGACTCCACCAGACGGAACAACGCCACCTCGACCGCGAACAGACCCGCCTGCGTGAACACAGTCTGATCCAACAGGCCCGCCTCGACCGTGCCCTCCGCCGCGAACAGCACCGGCCTCAACGGCTGCGGCAACAGCCCATCCAGCAGCCCACACACCTCGTCCAACGCGGCGGCGAAGACGGGGAACCCGTCGTACAACTCACGGCCCATCCCGGCACGCTGCGCCCCCTGACCCGAGAACAACACCGCCAACGGACCCCGGTCGGCCGCCCGACCCGCCACCACCGCACCCGACGACTGCCCCGACGCCAGGGCACGCAACCCGGCCAGCAGCTCGTCCCGGTCGGTCGCGGCCAGCACGGCCCGGCTGTCCAGCGCCGACCGCGACACCGCCGACGACCAGCCGACGTCCAGGGGACGCAGGTCCCCGTCGGCGGCCAGCCACCTGGCCCAACGGCCCGCCTGGCCGGCGAGCGCGGCGTCGGAGCGGGCGGACAGCAGCACCGGCACCACCGGGAGGGTGACGGCCGGTTCCGGGGCGTCGGCGTCGGCTTCCGGGGCGGGGGGTTCCTCGATGATGGTGTGCGCGTTGGTCCCGGAGATGCCGAAAGACGAGACGGCGGCCCGCCGGGGCCGCCCGGTCGCCGGCCAGGGCCGGGCCTCGGTCACCAGCGACACCGCGCCCGCCGACCAGTCGACCTTCGGCGTCGGGGAGTCCACGTGCAGGGTCGACGGGACGACGCCGTGCCGCATCGCCATCACCATCTTGATGATCCCGGCGACGCCCGCGGCCGACTGGCTGTGCCCGAAGTTCGACTTGATCGAGCCGAGCAGCAGCGGCCGGTCGGCGGGCCGGTCCTGCCCGTACGTGGCCAGCACGGCCTGCGCCTCGATGGGGTCGCCGAGGACGGTGCCGGTGCCGTGCGCCTCGACGGCGTCCACGTCGGCGGTGGTGAGCCGGGCGTTGGCCAGGGCCTGCCGGATCACCCGCTGCTGGGCGGGGCCGTTCGGGGCGGTGAGCCCGTTCGACGCGCCGTCCTGGTTGACCGCGCTGCCCCGGATCACGGCCAGCACGCGGTGCCCCTTGCGCTGGGCGTCCGACAGCCGCTCCACCAGCAGCAGGCCGACGCCCTCCGCCCAGCCGGTGCCGTCGGCGGCGGCGGCGAAGGACTTGCACCGGCCGTCCGGGGCCAGGCCGCGCTGCCGGGAGAAGCCGACGAACGGGCTGGGGGTGGCCATGATGCACACGCCGCCGGCCAGGGCGAGGTCGAAGTCGCCCTGGCGCAGGGCCTGGGCGGCGAGGTGCAGGGCCACCAGCGATGACGAGCAGGCGGTGTCGACGGTGACCGCCGGCCCCTCCAGCCCGAGGGCGTACGCGATCCGGCCGGAGACGACGCTCGTGGCCGTGCCGGTCAGCAGGTAGCCCTCGTCGGTGCCCTCCATCTCGGTCTGCGGGCCCATCCCGTACCCGTTGGCGGCGGTGCCGACGAAGACGCCGACCTTCTGGCCGCGCATGGACGCGGGCGCGATCCCCGCGTACTCGAAGGCCTCCCACGACGTCTCCAGCAGCAGCCGCTGCTGGGGGTCCATGGCGACCGCCTCGCGGGGCGAGATGCCGAAGAAGCCGGCGTCGAACTCGGCCGCGTCGTAGAGGAAGCCGCCCTCGCGGGTGGTGGAGCGGCCCGCCCGGTCGGCGTCGGCGTCGTACAGGTTGTCCAGGTCCCAGCCCCGGTCGGTGGGGAAGCCGCCGACGGCGTCGCTGCCCGATGCCACCAGGTCCCACAGCTGCTCCGGGGTGGAGACGCCCCCGGGGTAGCGGCAGGACATCGCCACGATCGCGATCGGTTCACGCGCGGCGGCGGTGAGCTGCTGGTTGAGCTGACGGAGGCGGCCCGTCTCCTTGAGCGAGGCGCGGAGCGCCTCGACGACCTTGTCTGCGGACGTAGACATCACAAGCTCCGTACTGGGGACAACGGTCAGGAATCGGATCCGTCAAGCGCCAGCTTGACGAGGGTGTCGGCGTCCATTTCGTCGATGAGGTCGATGCTCTCGTCGGTGGACTCGGCGGCGTCGGTCTCGGCGTCGGTGAGGTTCAGCAGCAGTTCCAGCAGGCCCGCGTCCCGGAGCCGGGCCAACGGGATGGTCGCGAGGGCCTGGCGGACCGTCGACTCCGAAGGGTCCGGGCCGTCCGACCGCCGTGCCTCGGGGAGCAGCCCGTCGAGCAGGTGCTCCGCGAGGGTGGTGGGGTTCGGGTAGTCGAAGACGAGGGTCGCCGGCAGCGGCAGCCCGCTCGCGGCGGTGAGCCGGTTGCGCAGCTCCACCGCGGTCAGCGAGTCGAACCCGAGCTCCTTGAACGCCAGCCGGGGCTTGACCCGGTCCGTGCCCGGGTGACCGAGCACCGCCGAGGCGTGGGTGCGGACCAGGTCGACCAGGTGCCGCAGCTGCTCGGTGCGGGGCAGGGTGCGCAGGTGCTCCCGGAGCCCGTCGGCGGCGCCGCCCGGCTGCTCGTCGGCGGGGGCGCGCAGCGCGTCCCGGGCCTCGGCGAGGTCGTCGAGCAACGGCCGGGGCCGGGCCGAGGCGTACGCGGGGGCGAACACCGCCCAGTCGACGTCGGCCACGGTCAGGGCGGGTCGGGGCTGGCCGACGGCGTACCGCATGGCGTGCACGGCGTCGTCCGGCGCCATCGCGCTGAGGCCGCGCCGGGCCAGGGCCTGCTGGGCCTCGACGCCGGCCATGCCACCGTCGGCCCACGGTCCCCATGCCACCGAGGTAGCCGCGAGGCCCCGGGCCCGCCGCTGGTCGGCCAGCGCGTCGAGGAACGCGTTGCCCGCCGCGTAGGCGCCCTGCCCACCGCTGCCCCACACCCCGGCGATCGAGGAGAACAGCACGAACGCGTCCAGCGGCCGGTCGCCGAGCAGGTCGTCCAGGTGCACCGCGCCGGCCACCTTTCCGGCGAGGACGGCGGCGAAGCCGGCGAGGTCGGTCTCGGCGAGCAGGCCGACGTCTCCGGCCCCGGCGGCGTGCACCACCGCCGTCAGCGGCGCCGGATCCTCGTCCAGGGTCGCCAGCAGGGCCGCGACCTGGTCCCGCTCGGCGACGTCGCACGCCACGATCGAGACCCGGGCGCCGTGCGCGGCCAGTTCCTCCCGCAGCTCTCCGGCGCCTGCGGCCCGCTCGCCCCGGCGGCTGGTCAGCACCACGTGCGCGGCGCCGTTGGTGACCGCCCAGCGGGCCACGTGGGCGCCGAGCGCCCCCGTTCCGCCGGTGATCAGCACCGTGCCCGACGGCTGCCAGCGTTCCCCGGCGGCCGGGGCGGAGGCTGCCGCCCGCGCGAGCCGCCGGACGAAAACGCCGGTGGGCCGTACGGCGATCTGGTCCTCGTCCCCGGCGCCGGCGACCACCCGGACCAACCGGTCCCAGACGGCGGGGTCGACGTCGTCGGGCAGGTCCATGAGGCCGCCCCACAGGTGCGGGTGTTCCAGTCCGGCGACCAGTCCGAGGCCCCACAGTCCGCTCTGGGCGACCCGCCGGACCGCGTCGCCGTCCCCGGTGCCGACCGCGCCCTGGGTCAGGCACCACAGCCGGGTCTTCGTACCGGTGTCGTGCAGCCCTTGGAGCAGCAGCAGGGTGGCCGCCGTGCCGACGGGCACGGCCGGACTGTCCGGGTGTGGCTGGTCGCGGAGGCCGAGCAGGGAGAGCACGCCGGTGACCGGCCGGTCGGCCAGCGTCTCGGCGAGCTGCCGGGCGAGGTCGTCCCGGTCGGTGCGGGCGGGGTCGACGGTCAGCCGGAGCACGTCGGCACCGGCCGAGGCCAGGGCCTTGGCGGCCTCCTCGGTCCGCGCGCCGGTGACCGGGTCGTCGTCCTGCGGCGACACCAACAGCCAGGTGCCCGCCGGGATGGCGGCGAGGTCGGTCCGCTTCCACATGACCCGGTACGACCAGCCGTCGACCAGGACGCGTTGCCGGCGGGCCCGATGCCACGTCGACAGCACCGGCAGGGCCGGGGCGAGGGCATCGAGGTCACCGTCGGCGCCGAACTGGGTCGCGAGGGCGGTGAGGTCGCCGCTCTCCACGGCCGTCCAGAACTCGGCGTCGCCGCCGTCGCCGACCGGCCGGCGGGCCGGGCGGGCGGGCTCGGGCCAGTACCGTTCCCGCTGGAACGCGTACGTCGGCAGGTCGACCCGGACCGCCCCGGCATCGGCGAACCACGGCCGCCAGGCGACGGGCACACCATGCACGTGCAGCTCACCCAGAGCCGCCAGCAGCCCCTGCGCCTCCGACCGGTCCCGACGCTGCACCGCCACCGCCACCACGTCCCCGCCGGCCGGCAGCACGTCGGCCGCCAACGCCGTCAGCACGCTCTGCGGACCGACCTCCAGGAACGTGTCCACCCCGGCATCACGCAACGCCGTGACCCCGTCAGCGAACCGCACCGCCTCCCGCACATGCCGCACCCAGTACTGCGGGGTGCACAACTCGTCGCCACCGGCCAGCGCACCGGTCACGTTCGACACCACGGGCAGGAGCGGGGCGGTGAACGTCAACCCGGCCAGCACGGCGCGGAACTCGTCGAGCATCGGCTCCATCAGCGGACTGTGGAACGCGTGACTCACCGTCAACCGGCGGGTCCGGATCCCCCGACCCCGCCAGAACTCCGCCAACTCGTCCAGGGCGGCGATCTCCCCCGAAACCACCACGGACGACGGCCCGTTCACCGCCGCGATCCCCACCCGGTCGGCGAGGCCGCCCAGGCTCTCCGCCACGTCCACCTCGGACGCGCCCACCGCCAGCATTCCGCCGCCGGCCGGGAGCGCCTGCATCAACCGGCCCCGAGCCGCCACCAACCGGCAGGCGTCCGCCATCGACAACACACCGGCCACGTACGCGGCCGTGATCTCACCGATCGAGTGACCGCCCACGAAGTCCGGCACCACGCCGAACGACTCCACCAACCGGAACAGCGCCACCTCGACCGCGAACAGACCCGCCTGCGTGAACACGGTCTGATCGAGGAGATCGGCGTCCGACGTGCCCGGCTCGGCGAACAGCACCGGCTTCAACGAACCTGGCAGCAGCCCGTCCAACTCGGCGCACACCTCGTCCAGCGCCGACGCGAAGGCGGGGAACCCGTCGTACAACTCGCGGCCCATCCCGGCGCGCTGTGCCCCCTGGCCGGAGAACAGCACCGCCAGCGGGCCGCGTTCCACCGCGGAGCCGGTGACCACCGCGCCGGACGGCTCACCGCCGGCGAGGGCGGTCAGCCCCGCCAGCAGGTCGTCGCGGTGCGCCGCGACGACGACGGCCCGGCGGGTCAGGGCCGGTCGGGTGGTGACCGAGGACCAGGCGACCTCGACGGCCCCGAGGCCCTGGCCGGCGGAAAGCCACCGGGTCCACCGGTCCGCCTGTGCGGCCAGCGCCACGTCGGTGCGCGCCGACAACAGCACCGGCACCAACGGAGGCGAGGCGTCGCCGACCGTCCCGCCCTCGATCACCTCGGCGGGCGGCTGCTCGATGATGACGTGCGCGTTGGTGCCCGAGATCCCGAACGAGGAGACGGCGGCCCGACGCGGCCGGTTCACCGCCGGCCACGGCGTCGCCTCGGTGGCGAGGGTGACCGCACCCGCCGTCCAGTCGATGTGCGGGGACGGCTCGTCCACATGCAACGTCGCCGGCACCACACCATGCCGCATCGCCATGATCATTTTGATCACACCCGCCACACCGGCCGCAGCCTGCGTGTGACCGATGTTCGACTTCACCGACCCGAGGAGCAGCGGCCGATCCTCGGACCGGTCCTGCCCGTACGTCGCCAACAGCGCCTGCGCCTCGATCGGATCGCCCAGCGTGGTGCCGGTGCCGTGCGCCTCCACCACGTCGACCTGCTGCGAGCTGAGCCGGGCGTTGGCCAGGGCCTGCCGGATCACCCGCTGCTGCGACGGACCATTCGGCGCGGTGAGCCCGTTCGACGCACCGTCCTGGTTCACGGCCGTACCCCGCACCACCGCCAGAATGTTCCGACCCTCCCGCTGCGCATCCGACAGCCGCTGCACCAGCAGCACACCCACACCCTCCGACCAGCCCGTACCGTCGGCCGACGCCGCGAAGGACTTACACCGGCCGTCCTGCGACAGACCACGCTGACGCGAGAACTCGATGAACGTCCCCGGCGTCGCCATCACCGTCACACCACCGGCAAGAGCCAGATCACACTCACCACTACGCAACGCCTGAACCGCCAGATGCAACGCCACCAACGACGACGAACACGCCGTATCCACCGTCACCGCCGGCCCCTCCAAGCCGAACGTGTACGCCACCCGACCCGACAACACACTGCCCGAGTTACCGGTACCGATGTACCCCTCGACCTCGCCGGGCACGTCCATCAACACGGAGGCGTAATCGTGGTACATCACACCCGCGAACACACCCGTCCGGCTGCCCCGCAACCGCACCGGGTCCACCCCCGCCGACTCCAACGACTCCCACGACGCCTCCAACAGCAGACGCTGCTGCGGATCCATCGCCAGAGCCTCACGCGGGCTGATCCCGAAGAAGGCCGGATCGAACTCCGCCGCCCCGTACAGGAAACCGCCATGCCGCGTGTACGAGGTACCCGGCCGGTCAGGATCCGGATCGAACAACGACTCCAGGTCCCAACCCCGGTCCGCCGGGAACTCCCCGATCCCCTCGCCGCCACCGGCCAGCAACGCCCACAACTGCTCCGGCGTCTCCACCCCGCCCGGGTACCGGCACGCCATCCCCACGATCGCGATCGGCTCGTCGCCGCCGACCGTCACCGGCAGATCCGGCCCGACCTCGACGGCCCCGGTACCCAGCAGGTCGGCGAGCACGTGCTCGGCCAGCGCCTGCGGGGTGGGGTAGTCGAAGACCAGGGTCGAGCCGAGGCGCAGCCCCGTCGCGGCGTTGACCCGGTTGCGCAGCTCGACCGCGCTCAGCGAGTCGAACCCGAGATCCCGGAACGCCCGGTCCGCCGGCACCGCCTCCACCCCGTCGTGCCCCAGCACCTGAGCGGCCAGGCCCCGGACGAGCAGGGCGACCTGCGCCCGACCCTCGTCCTCGGTGAGCCGGGCGAGCCGGCCGGCCAGGCTGTCGCCGCCCTGTCCCGCCTGGCGACGCGTCGTGGTCGTGCCGACCAGCGCCCGCAGCATCGGCGGCACCACGCCGCCGGCGGCGGCGGCCCGCAGCGCGGGCACGTCGATCACCGCCGGCACCAGGGTCGGCCGGTCCACGGCCAGCGCCGCGTCGAACAGCGCCAGGCCGGTGTCGGCGCTCATCGCGGTCAGGCCGACCCGCCCCGACCGGGCCCGGTCGACGCCGCCGAGGGACGCCGCCATCCCGGCCGTGTCCCACATCCCCCACGCGAGGCTGACCGCCGGCAGACCGGCCTGCCCGCGGTGCACCGCCAGGGCGTCCAGGAACGCGTTGCCCGCCGCGTACGCCGCCTGGCCCGGCGAGCCGAGCACCCCCGCGATCGAGGAGAACAGCACGAACAGGTCCAGGTCCAGATCGGCCGTCGCCTCGTGCAGGTGCCAGCCCGCCGACACCTTCGGTGCCAGGACGCCCGCAAGCTGGTCGGCCGTCAGCCCCTCGACGAGGCCGTCGTCGAGCACACCGGCCAGGTGGACGACGCCCGCCAGCCGGCCCGTCGAGGTGACGTCCGCGACCAGCCCGGCCACCTGCGCCCGGTCGGTGACGTCGCACGCCACCACCCGAGCCGACGCGCCCAGCCCGGCCAGCCGTTCGACCAGCTCGTCGGCGCCGTCGGCCGCCGGGCCCCGCCGGGACGCCAGCACCAGCGCCCGGAGCCCGTGCGCCCGGACCAGATGCTCCGCCACGAGGGCGCCCAGCGCGCCGGTGCCGCCGGTCACCAGGACGGCGCCGGCGTCCGCCGCGATCGGGGCGTGCGACGACGGCCCCGACGCGCGTACCAGCCGCGGCACGAACACCCGGCCCGCGCGGAGGGCCACCTGAGCGCCCGCGGCGTCCTCGGCGACCCGCGCCAGGACGGCCACCAGGCCCGCGTCGACGTCGCCGTCGACGTCGGCCAGCACGATCCGGCCGGGATGCTCCGACTGCGCCGACCGCAGCAGGCCCCACACCGTCGCACCCGCCAGATCGGTCACGGCGTCGCCGTCCCGGGCCACCACCGCGCCCCGGGTCACCACCACCAGCTTCGAGTCCGCCAGGGCGTCGGCGGCCAGCCAGGACCGCAGCTCCGCCAGCACCGTCGAGGCGAGGGCGCCGACCGCGTCGGGCACCGCGCCGTCCTGCGGGGCGGTGGCCGGGAGCAGCAGCAGGGTGGGCGTCTCGGCGCCGCCGTCGAGCGCGGCGAGCAGGGCGGCGACGGTCCGGTGGGCGCGCCCGGTGGCGACGTCCCCCGGCTCGCCGAGGGTCGCCCAGGCCGGCACGTCGGCCGGAACGACCTCGGCGGCCCGCCAGGCGACCTCGAACAGCGACCGGGCTGCCGCGTCCGGGGCGGCCCGGCCGGTCAGCTCCCGCAGGGTCAGCGAGTCCACGGACACCACCGGCGTGCCGGCCTCGTCACCGGCGACCAGCCGCACGCCGGTGCCCTCGCGGGTCAGCCGCACCCGCAGCACCCGCGCGCCCGAGGCGTGCACCTGCACGCCCTCGAACGCGAACGGCACCCGGGGCGCGGCGGACTCCTCGAACAGCAGTGCGACAGGGTGCAGGGCGGCGTCCAGCAGCGCCGGGTGCACGCCGAACCGCGCGACGTCGCCGGCCGCGTCGTCGGGCAGGGCCACCTCGGCGAAGACCTCGCCGCCGCCCGTCCAGACCCGGCGCAGACCCTGGAACGCCGGCCCGTACGCCAGGCCGCGCTCGGCGAACGCGTCGTACCAGCCGGTCAGGTCGACCTCGTCGGCGCCCACGGGCGGCCACGGGCCGACGCCCGGCTCGTCGACGGACGCCGGCTCCAGCACCCCGTCGGCGTGCCGGGTCCAGCCCGCGTCGGGGGCGTCGTCGGGTCGGGAGTGGATGGTTACGGTGCGCTGCGGTGCGTATCCCGGCACCGACACCCGGACCTGGATGCGCACGCCGCCGGAGGGCGGGAGCACCAGCGGCGCGGCGATGGTCAGCTCCCGTACCCGGGACACGCCCACCTCGTCGCCGGCCCGCACCGCGAGTTCCACCAGCGCGGTGCCCGGCAGCAGCACCGCGCCCGACACCGCGTGGTCGGCGAGCCACGGCCGGGTGGCGAGCGCCAGCCGGCCGGTCAGCACGACCTCGCCGTCGCCGGCCAGGTCGACGGCGGCGCCGAGCAGCCCGTGCCCGGCCGCGCCGAGGCCTGCGCCGGCCACGTCACCGGCGCGCAGCCGGCCGACGTTGGGCCAGTACCGCTGCCGCTGGAACGCGTACGTCGGCAGGTCGACGGGGTCTGCGCCCGGCAGCAGGGCGGACCAGGTCACGGGCACGCCGTGGACGTGCAGTTCCGCCAACGCGTGCAGCAGCGAGACGGGTTCCGGCCGGCCGGGACGCAGCGCCGCGACGACCGCGACCGGGGACGTGGCCGGGTCGTCGTCCGGCAGGCAGGCACGGACCATGCCGGCGAGGACCGCGTCCGGGCCGATTTCGAGGAACGTGCCGACGTTGCGCTGCCGCAGGCAGGCGACGCCGTCGGCGAAGCGGACGGCCTCCCGGACGTGCCGCACCCAGTAGTCGGGAGTGCCGATCTCCTCGGCGTCGGCGATCCCGCCGGTGAGGTTGGAGACCACCGGCAGCAGCGGCGGGCGGAAGGTCAGCCCGTCGAGGACCGCCCGGAACTCGGCCAGCATCGGTTCCACCAGGGGGCTGTGGAAGGCGTGGCTGACCCGCAGCCGGCGGGTGCGCGCCCCCCGGGCGGACCAGGTCCGCTCCAGGGCGTCCAGCACGTCGAGCGCCCCGGAGACCACCACCGCGGTCGGCCCGTTGACCGCCGCGATCCCGACGCGGTCGGTCAGACCGGCCAGCGCCTCGGTGACCGCCGCCTCGTCGGCGGCGACGGCGAGCATCCCGCCGCCGGCCGGCAGGGCCTGCATCAGCCGGCCCCGCGCGCCCACCAGGGCGCACGCGTCGTCGAGGGAGAGCACCCCGGCCACGTACGCGGCGGTCACCTCGCCGATCGAGTGGCCGGCGACGAAGTCCGGCACGATCCCGTACGACTCGACGAGGCGGAACAGGGCCACCTCGACGGCGAACAGGCCGGCCTGGGTGAAGGCGGTCTGGTCCAGCAGCTCGGCGTCGGCCGAGCCCGCCTCAGCGTTCAGCACGTCCCGCAGCGGGCGGGGCAGGTGCGGGTCGAGGTGGGCGCACGCCTCGTCCAGCGCGGCGGCGAAGACGGGGTACGCGGCGTACAGCTCCCGGCCCATGCCGGCGCGCTGCGCGCCCTGGCCGGAGAAGACGACGGCGGTGCGCCCGCCCCGGGCGGTGCCCTGGACGACGGCGGGCGAGGGCTGCCCGTCGGCGAACGCGTCCAGGGCGGACAGCAGGCCGCCCCGGTCGGCCGCCAGCAGGACGGCGCGGTGTTCGAAGACGGACCGGCCGGTGGCCAGCGCACGCCCGATCCCGGCGACGGTCAGGTCCGACCGGTCGGCCGCCAGGCCGTGCAGCCGTCGGGCCTGCCCGCGCAGGGCGGCGTCGCCGCGCGCCGACAGGACGCAGGGTACGAGGCCGCCGGGGACCTCCCCGACCACCGCCGGGGCGGCCACGGGGGCCGCCGCCGGCGCCTGCTCGATGATGGTGTGCGCGTTGGTGCCGCTGATCCCGAAGGAGGACACGGCGGCGCGGCGGGGCCGGTCCAGGGCCGGCCAACGGCGGGTCTCGGTGAGCAGTTCCACCGCCCCGGCGTCCCAGTCGATGTGCGGGGACGGCTCGTCGACGTGCAGGGTCGACGGCAGCAGCCCGTGCCGCATCGCCAGCACCATCTTGATCACACCGGCGACACCGGCGGCGGCCTGCGCGTGGCCGATGTTGGACTTGATCGAGCCGAGCAGCAGCGGCCGGTCGGCGGGCCGGTCCTGCCCGTACGTGGCCAGCAGCGCCTGCGCCTCGATCGGGTCGCCGAGGGGGGTGCCGGTGCCGTGCGCCTCGACTGCGTCCACGTCCGCCGCCGTGAGGCGGGCGTTGGCCAGGGCCTGCCTGATCACCCGCTGCTGGGCGGGGCCGTTCGGGGCGGTCAGGCCGCTGCTCGCGCCGTCCTGGTTGACCGCGCTGCCCCGGACCACGGCGAGGACGCGGTGCCCGTTGCGCTGTGCGTCGGAGAGGCGTTCCAGCAGCAGCATGCCGATGCCCTCGGCGAAGCCGGTGCCGTCGGCGCCCGCGCCGAACGCCTTGCACCGGCCGTCGGGCGAGAGGCCGCGCTGCCGGGAGAACTCGGTGAGCATGCCGGGAGTGGACATCACGCTGACGCCGCCGGCGAGCGCGAGCCGGCACTCGTCCTGGCGCAGCGCCTGGGTGGCCAGGTGCAGGGCGACCAGCGAGGAGGAGCAGGCGGTGTCGACGGTGACGGCGGGGCCCTCCAGGCCGAACAGGTACGAGATCCGGCCCGACGCGACGCTGCCGGCGCTGCCGTTGCCGACGTAGCCGTCCAGCTCGTCGGTGGTGTCGGCGGCCTGGGACGCGTAGTCGTGGTAGATGAGCCCGACGTAGACGCCGGTGCTGCTGCCCCGGGCCGTGTGGGGGTCGATGCCCGCCCGCTCGAAGGCCTCCCAGGAGGTCTCCAGCAGCAGCCGCTGCTGCGGGTCCATGGCCAGCGCCTCCCGGGGGGAGATCCCGAAGAAGCCGGCGTCGAACTCGGCCGCGTCGTGCAGGAAGCCGCCCTGGCGGGGGCCGTTGCCGTCGTCGCCGGTGCGCAGGTCGTCCGGGTCCCAGCCGCGGTCGGTGGGGAACGGCGCGATGACGTCGGCCCCGGCCGTGACCAGGTCCCAGAGCTGCTCGGGGGTCTGCACGTCGCCGGGGAACCGGCAGGCCATGCCGATGATCGCGATGGGCTCGTCGAGGGCGGTGGCCGCGCCGGCTGCCTTGCCGGCGGCGGGCGCCTCGACGCCGCCGAGCTCCCGGTCGAGGAAGTCGGCGAGGACGACCGGGGTGGGGTAGTCGAACGCCACGGTGGCGGGCAGCCGCAGCCCGGTGGCGGTGGCCAGCCGGTTGCGCAGTTCCACCGAGGTCAGCGAGTCGAAGCCCAGCTCCTTGAAGCCGCGCTGGGCGTCGACGCGGTCGGCGGAGCGGTGCCCCAGCACGGCGGCCACGCTCGCGGCGACCAGGTCGAGCAGGTGGCTGCGCCGCTGCGCGGAGCTGAGCGTGGCCAGCCGCCCGCGTTCCGAGGCGGTGTCGGCAAGTCCCTGCCCGGCGGTCCGCCGGACGGGGCCGGTGGGACGGACCAGCTCGCGCAGCATGCCGGGCACCGCGCCGGCCGTCGGCCGGGCCGTGGCCGGCGGCAGGTTCATGAGTACGAGGTGCACGCCGCCGTACTGCCGGGCCAGGTCGAACAGGGCGGTGCCCTCGACCTCGGTCAGCGGGGCGCTGGTGGCCCGGATCGCCCGGCGGTGGGCGTTGCCGCCGAGGTGGGCGGTCATCGCGCTGGCGGTGTCCCACAGTCCCCAGGCGAGGCTCGTGGCGGGCAGCCCCTGCTGCTGGCGGAGGCGGGCGAGGGCGTCGAGGAACCCGTTCGCCGCCGCGTAGTTGCCCTGCCCGGGCGAGCCGAGGGTGGCCGCCACCGAGGAGAACATCGCGAAGGTGGCCAGGTCGGCGGCGCGGGTGGCCCGGTGCAGCGCCCAGCCGGCGTCGACCTTCGGGGTCAGCACCGCGTCGAGGGCCTGCTCGTCGAGGGAGCCGATGGTGGCGTCCGCGATCACGCCGGCGGTGTGCACCACGGCGGTCAGCGGGTGCGCCGGGTCCACCTGCGCCAGCAGGCCGGCGACCTGGTCGGGGTCGGCGACGTCGGCGGTGGCGGTGGTGACGTGGGCGCCGTGGCGGGTCAGCTCCGCCACCAGGTCGCGGTAGGCCTCGGGGCCGCGGCGGGAGGCGAGCAGCAGGTGCCGGGACTGGCCGGTGGTCACCAGGTGCCGGGCGAACACCCCGGCCAGTGCGCCGCCGGCGCCGGTGATCAGCGTGGTGCCGTCCGGGTCCATCGGGGTGGGGATCCGCAGCACCACCTTGCCCACGTGCCGGGCCTGACTCATGTGCCGCAGCGCCCGCCGGGCGTGCTGGACGTCCCACACCCGCACCGGCAGCGGGCGCAGCGCGCCCTGCTCGAACAGCGCCAGCAACTCGGTCAGCATCTCACTGATCCGGCCGTGCCCGGCCTCGTTGAGGTCGAACGCCCGGTAGGTCACGCCGGGGTGGCGCGCGGCGACCTGACGGGGGTCGCGGATGTCGGTCTTGCCCATCTCGACGAACCGGCCACCACGCGGCAACAACCGCAACGACGCGTCAACGAACTCACCCGCCAGGGCATCGAGCACCACATCCACCCCGGCACCACCCGACACCGAACCGAACACCCGCTCGAACTCCGTCGTCCGCGACGACGCGATCCGCTCCGCATCCACCCCCAGACCCCGCAACACCCCCCACTTACCAGGACTCGCCGTCGCATACACCGTCGCACCCAAATGCCGCGCCAACTGAATCGCCGCCATACCAACCCCACCCGCACCCGAGTGGACCAACACCGACTCACCCGCCCGCAACCCCGCCAGATCCCGCAACGCGTACCACGCCGTCAGGAACACCACCGGCACGGACGCCGCCTCGGCGAAGGTCCAGCCGGCCGGGATCCTCGCGACCAGTTCCCGCGTGGCGGTGACCTGGGGGCCGAAGGCGGGTTCGAACATGCCCATCACCCGGTCGCCGGGGGCCAGGTCGGTCACCCCCGGACCGACCTCCACCACCACACCCGCACCCTCACTGCCCATCACCGCCGACGGATCCGGATACATCCCCAACGCGATCAACACATCCCGGAAGTTCACCCCGGCCGCCCGCATGGCGATGCGCACCTGCCCCGCGTCGAGGGGGGCGGGGGTGGCCGGCGTGAGACTGATCCCGTCGAGGGTGCCGGGGGCGGTCGCGGCGAGGTGCCACAGCCCGTCCGGCGGGATCAGGTCGTCGCCGGCCGAGGCGCCGGTGCGGGTCAGGCGCGGGGAGCGGACCTCGCCGCCGCGCACCGCGACCTGCCCGCCCGTGGGCGACGGATCCTCGGCGACGCCGGCCAGCAGGTCCCACAGCTCGGGTGAGAGGTCCCGGTCGACGTCGGCGAGGACGATCCGGTCGGGGTGCTCCGACTGCGCCGAGCGCAGCAGGCCCCACACCGCCGCGCCCACCGGGTCGCGCAGCTCGTCGGCGGGGACGGCCGCCACGGCGCCCCGGGTCACCACGACGAGCCGGGTGTCCGCCAGTTCCCCGGCGTCCAGCCAGGACTGGAGCACGCCGAGCACGTGCGCCGTGGCCGTCCGCACGGCCGCCGGCACGTCGGCGTCCGCCGGCTGCGGGATCGTCACCGGCAGCAGCAGCACGCGCGGCAGGCCGGCCGTTCCGGCGGCCACGGCTGCGGTCAGGTCGGCCACGGTGGGGTACCCGGCCACTCCCGGCCCGGTCCCGGCCGCGTCGCCCAGCAGCACCCGGCCGGTGGGGTCGGTGGCGGGGGTGACGTCCTCGGCCTGCCAGCTCACCTCGAACAACGACCGGGCCGCGGCACCCGAGGCCGCGACCCCGGTCATCTCCCGCAGCACGAGCGAGTCCACCGACACGACCGGGGCGCCCGCGCCGTCGACCGCGACCAGCCGCACAGCGCTGCCCGCCCGGGTCAGCCGGACCCGCAGCACCGAGGCGCCCGACGCGTGCACCTGCACGCCCTCGAACGCGAACGGCACCCGCGGCCCACCGGAGCCCTCGGTCAGCAGCAGGCCGATCGGGTGCAGGGCGGCGTCGAGCAGCGCCGGGTGCACTCCGAACCGCGCCGCGTCGCCGGCCGCCTGTTCCGGCAGGGCCACCTCGGCGTACGCCTCACCGGCCGCGGTCCACGCCCGACGCAGGCCCTGGAACACCGGCCCGTACGCCAGGCCGTGCCCGGCCAGGGCCGCGTACCACCCGGTCAGGTCCACCTCGGACGCGCCGGCCGGCGGCCAGTCGCCCACGCCCGGCTCGTCCGGGGAGGCGGCCTCCAGGACGCCCTCCGCGTGCCGGACCCAGCCCGCGTCGTCGTCCTCCTCCGGCTGCGAGTGCACGGTCACCAGCCGGGCGCCGGACGTGCCGGCAGCGCCGACGCGCACCTGCACCCGCACCCCCGCCGACACCGGCAACGCCAACGGCGTCAGAACAGTCAACTCCCGCACCCGCGACGCGCCCACCTCGTCACCGGCCCGCACCGCCAACTCCACCAACGCCGTACCCGGCACCACCACCGAACCAGCGACCACATGCTCCGCCAACCACGGATGAGTCCCCGCCGACAACCGCCCCGTCAACAACACCTCGTCGCCGCCGGCGAGGCGCACCGCCGCACCGAGCAGGCCGTGGCCGGCCGCGCCGAGTCCCGCGCCGGAGACGTCGCCGCCGAACGAGCGGTCCACCGCCGGCCAGAACCGCTCCCGCTGGAACGCGTACGTCGGCAGGTCGACCGGGGCGGCGCCGGACCCGGCGTACACCCTCGCCCAGTCGACGCCGACGCCCGCGACGTACAGCTCCGCCAGGCCGGACAGCATCTGCGCGGGGCCGCTCTCATCGCGGCGCAGGGAGCCCACCACCACGCCGGGGCCGGCCGGGTCGGCGGCCCGGTCGAGCGCGTCCTGGACCACCACCTTGAGCACCGGGTGGGGGCTGACCTCCACGAAGACCCGGAAACCCTCGGCGATCAGCCGGTCGACCACCGGCGCGAGCCGGACCGGTTCGCGCAGGTTGCGGTACCAGTAGTCGGCGTCGAGCTGGGCGGTGTCGATGAGGTCGCCGGTCACCGTCGAGTAGAAGGACACGGCGGTCGGCTCGGCGTCGACGGCGCCGAGCGCGGCCGACAGGTCGTCACGGACCGCCTCGACGTGCGCGCTGTGCGAGGCGTAGTCGACGGCGATCCGCCGGGCCCGCAGGTCGCGCTCGGCGCAGTGCGCGAGCAGCGCGTCGACGGACTCCGCGGCGCCGGAGACGACGGTCACGGCGGCGCCGTTGATGGCGGCGATCGACAGGGTGTCCGCCCACGGCGCGATGAGCTGCTCGGTGTCGGCGGCCGACAGGGGCACGGAGAGCATGCCGCCCCGGCCCGAGATCGCCAGCAGGCCGCGGCTGCGCGCCACGACCAGCCGCATCGCGTCCGGGAGGGTGAGGGCGCCGGCGGCGCACGCGGCGGCGATCTCGCCCTGCGAGTGGCCGACGACGGCGTCCGGGGCGATCCCGCACGCCTTCCACAGCCGTGCGAGGGACACCATGACGGAGAACAGGGCGGGCTGGACCACGTCGACCCGGTCCAGCGGCGGCGCGCCGGGCGTCTGCCGCAGCACGTCCTCCAGCGACCAGTCCACCAGCCGGGACAGCTCCTCGGCGCACTCCCGCATCCGCTCCCGGAAGGCCGGGGACGACTCCAGCAGGTCCAGCGCCATCCCGACCCACTGCGAGCCCTGGCCGGGGAAGACGTAGGCGACCTTCGGCGCGCCGTCGACGGGGGTCGGCGCGGCCTCGGAGCCGGCGAGCGCGGCCAGCTCGGCGAGGGCGGCTTCCCGGTCGTCGGCGACCACGACCGCCCGGTACGGGTGGTGGGCCCGTCGGGTGGCGAGGGAGAGCCCCAGGTCGGCCAGGGTCAGGTCGGCGTCCTCGGCCAACTGCCCACGGACCCGGGAGGCCTGCTCCCGCAGGGCCTGCGGGCTGCGCCCGGACACCGTCAGGGGCACGCCGGCCGGGCCGGCCAGGCCGGGCCGCTCCGGGGCGGGGGTGGGCCGGGCGGCGGGGGCGCTGTCGTCGGGCGCCTGCTCGATGATGGTGTGCACGTTGGTGCCGCTGATCCCGAACGAGGACACGGCGGCGCGGCGGGGCCGGTCGACGGCGGGCCACGGCCGCGGCTCGGTGAGCAGCGCCACCGCGCCGGAGTCCCAGTCGACGTGCGGGGACGGCTGGTCCACGTGCAGGGTGGACGGCAGCAGACCGTGCCGGATTGCCATGATCATCTTGATCACGCCGGCCACCCCGGCGGCGGCCTGGGAATGCCCGATGTTCGACTTGATCGACCCGAGGAACAGCGGCCGGTCCACCGGCCGGTCCTGCCCGTACGTGGCCAGCAGCGCCTGCGCCTCGATCGGGTCGCCCAGCATGGTGCCGGTCCCGTGCGCCTCCACCGCGTCCACGTCGGCGGCGCCGAGCCGGGCATTGGCCAGGGCCTGCCGGATCACCCGCTGCTGCGACGGCCCGTTCGGCGCGGTGAGGCCGTTGGACGCGCCGTCCTGGTTCACGGCGCTGCCGCGCACCACCGCCAGCACCCGGTGCCCGTTGCGCCGGGCGTCCGACAGCCGCTCCACGAGCAACATGCCCACGCCCTCGGACCAGCCGGTGCCGTCGGCGGACGCGGCGAACGCCTTGCACCGGCCGTCGGGGGCCAGGCCGCCCTGGCGGGAGAACTCCGAGAACATGCCGGGCAGCGCCATCAGGGCGACGCCGCCGGCCAGCGCCAGGTCACACTCGCCGCCGCGCAGCGCCTGGGCGGCGAGGTGCAGGGCGACCAGGGACGACGAGCAGGCGGTGTCGACGGTGACGGCGGGGCCCTCCAACCCGAAGGTGTAGGAGACCCGTCCGGAGGCGACGCTGCCGGCTGTGCCGGTCAGCAGGTGCCCCTCAAGGCCGTCCAGATCCTCGTTCCCGCCCGTGGCGTAGCCGGAGGAGGCCGCCCCGACGAAGACGCCCGTGGCGGTGCCGGTCACGCCGTCGGGGTCGACACCGGCGTACTCGAAGGCCTCCCAGGCGGTCTCCAGCAGCAGCCGCTGCTGCGGGTCCATGGCGAGGGCCTCGCGGGGGCTGATGTTGAAGAAGCCGGCGTCGAAGTCGGCGGCGTCGTAGAGGAAGCCGCCCTGGTCGGTGACGGTGCTGCCGGTGTCGTACAGGCGGTTTAGGTCCCAGCCCCGGTCGGTGGGGAACCCGCCGATCGCGTCGGCGCCGGAGGTGACGAGCTGCCACAGCTGCTCCGGGCTGGCCACTCCGCCCGGGTAGCGGCAGGCCATCCCGATGATCGCCACCGGCTCGTCGGTCGCGCCGGCGCCGACCGGGCGGACGGCCACGGCGGCGTCGGTCGCGGCGAGGCCGAGCTGCCCGAACAGGTACTCGGCGAGCCGGGCCGGGGTGGGGTGGTCGAAGGCCAGCGTGGCGGGCAGCCGCAGCCCGGTCGCCGACCCCAGCCGGTTGCGCAGCTCCACCGAGGTGAGCGAGTCGAAGCCCAGTTCCTTGAACGCGCGGGCGGCCGGCACGGCCTGTGCGGAGGCGTGGCCCAGCACGGCCGCGGCCTGCCCGCAGACCAGCTCCACCAGCAGCCGCCGGGCGTCCGCCTCGGGCAGGCCGACGAGCCGGTCCCGCCAGGAGGCCCCCGCCGTGGGGGCGCCGCCGGCCCGCCGTCGGCCGCCGGCGCGCACGAGCTGCCGCAGCAGCGGCGGCACCTGTGACGTGTCGCCGGTGACCTGCAGCCGGGCCGCGACGACCACCGGCGACACCGCCGGCAGGGCCGCGTCGAACAGTTCGGCGCCCTCGGTCGCGGAGAGGCCGGTCATCCCGACCCGCCGCTGCCGTTGCTGGTCGTCGCCGTCGAGGTGCGCCGTCATCCCGCTGGTGGTGGCCCACAGGCCCCAGGCGACGCTCGTCGCGGCCAGGCCCCGCTGCCGGCGGTGCCCGGCCAGGGCGTCGAGGAACGCGTTCGCCGCCGCGTAGTTGCCCTGCCCGGGTGAGCCGAGGGTGGCCGCGAGGGAGGAGAACGTCACGAACGCGGCCAGGTCCAGGCCGGCCGTGGCCTCGTGCAGCGCCCACCCGGCGTCGACCTTCGGCGCCATCACCGTGGCGATGGCCCGCTCGTCGAGCGAGGTGACGGTGGCGTCGGCGAGCACCCCGGCGGCGTGCACCACCGCGGTCAGCGGGTGCGCCGGGTCGACCCGACCGATCAGCTCCCTGACCTGCGCGGGGTCGCCGACGTCGACCGCGACGGCGGACACCCGCGCGCCCGCGTCGGTCAGCTCGCGGACCAGGGCGGCGTAGTCGTCCCGGCCGTGGTCGTCGGGGTGCCGGCGGGAGGCGAGCAGCAAGTGCCGGGACTGGCCGGTGGCCACGAGATGCCGGGCCACCACCCCGGCCAGCGTCCCGCCCGCGCCGGTGATCAGCGTGGTGCCGTCCGGGTCCATCGGGGTGGGGATGCGCAGCACCACCTTGCCCACGTGCCGGGCCTGACTGATGTGCCGCAGCGCCTGACGGGCCTGCCGCACGTCCCACACCCGCACCGGCAGCGGGCGCAACGCGCCCTGCTCGAACAGCACCAGCAACTCGGTCAGCATCTCGCCGATCCGGGCGCTGCCGGCCTCGTTCAGGTCGAACGACCGGTACGCGACGCCCGGGTGCCCGGCCGCCACCGCCTCCGGGTCGCGGACGTCGGCCTTGCCCATCTCGACGAACCGGCCACCACGCGGCAACAACCGCAACGACGCGTCAACGAACTCACCCGCCAGGGCATCGAGCACCACATCCACCCCGGCACCACCCGACACCGAACCGAACACCCGCTCGAACTCCGTCGTCCGCGACGACGCGATCCGCTCCGCATCCACCCCCAGACCCCGCAACACCCCCCACTTACCAGGACTCGCCGTCGCATACACCGTCGCACCCAAATGCCGCGCCAACTGAATCGCCGCCATACCAACCCCACCCGCACCCGAGTGGACCAACACCGACTCACCCGCCCGCAACCCCGCCAGATCCCGCAACGCGTACCACGCCGTCAGGAAGACGAGGGGCACGGAGGCGGCCTGCGCGAACGACCAGCCGGCGGGCATCCGGGCGAGGCGCTCCCGGGTGGCGACCGCGAGCGGGCCGAAGCCCAGCTCGAACATGCCCATCACCCGGTCGCCGGGGGCCAGGTCGGTCACCCCCGGACCGACCTCCACCACCACACCCGCACCCTCACTGCCCATCACCGCCGACGGATCCGGATACATCCCCAACGCGATCAACACATCCCGGAAGTTCACCCCGGCCGCCCGCACCGCGACCCGCACCTGCCCCGCGTCGAGGGGAGCGGGGGCGGCCGGCACCAGCGCGACCCCGTCGAGGGTGCCGGGGGCGACGGCCGCCAGGTGCCACGCCCCGGACGGCGGCGGGGTCAGCTCGTCGGCCGTGGGCCGGACCAGCCGGGGCACGAACGTCCCGTCGGCGCGGACGGCGAGCTGGCCGCCGGTCGCCGTCGGGTCGGCTACGACGCCGGCCAGCACCGCGAGGGTCGCCGGGTCCAGCGGACCCTCGACGTCGGCGAGGACTATCCGGTCGGGGTGCTCCGACTGCGCCGAGCGCAGCAGGCCCCACACGGCGGCACCCGCCAGGTCGGTCACCTGGTCCTCGTCCCGGGCCACGACGGCGCCCCGGGTGACCACGACGAGCTTCGCGTCGGCGAGTGCGTCGGCGGTGAGCCAGGACCGCACCACGGTCAGGGCGTCGTTCGTGGTCGCGCGCACCGCGTCGGGCACGTCGACGCCGGGGGCCGCGCCGGGCGTCCACAGCAGGGCCCGGGGGGACTCGGCCCGCGCGTCGGCGAGCGCCGTGGCGAGCGCGTCGACGTCAGGGAAGCCCGGCAGGTCGAGCCCGGCGATCGACGGCCCGAGCAGCGCCCAGCCGGACAGGTCGCCGGCCGGGGTGATCTCCTCCGGCAGCCACGTCACCTCGAACAGCGACCGCGCCGCCGCGCCCGGGGCGGCCACCGCCGTCATCTCCCGCAACACCAGCGAGTCCACCGACACCACGGCCGCACCGGACTCGTCCACCGCCACCACGCGCACGCCGGATCCCTCGCGGGTCAGCCGGACCCGCAGCGCCCGCGCGCCCGAGGCGTGCACCTGCACGCCTTCGAAGGCGAACGGCACCCGCGCCCCGCCACCCTCACCGGCCAGCAGCGACGCCACCGGGTGCAACGCCGCGTCGAGCAGCGCCGGGTGCACCCCGAACGCCGCCGCGTCGCCGGCCGCCTGTTCCGGCAGAGCCACCTCGGCGTACGCCTCACCGGCCGCGGTCCACGCCCGACGCAGGCCCTGGAACACCGGCCCGTACGCCAGACCGTGCCCCGCCAGAGCGGCATACCACCCGGTCAAATCCACCTCGGACGCACCGACCGGCGGCCACTCCCCCAGCACCGGTTCGTCGGCCGACACCGGCTCCAGCGCACCCTCGGCGTGCCGGACCCAGGCCCCGTCGGCCTCCTCGTCCGGCTGCGAGTGCACGGTCACCGACCGGGTGCCGGACGGGTCGGCCGCGCCGACGCGCACCTGCACCCGCACCCCCGCCGACACCGGCAACGCCAACGGCGTCAGAACAGTCAACTCCCGCACCCGCGACGTACCCACCTCGTCACCGGCCCGCACCGCCAACTCCACCAACGCCGTACCCGGCACCACCACCGAACCAGCGACCACATGCTCCGCCAACCACGGATGAGTCCCCGCCGACAACCGCCCCGTCAACAACACCTCGTCGTCCCCGGCGAGGCGCACCGCCGCACCGAGCAGCGGGTGGCCCGCGACGCCCAGCCCGGCGCCGGACACGTCGCCGACCTGCCACGACACCGCGTCGGGCCAGTACCGCTCCCGCTGGAACGCGTACGTCGGCAGGTCGACCCGGACCGCCCCGGCATCGGCGAACCACGGCCGCCACGTCACCGGCACACCATGCACATGCAGCTCACCCAGAGCCGCCAGCAGCCCCTGCGCCTCCGACCGATCCCGACGCTGCACCGCCACCGCCACCACGTCCCCGCCGGCCGGCAACACCTCAGCCGCCAACGCCGTCAGCACGCTCTGCGGACCGACCTCCAGGAACGTGTCCACCCCGGCATCACGCAACGCCGCGACCCCGTCAGCGAACCGCACCGCCTCCCGCACATGCCGCACCCAGTACCCAGGGGTACGCAACTCCTCGCCACCGGCCAGCGCACCGGTCACGTTCGACACCACCGGCAACCGGGGCGAAGCGAACGTGAGCCCGGCCAGCACGGCGCGGAACTCGTCGAGCATCGGCTCCATCAACGGACTGTGGAACGCGTGACTCACCGCCAACCGACGGGTCCGCACACCCCGGTCCCGCCACACCCGCTCGATCTCGTCGAGGGCATCCACCGCACCGGACACCACCACGGACGACGGGCCGTTCACGGCGGCGATCCCGGCCCGGTCGGCAAGACCGTCCAAGCTCCCCGCCACGTCCGCCTCGGCAGCGTTGACCGCCAGCATTCCGCCACCGGCCGGCAACGCCTGCATCAACCGACCCCGCGCCGCGACCAGGACACACGCGTCCGCCAGCGACAGCACCCCCGCCACATGCGCGGCCGTGATCTCACCGACCGAATGCCCACCCACGAAGTCCGGCACCACACCGAACGACTCCACGAGACGGAACAACGCCACCTCGACCGCGAACAAGCCAGCCTGAGTGAACACGGTCTGATCCAGCAGATCGGCGTCCGGCGTGCCCTCCGCCGCGAACAGCACCGGCCTCAACGGCTGCGGCAACAGCCCATCCAACTCGGCGCACACCTCGTCCAACGCCGACGCGAAGACGGGGAACCCGTCGTACAACTCACGGCCCATCCCGGCACGCTGCGCCCCCTGACCGGAGAACAGCACCGCCAGCGGGCCGCGCTCCACGGCGGAGCCGGTGACCACCGTGCCCGACGACTCACCCGCCGCCAGGGCACGCAACCCGGCCAGCAGGCCGTCCCGGTCGGCCCCGGCCAGCACGGCCCGGCTGTCCAGGGTGGAGCGGGACTCGACCGACGACCAGGCGATGTCCTCGACGCGCAGGTCCTCGTCGGCGGCCAGCCAGTCGGCCCAGCGGCCGGCCTGGCCGGCGAGCGCGGCGGGGTGCGCGGCGGAGAGCAGCACCGGCGCGACCGGGAGCCGGCGGGACGGCGCGGGGGCGGCCTCCGGCGTCTCGGGGGTCGGGGCCTGCTCCAGGACGAGGTGCGCGTTGGTGCCGCTCATGCCGAAGGACGAGACGGCCGCCCGCCGGACGTGTTCGCCGCCGGCCCACGGGCGGGCCGCGTCGAGCAGGGACACCGCCCCCGTCGACCAGTCGATGTGCGGGGACGGCTGCGCCACGTGCAGGGTGGGCGGCAGCACACCGTGCCGCATCGCCATCACCATCTTGATGACGCCGCCGGCGCCGGCGGCGGCCTGGGGGTGGCCGATGTTCGACTTCAGGGAGCCCAGCCACAGCGGACGGTCGGCCGTCCGACCCTGGCCGTACGTGGCCAGCAGCGCCTGCGCCTCGATCGGGTCGCCGAGCCGGGTGCCGGTGCCGTGCGCCTCCACGGCGTCGATGTCGGCCGGCGTCAGCCGGGCGTTCTCCAGCGCCTGCCGGATCACCCGCTGCTGGGCGGGGCCGTTCGGGGCGGTCAGCCCACTGCTGGCGCCGTCCTGGTTGACGGCGCTGCCGCGGATCACCGCGAGGACGGGGTGGCCGTTGCGCCGGGCGTCGGAGAGCTTCTCGACGAGCAGCATGGCGACGCCCTCGGACCAGCCGGTGCCGTCGGCGTCGGCCGAGAACGCCTTGCACCGGCCGTCGGAGGCGAGCCCGCGCTGCCGGGAGAACTCGACGAAGGCGCCGGGGGTGGCCAGCACGGTCACGCCACCGGCCACCGCGAGGGAGCACTCGCCGTCGCGCAGCGCCTGGCCGGCCAGGTGCAGGGCGACGAGCGAGGACGAGCAGGCGGTGTCGATGGTGACGGCCGGCCCCTCCAGTCCGAAGGAGTACGCCAGCCGGCCCGACATGACGCTCGCCGCGGTGCCGGTGAGGACGTACCCCTCGGTGCCCTCGGGCAGTTGCCGCAGGACGCTGGTGTAGTCCTGGCCGGCCGTGCCGACGAAGACGCCGGTGCGGCTGCCCCGCAGCGACGCGGTGTCGAGGCCGGCCCGCTCGAAGACCTCCCAGGTCACCTCCAGCAGGAGCCGCTGCTGCGGGTCCATGGCCAGCGCCTCGCGCGGCGAGATCCCGAACAGGGACGGGTCGAACAGCCCGGCGTCGGCCAGGAAGCCGCCCCGGTTGCTGTAGGTGGTGCCCTGGTGGTCCGGGTCCGGGTCGTACAGCCGGTCCAGGTCCCAGCCCCGGTCGGTGGGGAACGTGCCGGTGGCGTCCACGCCCCCGGCGACCAGGTCCCACAGGTCCTCGGGCGAGGCGACCCCGCCGGGGAACCGGCAGGCCATGCCGACGATCGCGATCGGCTCCGAATCCTCGTTCTCCAGCTCGCTCAGGCGCCGACGCGCCAGGCGGAGCTCGGAGGTCACCCACTTCAGGTGTTCGAGGAGCTTGTCTTCGTCCGCCATGACCCACCCGCCCAGAGCTTGCTATCGATCAGAATCTGCCGATTCGCTGACCACACCACCACCGGCGGCCCGACTCCGCGCACACTTCGGTGGAGACATGACCATTCGGCGCATGGACGCAATTCCTATTTCAATTTCAGTTTCTTTTTCCGGTACCTGTTCAAGCGCCCGCCGCGGCACCGCGCCGACCACCCTGCCGACCCATGCCCGCCACCGTGAGTGGACGGTACTGAGCGCCGACCTCGCCCCCAACCCCTAACGGACCCCTGATCGGGCGGTCCTGGCGGGCCGTCGCGGTGGGCGTCGCAGCGCGACGATCGACCCGAGCGGGGCCGGTCAGACGCGGTGCTGGACGGTCTGCGGCAGAATCTGGCGGAGCCGTCCGGGCGGCGTGGCGCGGCGCCGCCACTCCCGTGGATAGCCGACCGAGACCTCCTCGAAGCGGACCCCGTCGTACCAGGTGGTCCGCGGGATGTGCAGGTGTCCGTACACCGCCACGCGGGCGTCGAAGCGCACGTGCCAGTCGGCCGTGGCCTCGGTGCCGCACCATTGCGCGAACTCCGGATACCGCAGAATCCGGGTGGGTTCCCGGACGAGGGGAAAGTGGTTGACCAGAATGGTGGGCAGCCCGTTCCGCTCCTCGGTGAGCCGCCGTTCGGTGTGGGTCAGCCGGGCCCGGCACCACGCGTCGCGCGTCGGGTACGGGTCGGGGTGCAGCAGGATCTCGTCGGTGCAGACCACACCGACCTCGTGGGCCCGTTCGAGGGCCTGCTCCTTGGTGTACGTCCCGGGCGGCCGGAAGGTGTAGTCGTACAGCAGGAAGAGCGGGGCGACGAGCACCGGATCGCCCTGCGGGTCCCAGATCGGGTAGGGATCCTCCGGGGTGACGACGCCGAGGCCCCGGCACAGCTCCACCAGATGCCGGTAGCGGGCCTCGCCCCGGAGCTGGTTCGGGTCGTCGCGGGGCGTCCACAGCTCGTGGTTGCCCGGCGCCCAGATCACCTTGGTGAAGCGGCGACTGAGCAGGCCCAGCGCCCACTCGATGTCGCTGACGAACTCGCCGACGTCGCCGGCGACGATCAGCCAGTCGTCGTCGGTCTCCGGCCGCAGCCCCTCGACGACGGCCCGGTTCTCCTTGTAGACCACGTGCAGGTCACTGATGGCGAGCAACTGAGGCAGGCCCGATCCGGCCACCCGGACCTCCCGTCCGTTCCGGGTACCGCGCGCACCCACCACTCGTGCCGATCGCCGCCGGCAAGGCAGGACGAAACGGCCTGACGGGCTCCGACCCTACGAAGCCCGACCCGGCCAGGCACACCCCTAGACGGCAGGTCGGACCCCTAGGGCTGACACGGGGCGACGCCGGGCCGGCCTGGCGTGCCGGTCCGCCCGCGCCGCCGTCCCGGGGCGGCTCTGGTCCGTGGCCCTGCGCTCAGGACTTGCCGAACTCCCGCTGGATGATGTCGAACAGCTCCTCCCGGCTGGCCGTGTCGAGTTGCTCCGCGGTCTCCGCAGCCGGTGCGGGGACGGCTGCGGAGGCGGGCCGGCGGGCCCGCCACCTGGCCAGCATGCTCTCCAGGCGGCCGATGACCGCCTCGTCGACCTGCTCGGCGGGCGCCTCGCCGAGGAGTTGGTCGAGTCGTTCGACCTCGGCGGCGATCGGCAGCGCCGGCTGCTCCGGCGCCAGCCCGGCACGCAGGTGCTCGGCGAGAGCGCCGGGGGTGGGGTGGTCGAAGATCAGGGTCGCGGGCAGGCCGAGGCCGGTCTCGGCGGTCAGCCGGTTGCGCAGCTCGACCGCGGTGAGGGAGTCGAAGCCCAGCTCGAGGAAGCCGCGACCCGGCCGGATCGCGGCGGGTGTGGCGTGCCCGAGCACCGTCGCGGCGGTGCCGCGTACCAGGTCGAGCAGGATGCGGTCGCGCTCGGACGCCGAGGCGGCGGCCAGCCGCCCCCGCAGGGCCGAAGGGACGCCGTCGACGTCGGCGGACGGCGTCTCCTGCGGGGCGGGCTGCGCCTCGGGGATCTCGGTGAGCAGCGGGCTCGGCCGCAGCGCGGTGAACGACGACGCGAACCTGTCCCACCGCACATCCGCCACCACCACCGACAC
>NZ_JBIATC010000003.1:597696-723470 GCF_042891255.1 Micromonospora sp. NPDC001898 | reverse complement strand
GGTGACGTCGTGGCCGGCGGTGGCGAGGGCGACGGAGAGGGCGTGGACGTGGCGGCCTAGGCCGCCGACGAGCACCGGCGGGTACTCCCACGACAACATCAGGATGCGGCGGGTCTGCGGGGGCACCCCGGCCCCGGCGGACTGCGGGACCAAAGGCCGGGAGGTGGGCACGGCCCGGCAGGTCCGGTCCGTGGCGGTGGCGGTTTGCTCGCCGGCCCGCAGGGTCATCACATCAAACTCCGTCCATGCATGGTGGAACGCGCCGGCATCGGTGGCGGCGAAAAGGGAAGTGGTGGGGTGGCCGAGGGCCGAGTGGCGGCATGCGCGGGCGCACGCCTCCGCATCAAGGAAAGGGCATCCGGGGCCGAACCGCATCCTGAGAGGGCCCAAGGTGACGGACGCCACCCAAACGTGCGCCCGGTATCAGGAGGGTGGATTTTGGTTCACGGCACGAAACGGTGGATTGGGCGGACCTGCGGCGGGGCATTAGCGGCGTGCGCTCGCCGGGCCGCCCGGTAGGGGCGTTCATCATCATGGGCTGAGGAGCGACATGCAGGTCTGGCCGGGCGAGCGGTACCCCCTGGGGGCGACCTACGACGGGATGGGCACCAACTTCGCGATCTTCTCGGAGGTGGCCGAGCGGGTCGAGCTCTGCCTGTTCGACGAGTGGGACACCGGGGCGGAGCGCCGCGTCGAGCTGCGCGAGGTCGACGCGTACGTCTGGCACGCGTACATCCCCGGCATCGAACCGGGGCAGCGGTACGGCTACCGGGTCCACGGCCCGTGGAACCCGGCCGACGGGCCGCGCTGCAACCCGCACAAGCTCCTGCTCGACCCGTACGCCAAGGCCGTCGACGGGGACGTGCAGTGGAACGCGGCCGTCTACGACTACGAGCTGGGCGACCCGGACCGGATGTCCGAGACCGACTCGGCGCCGTTCATGCCCAAGTCGGTGGTGGTCAACCCGTACTTCGACTGGGGCAACGACCGGCCGCCGCGCACCCCGTACCACCACTCGGTGATCTACGAGGCCCACGTGCGCGGGCTGACCATGCGCCACCCCGGCATCCCGGAGGAGCTGCGCGGCACGTACGCGGCGATCGCCTCCCCGGTCATGATCGAGTACTTCCAGCAGCTCGGGATCACCGCCGTCGAGCTGATGCCGGTGCACCAGTTCGTCCACGACCACCGGCTGGCCGACCTGGGAATGCGCAACTACTGGGGCTACAACACCATCGGCTTCTTCGCCCCGCACCACGGCTACTCCGCGCTGGGCCACCTCGGCCAGCAGGTGCAGGAGTTCCGGGGCATGGTCAGGGCGCTGCACGCCGCCGGCATCGAGGTCATCCTCGACGTGGTCTACAACCACACCGCCGAGGGCAACCACCTGGGCCCGACGCTGAGCTTCAAGGGCGTCGACAACCCCAGCTACTACCGGCTCTCGGAGGAGGATCGCCGGTACTTCGTCGACTACACCGGCACCGGCAACAGCCTCAACGTGCGCAGCCCCCACTCCCTCCAACTGATCATGGACTCGCTGCGCTACTGGGTGACCGAGATGCACGTCGACGGGTTCCGCTTCGACCTGGCCGCCACCCTGGCCCGCGAGTTCTACGAGGTCGACCGCCTCTCCACCTTCTTCGAGGTGGTCCAGCAGGACCCGGTGGTCAGCCAGGTCAAGCTGATCGCCGAGCCGTGGGACGTCGGCCCCGGCGGCTACCAGGTGGGCAACTTCCCGCCGGTGTGGACCGAGTGGAACGGCAAGTACCGCGACACGGTGCGGGACTTCTGGCGCGGCGAGCCGGCCACCCTCGCCGAGTTCGCCTCCCGGATCTCCGGCTCCGCCGACCTGTACCAGGACGACGGCCGCCGTCCCTTCCACAGCATCAACTTCGTCACCTGCCACGACGGGTTCACCCTCAACGACCTGGTGTCCTACAACGACAAGCACAACGAGGCCAACGGCGAGGACAACCGGGACGGCGAGGGCCACAACCGGTCCTGGAACTGCGGCGTCGAGGGGGAGACCGACGACCCGGGCGTGCTGGCCCTGCGGCAGCGGCAGCGGCGCAACTTCCTGGCCACCCTGATCCTCTCCCAGGGCGTGCCGATGATCGGCCACGGCGACGAGCTGGGCCGCACCCAGCGCGGCAACAACAACGCGTACTGCCAGGACAGCGAGCTGGCCTGGGTCGACTGGGACGACGCCGACGAGGCGCTGCTGAGCTTCGTCCGGCGGCTCGTCGAGTTCCGCCGCAGCCACCAGGTGTTCCGCCGCCGCCGGTTCTTCACCGGCCTGCCGGTGGGCGGCCGGGCCGCCGGCTCGGGCCTGCCCGACCTGGCCTGGTACACCCCCGACGGTCGGGAGATGACCGGCGAGGACTGGGGCAACGACTTCGGCCGCTCGGTGGCCCTGTTCGTCAACGGCGACGGCATCCCCGAGCGCGGCCAGTACGGCCAGCGCCACCGGGACACCTCGTTCCTGCTCTGCTTCAACGCCCACGACGCCGCGCTGGACTTCACCCTGCCCGGGGAGGAGTTCGGCCGGCGGTGGGAGCTGGTGATCAGCACCGCGGAACCGGAACCGGAGAAGCCGACCCTCGTCGAGGCGGGCGGCACGATCTGCGTCCCGGACCGTTCCCTGGTGGTCCTGGAGAGGATGGTCTGAGCGATGCCCGACACCCGTACCGGTGACCGACGAGCGAAGACCGGTGACCGGGTCGGCGCGACGTACCGGGTGCAGGTCCGCCCCGGGTTCGACCTCGACGCCACCGCCGGTCTCGCCGGCTACCTGGCCGACCTCGGCGTCACCCACCTCTACAGCGCGCCCCTGCTCACCGCCACCCCCGGCTCGGCGCACGGCTACGACGTGGTCGACCACCGAACGGTCAACCCCGAACTGGGCGGCGAGGCCGGCCGGGTCCGGCTGGTCCGGGCGCTGCGCGCGGCCGGGCTCGGCCTGGTCGTCGACATCGTGCCCAACCACGCCGGGGTGGCCCAGCCGGCGGCCAACCCCGCCTGGTGGGACGTGCTGCGCCGGGGCCGCGCCTCGGCGTACGCGCGCTGGTTCGACATCGACTGGGACCGGGGCCGGCTGCTGCTGCCGGTGCTCGCCGACGCCCCGGACGCCCTCGACGACCTCAAGATCGTCGACGGGGAGCTGCGCTACCACGAACACCGCTTCCCGATCGCCGACGGCACCGCCGAGGGAACCGGCGAAGGGGCCGGCGACGCCGACGGCACCGGCGACGGGACCGCCCGCGAGGTGCACGACCGGCAGCACTACGAGCTGGTCTCCTGGCGGCGCGGGGACCGCGAGCTGACGTACCGCCGGTTCTTCGCCGTCTCCGACCTGGCCGGCCTGCGGGTGGAGGACCCGGAGGTGTTCGCCGCCACCCACGCGGAGGTGCTGCGCTGGGCGGCGGCCGGCGAGGTCGACGGCATCCGGGTCGACCACCCCGACGGGCTGCGCGACCCGGCCGGCTACCTGGCCCGGCTGCGCGCCGCCGCCCCCGACGCGTGGCTGCTGGTGGAGAAGATCCTTGAGTACGGCGAGGAACTGCCCGACTGGCCGGTGGACGGCACCACCGGCTACGACGCCCTGGCGCCCGTCGGCGGCCTCTTCGTCGACGGGTCCGCCGAGGGCGACTTCACCGCCCTGGACACCCGGCTGACCGGACACCGCACCTCCTGGTCGGACCTGATCCACGACACCAAGCTGGAGGCGGCCACCCGGCTGCTCGCCGCCGAGCTGACCCGGCTCGCCGCCCTCGCCCCCGAGTTGGAACCGGCCGAGGCCCGGGCGGCCCTCGCCGAGCTGGCCGCGTGCTTCCCGGTCTACCGGGGCTACCCGCCGCACGGCGCCCGGCACCTGGCCGACGCCCGCTCCGAGGCCGGCCGACGCCGCCCCGACCTGACCGCCGCCCTCGACGCGGTCACCCGCCGGCTGCGCGACCCCGACGACGAACTGGGGCAGCGCTTCCCGCAGCTGTCCGGCGCGGTGATGGCCAAGGGCGTCGAGGACACCGCCTACTACCGGTGGAGCCGGTTCGTCGCCCTCAACGAGGTCGGCGGCAGCCCCGCCCATTTCGGCACCCCGCTGGCCGAGTTCCACCGGTTCGCCGCCGCCCGACAGGCCCGCTGGCCGGCGGCCATGACCACCCTGTCCACCCACGACACCAAACGCGGCGAGGACGTCAGGGCCCGGCTCGCGGCGCTGTCCGAGCTGCCCGAGCGCTGGGCCGAGCTGGTCACCCGGTGGACCGCCGCCGCGCCGCTGCCCGACCCGGCGTTCGCCCACCTGCTCTGGCAGACCGCCGTCGGGGCGTGGCCGATCGAGCGGGAGCGGCTGCACGCGTACGCCGAGAAGGCCGCCCGGGAGGCGTCCGTCGCCACGAGCTGGGCCGACCCCGACCCCGGCTTCGAGCACGCCATGCACGCCCTGGTCGACCGGATGTACGACGACCCGGAGCTGCACGCCGAGCTGACCGCGTTCGCCGCCGAGATCACCCCGGCCGGCTGGTCCAACTCCCTCGGGCAGAAGCTCGTCCAGCTCGCCATGCCCGGCGTGCCCGACACCTACCAGGGCACCGAGCTGTGGGAGAACTCGCTGGTCGACCCGGACAACCGCCGCCCGGTCGACTTCGCCGTACGCCGAGAGCTGCTGGCCCGCCTCGACGCCGGTCGGCAGCCGGCGGTGGACGCCGAAGGGGCGGCGAAGCTGCTCGTGGTCTCGCGGACCCTGCGGCTGCGTCGCGACCGCCCGGAGCTGTTCACCGGCTACCGCCCGGTGCCCGCCCGGGGCCCCGCCGCCGCGCACGCGGTCGCCTTCGACCGGGGCGGTGCGGTCGCCGTCGCCACCCGGCTGCCGCTCGGGCTGGCCCGCGCCGGCGGCTGGGGCGACACCACCCTGTCACTTCCCGTTCACGAGCTGACCGACCTGTTCACCGGCCGGGTCTACGGTGGCGGGGAGACCCCGCTGGCCGACCTGCTGGCCACCTGTCCCGTCGCGCTGCTGGCTCCCACCGCCGAGTTCGTGGAGGCTGCGTCATGACCGAGTTCACGGTGTGGGCGCCGGAGGCCGCCCGCCTCCGACTGCGCCTGCCCGGCGACGCCGACCACGAGATGCGCGCCGGCCCCGACGGCTGGTGGCGCGTCGAGGTGCCCGCCGCCGGCCCCGGCACCGACTACGCCTACCTGCTCGACGACGACGACCGGGCACTGCCCGACCCCCGGTCGGCCTGGCAGCCGGTGGGGGTGCACGGCCCGAGCCGGCGCTACGACCACGCGGCGTTCGAGTGGACCGACACCGGCTGGACCGGCCGGCAGTTGCCCGGCAGCGTCCTGTACGAGCTGCACGTCGGCACGTTCACCCCCGAGGGCACCTTCGACGCGGCCATCGGCCGCCTCGACCACCTCGTCGACCTCGGCGTCGACATGGTCGAGCTACTGCCGGTCAACGCCTTCAACGGCGAGCACAACTGGGGGTACGACGGGGTCTGCTGGTACGCCCCGCACGAGCCCTACGGCGGCCCGGACGGGCTGAAACGGTTCGTCGACGCCGCCCACGCCAAGGGTCTGGGGGTGATCCTCGACGTCGTCTACAACCATTTCGGGCCCTCCGGGGCCTACGCGCCGATGTTCGCGCCGTACCTCACCGAGCAGGACAACGCCTGGGGCCGGACCGTCAACCTCGACGGCCCGCACTCCGACGGGGTGCGCCGCTACATCCTCGACAGCGTGCTGATGTGGCTGCGCGACTACCACGTCGACGGGTTGCGGCTCGACGCCGTGCACGCCATGCCCGACTCCCGGGCCACCCACCTGCTGGAGCAGATCGCGGCGGAGGTGGAGACCCTGTCCACCCATCTGGGCCGGCCGCTGTCGCTGATCGCCGAGTCCGACCTCAACGACCCGACGCTCGTCACGCCCCGGGAGGCCGGCGGGTACGGCCTGCACGCCCAGTGGAACGACGACGCCCACCACGCCCTGCACACCATGCTCACCGGGGAGCGGCAGGGCTACTACGGCGACTTCGGCTCCCTGGAGTGCCTGTCGGAGGTGCTGACCGGGGCGTTCTTCCACGCCGGCACCTGGTCCAGCTTTCGCAGCCGCAGCCACGGCCGGCCGGTGGACCGGCAGCGGGTGCCGGGGCACCGGTTCGTGGCGTACCTGCAGAACCACGACCAGATCGGCAACCGGGCCACCGGCGACCGGATCTCCGCCACCCTCTCCCCGGCGCTGCTGCGGGTCGGCGCGACGCTGCTGTTCACCGCGCCGTTCACCCCGATGCTGTTCATGGGGGAGGAGTGGGCGGCCAGCACCCCGTGGCAGTTCTTCACCAGCCACCCCGAGCCGGAGCTGGCGACCGCCGTGGCCACCGGCCGCCGGCGGGAGTTCGCCGCGCACGGGTGGACTTCGGATGATGTTCCCGACCCGCAGGCCCCGCAGACCTTCGCCCGCTCCCGGCTCGACTGGGCCGAGCTGAACAAGCCCGAACACCGCGGGATGTACGAGTTCCACCGGCGGCTCATCGCGCTGCGCAAGAGCCGGGCGGACCTGTCCGATCCTCGGCTGGACCGGGTCGACGTCCGGCACGGGGACCAGTTCCTGGTGATGCGGCGGGGGGAGACGCTGGTGGTCGCGAACCTGGCAGCCAAGCCGCAGCGGGTCACGTTGCCGGGGATGGCTCGTCGGGTGCTGCTGGCCACGGGGGAGGGGGTCACGGTGACCCGGGACCGGATCGACCTGCCGGCGGAGACGGCGGCAATCGTGGCGCTCTAGGGCCGACACCGAAGTCCCGCGTCCGTCAGCCGGCGTCCAGCACCTCGCGCAGCCGCGCCGCGAACTCGGCGGGCTTGCCCGCGTAGCCGAAGTCGCCGCCGAGGAAGCCGCCGTGGTGGCTCGGAAACACCGTGGCCTCCTGGCCGAGCAGCGCGGCGGTGGCGACGGCCGTACGCGCGGTGTACGTCCCCGCCGTCTCCTCGCCGACGGCGATCACGATCCGGGTCGGGGCTGCGGTGAGCGCCTGCACGTCGGGGCGGTAGTCGGTGATCGCCCAGGAGGCCTTCGACAGCAGCGGGTCGTCGCGGGTGCCGTCGTCGTCGGTCGGCATGCCGAACATCGCCGGGTCGGGCGCGGGCTGGGCGAAGTAGGCGTCGGTGAACTCGCCCTGCCAGGCCGTCATAGCGATGAACGCGGCCATCCCGGCGCCGTTGCCCTTCGCCTGGTACGCCTCGTGGAAGGCGGCCCGGGCGCGGTCGGCGGCGGCGGCGTCGGGGAGCACGGCGTTGATGGGCGGCTCGTGCGCCACGAGCGTGGCGACGTCACCGGGGTGGGACGCGACCAGTTCGAGCGCGGTCACCGCGCCGCCGCTGCTGGCGAAAACGTCGACCGGGCCGGTGCCGAGCGCCTCGATCAGCAGGTGCAGGTCGCCCGCCTGGGTCTGCGGCGTGTGGTCCGTCCGGCCGTCGGTGCGGGCGCTGCGGCCAAGACCCCGGGGGTCGTACGTGATGACCGTGCGGTCGGTGAAGTGCTCGGCGAGCGAGCCGAAGCCCTCGGCGGTCATCGGCTGGCCGATCATGAGCAACGTGCGGTGTCCGGCGGACGCGGCGAGCGGGTCGCGGACGTCGTAGACCAGGTCGGCGCCGGGCGCGGCAAGGGTGCGCGTCTCACTGTTCGTCATGCCGGGAGCGTACGGCCGACGTACGACGTCATGGGCCGTGGCGCTGCGAGAGTCGCCCCGGTTTCGCGGGCGAAGGCGGACTGGCCGACGCCGAGGATCCGCTTGAAGCGGCGGACCAGGCGCGGCTGGTCGTAGAACCCGCTGTCGGTCCCGCTCGACCGCCACGGTCGACCCCGCAGGATGAGCCCGCAGGATGAGCCCGCGGGCGAGGTCGACCCAACGGGAGATCAGGTACTGGGCGCTGGCGTCGTCGCTGATCTGCTGGTGATACCTGGATCGACTCCTTTGCTCTGCTGCCCCCTGTGCAACGGTGGGGTGCGCGGCGTCTTCTGCCGTCCGTTCGTGCTGGCCCATGCCATGAAGCGGCATCGTGCTGGTGTTGCGGTGACGGCAGCAGAGCAAAGGGGCGAGTGGGCATGACCTGCCTGCTGTGGGTCTGGCACCCCGGCCGCCTGGCCCAGCGGCCAGCGGCGGAGAACGACCACGATCATCTGTGCGGCGACGGCTGCGGCACGTGACCCGGGGCGGCATCCCTCCGCGTCGGTGTTCGGCGCGCGGCGGGCAGGATCTGGGCATGGAGTTCTTCTGCTACCACCGGGATCGGCGCGGCTCTGCGGCGCTCCGGAGCGAGCTGCTACAGGAGCACTGGTCGTACATGGACCGGTACGCGGCGCAGATGATCGCTCGTGGCCCGACCTTCGCGGCCGACGGTGCCACGCTCACGGGCAGTGTGCACATCCTGGACCTGCCCGATTCCGCCGCCGCTCGGGCCTTCGCCTTCGACGAGCCCAACTACCAGGCCGGCGCGTACCGCGATGTGCTGTTGCGCAGGTGGCGCAACACGCTGGGGCGCACTATGTGGGACTTTCCTGGGGGCCGGACGGGCGGCAACCGGTACCTGGTGCTGGGCCTCGGCGCGGGGCGGGCCGCCGACCTGGACGTGCGCCCGGACCGGGACGGCCTGATCGCGTACGGCCCGTTGCTGTCCGACGACGGCGCCATCTGGCTGGGCACGGCGGCGCTGCTCCGGGCGGAGGATGCGGACGAGGCGCGCGCCGTGCTGCCCTCGGACCGGTACGCCGACATCGAGGTGCACAACTGGGCGTTCGGCGGCCGGCCGTCCTGACCGGCGGGTGGCTGCGGACCGTCAGTGTGTTCTCCGTAGGCGTGGCGACTGCTACGTGAGCATCAACTGCCCGAGTTCCTGGGTGCATCGGGTGAGCGCGACGTAGAGACCGTTCCAGCCGCGCGGTTCAGCGGCGATGCCCTGGGGGTCGATGAGTAGCGTCGCGTCCCATTCCAATCCCTTGGACTGGGTCGCGGTGAGCACCGGCACGTCGCTCAGCATGGCTAGGAGTTTGGCGATGCGGTCGGCGGGGGCGATCACCCCGACCATGCCGCCGTACCACCGCTGCCGCAGCTCCTGCACAGCTTGGACGGCGGCGTCGGCAAGCTCGGCGGGCGTGATCCTGAGCTCCCAGGGGGCGATGCCGGAGGAGCGTACCGCCCGGGGCGGCGCGTTGTGGCTGCCGGCCTTCCTCAGCACCGGTCCGGTGAGGTCCATGACCTCGCGCGGGGTCCGGTAGCAGATGGTCAGTTCGGCGGCGGTCCAGCGGTCTCCGAAAACGGCCTGCACCGCCTGTGCCCAACTGGTGTGCCGGTGCGCTGCCTCCGTCTGGTCGATGTCGCCGACGGCGGTGATGGAACGACTGGGACAGCGCCGCAGCACCATCTGCCACTGCATCTCGGACAGCTCCTGCGCCTCGTCGATGACGACGTGGCCGTACACCCAGCCGCGCTGACGGCGAGCGCGGTCGGCGACGAACTCGCCCTGTGGTTGCGGCGCTTCGACCTCGCCCAGCAGGTCGGCGAGGGCATCGAGCAGGGGGATGTCGCTCGATGCCCACGGGGCGGGCTCCGCCGAGACTGCGGTGATCTCCTCCGGGGCCAACTGCGGGGCGAACCGGGCCAGCAGGGTGCGGTCGGTCAGGAGATCGCGCAACAGGTGCTCGACGTCGCGGGTGGGCCACCATGCCTCGATGAATCGGGCGATGGTGGCGTTCTCGGCGATACGATAACGGAGCTGCTCGATCTCCTCCTCGGAGAGCAATCCGTCGACGTCACTGCCGGTGGACGTCCTGCCGAAGTGGTGGTCGTGCCTCATGTCATTGTCGACGCGGGCGAGGATGTCCTCGAAGCCCTCCTCCATCTCGTTCATCAGCGCCTCGCGCTGCTCGACGACCGCTTCGGCAAGGAGGTGGTGCAGCTGCTCGGCGAACGCCGCGCGGGCGCGGTGGTACGGACGTCCCTGCACCGCCGAGGCGAGCGCCTGCGCCACGGCTGCGGCTGCGATGACGTAGAACTCGCCCTCCCAGCGCAGCTTCAGCTCACGGGGCCGGGGCAGCAGCGACGTGACGTAGCTTTCGAGCGCGGGCTGCCAGAGGGCGCGGCCCTTGATCTCGGCGAGAAGCCTACTCTCGTCGCGGCCCACGCGGATCTCGGTCAGCAGAGTGTCGCAGGTCGCCGACACGACGGCGGTCTCACCGAGCGCGGGCAGCACCTGGGCGATGTACTGGAGGAACCGTGGCGAGGGGCCGAGGACCAGGACCGCCTGGTCGGCCATCTTTCGGTGGGCGAACAGCAGGTAGGCGACGCGGTGCAGAGCTACGACGGTCTTGCCGGTGCCGGGACCGCCCTGAACGATCAGCGGGCCGGTCGCCTCGGCCCGGATGATGTCGTCCTGTTCGCGTTGCAGCGTGGAGATCGCCGTCGACATGTGGCCGGTGCGCCGCTGGTCGAGGGCGGCCAGTAGAGCGCCTTCACCGACGAGTTCCGCCGTCATGGTGCCGTCCAGCGGCTCGTCGTCCACGCCGACGACGACCGATCCCGCCGTGCGTACGTGACGGCGCCGCGCCTGACCTTGTGGGTCGACAGCCGTCGCGGTGTAGAACGGCCGTGCTGCGGGAGCACGCCAGTCCACCAGCAGTGGCTCACCGTCCTCGCCGTCGGTGCGGAGACCGACCCGGCCCACGTGTCGCACGGTTCCGTCAAGGCCGTCGAGGCGGCCGAAGACCAGCCCTTCCCGTGCTCGCCGCAGCTCCTCGTACTGTTGGCGGAGCATGCGATGCCGGGCCCGTTCCAATGGGTCCAGGGCGTCTGACGAGAGCTCGGCCTGCAGGTGGTCGGCCAGCCTGTCGCGCCGGGCCGTGGCCACGTCGAGAAACTCCTGTTCCTCGGCGATCGCGGATTGGCGGGCGCCGGCAGCGCCGTTGTTCAGAGCAGAATCCCGGCGCATACGCAAATCCTTGTACTGGTTGTTTCCCCTCGGCCCGGTTGGGCCGGAGCGTATTCCGGCGGCAATTATAGAACTGGCTCTCCTCGTCAACCAGGAACTCTGTCGGCAGAGATGACAATCTCAATGCCCTTGCAGTTCCGGGCCGCTCGTGGCCTCCTGGCCGAGCAGCGCTGCGGTGGCGACGGTCGTACGCGCGGTGTACGTCCCCGCCGTCTCCTCGCCGGCCGCGATCACGATCCGGGTCGGTGCGGCCCTGAGCGCCTGCGCGTCGGGGTGGTAGTCGAGCTCAGCGGCACCGTGCACATCGTCGATCTGCCGGATTCGGCCGCCACGCGGGCGTTCGCCTTCGACGATCCCGGCTCAGCGTGTCTACCTGCAAAACCGGCCCGTTGCCTATTCGGTGATCCAAGTAGGTCGAAGAGGCCCAGTTGGCCCTCTCGGGGGAAAGCTCGTCATGCCATTGGATGTGGAAGAGAGTTGGGGCTGTGACCCTTCGCGCATCTCTTATATGCGTTCCGGGGCAGCCAAGCCCCGGTGCAGGCCTGCTCCTTGCCGAAGGCCAACCTTGCCGAGGACAACACAACGAAGTTGGCCGTCCACGGGAGCCGCTGAGGGAGGGCCGAACCGTGCGGGACCAGGGCCCCGGCAAGTCGTGAGGGTTTCCGGCCTGGGTGGTTGGTGGAGAGGCAGGGCCCCGGCAAAGTCGCGAGGTGTCCGGTCCCGCCCGAAGTTCATCCACCTTCCGGGAATTCCGTTCCGCGTTTCAGGATGGCAGGAGATCATGGAAGGAATTGGCCCCTCCGGGGGCCATTTTTTACCAAGATCTCCCGCGCGGTCAGTCGTGCCGTCGGAAATGGCGCTCCTGGTAGTGGTGCGCCGTACGGGGGCCTGGAGCCTTGGTTCCGCCGAACCCCAGCTCTTCCACCAGTTCGCCCAAATGCCCCGGAGGCTGCCGCTACGCCGCCCCGTGCGCCGGGCAGCCGGGCGGCGACCTGACAAATGCCCCCACCCGGTCGGGGACCTGCCTTCGGCCCCTATGGAGTTGCCCCGTCCACGCTTCGAGCGGGGGGTCCGCTCGCTGGACCGGTACGCGGTGATCCAGGAGGTCGCCGAGGTGCTGCGGGTCGATCCGTTGGTGCTGCTCGGCGAGGACCGCCCGCCGCCGATGAGCGCCAGCCCGCTGGACGGGGTGGGGGTTCTGGCCGCCGCCGGGTGCGGCGACGCCGGCCGGGCGGGGGAGTTGGCCGACCGGGCCGCCGGGCACGCCGCCTCGCTCGGGGCCGGTGGCGACCCGCACCGGACCAGCTTCGGGCCGGTCGCCGTCGAGTTGGCCCGGGTGGTGGCGGCGGTCGAGCTGGGGGAGGCCGGGGAAGCGGTGGGCCGGCACGAGCAGGTGGTACGAGGGGAGGCGTGGCGGCGGCTGCCGGCCGAGTACCGGGCCGCGTACCTGGTCGACGCCGCGCGGGCGTACCTGCGGTTCGGTGACCTGCGTGCGGCCGGGCGGATGCTGGTCGACGCGGATGGCGTCGCGCCGGCGGAGGTCCGGTGCCGGCCGGTGGCGCGTACGGTGATCGCCGAGCTGGCGCGGGCGCACCCGGTCCGGCCGGCGTGGCGCGGCTGGCGACGCTCGTCGGCCTCACCCGGTGACCGAGCTGCCCCGGCGGGGTGTGGCCCGTCCCCTATGGCCGAGCCACCAGGACACTGCCCGACCAACCCGGCTCCTAACGGGCTTCAGTTCCTGCGCGCGGTCACCAATGCGAACGTGAGAAGCTCGCCGTTGTCCGCGGTGAGCATGTCGATCACGGGCTCGTTCGATGCCCGGCCATCCGGCTGCGCCTCGGCAGCTGCCCGGGTCCACAGCAGCCAGTCCCGCCAGCCCTCTGGTTGCAGTCGCGCTGACGTGACCGTCACCAGTTCGGTGATCTCCCAGTGGAAGCGCCACCACTGCGCCGTGTGCCAGGCGATCGCCTCCCAGCCGACCACCTTCTTTATGTGGGCGGGGATGGCCCCGAGCTCGCGGATCTCACGGGTCATCGCGGGCGTCGCCATACCCAGCTGTCCACCCGGGCGCAGGAACCGCACCAGGTACGGCAGGTAGCTGTCGGCCGTGCCGAAGTACTCGAAGGCGTCGACGCTCACGATGGCATCGAAGCTCTCCTCCTCGAAGGGCAGGGCGTGCGCCTCCGCCCGCACCGCATCCACCCGGTCGCTGACGCCGGCCTCGGCGAAGACGGCCGCCGCCTCGTCCGCGCCGACCCACCAGTCGGCCGCGACGACGTGAACGCCGTACTCGCGGGCAAGGAACACCGACGTCGCGCCCTTGCCGGAGCCGAGGTCGAGCACCCGCATCCCCGGCCGCAGATCAAGGTCCCGGGCGACATCCTCCAGCAGCCACAGGGGGTTCGGCCCCATGTCGAGTCCGAGCAACCACGCCGGGTCGTAGTGGGACGAACGGGGATAGCGATCCGGCCGCACGAGCTGATCCAAGGCAGTCACGAGAACTGACCCAAGCTGATCACGGGCGCTCGTACAACCTCATTTCGCTACTACGGGCCGCAGGTCACGATCTTGGGCATCCGGAGAACGCGGCGGCGATCAGCTGCGACGCGGGCACGCCCACCTCGTTGGCCGGCGTGCCCGCACATCTCAGTCGAGGCGGAAGGTCACTTGAAGCGGATGAACTTGGAGAACTGGTTGTTGGCGGTTCCCACCGACACCGTCCGGTGGCTGTACCTGTCCGCGTTGACGTAGTTGTACTCGTCGATTTCGAAGGTGCCGTTGGCGTTCACGCTGGTGACGAAGGCGACGTGGCCGTAGGTGCCGCCCAGGCGGACCGCGACGTCACCGGCCTTCGGGCTGTTGTACACCGGAACCCCGGCGCGCCCGGCAGCGGCGACCCACTCCTTGGCGTTACCCCACCGGGCCTGGCCCCCGTACTGGTTGTGGAAGGGCACGCCGACGCGGCTCCGCACCGCCCAGGCAGCGAAACTGGTGCACTGCCCCTTGTAGAAGTTCCAAGGGTCGATGCCCGAGGTCGCGCCCTTGTACGGGTAGTCGTCCTTGGCCGGATAGGTCGTCCCGGCGGAGATCAGCTGGTGGGAGGCGTTGTTGTTCTTCAGCGTGGCGTTCAGGTTCGCCTTCGCGCCGGACGCGAAGTTCTGGTAGGCGTAGGAGGCGTCGTAGTCGCTGTTGTAGTAGACCCGCACCGTGTTGCTGGTGCGGTTCCACACGGAAGCGGCGTTGTTCTTGACGCACAGGCCCTGGCCGCTGCCGGCACCCTTGAACTCGTAGCAGCCCGGCTGGGCCGAGCCGTAGTCGGCCAGTGATCCGGTGTGATCGGAGATCGACCCCGCGTGGTCGCTGTTGTAGTAGTAGCAGAACTCGCCGGCGTCGCAGATTCCATCGCGGGCCGCCGCCTGAGCAGGCGCGGAGACCGCCAGGATGCCGAGAGTTGCGCTGAGCACGCTCGCGCCGAGGGCGCCGAGGGCGCGAACGGTGATTCTGGGCATGTCCACTTCCCTTCCAGGGGTATGTGACGACGGGCTCACCATACAAGCCATCGATCAATCGACATACGCCTTGCGTTCGCATCGCCACTGAGGTATGGAAGCCGAGCCAACCCGGCCAGCGCCGTCGGACCATCGACGCGCGCGGCGGCGTGCCCTGGGAGGTCTTCACGGTGCCGGGATGTTGTCACCGCCCGTCGCTATCCTTCGTCGGCACGTCGGGGACGGGTCCTGGCGGCGAATGCCGGTGGCCGGGCTGCGCACCGGGGCTGGAGGGGCACGTGCCGGTCGGGGAGGTGGGCGTCGAGGCGTTCCGGATCGCCGTCCGGCAGGTGACGCGGGCGACGGGCGCGCAGCGGGAGGACGCCCTGCGGCGGCTGGCGGAGTTCGGCGCGGTCGACCCGGCGCTGCGCCAGGACGCGGCCGACGCGATCTGCGCCTATCTGCGTACGTCTCCTGCCGTGTCGGCAGTAGACGTCGCGGGCGGAGTGGATGTCGCGGGTGTCGCCGTGCGGCGGGCGGCCCTGCGGGTGCTCGCCGGGCTGCTGCGCCCCGTCGCCTCCGGGGCGGGCGAGACGGGCGCGCGTACCGGGGCGGGCGAGGTGGGCGCGCGTACCGGAGCCGGAGCGGGGGCGAGGGCGGGCGGGGCGTCGCCGGGTGTCGTCGTGGACCTGTCCGGTGCGACCCTCGTGGATGCCGATTTCGGCGGGTGTGAGCTGGCCGGGGCCCGGTTCGACGACGCCCGGTTCCTCGGGGTGACCTCGTTCGCCGACGCCCGGTTCACCGGGGACGCGGTCTTCGCCCGTGCCGTCTTCCACGGCCAGGCCCGGTTCGCCGACGCCCGGTTCGCCGCCGACGCCGTGTTCGGGCGGGCCCGGTTCCGTGGGCCGGCCAGCTTCGAGCGGGTCACCTTCGCCGCGATGGCCTGGTTCGGGCGGGGCGAGGAGGAACTGTGGGAGGACGATCCGGCCTGGGACGCCGTCGAGGACGTCCGACCCGCGCCGTGGGACGAGCCGAACGAGGACGACCCGGGCTGGCCCGTCGCCGTCCTGATGGGCGACTACCAGGGCTGGGAGGAGGGCGGCGACGGAGCCCGGTTCGTCGGGGCCGTGACGTTCCGGGGCGTGCGCTTCGACGGCCCCGCCTGGTTCTGCAAGGCGCGGTTCGGCGCGGACGCGACGTTCCGGGACGCCTGGTTCGGCGGGCCGGTGCACCTCGACCAGCCGACCGTCGACCTCGACGGCGCCCGGTGGGCCGGCACGGCTGTCGACCTCGACGGTGCCCGGTGGGCCGGCACGGCCGGCGACGAGCCGGCGCGCTGGCCCCTCGGCTGGGTGTCGGCGTCCGGGCCGGACGGCACGAGCGTGCTCGTCGCCGATGGTTCCGTCGCGCCCTACGCCCGTCAGTTCGCCGACCACGATCCCGACGTCCGCCGCGCGGGGCTGCGGGCCCTCGGCGACCTCGGTGACGCGCGGCCGGAGCTGCGCCAGCGTGTGGTCGACGCCGTGTGCGCGTACCTGCGGGTGCCACTGCCGTTCGACGTGACCGGCGAGCTGACTCCCTCCCAGGCGGGGGAGATCCAGCTTCGGCGCGACGCCCAGCGGCTGCTCGCCGAGCGGCTGCGTCCGGTACCCGTCGGGGCGGGCGGGGCGGGAAGACGGCACTGGCCGGGCACGGACCTGCCGCTGTGCGGCGCGACGCTGGTCGACCTCGACCTCAGCGGGTGCCAGGTCGGTCACGCGGACTTCACGGGTGCCCAGTTCCACGGTGCCACCCGCTTCGACGCGAGCACGTTCGCCGGGGCCGCCTTCCGGCTCGGCGGTGCCGAGGGGCGCGCCTCGTTCCACGGCGACGTCACCTTCGCCGGGGCGCAGCTCGGCCGCCGGCGCGACGTCCGGGACGTTCTCGGTGGCGTCGTGTTCCACGCCGACGCCGTGATCGACGGCCCCGAGGCCCCGTCAACGGGGGAGGGCTGAGCGCGGCCTCCCCGGAGACGTCGTCCAGCAGCACCGTGGGCGTGCTGGACGACCAGTGCCGGCCGCGTAGTGCCGCTACCTGCCGCGTCGGGCCGTCCGCACGCCGAACGTGACCGCGCCGACGATGAGCACGACGCCCAGGAGTTGGAGGCCCGGCGAGTCGTCGGCCTCCCCGAGCACGACGCCGGCGACACCGATCGCGACGGCGAGGACGGCGACGAGGTACTTCATCGGTCTCCTCATTCCTCGACCCATTCGAGCAGGTCACCCGGCTGGCAGTCGAGCACCCGGCACATGGCCTCCAGGGTGCTGAACCGAACGGCCTTGGCGCGACCGTTCTTCAGCACCGCCACGTTCGCCGGTGTGAGCCCGACGCGTTCGGCGAACTCACCGACGCTCATCTTGCGTTTCGCCAGCTCGACGTCGATGCGGACGACGATGGGCATCAGATCACCGCTTCCATGTCGGTACGCAGTGTGGTGGCCTGCCGCAGCAGAGCCCGCATCACCACCATCAGGAGCCCCAGCACGGCGACACCCACCAGCATCAGGAACAGCAGGACCGGCAGCCCGGGGTCTGAGGCGTTGATGCCGAAGTAGAGGAACACGCCCAGCAGCACCACCCACGCGGCGGCGATCGCCCACACGATCGCGTCCACCCAGGCCAGGGCGGCGTCGCTGAAGATGCGGTCGCGCTTGACCAGGGTGAGCAACTTCCAGGTGGACACGATCACGACCTGGATGCACAGCACCCAGAACACCGAGACGGCGGTCATCGGCCACCTGAGGTAGGCATCGTTCGGGGACTCCTCGGCCATGTGCGCGAACTGCCCGGGCAGCGAGAGGGTCTGGAACATGACCAGGATCCCGAACAGCAGCACCAGGAAGACTCTGAGCGGACCCACCGCTCGATGCTCCGTCAACATGCATCGACTATCACTCGCAACCTATCGACTGTCAATAGGCTGGGCCGATTGTCAGTCGGTCGGACGCGGCGACGGGGCCGTCGGGGCGGCGGTCAGGCGGGCGCGGATCCCCTCGACGATGAGGCCCAGCCCGTACTCGAAGGTCTCCTCGCCGCTGGGCGCGCCGAGCCGCCGGTCGCCGCGCCCGTAGTGGGGCCCGGGCGGTCAGGGGATCGGCCACTCGTGGACAGGGCGGTTGCTGTGCATCAGGTCCACGTAGTGCCGGACCACCTCGCGCAGCGCCGCCGGCCGGTCCAGGTGGTCGGCGGACTCCAGCCGGTGCAGCGTCTCCACCTGCCAGGTGGCCCCGTTACGGCCGGTCAGGCAGCGCTGCTCGATGATGCCGAGCAGCCGGTCCCGCTCGGCCGGGTCCAGGCCCCACCGGTCCAGCCCGTGATGGGCCAGCGGCAGCAGCCGGCGCAGCACCAGCTCGGTGACGGGCAGGTACCCCAGGCCGGGCCAGAACACCTGGGCGTCGATGCCGTGCCGGGCGCCGCTGGTGAAGTTCTCCTCGGCGGCGCTGAACGACATCTGCGACCACACTGGCCGGTCCGACTCGGCGAGGGCACGCACCAGCCCGAAATAGAAGGCGCCGTTGGCCACGGTGTCCAGCACCGTCGGGCCGGCGGGCAGCACCCGGTTCTCCACCCGCAGGTGCGGGCGGCCCTTGAACACGTCGTACACCGGGCGGTTCCAGCGGTAGACGGTGCCGTTGTGCAGCCGCAGCTCGGCGAGCTTCGGCACGTCACCACGGGCGAGAGCCTCGGCCGGGTCCTCCGGGTCGCACACCGGCAGCAGCGCGGGGAAGTAGCGGACGTTCTCCTCGAACAGGTCGAACACCGTGGTGATCCACCGCTCGCCGAACCACACCCGCGGGCGTACCCCCTGGGCCTTGATCTCCTCCGCCCGAGTGTCGGTGGCCTGCTGGAACAGCGGGATGCGGGTCTCGCGCCACAGCTCCCGGCCGAAGAACAGCGGCGAGTTCGCGCCGAGGGCGACCTGGATGCCGGCGATCGCCTGGGCGGCGTTCCAGTAGTCGGCGAACTGGGCCGGGCTGACCTGGAGGTGGAACTGGGTGCTGGTGCAGGCCGCCTCGGGGGTGATGGTGTCGGCGGTGACCCCGAGCCGCTCGACCCCGCTGATCGAGATCCGCAGGTCCTCGCCGCGGGCGGCGAAGATCTGCTCGTTGAGCAGCTCGTAGCGCGGGTTGGCCGACAGGGTCGCGGCGGTGAGGTGCTCCGGGCGCAGCGTCGGCAGGATGCCGATCATCACCATGTGCGCGCCGACGCCACGGGCCTTCGTCTCGGCGGCGTTCAGGCTGGCCCGGATGTGCTCCTCGAACGCGGCGGTGCCGGTGCCGGCCAGCCGGCGTGGCGCGACGTTGATCTCGATGTTGAACTGCCCCAGCTCGGTCTGGAAGCTCGGATCCTCGATGGCGGTCAGCACCTCCGAATTGCGCATCGCCGGCATCGAGTCGTCGTCGACCAGGTTCAGCTCGATCTCCACCCCGGTCATCGGCCGCTCGACGTCGAACCGGGACTCCCGAAGCATCTCGGCGAAGACGTCCAGGCACCGCCGCACCTTCTCGCGATAGCTGGCCCGGTCCTCGCGGGTGAATGTCCGTACGCCGACGTCCTCGCCCATGGTCACCACCTTGTCACCGTTGGTCCCCCCAACCTCGCACGGCGGCGCGGGCCGGGGAAGACCCGAAGGTCCCTACACGTACCCCGCCGGGGCCCGCGTGATTCCCGTCGCGTCTGCCCGTCGCTGCCCGGATCGGCCGGCCGGTCTGGTTAGCATGGCCGGCAACCGGTGGGGGAGTGACGATGCGCGAGAAGATCACCAAGTTGTTCGTGGCGGCGGCGATCGCCGAAGCCTGCTCCTGGCTGGCCCTGCTGATCGGCATGGCGGTCAAGTACGGGCCGCCGGACAACGAGATCGGGGTGAAGATCTTCGGGCCGATCCACGGCGGGCTGTTCGTCCTGTACGGCCTGCTGGTGCTGGCCGTGGCCCGGCTGCAGCGGTGGCGGCTGTGGCCCACCGTCGTGGCGCTGGCGTGCGCCGTCCCGCCGTTCGCGACCCTGTTCTTCGAGCGCTGGGCAGCCCGGCGGGGCATGCTGCGCACCGCACCCGAGCCGGACCGCCCGCTGGCCCCGGTCGGCTGACCGCCGCCGACACCCACCGGGGCCGCCCGGGCGGGCGCGGCTGACCGTCTCGCCCCGCCAGAGCCGACCCACCCGGGGGTGCCTGTCAGCCGGCGAGGAAGGTGGCCAACGTGGCGGCGAGCTGCTCCGGGGCCTCCTCGGCCATGTGGTGGCCCGAGTCGATCGAGGCGCCCCGTACGTCGTCGGCCCAGTCCCGCCAGATCGCCGCCGGGTCGCCGTACAGGTCGACCATGTCGTCCCGCTCCGACCAGCAGAACAGCACCGGGCAGGCGATCCGCCGCCCGGCGGCCCGGTCGGCGTCGTCGGCCGCCCGGTCCGGGCCGAGCCCGGCCCGGTAGTCCTCGCACATCGCGTGCACCGTCGCCGGGTCGTGGATCGCCCGGCGGTAGTCGGCGTACGCCTCCGCGCCCATGACGGCCGGCGAGCCGCCGTACCAGGCGTCCGGGTCGGCGGTGATCACCCGCTCCGCCGGCTTGTCCGACTGGCCGAGGAAGAACCAGTGCCACCAGCGGGCCGCGAACCGGGCGTCGGCGCGGGCCAGGGCCTCGCCGATCGGCACCCCGTCGAGCACACCCAGCCGGCTCACCCGGCCGGGGTGGTCCAGCGCCGTACGCATCGCCACGTAACAGCCCCGGTCATGCCCGACCACCGCCGCGCGGTCGTGGCCGAGCGCGTCGAGCAGGCCGACCACGTCGCGGGCCATCGCCCGCTTGGCGTACGTGGTGTGCCCGGGGTCGCTCGGCGGCTTCGACGAGCCTCCGTAGCCCCGCAGGTCCGGGCAGATCACGGTGTGCTCCCGGGCCAGCAGCGGCGCGACCCGGTGCCACGTGGCGTGGGTGCGCGGGTGGCCGTGCAGCAGCACCACCGGCGGTCCCGACCCGCCGTGACGCACCCGCAGCCGCACCTCTCCGACGTCGATCTCCTCCAACGCGAATCCCTCAAACATGGCACCCCGGTGCCCGCCCCCGGCCCGCCGGAAACCGCAGCTCCTTCCCACCCCTGGCCCCACGTCACGCTGGACCCATGGTCACGCTGATTCCGTGAATTGGCAGGCGTGTGGAGGCCGCGACGGCGCGCCGCGCCGGCCGGTAGCGCGCTGCCCGCGCCGCGCGGAATTCCGCCAGGCGTCGCTCAGGTGAGCAGAGGCCCGTCAGGTGAGCACGACGGCGACGGCGATCGCGGCGATCAGCACCGCCCCCAGCACGGCCTGGATCAGCAGCGGCGGGCCGAGATGGCTCCACAGGGTGGCGGTGCGCGGGCGCAGCAGCTGCCCGGTGGTGAGGTTGACGATCCGCTCCACCCGGGGCGGCAGGTCCGGGTCCTGCGGCCGGAGGGTGATCTGCACCCAGTCGGCCGGGTGCAGGGCGCTCTGCGGCAGGTGCCCGTGCAGCTCCACCTCGCAGAGCTGGTCGGCGGAGTCGCGCAGCCGCAGCGGGGTGACCAGGAACTCCGGGCCCTTCCGCAGTTCCTTCCAGCTGCGCCGGGCCCCGCCGCCGTTGGACAGCAGGGAACGCAACGCCAGCAGCAGCAGGCCCATCACGCTGGCCGCTGTCACCACGGCGACCAGCACCGGCTGGCCGATCTTCAGCTCGCGGGGATAGCCGTCGAGCAGCCGGACGACCCGGCCGGTGACGATCCGCTGCGTGGGGCGAGCGATCCGCCGGTATTCCAGGTCGCTGTCCATGTGCACCACCGAAAGTCGTTCGCCACCGAGAGTCCGGTTCCCTGCACCGATCGTATCCGCACGCTCGGGTGGACGACGTGAATGAACGCGAGTCACGTTCGTGGCGCGGTCAGGTGACAAGGCCACCGGCGCGGGTAAGCGGGGGGCCGAGCTGGAAAGGGGTCGAGCATGCAGCTGTCCTTCCTGCGCCCGCTCTACGACCGTCCCGGGCCGTGGTGTTCGGTATATCTGGACGCCTCCCGGGACACCGAGGACGCCCGGCCGGCGCTCGACCTGCGCTGGCGGGCCCTCAAGGGCGAACTGCTTGAGCAGGGCGCCGACGCGCCGACCGTGGACGCCGTCGAGCGGGTGGTCCGTGGCCACACCCCGATGCCCGGGGACTACGGCATCGCCGTGTTCGCGACCCGGGGCCGGGTGGTGCTCAGCGAGTACCTGTCCGCGCCACCGCTGCGGGACCTGGCGGCGGTCTCGGAGCTGCCGCACACCATGCCGCTGCTCGCCCAGCGCGGCGAACAGATCGCCTGGGTGCGGGTGTTGGCCGACCGGACCGGTGCCGATGCCGTGGCGGTCAGCGCGGGCGGGGTGCCCCGTCGCGCCCACGTCACCGGCCGGGAGGAATTCCAGCTGCGCCGGGTCAACCCGGGCGGTTGGTCGCAGTCCCGCTACCAACGGGCCGCCATGGAGGCGTGGCACCACAACGCCGGCGACGCGGCGGCGGCCACCGTGGAGCTGGCCGAGAAGGTCGGCGCGGACGTGCTGGTGGTCGCCGGTGACGTGCGGGCCACCGGCATGATCGCCGCCCAGCTTCCCTCCCGCTGGCAGGACGTGGTGGTGCGCACCGACGCCGGGTCGCGGCACGGCGGGGCGGACCCGGCGCTGATGGACGACATCACCGTGCAGACCATCGCCGAGGTGGCCGACCAGCGGATCACCGCCACACTGGACCGCTTCGGCATGCAGGAGGACGTCGGGGCGGGCCTCGACGCGGTCGTGTCGGCGCTGCAACGCAACCAGGTCGACACCATGCTGATCGTGGACGACCCGTCCTCCACAGAGGAGCTGTGGATCGGCCCGGACCCGACCGACATCTCCACCGACCCGGGGCAGCTCACCGCCATGTCGGTGCCCGACCCGCATCGGGTGCGCGCCGACGCGGCCCTGGTCCGGGCGCTGGTCGGCACCGCCGCCGAGCTGACCGTGCTGGCCCCCGACGAGGCGCCCGAGCTGACCGACGGGGTGGGCGCGGTGCTGCGCTACACCGACCCCGCCACCCCCGGGCGGGGAAATGGCTGAGCGTACGGGGGCCGACCTGGTGGTGGAGCGGCTGCGGGCCTGGCGGGTGCCGCGCGTCTTCGGCTGCCCGGGCGAGGCCATCGCCCCGGTCGTCGCGGCCCTGGACCGCTCGGGCGGGGACCCGGAGTTCGTCCCCGCCCGGCACGAGGAGACCGCCGCCTTCATGGCCAGCGGGCACGCCAAGTTCACCGGCGAGATCGGCGTCTGCCTGGCCACCCAGGGGCCCAGCGCCGTCCACCTGCTCAACGGCCTGTACGACGCCAAGCTGGACAGCAAGCCGATGGTGGCGATCGTCGGGGAGGACATCACCGGCCCGCTCGGCGGCGCCCACGAGGAGATCGGGCTGAGCCGGCTCTTCGGCGACGTCTGCAACCAGTTCGTCCGCTACGGGCGCGCGCCCGAGCAGGTTCCCGGCGCGCTGGACCAGGCGTTCCGCACCGCCGCCGCGACCCGCAGCCCCACCTGCGTGGTGCTGCCCCGGGAGGTGCAGACGGCCGTGGCGCCCGATCTGCTGCCGCAGGCCGCCGGGGTGACGTCGGCGACCCCGGGGGAGCCGCTGGCCCGGGTGCTCCCGCACGACGCCGACCTGGCCGCCGCCGCGTCCCTGCTCGGCGCCGGCGGTCGGCTGGCGATCCTGGTCGGTCAGGGCGCGCACGGCGCGGCCGACGAGATCGTGACGCTGGCCGACCGGCTCAACGCCGGGGTGGCGACCAGCCTGCTCGGCAAACCGGTGCTGGACGGGCGGCTGCCCTTCCACACCGGGGTGCTCGGCGAGGTCGGCAGCACCGCGGCCGCCCAGCTCATGGGCGGCTGCGACACCCTGCTGATGGTCGGCACCACCGACCCGTGGACCGACTACTACCCGCTGCCCGGGCAGGCCCGCACGATCCAGATCGACATCGACGGCCGCCGGATCGGCACCCGCCACCCGGTGGACGTGCCGCTGGTCGGCGACGCCGGTGAGACGCTGCGCGCGCTGCTCGACCGGGTGCTCGACCGGGTGCCCGACCAGGCCCGGCGGGACTGGCGCCGGACGGTGGAGAGCTCGGTGGACCGGTGGCGGGAGGAGGCGGCGGCCCGGGCCGGTGAGCCCGGCGAGCCGGTCAATCCGCAGCTGGTGCTGCACCAGCTCTCCGTCAGGATGCCCCGCCCGGCCGCGATCGCCGTCGACGTCGGTTCGGTCATCTACTGGTACGCCCGGCACCTGGAGCTGCGGCCCGGGGTGACCGCCCAGCTCTGCGGAACCCTTGGCTCGACGGGCTGCGCCCTGCCCTACGCGGTGGCGGCGAAGCTGGCCCGCCCGGACCGGCCGGTGATCGCGCTGGCCGGGGACGACGCGATGCAGCTCAACGGGCTGGCCGAGCTGATCACCGTCGCCCGGCACTGGCGGGAGTGGCCCGATCCCCGGCTGGTGGTGCTGGTGCTCAACAACCGCGGCCACTCGGGCACGGGCGGCGACCGGTCACCCGCCGGGGCGTCCGCCCGCCGGCCCGACGTGCCGTACGCCGGGTGGGCCCGGCTGCTCGGCCTGCACGGCGTCCGGGTGGACCGCCCGGAACTGGTCGGGGCTGCGTGGGACGAGGCCCTCGCCGCGGACCGGCCCAGCGTGCTGGAGGCCGTGGTCGACCCCACCGTGTCGCTGCGCCCGCCGGAGCCGGCCCTGGCCGACCTGCGGGGCGTGTTCGCCGACGGCGACGCGGCCCGGCTGGTCCGGGAGCGGATGCTCGACACCCGGGTCGTCGTCGAGGCCGACGACCTCGTTTAGTCCCGCCGGGCCGGGGCACCCGCCGGGTAGGTCGTCATCCGCGAGGAGAGCCATGCCCGAGCCCGCCGACCGTCGTTACGGTCCCGCGCCCCTGCCCCGGGCCCGCGGCCCGGTCTCCGCCGCGCTGGTGGCGGCGCTGCGCCGGCCGCCGCACGACCCGCCGGCGGGCCTCGGCGCCCGGTTCGCCCCGGACGATGGTGGCCCCGGCCCGCTCGTCGACGAGGACCTCCAGCTGACCCTCTTCCTCTGCTACGAGCTGCACTACCGAGGCTGGGCGGGGGTGGCCGAGCACTGGGAGTGGCAGCCGGGCCTGCTGGCCCTGCGGGCCCGGGCCGAGCGGGTCTTCGAGGCGGCCCTGCGCCGGCTGGCCGGCCCGCCGCGTGCGGTGCCGCCCGCCGACGTGCCGCGGGCGCTGGCCGAGCTGGTGGCCGCCGACGACGGCCCGGCGCTGGCCGTGACGGTGCAGCACCGGGCGACGCTGGAGCAGTTCCGCGAGTTCGTCACGCACCGTTCCGTCTACCACCTGCGGGAGGCGGACCCGCACAGCTGGGGACTGCCCCGCCTCGGCGGGCCGGCCAAGGCCGCGCTCGTCGAGATCCAGATGGACGAGTACGGCAACGGCCGGCTGGACCGGATGCACGCCGAGCTGTTCCGGCGCACCATGGACCGGCTCGGCCTGGACACCGGCTACGCCGCCCACCTGGACCGGGTCCCGGCGGTCACCCTGGCCACCAACAACCTGATGTCCCTGTTCGGGTTGCACCGCCGGCTGCGCGGCGCGCTGCTGGGCCACCTGGCGGCGTTCGAGATGACCTCCTCGCTGCCGAACCGCCGCTACGGCAACGGCCTGCGCCGGCTCGGCCTGGACGAGGCGGCCACCCGGTTCTACGACGAGCACGTCGAGGCCGACGCCGTGCACGAGCAGATCGCCGCGCACGACCTGTGCGGCGGGCTGGCCCGGGCCGAACCGGCGCTCGTACCCGACCTGATCTTCGGCGCGGCGGCGGCGCTGGCGGTCGACGGCCTCTTCGCGGGGCACGTGCTGGACGCCTGGGCCCGGGGGGAGAGCTCACTGCGGCCGGTGACCCGCCCGGCGCCGGTCACCGCCGCCTGACCGCCTGCGTTCGCCCCGGAGCCGCCTCACCCCGGAGGCCCCCGCGTGACCCGGAGCCGCCTCATGCCGGGCGGTCAGCCCTCCCGGTCGGTGCCGGCGCGGAACCGCACCGCCTTGTGCGTGCCGTCGCAGAACGGCTTGAGCGCCGACCTGCCGCACCGGCACAGCGCCACCGTGCCCCGGCGCGCGTCGATGGTCCGGCCCTCGGGGGTGACCAGGGCGAAGTCGCCGCGGACCAGCAACGGACCGTCCTCGTACGGGGTGATGGTCGCCGCCGGGGCGTCGTCGTCGGTAGCCATGCCGCACCGTGCCCGTCTGGGGCGCGTCGAAACCCGCCCGGCCCGGCCTGCGCGGGCCATCCGGCGCGGCGTCGGACGCCCCCGCCCAGCCGGTACGCCGGGGACCGCAGGGCGCAAGTGCCCGTACACCGGGGAATGCCCCCGGCGGGTGGCGGAGGCCCCGTTTAGACCCCATCGGGACGGGAAGCCGGGCCGCGTGGCGAACGAGCGAAGCGGGCTGGGACCTGCGCATCCGGTGCGTGGGGGACTCACGGCGGACGGGGCCGGACTGGCGGGGGACCGGGTGGTGGCGGTCGGCAGCACCGGACGCGTCCTGGTCGCCGCCGCGGCCCGGGCCCTGCGCGGGCAGGACTGCGCCGACATGGGCCAGCCGGGCGCGCTGTCCCGGTTCACCGGCGCGCCCGAGCCGGTGCGCCGGGCCGCCGCCGCCCGGGCCGCCGGCCGGGTCGCGCTCACCCCCGACCAGGCCGCCGAGGTCGACGCCGCCCGGGTGGCGCGGTGGATCGTCGACCAGTACCCGCGCCGCCGCTACCCGGGCGTGGTGCTGGGCTCCCCGCACGGCGCGGCGGCTCACCTGGCGGTGGCCCTGGGCGTGCCCTGGCTGCCGGCCGCGTTCGAGACGACGGTGCACTGGACCCGGGGGGCGGTGGACCGCCCCGGAGCCGCCCTCGATCACGGCGCGGCGCTCGCCGCCCGGCTGGTCGCCGGCAACCCCGACGTGCACGTGCGGCAGGTGCACTGCCCGGCCAGCCGGGGCGCCCTCGCCGGGGCGACCGTCTCGCTCGCCGTGCGCTGGCAGCGCCTGCCGGCGGCGTACGCCCGGTTCCTGGCCGACCGGGTCGAGCCCGGAGCCCCGCTGCTGCTGTTGCGCGACGCCCGGACCTGGCCGGTGCACGACCTCGGGCTGGGGCACAGCTTCCAAGCCGGTTCCCCGGCCAGCGGGCTGGAACCGGTGGACTTCCACCCGGAATCGCACGCGCTGCGCCAGGTGCTCCGTTCCGTCGGTGGCGAGGGCTCCCACTGGGAGCCGCCGGAGTTCCACGCCCCGCAGGGCTACGCCGAGCACGGCGTGGAGCCCGGGTTCGAGCTCGCCGTTCGGGCGTGGGCCGGGCGGCGCGGGCACCGGCTGCACCGGGTGCTGTTCCACCGGGCGGAGTCGCTCAGCGCCGCGGTCGCCGACCTGTACCGGGCGTGGCTGCGGCGGGCCGGCAAGACCGGCGACCGGCTGGTCGTCGAGTGCGGGCGGCTGCTCGACCCGTGGCAGGTGCTGCGGGCCGGGCTGGTGCCGTACTGGTGCGAGAACGCCACCCGGCGCGCCGTCGACGCGGTGGAGTGGTGGCTGGCCGGCAGCGAGCCGTTCAGCTCGGTGGACGTGCTGCCGGAGTCGCCGGGGATGCGCTCGCCGGCCCTGGCCGGGCTGCCGCAGTGGCTGGCCGTGGCCGCCTTCGGCCGCCGCCGGCGGGCCCTGGACCGCACCGCGGCCCGGGGCTACCCGGTCACGGTGGTACCCACCCGCCGCGCCACCGAGGTGCTGCGGGCCCAGCCGTACGACCTGCCGGTCCCGCCGCCGCTGCCCATCGCGACCGCCGTCGAGGCGCTGAGTGACGGGACCGGCCAGCAGGGACTGGTGGTCTGCTGACCCGATCCGCCGGGCGTGGAGTGCCGCCCGGCCGGTGCCGAACCGCCCGCCGCGCAGCCACGCTGAGGCCGGCGGCACCAGCCGGCCGAAACATCCTCGCGACCCCGGGCCGCCGTGATTGAGTACCTACGGAGCGGGAACACCGCTGGCTGCGACGGCCCGGACACGCCGCGCAGCCCGTGGTAGACGCTCCTCGACGATTCACGTCAGGTGACCACTTCCGGCCCGGGTGCGTGGCTAGACCACGTACGCGACCGGCTTTCCCGATCAGGCGGGGACCTTCCTGAGGGAGGCGCGGATGTTCGGACAGACCACCACGACCACACCACCACCCACCGACCGGGGTCTGGAGGACCTCGACGCGGCGGCACTGGCGTACGCGGCGCGGATCGAGGGCCTGCCCCCCGAGCGGCGGCAGGAGGCGCGCGACGATCTGGTCCGCTTCGCGCTGCCGTTCGCCGGCCGGCTCGCCCGTCGGTACCGGGGGCGGGGTGAGCCGTTGGAGGATCTGGAGCAGGTGGCCCGGCTCGGACTGGTCAACGCCGTCGACCGGTACGACCCGGAGCGCGGCTCGTTCACCGCGTACGCGGCGATCACCATCGTCGGCGAGATCAAGCGGCACTTCCGGGACCGGACCTGGGGCGTGCACGTGCCCCGCCGGCTGCGCGACCTGATCCTGGAGGTCGGCCAGGCCACCGCGGCGCTGACCAGCGAGTTGTCCCGGGCCCCGTCGGTGGCGGAGCTGGCCGAGCGGCTGGAGACCCCGCAGGAGGAGATCCTGGCGGCCCTGGAGTCCGCCGCCGGGTACAGCCCGGCCTCGCTCAACGCGCCGGTCGGCGGGGAGAGCTCGGCCGAGTTCGGCGACCTGGTCGGCGAGAGCGACAACGCGTTGGAGTCGGTCGACGACCGGGTCACCGTCAGCGGGCTGCTGCACCGGCTGCCCTGGCGGGAGCGGCGCATCCTGGCGATGCGCTTCTACGGCAACCAGACCCAGGCCGAGATCGCCGCCCGGTTCGGCATCTCCCAGATGCACGTGTCCCGCCTGCTGTCGCGGGCGCTGACCTGGCTGCGGCAGGCGATGCTCGCCGACGCCGCGTCGCCGTGGCAGAACGGCGCGGCCGAGTCCGAGGCGGGCAAGGCGCGGATCCCGGTGCGGCACAACGGCGACCGGGTGGCCGCCCCGCAGCCGCCCCGAGACTGAACCGCAGGGCGCGGCGGGGGCGAACCGGTCACCCGGTTCGCCCCCGCCGCGCGTCGCTCGGGGCTCAGCGCTCCGGGGTGTCGTCCCGGCTGTGCGGGTGGCGCCACCGCTCGTTCTCCTGCGGGGCCCGCTCCGCGTCCGGCGGCTCGGTCTCCGGCGCGTCGGTCTGCTCGAAGCTGGGCCGGCGGATCTCCTCCGGCTCCGGCACGTCCACCGGCCGCGCCCCCGATTGCGGCGCCGGCCGGTACTCGACGGCCTTCCGGGCGCCGTGCGCGCCCTCACCCGACGGGGACTCCGGCACGTGCCGCGCGGGGTGCAGCTCCTCGGCGAAGCTCTGCGGCGGCTTCGTGGCGCGCTGCGGCAGGTCCCGGCCGAGGTCGGCGACCAGGTGGCCGTACTTGAGGTCGAACGCGGGGCGCTCGGAGCGGATCCGCGGCATCCGGTCGAAGTTGCGCAGCGGGGGCGGGCAGGTGGTCGCCCATTCGAGGGAGTTGCCGAAGCCCCAGGGGTCGTCCACCGTCACCATCGCCCCGAACCGCCAGGACTTCCACACGTTGTACATGAAGAACAGCGTGGACGCGCCGAGGACGAACGACCCCACCGTGGAGATCGTGTTCAGGGTGGTGAAGCCGTCGCCGGGCAGGTAGTCGGCGTACCGGCGAGCCATGCCCTCGCCGCCCAGCCAGTGCTGCACCAGGAAGGTGGCGTGAAAGCCGAGGAACATGGTCCAGAAGTGGATCTTACCGAGCCGCTCGTCGAGCAGCCGGCCGGTCATCTTCGGGAACCAGAAGTACACCCCGCCGAACGCGGCGAAGACGATGGTGCCGAACATCACGTAGTGGAAGTGCGCCACCACGAAGTACGTGTCGGTGACCTGGAAGTCGGCGGGCGGGCTGGCCAGCAGCACCCCGGTGAGCCCGCCGAGCAGGAAGGTGACCAGGAAGCCGATGGCGAACAGCATCGGCGTCTCGAAGGTGAGCTGGCCCTTCCACAGGGTGCCGATCCAGTTGAAGAACTTCACCCCGGTGGGCACCGCGATCAGATAGCTGAGGATGCTGAAGAACGGCAGCAGCACCTGACCGGTGGCGAACATGTGGTGCGCCCAGACCGTCATCGACAACACCGTGATCGCGATGGTGGCCAGCACCAGTCCCGTGTAGCCGAAGATCGGCTTGCGGGCGAACACCGGGATGATCTCGGTGATGATGCCGAAGAACGGCAGCGCGATGATGTACACCTCGGGATGGCCGAAGAACCAGAAGAGGTGCTGCCACAGCATCGGCCCGGCGGTGGCCGGGTCGAACACGTGCGCGTCGAGCAGCCGGTCGGCGGCGAGCGCCAACAGCGTGGCGGCCAGCAGCGGGAAGACCAGGATCACCAGCACGCTGGTGAGCAGCAGGTTCCAGGTGAAGATCGGCATCCGGAACATGGTCATGCCGGGGGCGCGCAGCGTCAGCGTGGTGGTGATCAGGTTGACCGCGCCGAGGATGGTGCCGAGGCCGGAGACGACCAGGCCGACGACCCACAGGTTCCCGCCGACGCCGGGGGAGTGCTGCTGCTGGCTCAGTGGGGTGTAGGCGGTCCAGCCGAAGTCAGCGGCCCCGTTCGGGGTGAAGAACCCGGCGACCACCATGGTCCCGCCGAACAGGTACAGCCAGTAGGCGAAGGCGTTGAGCCGGGGGAAGGCCACGTCCGGGGCGCCGATCTGCAACGGGACGATGTAGTTGCCGAACGCGAACACCAGGGGCGTCGCGAACAGCAGCAGCATGATCGTGCCGTGCATGGTGAACGCTTGGTTGTACTGCTCGGGGGAGAGGAACTGCATCTCGGGCCGGGCCAGTTCGGCCCGGACCAGCAGCGCCAGCACCCCGCCGATGAGGAAGAAGACGAACGAGGTGATCAGGTACAGCAGGCCGATCTGCTTGGCATCCGTCGTGCCGAGCAGCTTGACCAGCTTGCCCCCGGGCAGCGCCGGCCGCAGCGGGCCGGGGTAGCCACCGAAGCGGGCCGGCGCGAGGATCGCGGGGCCTCGGTCTCGTCCGGGTTCCGTGGTTACCCGCTTGGGCATGCTTCCTCACCCCGTCGTCACGACAGAAAAGGACGGGCGTGCCTACCCGGCCCACCCATCATGTAACCAGGTGAGAGCGGTAATTTCGGTCAATTCGGGGTGAGGGGGCTCAGGTGGCGGGCAGCATCGCCCAGACGACCTTGCCGTCGCCGACCGGCGAGCTGCCCCACCGCTGGGCCAGTTCGCGGACCAGCAGCAGCCCCCGGCCGCCCTCGGCGCGCAGGTCGGTGCCCGGGCTCGGGCGGATGGCCCCACTGCTGCCGTCGGCCACGGCGACCTGTAGATACGACCGGCGCAGCGTGAGCGTCACCTGCATCGGGGTGCCGGCGTGTCGAACGACGTTGCCGACCAGTTCGCTGAGCACCACCGAGGCGGGGCCGACCAGCTCCGGCAGGTTCCACCGCCCGCAGGCGTCGGCGACCAGCTCCCGGGCGCGCCGGCAGGCCCCCGCGACCGGCTCCAGCCGGGCGCGCAGCCGGGGCGCGGCAGCGGCCCCCGCCGTCCGGGTGGCCTCGGCGCAGTCCCGCCGCACCGGCACCACCCGGCCCACGGTCGACTCAGCCAGCCAGTTCAGGGCGTCGGGCGGCGCGGAACAGAGCACGAACGGCACGGCCGGCCAGTCGGCTGCCCTCCGGGCGGCGGCGGCGAACACCGACAGCGCCAACCGGTCGCGCACGTCGACGGCGCCGAGGTCGACGACCAGCGCGTCGGGCTGGTCGGCGAGGCACCGGTCCAGGACGTGGTGCACCGGGCGCATGGTGCCCAGGTCGAGCGCACCGCTGACCCGTACGACGGTCACCGGCGACTCGTCGCGGACCTCGCAGGTGATCCGGCTCGACATGCGCGGTCCTCGCCTTCATCCGTGTCGGGGTTGATCGCAGATACCCGGCACGGGACGGGGTGAAACGGGGCCGGCCCCCGTCAGTGGCGACTCGGGCGGCGGGTGGTGAGCACGCCCAGCGCGATCATCCCGACGCCGAGGAACAGGTGCAGCCAGTTGTCGGCACCGTTGACGGGGATGAAGTTGGCCCCGCTGGAGTGGTCGACCACCAGTCCGTACAGCCACAGCACGAGGTAGATGGCCCCGCCGCCGACGAGGAACGTGCGCGCCCCGGAGACCGTGCGCGCCAGCGCCAGGCCCGCGACCCCGAACAGCAGGTGCACGATGTTGTGCAGGACCGACACCTGGAACAGCCCGAACAGTTTCGCCTCCGAGTCGTGCCCGGCGAAACGCAGGTCGCTGTAGTACGTGGTGACCCCGGGGATGAATCCGAGCACCCCGATCACCAGGAACACCACGCCGACGGCGGCCGCGACACGACGCACGAGGGCGCGGCCGTCGGCAGGGTTACGTCGGGCCCGCGAGTGGGCCATCGGACCGGTCACCGCGATCTCCTCACCGGGTAGGGAAGTCTCGCGGCGCGCGTTCCCGCTGCCGTCGTCCGCAAACCGGCCGCCGGGCCGGGAGATGCGCGAGGCCCCTGCCGTCCCGTGTACCCGGCAGGGGCCTCGCCACCGATGTCAGGCGGGTTGCAGGCGGCGTGCGGTGGCGCCCCGGCGGACCTGCTCGTACAGCCCGACGTAGCGCTGCGCCATGACCGCCGGGGTGAACCGCGTCGCGGCCTCCCGCCGGCACTCGTCGGCGTCCAGCGCGCCCGCGGCCAGGACCAGGTCGGCCAGCTCGTCCTCGTCGGTGGTGAGCAGGCCGGTGCGGCCGTGCTCGATCAGCTCCGGCAGGCAGCCGCGGGCGGTCGCCACCACAGGGGTGCCCAGGGCCAGCGACTCGACGACCGCCGTGCCGCCGGGCTCCTCCCAGCGCAGCGGGAACAGCGAGGCGCGGGCGCCGGCCAACAGGTCGTCGCGCTCCTGCCCGGCGACCGTGCCGACCCAACGGACCAGGTCGCCGTCGACGTGCGGGGCCACCTCGTCGTAGAAGAACCGCACGTCCGGGTTCTGCCGGGCCTCGTCGCCGGCCGCGGCCAGATCCTCCGGCCGGTGGTACGGCCCGACCGGGCCGGCGAGCACCAGCGGCACGCCGACGCGCTGGGCGAGTCGGGCGGCGACGTCCTGGCCCTTGCCGGGGTTGATCCGGCCCAGGACGATCAGGTAGTCGCCCTTGTCCGGCCGGGGACGCCGGTCCGCGTCGACCGCGAGCGGGGTGGACAGGTGCACATGGCCGACCGAGTGGTCGCGTAGCGCCCGGGGGGCGCGGGCGAGCTGTGCGGCGGACACCCCGTTGACCCGGATCCGGTCGCCGCCGTCGAGGTTGCCGTAGAGGGCCGGATGCTTGGCCAAATCCCAGTGCAGGGTGTGCAGCGCCGGCGGGGCGTCCGGGCCCATCGCGGCGAGGGTCGCCAGGCCGACCGCCTCCACGTGGTCGTGGACCAGGTCGATGTCGTCGCGGGCGTGCAGCGCCCGCACGACCCCGCCCAGGTGCGCCTGGGCGATGCCGCAGACCTGGTTGTACGGCCGCTGGAGGGCCCCGAACTGGCCGTCGGGGAAGACGGAGATCTTCTCGTCCACCGGCAGGGTGCTGCTGTCGACGGAGGCGAGGACCACCCGTACGCCGAGCCTGCGCAGCTCCGGCACCAGGGTGGCGATGATGTTCTCGATGCCCCCGTAGCCGGGCGGCGGCACGGACAGCCACGGCCCGGCGTTCATCAGGACGGTCAGGCTCATGCTGGGTTCCTTCCCTCGGCGGGGCCCCCGTCGGCCGCCCGCTGTGTGTCATCTACGTGCCCCGCGGCGGGCGTGGTCACGCCATGCCGCCCCGAGCGGCACGGCCGCCCCGAGGGCGCACCCTCACGCCGCCACCCGTCGACGTGGCAGCCGGTGGCGCAACTCCGCCAACGGGGGCCGCTCCTCGACCGAGACGTCGCTGACCACGATCTCCCGCTCCAGGTTGGGCAGCGCGTCGGAACCGCCCCGACGGAACTGGGTGAGCAGGGCCACCGGCGCGGTGTCCGGGCTGGCCCAGCCGCGTCGCTGCAACCGGGACCACGCGGTCAGCATGATCTGTGCCGACATCCGGCCCAGTGCCGCCGTGTCCTGGTGGCGGTGCTTGCGCTCGCCCAGGTCCACCTGGGCCAGCGCGTCCAACCCGACGAGGTCCAGCAGGTCGATCAGCATCGCCGTCTCGACCCCGTACCCGGAGACGAACGGCACCCGCTCCAGTACGTCGCGCCGGCCGGCGTACTCGCCGGCGAGGGGCTGGACGAAGCCGGCCAGCTCCGGCCAGAACAGGTTGAGCAGCGGTCGGGCCATCAGCTCGGTGACCCGGCCCCCACCGTCGGCCTCCACGCTGGTCGCGCCGACCAGCGGCCGGTGGTAGAAGCCCTTGACGAACTCCACCGACGGGTCGGTCAGCAGCGGGCCGAGCAGGCCCGTGACGAAGTGCGGGCGGAACTCGCGCAGGTCGGCGTCGACGAACGCGACAATGTCCCCCTCGGCGGCGGCCAGGCCCGCCCAGAGCGCGTCACCCTTGCCGGTCAGCCGGGGCAGGCCCAGGGTCATCTCGTCCTGGCCGACCACCTCCGCGCCGGCCGCCCGGGCCACCTGCGCGGTCCGGTCGGTCGACCGGGAGTCGACCACGATCAGCTCGTCGACCAGGGCCACCCGGTCCATCAGGTGCTCCCGGATGGTCGACACGATCGCGCCGACCGTCGTCTCCTCGTTGTGCGCCGGCAGCACCACGCTGACCCGGCTGTCGCCCTTGGCGCGCATCAGGCGCTGCGGCGTCCACTCGCTCGCCGAGGTGGTCCGGTATGTCGCCCACGCCTCCACCACCGGTGAGACGCTCGATTCAGTATCCCGCACAGACACACCCCCCAAGTTCGCTGCGGAAACGCAATGTGGTGTTTTCCCAGAACCACCCGCGCGCTAACCGAATCATCCCTAACAGCTTGATCACGGGCCGCGCGCCGGGCTGGTCACAGCGGTGAACGTTTGGTTGCCCAGCTACGGGGGGAGTGCTCTACGAATACGTGAAACCGTGGTGAGAGGGTTTGTCGATGCGCGTGTGCCGGGTGGGACTGATCGGGGCCGGCGGGGTGGCGCAGCGCCATGCCCGGGTGTTGGGCGGCTTCGAGGACGTGGAGATTCTCGGCGTGACCGACGTGACGCGCAGCGCGGCGGCCGAATTGGCCGACGCGCACGGCGCCGCGACGTTCGCCGACGTGGACGAGCTGCTCGCGGCCGGCCCGGACGCGGTGTACGTCTGCGTGCCGCCGTTCGCGCACGGCCCGGTGGAGGAGGCGATCGTCGCCGCCGGGGTGCCGATGTTCGTGGAGAAACCCGTCTCGGTGGACCTGGACACCGCCGAGCGGATCGCCGACCTGGTGGCCCGGCGCGGGCTGCTCACCGGGGTCGGCCACCACTGGCGGTACCTGCACGTGGTGGACGAGGCCCGCGAGTTGCTCGCCGGCCGGCCGGTGCGGATGGTCAGCGGGGCCTGGCTGGACAAGGTGCCGCCGGTGGACTGGTGGGCCCGCCGGGATCGCTCCGGCGGCCCGGTGGTCGAGCAGGCCGCGCACGTGCTGGACCTCATGCGCGCGCTGGTCGGCGAGGTCGCCGAGGTCACCGCGTACGGCGACGGCACCCCGCCACCGGTCGACGGGGCCGACATCGACTCGGTGACCACGGCCGCCCTGCGCTTCGCCGACGGGGCGGTGGGCACCCTCGCCGCCGCCTGCGTGCTCGGCTGGAAGCACCGCGCCGGGCTGGAGATCCTCGCCGACGGGCTGGCCCTGTCGCTGGCCGAGGACGGCCTGACGATCCGCGACGCCGACGGCGAGCGGCACCTGCCCGCCGACCCCGACGGCGCGCGGACCGCCGTCGACCGGGCCTTCGTCGACGCGGTACGCGGCGTCGGCGACGACGTCCGGGTCCCGTACGCGGAGGCGCTCGGCACCCAGCGACTGGCCATCGCGGTCGCCGAGTCGGCGGCCACCGGCCGGCCGGTGGCGCTGCCCACCGGCCCGGCCACGACGCCCCGGACGGCCACCGCGGCGGCCCCGGCGGGGGTGGGCGTCGATGCGTGACCGGGTGGTGGTGGTCAGCGGCCCCGGAAAGGTCGAGCTGGTCGAACAGGACGCCGGTGAGCTGCGGGACGGCACGTTCCGGGTGGAGACGCTGTACAGCGGGGTGTCCGCCGGCACCGAACTGAGCTTCGTCAAGGGCACCAACCCGTACCTCAGCGTCACCTGGAACGCCGGCCTCGGGCTGTTCCAGCCCGGGGAGGCCAGCACCCCGTACCCGGTCGACCGGCTGGGCTACATGCAGGTGGGGCGGGTGGTGGAGAGCCGAACCCCGGCGGTCGCCGTGGGCACCGTCGGTGCGATGACCTACGGCCACCGCACCGGGTACGTCGCCGACCCGGTCGCGGAGCGGTTCGTCCCGCTGCCCGACGACCTCGACCCGCTGCTCGGCGTGTACGTCGCGCACATGGGCCCGATCTGCGCCAACGGGGTGCTGCACGCCGCCGCCGACCTCTGCGGCACCGACGTCCGGTCGCTCGGCGACGGGGTGCGCGGGCGCCGGGTCGCGGTGGTCGGCAGCGGGGTGGTTGCCCTGCTCACCGCCCTGTTCGCCAAGCGGCACGGCGCGGCGTCGGTGGTGGTGCTCGACCCGACCCCGCAGCGCCGGGCGGTCGCCGAGGCGCTCGGCCTGGAGACCCTCGACCCGGACGCCGACGACCCGGCCGTGGTGCTCAAGACCCGGTGGAACCACGCCGCGGGGGACCGGGGCGCGGACGTCGTCTTCCAGTGCCGGGGGCAGGCGTGGGCGTTGCAGCTCGCGCTGCGCCTGCTGCGCCCCCAGGGCACCGTGGTCGACCTGGCCTTCTACCAGGGCGGCGCGGAGGCCGTGCGGCTCGGCGAGGAGTTCCACCACAACGGGCTGTCGCTGCGCTGCGCCCAGATCGGGCGGGTGCCGCGCGGGCTCGCCCCGACCTGGGACCGGGAGCGGCTCTCGGCCGAGACGATCGAGCTGCTGCGGGCGTACGGCGACGCGATCCGCAAGCACCTGGTGTCGGCGGTGGTGCCGTTCGAACAGGCACCTTCGCTGCTCACCGACCTGGCGGAGCGACGCCGCCAGGAGCTTCAGGTGGTGCTGGCCGGCTGATCGTGGCGGGCCGTGGCGGGTGCCTCACCCCGCCGCGGCCCGGCCGGGCCACGAAAGCCGGCCCGGGTCGCGTACCGTTGCGGCTCATGGGTGTGTCGCAACGGTTCAAGAGCAGGTTCCGGCGGTTCCTCCAGCGGCCCGGCACCACGGTCGATCTGGGCCCGCTGGAGAAGCTGCTGCCGGCCATCGAGGCCCGCGAGGAGGAGCTGTCGGCGCTGACCGACGCCGATCTCACCGAGGCTGCCGGCGTCGCCACCGGTTACGAGGAGATCTGCGCCGTCGGCCGGGAGGCCGCCCGGCGAGGGCTTGACCAGCGGCCGTACGACGTGCAGCTGCTCGGCGCGATGGCTCTGCTCTCCGGCAAGGTCGCCGAGATGGCCACCGGTGAGGGCAAGACCCTCACCGCCACGATCGCCGCGTACGGGCACGTCCGGCTCGGCAACGGCCCGGTGCACGTGCTCACCGTCAACGACTACCTGGCCCGCCGCGACGCCCAGTGGATGGAGCCGGTCTACGCCCTGCTCGGGCTGACCGTCGGCTGGGTCAACGAGGCGTCCACCCCGCAGGAGCGGCGCGACGCGTACGCCTGCGACGTCACCTACGTCTCGGTCAGCGAGGCAGGCTTCGACTACCTGCGGGACCAGCTCGTCACCGACATCGACGACCGGGTCCAGCCGCCGCTGGCCACGGCCATCGTCGACGAGGCCGACTCGATCCTGATCGACGAGGCCCGGGTGCCGATGGTCCTCGCGGGCGCGGTCGGCGGAGAGCAGGACCCGGTGCACACCGCCGCGGCGTTGATCCGCGGCCTGCGCAAGGGCAGGCACTACACGGTGGCCGAGGACGGCCGCAGCGTCGCCTTCACCTCCGTCGGCCTGGCCGCCGTCGAGGCCAAGCTGGGCGGCATCGACCTGTACGACTCCGAGCACGTCGGGCAGCTCTCCGCGGTCAACGTGGCGCTGCACGCACACGCTCTGCTGCACCGCGACGTCGACTACATCGTCCGGGACGGCTCGGTGGAGCTGATCGACGAGATGCGCGGCCGGGTGGCGCAGCGCCGCCGCTGGCCCGACGGCCTCCAGGCGGCGGTCGAGGCGAAGGAGGGCCTGGACGCCACCGCCGAGGGCGAGGTGCTGGGCACCATCGCCGTGCAGGCGTACATCGCGCTCTACCCGAAGCTGTGCGGCATGACCGCCACGGCGGTGCTGGTCGGCGACCAGCTGCGCGAGTTCTTCGGCCTGGAGGTGGCGGTGATCCCGCCGAACACCCCCTGCATCCGCGAGGACGAGCCGGACCGGATCTACGCCACCCGGGCCGAGAAGGAGGAGGCGCTGGTCGACGAGATCAAGCGCTGCCACGACAAGGGCCGGCCGGTGCTGGTCGGCACCCTCGACGTCAAGGAGTCCGAGCAGCTCGCCGCCGGGCTGAACGCCGCCGGGGTGGCCTGCGTGGTGCTCAACGCCAAGAACGACGACGAGGAGGCGGCGATCATCGCCGAGGCCGGCGCGTACGGCGCGGTCACCGTCTCCACCCAGATGGCCGGCCGGGGCGTCGACATCCGGCTCGGCGGCAGCGACCAGGCCGACCGGGACCGCGTGGCCGAGCTGGGCGGCCTCTACGTGATCGGCGGCGGCCGGCACGACAGCCGCCGCGTCGACGATCAGCTGCGCGGCCGGGCCGGCCGGCAGGGCGACCCGGGCGGCTCGGTCTTCTGCGTCAGCCTTGAGGACGACCTGGTGGCCCGGCACGCCGGCGACGCCGTGCCGGCCTCGCCCCGGATGAACGCCGACGGCCTGGTCACCGACCCGCAGGTCGACTACGCGGTGGAGCACGCCCAGCGGGTGGCCGAGGGCGTCAACCACGAGATCCACCGCAACACCTGGCGCTACAGCGTGGTCATCGAGCAGCAGCGTAAGGCCCTCGCCGAGCGGCGGGAGCGCCTGCTGACCAGCGACATCGCCGCGCTGATGCTGCTGGAGCGGGTGCCGGAGAAGGCCGAGGAGATGGACGAGGACCTGCTCGCCCGGGTGGCCCGGTCGATCGCCCTCTACCACCTCGACCGGCTGTGGGCCGAGCACCTGGCCGAGCTGTCGGAGGTGCGGGAGGGCGTGCACCTGCGCGCCCTGGGCCGGCTCGATCCGCTCGACGAGTTCCACCGGGCGGCGGTGCCGGCGTTCAACGCGCTGGTCCCGGAGATCGAGACCCGCACCATCGACACCTTCACCGAGACCGATTTCGACGACGACTGGCAGCCGGACGAGTCGACCCTGGTCCGCCCCAGCGCCACCTGGACGTACCTCGTCCACGACAACCCGTTCGGCTCGGAGCTGGACCGGCTCATCGCCTCGGTGGGCCGGCGGCTCAGCTCCGCCCCGCGCTGACCGCCGTCGGGACGGCTCCCCCGCTCGGGGGAGCCGTCCCGGCTGCGGTGATCCGGCCTCGATTCCGGTTTTGACCAGGAAAGCGGGCCGCCTTTCGGCCGTTTCGACCCGGGTCGGTGAGGGTAGTAGCCCGGGCCGGACTCAATCGGGAGAGAGCAGACGATGACACAGCCGAAGATCGGCGCGCGGCGCCGGTCACCGGCCGGCCCCGCGCTGGGGGCGGGGGCCCGGTGAACCTGGAGACGCAGGCACCCGACACCCAGACCCTGAGCGTCCTGGAGACCGCGGCGCTGCTGCGGGAGCTGACCGCCGGTCTCATCGTCGTGACCGATTTCGACGAGGCGCTGACCCGCCTGGTCCGGATCGCCCGCGCCGCCGTCGCCGGGGTCACCTGGTGCGGCTTCACCGCCCTGCGGGCCGGGGAGCCGGCGGGGGTGGCCGCCTCCGACCCGGCCCTGGCCGGCCTGGACGACCTGCGCCCCGGCCCCGACTCGCCGGCGATGAGCGCCATCCACCGCCGCGAGATGATCCTCTCGGAGGACCTGGTCCGGGAGTCCCGCTGGCCGGCCTGGACGGCCCAGGCCCGCGACCTCGGGGTACGCGGGGTGATCTCCGCTCCCGTCGACGTCGACGAGCAGGTCATCGGCGCGATCAACCTGTACGCCTCGGCGTCCGCGGTGCTGACCACCCGGCACCAGCTCACCGCGATGCTGCTCGCCGAGCACGCCGGGCTGCTGCTGGCGGCGGTGCGGGACCGGGAGCGGCGGGCCGCCCAGGCCGACGCGCTGGACGCCGCGCAACTCGCCGACGGGGTGGTCGGGCAGGCGACCGGAGTGATCATGACCCAGCGGGGCTGCTCCGCCCCGGAGGCGCTCCAGGTGCTGCGCAGCGCCGCGCTGTCACTGGGCATCCCGGTACGGGAGGTCGCCGAGCGCCTCGTGACCACGGTCTCCCGCCCCCGGGAGAACTGACCCACCCCCGGTCCGCTCGACGGCGGTCAGCAGGCCCCACGGTGTCCGATGTGCGTCCCGCCCCGGTCGGCCCGTCGTTTCCCTTCCGCAGTCCGGGGGTAGCACCCTGGAACCGGTGAGCTGAGACGACCAGGGGAGACCACGATGGAGAGCCGGCTGCGAGTGCACGGGCACCCGATCCAACCGATGCTGGTGACGTTCCCGTTCGGGCTCTTCGTCAGCGCCACGGTCTTCGACCTGGCCGACGTGGCCGGGGGCCCGGCGTTCCTCGGGGAGGTCGGCTACTGGACGTCGGTCGCCGCGCTGGTCGCCGCAGGACTGTCCACCGTGGCCGGCATGGTCGACCTGTGGGACGCCACCGGCGGCCGGACCCACCGCACCAAGATTACGTTCAACCTGGTCAACGTCATGATGGCCGCGTTGTTCCTGCTGACCTGCCTGATCCGGTCGCACTCGCCGCAGCGCGGCGCGACCGGCGCGATGCTCGCCGCCGAACTGGTCGCGCTCGGCGTGGGCGGGGTCGGCGTGTGGCTCGGTGCCCGCCTGATGCGCCAGTTCGAGTCATCCCGCGCCGAGGCGGACACCCTCGACGCGTTGGGCGGAGTGGCCGGCCCGACCGTGGAGATCGCCCGCCCCCGCGCCTGAGCCCCGCCGGCCGTCCACCGCCGGCGGGTGTTGGCGGGTGGTGTCGTCGGGTGGCGGCCGGGGCGAATCGGGTTGCTCCATCGTCCGGCGGCGGCCAGGCTGGCCGGATGAGCGGGCGAGGGAGCTTCGAGCAACTGCTGGCCGAGGGCGCGGCCGTGCCCGTGCGGGGCTGGGACTTCTCCTGGCTGAACGACCGCGCCTCCGAGGAGCGGCCGCCCTGGGGCTACGCCCGGCTGGTCGCCGACCGGATGGCGCGGGCCGACGCGGCGCTGGACGTGGACACCGGCGGCGGCGAGGTGCTCGCCGAGGTGCCGCACCCGCCCCGGGTGCTGCTGGCCACCGAGGCGTGGCCGCCCAACGTCGAGGTGGCCCGGCACACGTTGGGCCCGGTCGGCGCGACGGTCCTGTGGGTCGCCGGGAGCGGCGAGCTGCCGGTGCGGGACGCCACGCTGGACCTGGTGGTCAGCCGCCACCCGGTGAGCACCCGCTGGGACGAGGTCGCCCGGGTGCTGCGGCCGGGCGGGACGTTCCTGTCCCAGCAGATCCGGGGCGGCACCGTACGGGAGCTGAGCGAGGCACTGCTCGGCCCGCTGCCCCCGCCCGTGCGCCAGTTGCCCGAGCAGGCCGTGGCCGCCGCGGAGGCAGCGGGGCTGACGGTGGTCGACCTGCGCGAGGCGACCTTGCGCACGGTGTTCCACGACATCGCCGCAGTGGTCTACTTTCTGCGCAAGGTGGTCTGGACGGTGCCAGGGTTCACCGTCGCGCGGTACCGCCCGCAGCTCGCCCGCCTGCACGACCGGATCGAGCGCGAGGGCCCGTTCGTCGCCCACGCCGGGCGGTTCCTGATCGAGGCGGTCCGGCCCGCCTGACGCCCCCGCCGTTTCCCCGCCTCCGCTCCGCCCCCGTCACAGTTCCCCCGCCCCGTCCCCGTCCGTCCCACCGCCCTTTTCTGTTCGCCCGGCACCGCCAGTCCTGCTGTCATCGCCCGTTCTACTGCCACCGCCCGGTTGTGCCGTCACACCCCGGGCCTGCCACTGTTCCTTGTCCGCCGATGCTCGATCGTGCCGCCACCGCCCGGCCGCCCAGTGTCTCCGTTGGCCCCTATGGAGCTGCCCCGTGCGTGCTACCGCCGACCCGGTAGCGCAGACGGGGCAGCTCCAAAGGGACTGTTGGGCGTCCCCGCCCACGAGGCCCTCCACGATGATCGCCCGCCGCCCGCCGCCCGCCGCCCGCCGCCCGCCCGCAGGCCCGCCTGCCCGCCTGCAGGCCCGTCGCCCGCCTGCCTGCGCGCCCGCCGTCCGCCCGCCCAGCCGGGTCGCGCGACCGCCGTCACCAACTGCGGCCTTCGTTGCCCAAGCGCCATCGAGCTATCGAGCGCCGTCGGGCGCCGTGGGGGCGGGCATGCGTGCCGTCGGGCCACGTGCTGACCGTCTGAGCGGGGTCGGCGGCCTCGGGCCGGGGCCCCGGTCATCCGTTCAGCGGTGTGCCTCCGCGTGGTGCGCGGCGAGCACGTCCGCGCCGAAGTCGCTGGCCGGGCGGCGCAGCACGGTGTGCGCGTGGTTGCCGTCGTCGCTCGTGTTGTCGTACTCGATCAGCAGGTCGTCGCCCTGCACCCGGTAGTAGTGGCGCTGGCCCGGCCGGGTCGGGCCGGCCCAGGCGAAGTGCAGCGGGCCGTCGGTGAGCCGGCCGGCCTCCCGCACGGCGAGTTCCGGCGGCAGCCGGTCGAGGTACACGGCGACGAGTTGGTCGAGCATGGCCCGGCCGGTGGGGCCGAGCCGGTCGGCCGGCACCCCGAGCGGGTTGATCGCCCCCGGCGCGTCCGGTCGGGTGGCGCTGATGATGTCGGCGGGCGCCTCGTCGGCGACGATCGCGGCCGACCGTCCTGCCGGACCGATCGCGTCGAGCAGGGCGCGGGCCAGGTCCTCCTCGACGCCGAGCGGCCGGGACACCGGATGCCCGGCGTGCCGGACGGTGGCCGGGTTCGCGCCCAGGAACACCGGGGCGGGGGAGACCTGGTCGTCGACCACGGTCATGCTCACCGACAGGTGGTGCCCCTCGAACCGCCACGCCCATCGGTCGTCGCGGGCCGGGTCGCCGAAGACCGCCACCCAGTAGTCGCCGCTGTGCCGCCCGCGGCGCCAGCCCTCGGCCCGGTCCAGCACCTCCTCCAACGCGACGACGGCCATCGCCTGCGCGTACGCCGCCGGGCTGAGCCCGGTGGCCAGCAGCCGGTGTGCGGCCTTGCGGCCGGCGCGGTCCAGGTCGGCCAGGCAGACCCCCGGTCGCGGCCGGGGCCGGTACTCCAGCTGTCGCCGGGCGGCATCGTCGAAGGGGTACGCGGCGCGGGCCCGCCCCGCCTCGTCGAGCGCGCCGAGCAGCGCGGCGCAGGCCGTGCGCATCTGTTCGGGTACGGGATCTTCCACCGACCCTGTATACCCCGCCCGGGACCGTCCCGGGGTCAGCGGGCGGTGAGCAGGTCGAGCATCTCCGGCAGGTCGAAGAAGCGTGCGGTGTCCAGCGCGGACGGGCCGCCGTGCTCGGGATCGGCGCCGGCGGTCAGCAGCGCGCGGACCGTGTCGGGGTTCCTCCGGAACACCGCGGCGGCCAGCGCGGTCTGGCCCCGGTCGTTCACCCGGGCGTGGTCGGCGCCGCGGGCCAGCAGGGCCGCCACGGTGTCGGGGTGGTTGTGGTACGCGGCCAGGATCAGCAGCGTGTCGCCCTTGTCGTTGGTCAGGTTGACCGGCAGTCCGGCGTCGACGTTCGCACGCAGCTCCTCGGTGGCCCCACCGCGGGCGAGGTCGAACATGCGGTGGGCGAAGGCGAGGGTCTCCGCGTCCAGGTCGTCGCTCATCCGTCCAGGTTAGCGGCGGGGGCGGCGGGCGGCCTGATGGCTTGCCGAGCCGGCGCCGCGAGGGCCGGACGCGGCGCGAAATGCTGTCCCAGCATTCGGTATTACCTACTAAACCTATAGGGTTTGCATCCTATGCTGTCGGGGCACGCGTCACCGATTCCCCGTGAGGTCCCACCATGGTCACCAGCCGTCGTCCCGAGCCCGACCTGCTCGCCGTCGCCGCCCGGTACGCCGCCGACCCGGCCGGCTGGCCGGTCCCGCTGCACTTCGACCCCGACGAGCGGTGGTACGCCCGGCTCGCCGTCGCCGCCGACCACGAGGTGTGGGCGCTGAGCTGGCTGCCCGGCCAGGGCACCGACCTGCACGACCACGGCGGGTCCTCCGGGGCGTTCCTGGTCGTCGACGGTGTCCTCACCGAGGAGACGGTCAGCGGCGGCCGGCTGCGCCCCCACCGCCTCGCGGCCGGATCCGGCCGACGGTTCGGCGCCCGGCACGTGCACGTGGTGACCAACCGCGGCGACCGACCGGCGGTCAGCGTGCACGTCTACCGGCCCGCGCTGACCCGGATGACCCGCTACCGGTTCGTCGACGGGCGGCTGCGGGTGGCAGAGGTCGCCGAGGCCGGCGTCGCCTGGTGAGATCCCGATTGACCCCGATCGGGCGGACGACCGCCCGCCGTCCCTGGAAGGACCGAGAAATGTCGCACGACCACGCCCAGGACTGTCCCGCCCCCGTGCCGCCCCCCGGCTCCCGGGGCATCGACGAGATCCTCGCCGAGGCCCGGTCCCGACTGTGCCGGCTCGACCCGGAGCAGGCCCACGTGGCGTACCGCGGCGGCGCGCTGCTGGTCGACATCCGGCCGGCCGCGCAGCGCGCCGCGCACGGCACCGTGCCCGGCTCTCTCGCGGTCGAGCGCAACGTGCTGGAGTGGCGCTTCGACCCCCGCTGTCCGGCGCGACTGCCCCAGGCCGTCGGCTACGACCTGCCGGTGTTGGTCCTCTGCCAGGAGGGCTACACCTCCTCGCTCGCCGCCGCCGCGCTCCAGGACATCGGGCTGCACCGCGCCACCGACGTGGTCGGCGGCTTCGCCGCCTGGCGGATCGCCGGTCTGCCCACCCTCGGCCCCACGCCCCCACTCCGTTCCCCGTCCATCGCGTCGCCGGTTACCGCCGGCCGAGCGCACTTCTGACCGCCGCGCCCCACCGGGCGCGGCGGACGGCATCGCCATCCCAGGAGGCACCATGTCCGTCGTCGCCATCTCCCCGCGTCCCCACCCGTCGGGGCGTGCCGACCGCGCCCCGCAGGGCCGACCCGATCGCGCCCCGACGGGGCGGGCCGACCGGCTCCCGCCGACCCAACTCCGGTCCGCGCCGACGCTGACCGTCACCGTCGAGCTCACCCCCGGGCAGCTGACGCCCCGACTCGCCCGGCTCGTCGAGCTGCTGCGGGAACTGGCCGAGTCGGGGGAGGGCACCCTGCTGGCCGGCCCGTCGGAACACCGTCGGGTGGTGGTGGAGCCGGGGGCCCAGGTGGAGCGCGGTCGTCCCGCGCAGGCCGGGCTGGCCCCGGACGGCGGGTCGCCCGGGGCGCGGCCCTTCGCCGTCCCCCCGCCGCCGGAGGACCCGGACGGGGTACGCATCCTGGCCGCGTCCCGGGTGGTGCGGCAGGGCTCGCGGATGATCCCGCTGACCCGCATCGAGTTCGACCTGCTGCACTTCCTGGCCGTGCACCCCCGCCGGGTCTTCACCCGCCTCCAGTTGCTCAGCAACGTCTGGGGTTACGAGCACGCCGTGGCGCGCACCGTGGACGTGCACGTGCGCCGGCTGCGCGCCAAGCTCGGCGACACCACGCCCCTGGTAACCACCGTCTACGGCGTCGGCTACCGGCTTGCCGACGAGGCCCGGATCAGCGTCGACCCCCACCGCTGAGCCGCCTCTGCCGCCCCGATCTCCGGGTCCCCGCTGTCCGCTGTCCCCGCTGTCCCGTGACGGGCGCCCGCGGCGTGCCCGCCACGGGGGTGCGCCGCGTCCGCGTGTCGGACGGCGACGACGTTCTGCCGGGCGTCCCCGCCGCCGAAACGGCGGTGTGGACCCGGCGGGTACCCCCGTATCCCGTCATCGTGATGACTCTGCTGTAATCATCAAACCTCGTACGCAGAGCGAGCATCCGGCTCCGATGTGTTCGTCAATTGTCACATCCATGCAACGCAGCCGACCCTTGACCCTCACCCGGGCGCCGGGAAGCATCGAGGCAGCGGCGTCCCGGGCCGTGGGATACACCCGGACCAGCCAAGGAGGACCATGTCGGTCAGCCCCGCCTCGTCGCGCGCCGGATGGCATACGTCCCAGCCTGTGGTCCCCGGTCGTCCCCCCGGCGGTCAGCGCCGCCCCGCGAACACCACGACGCCCGTGCTCACCGTGACCCTGCACATCCCGCTGGCCGCCGAGGAGACGCTGACCCCGGCGGCCCGCCAGCTGCTCGACGCGGCCCGGGAGATGCTCGAACTGGGCGAGGCCGTCGTCTCCACCAGCCCCGCGCCGGAGCGCCGGCCGGACCAGGCACCCGGCGGGCGGTCGCCGTCCCGCCCGCTGGCCTCGACCGTCCCGGCGCTGCACATCCTGGCGTCGTCCCGGTCGGTGCTGCGCGACGGCGAGCCGCTGCCCCTGACCCGGCTGGAGTTCGACCTCCTGCTGCACCTGGTCGCCCACCCGCGCCGCGTGTTCACCCGGCTGCAACTGCTCAACGCGGTCTGGGGCTACGAGCACGCCGGGGTACGCACCGTCGACGTGCACGTGCGCCGGCTGCGCGGCAAGGTCGGGGTCGACGTGCCGCTGGTGACCACGGTCTACGGCGTCGGCTACCGGCTCGCCGACGACGCCCGGGTCACCATCGACCGCAGCGCCTGACCCGCCCGCCCGGCCGCGCGTCACGCGACCGGGCACCATGGTCGGATGCGGGTACGACCCATCTCCCCCGAGCGGCTCGTCACCGAGTTGACCGAACGGCTCGTCGCCGCCGAGGCGCCCGGCCGGCTCCGGGTCGCCGTGGACGGCGCCCAGGCGGCGGCCCCCGACGTGTTGGCCGACGCGCTGATCGCCCCGCTGCGCGCGCTCGGCCGACCGGTGCTGCACGTGCGGGCCGAGGACTTCCTGCGGCCCGCGTCGGTCCGGCTGGAGTTCGGCCGGACCAACCCCGACGCGTACTACGAGAGCTGGGTCGACGAGCCGGGGCTGCGCCGGGAGGTCCTCGACCCGGCCGGGCCGGGCGGATCCGGGCGGGTGCTGCCCTCGCTCTGGGACGCCCACGCCGACCGGGCCAGCCGGGCCGGGTACGTCACGCTGCCGCCCGACGGGATCGTGCTGCTCAGCGGCGCGCTGCTGCTCGGCGGCGGGCTGCCCGTCGACCTCGCCGTGCACCTGGAGATCTCCCCGGCCGCGCTGGCCCGGCGCACCGACCCCGCGCTGCGCTGGACCCTGCCGGCCTTCGCCCGGTACGCCGAGGAGGTCGCCCCGGCCGGCTTCGCCGACGTGGTGGTCCGCGTCGACGACCCCCGGCACCCCGCCCTGGTGGAGCCGCTGTCTCCCGGCTGACGGCGGGTACCGGACACGGTGGTCGAAGCCCCACCGGGGCGGGAGGTCGGGACGCACGCCCAGGGCCGGGAAAATCGCCGGTTTGACGGCCCGGCAGCGGGGGTAATCGCCCGGCTCACAGGGCGCGGGTGATCTCGCTCGTGCAGATGCAAGCGGGGTCCGGGAACATCCTCCCGGAGCACCAGGCCACACGAAAGGCAGGCAGCGATGCTCGTCCACGACACGGTAGCCACCGCCCGATCCCAGGCGGACGCCGATCAGATCCGGGCGTCCCTGCGGGCACGCTACGACGAGCTCTCCGCGGAGTACGAGCAGGCGATGCTCCAGAGCCAGGTGCTGCGGCTGGTGGAGGTCGGTGACACCGCCGGCGACGACCAGGCCGACAGCGGCACCAAGACGGCCGAGCGGGACACCGCGCAGTCGCTGCTGCGCACGATCCTCGACCGTCGGGCCCAGTTCGAGCACGCCCTGACCCGGCTCGACGAGGGCACGTACGGGTTCTGCGAGGGCTGCACGGTGCCGATCCCTGTGGAGCGGCTGGAGATCTACCCGTCCGCCACCTCCTGCGTGACGTGTAAGCAGAACCGGGAGCGGCGGGCCGCCTGAGCGCGCTGCCGCCGGACTCCGGTCGGATGTGGACGCGGTGAACCCCGACCGTGGGTGAGATCAAGGTGGGCACTGCGTCCTGGACCGACCGGACCCTGCTCGACTCCGGGTGGTACCCCCAGACGGCGGACACCCCGGAGAAGCGGCTGGCGTACTACGCGAAGAAGTTCCCGCTGGTCGAGGTCGACGCCACCTACTACTCGCCGCCGGCCGAGCGCACCGCCCGGCTGTGGGCCGAGCGCACCCCGGCCGGGTTCACCTTCAACGTCAAGGCGTTCAGCCTGCTCACCGGCCACCCGACCCGGGTCTCCGCGCTCTACAAGGACCTGCGGCCGGACACCGACAAGCGCAACGTCTACCCCGGCGACCTGCCCGCGCAGTCGTACGAGGAGGTGTGGACCCGGTTCTTGTCCGCCCTCGACCCGCTGGTCGAGGCGGGCCGGCTGGGCGCGCTGCTGTTCCAGTTCCCGCCCTGGTTCACCATCAAGCGGGACAACAAGCAGTACCTGCTGGAGGTGGCCCGCCGGTGCGCGCCGCTGCGACCCGTGTTCGAGTTCCGGCACGAGTCCTGGTTCGACGGGTCCAACCGCGACGAGACGCTGGGCTTCCTGCGTGAGCACGACCTGGCGTACGTCTGCGTGGACATGCCGCAGGGGCACCGCTCGTCGGTGCCGCCGGTGCTGGAGGCCACCGCCGACCTGGCGGTGGTCCGCTTCCACGGCCACAGCGACAAGTGGACCAGCAAGGACATCCACGAGAAGTTCGGGTACGACTACTCCGACCGGGAGCTGAAGGAGTGGGCGCCCAGGCTGCGGAAGCTGGCCGACCAGGCGGCCGAGACGCACGTCCTCATGAACAACTGCTACCGCGACCACGCCCAGCGCAACGGCCAGCGCCTCCAGTCCCTCCTGGACGCCTGAGGAGCTTTCGGGTGGTTGGAGGGCTTGGCCCCTTGATCGACTCGATGTCGGCGACATCGCGCCTTCACCCATCCCGGACCACCCCACGTCGGTGACATGGAGGGCGATCGGCCTCAGTCCGCCTCGACGCCGCCGGCGCGGAGGATCTGCCTGATTCGCTCACGGGTGTAGCCGGTGGCCCGGACGATGTCCACCTGACGCATGCCGCTGCGGGCCGCCTCGACGATGGCCTCCGCCAGCCGGGACCGCGCTGCGACGATCTCGCCGCGCGCCTCGGTCACCATCCGCTCCGCCTCGGCCTGCGCACTGGACATCGTCGCCTGGGCCTGCTGGTAGGCCTGGGCCGCCGTCGCGAGGTCGTCCGCCACATCGCAATCGTCCCACGGTGGATCTTGGGCCAACTAGCCTGGCGATATCTAGGCCAAGTAATCTTGATTAGATTCGCCTAATGGGGGAGTATGACTTGGCCTGCGGCCTTCGAGTCTGGCCGCCTGTCGTCCTCGGGAGGTCGTCCTGTGAGTGTTCTGCCGCCGCTGCCCGGGTGCGGGGAACCGGCCACCGTCCGGATCGAGGTGTACGGGGGAGACAGCCTCGACGCCGCCGCGTACGCGTGCGCCGAGCACGTGGCCACGTTCGTCGCGACGATCGGGGCCGCCGGGTGGTCCGCCCATCCGGTGTCGCGCGTCCCCGAACTGGGCCGACCCTGCGGGTACGTCTACCGGTACCCGACCGGCGGGTTGGCCGACCCGCCCGGCGACGCCCATCCCCGCTGGTGCGACCGGGACGGCTGCACCGCCCGGCGACGGCACCGCTCGGTGCGCCTCCCGCTGACCCCGCGATCGCCGGAGTCGCCGGCCGCTCCGTTCGCCGGGGAGGCCCGCGCCGACGTGGCGTTGGCGCAGGCGCTCGTGTCCGGGGCGGAGCCGATGCTCGTGCTTGCTGTGGGCGGGGCCGAGCCCGGTGAGCTGATGCTCTCCCTCAACCAGGGGCTGGTGCTGTCGTACCGGCTCCGCCGCCTGCTCGACCTCACCACCGCAACTTTCTCCCGCCGCCCCCACCCCGGTTCTCGCCCGCGCAACCGTCGCGGCTGCCCCTGATCGTCGGGCGCCCACGAAGAGCTGACAGCGATCCGGGCGGCCCCACCCTCTCGGGCCGGGCCGCCCGGACGACCGTCGCGTGCGAGGTCAGCTCGTCTCGCCGGCCATGCTGAACGAGCGGAGCCGGTCGATCGCCAGCACGGTGAAGCCCACGCTGATCAACGCGGCCATCACTGTGGCCACCGGCACCGAGACGCTGGTCTCCAGCAGCTCGGTGGGGGCGATCCGGTCGGCGAGGGCGATCACGTACTGCTGGACGGAGAGCACCTGGGTGCCGCTGACCACGTTGCCGAGCAGCCCCTCCCAGATCAGCACGTAGACCAGGCCGAGCAGCACCGGCCGCCGGGTGACGAGGCTGAGCGCCACGAACAGCGCCGAGTACGCCAGCGCGCCGACCGCCGACGCGGCGGCGAGCGCCAGGCCGAGGCGTACGGAGTCGGCCAGCACGCCCGCCACGAAGAGCGGCACGGCGACGGTGATGGCGGTGACGCCAGCGGCCACCGCCAGCTTCGGCAGCACGATCTGCCAGCGCGGCAGCGGCTTGGTCAGGATGTGCACGATGGTGCCGTCGTCGATCTCGGCCCCCAGCACGCCGGTGCCGACGATCAGCGCGACGACCGGGAGCACCACGGCCAGGCCGAGGCCGACCAGCACCGGCTGGCCCCACTCGCGCGGGTCCACCCCGAGCGACCGGGAGAGCACCGCCAACAGCACCAGCACCGCGGGCAGCGGCAGCAGCAGGAGGAACCGGCGACGCCCGAACAGCCCCCGCAGGGTGATCCAGGAAACGGTAGACATGGGTTCAGGCCTCCACCAGGTAGGAGAAGACGCTCTCCAGGGACTCGTCCTGGGGCACCAGTTGCCGCACCCGGATGCCCTTCCTCAGAGCGATCTTCGGCAGGACGCGGGTGAACGCGCCGTAGTCGCCGGCGCGCACCGTCAACCCGGCGCGGTCCAGCTCGACACCCGTCACCGACGCCTCGGCCATCAGCGCCACGGCGAGCGCCCGGTCGTCGGCGGAGTGCACGGTGAAGACGTGCGGCCGATTGGTCATCAGCCGGCGGATGGTGCGGAAGTCGCCGGAGGCGGCCAGCCGGCCGGCGACCATCACCTGGACGGTACCGGAGACCTGCTCGACCTCCTCCAGGATGTGCGAGCTGAACAGGATGGTGCGGCCGGCGTCGCCGAGACGGTGCAGCAGCTCCATCATGTGCAGCCGCTGCCGCGGGTCCATCCCGTTGAACGGCTCGTCGAGCAGCAGCACCTGCGGCTCGTGCACCAGCGCGGCGGCCACCCGGGCGCGCTGCCGCATGCCCTTGGAGTACGTGCCGATCCGGCGGTCCTGCGCGCCCTCCATCTCCACCAGGGCGATCGCCCGGCGGGCCGCCGCCGCCGGGTCCGGCAACCGGTGCAGCTTCGCGCTGGCCAGCACGAACTCGTACGCGGTGAGGAAGGTGTGCACCGCCTCCCGCTCGCTGACCAGGCCGAGCCGGCGGTAGACCTCGGGGTTGCGCCAGGTGGGTCGGCCGTCCAGGGTCACCACCCCGCGCGACGGGGCCAGGAAGCCCGCCATCATGTGCAGCAGGGTCGTCTTGCCCGCGCCGTTCGGGCCGAGCAACCCGGTGACCCCGGGGCCGAGGCTCATGGTGACGTCGTTGACCGCCACCACGTTGCCGTACCAGCGGGAGACGCCCGCGAGATCGAGGGTGCTGGTGACGGCGGTCGGTGTCCCCGTCGCCTGGTCGGCGCTGATCGTGGTCATCGGGCGGCCACCTTCCGGTATCGCAGCAGCAGCAGGGCGACGCAGCCGGCCACGAGCAGCACGGCGGCGACCGCGTAGACGGGACCGAAGCCGCCGATCGGGACCGCGCCCCGGCCGTCGGGCCCCAGCAGGTCGCCGAGCGCCCAGCTGCCCAGGCCGCCGACCAGCGTCGACGGCGAGGCGAGGAAGGCCAGCTCGTTGACGGCCTGGGAGGGCATGATCGACAGGACGCCGACGATCGGCGTGGTCATCAGGAACACGGCCACGACCCCGCCGGCCGCGAACGCCCGCTTGCCGGTGCAGGAGGCGACCAGCAGCCCGACCGAGGCGAAGACCGCCGCCCACAGCCCGGCGTAGAGCAGGCCCGGCAGCAGGTCGAGCAGCTCGTTCCAGACCCCGCCCATGCCGTCGCCGGTGGTGAAGGCGGCGCCCAGGAACATCACCAGCTGCGGCCCGCCGAGCAGCAACCAGAGCGCGGTCGCCAGCGCCAGCAGCTTGGCCAGCGGGTAGTCCGACCGGGGCAGCGGCCGGGAGAAGTAGAGCGGCAGCACCCCGCTGCGCAGGTCGCGGGAGACCAGCTCGGGCGCGACCACCGCGACGAAGAAGATGACCAGCCAGCTCATGTTGTCGGCGAACTGGGCGTACGTCATCACCACCTCGCCGACCTGGCTGCGTACCGCGGCGAGCCCGGCGGCCACCACGGTGACGATGCCGACCACCAGCCAGGGGAAGATCTTGGCCTTCGCGCTGCGGCCCAGCCCGAACGCCGTCCGCAGACCGTGCAGGTAGAGCGCGCCGAAGACGGCCCGGCGGCCCAGCCGGGGGCCGGTGTAGCGCTGGTAGCCGATGTCGTGGATGACGCCGGTCGGCTCAGGCATGGCTGGGCTCCCTCGTGGCGAAGAGCTCGGCCACCCGGTGCCGACGCTGGTCCAGCCGGTGCAGCGGCAGGTCCAGCTCGGCGACCGCGCCGAGGATCAGGTCGTAGGTGGCGTCGTCGACGAGCTCGACGAGCAGCAGCCGGCCGTCCCGGCGGACCGGCAGGTCGAGCGCGGCCAGCCGCGCGGCCAACTCCTCCGTGCCCTCGCTGACCTCGACGGCGAGCACGTCGGTGGCGGAGGTCATGGCGGAGATGCGGTCGGCGCGCAGCAGCCGCCCGCCGTCGATGGCGACGAGGGTGTCGCAGATCCGTTCCACCTCGCCGAGCAGGTGCGAACAGACCAGCACGGAGATGCCGAACTCGGTGCCGATGCGGTGCACCAGCGCCAACATGGCGTCCCGGCCGGCCGGGTCGAGGCCGTTGGTCGGCTCGTCGAGCAGCAGCAGGTCGGGGTCGTGCACGAGGGCCTGGGCGAGCTTGACCCGCTGCTTCATGCCCGTGGAATAGCCGCCGACCGGGCGGTAGCGCTCCTCGTAGAGCCCGACGTGCCGCAGCGCCTCGGAGGCCCGCTCCCGGGCGACCGTACGCGGCAGGCCGCTGACCCGGCCGAGGTGGGTGACCAGCTCCGCGGCGGAAAGGTCCGGTGGCAGGGCGTCGTGCTCGGGCATGTAGCCGACCCGGGCGCGGACCTGGGCGGAGTCGGTGGTCGGGTCGAGGCCGAGCACCCGGGCCCGGCCGCTGGTCGGGGTGAGGAGGCCGAGCAGAATCTTGATCAGGGTCGACTTGCCGGCGCCGTTCGCACCGACCAGCCCGATGATCCCCGGCTCGACCGCGACGGTCAGGTCGGCCAGGGCCGTGACCCCACCCCCGTACGTCTTGGTCAGCGACTCGGTCGCGATGAGTGTCACGTCGTACAGCGTAGGGAGCGGGGTCTTTCATGGGTGGCGGCCCGCCCCCGGCGGGCCCCTGATCTTTCTGGCCGGGTTCCCCTAGGGTCCGGGGCCGCGCCGACCGTTGTCCACACCCGGATCGGCGCGCAGCTCGCAGACTGGGGCTCGACGCCGAGCACGTCTGCGGAAAGTCACCCGGAGAGGGTGAGGCGGGGTCATCCTCGCCGGGCGCAGCATGGGCGTGTCCGTGGCCGTGTCCGTGGCCGGTCGGCGGGAGACGGGCGCGACGGCGCACACAGGTATGAAAGGTGCGGAGCATGACGGTTCGGAACACGGCGGGTCGGCGGCGTGGCCGCGTGCTGCACGTGGTCGGGTCACCCGGTGGCCCCCGCCTCGTTGGGGCGCGGCCGGGCCGGGTGGGCCTCACCTCGCAGTGGCGGGGCCCGGCCGGGCCGCCGCGACGTGACGACGACCGACGGTGGCACGACGACCTACGGGGGTGGACAGATGGCTGAGCAGTTGATCTCCGCGTTCGAGAGTTCCCTGGACAAGACGAACCTGATCCTCAAGGACATCGAGGCGGCGTACGGCTGGCCGAAGGCGCAACGCAACCAGTCGTACGCGGCGCTGCGCACGGTGCTGCACCTGCTGCGCGACCGGCTGCCGGTGCAGGAGAGCGCGGAGTTCGCCGCGCAGCTCCCGGTGCTGGTGCGCGGCATCTACTTCGAGGGCTGGCGGCCGGAGGACGTGCCGATCAAGCTGAACCGGGACGACTTCCTCTACGAGGTCCGCCAGGGCTTCCCGTACGACGTGGAGGGCGGCCCGGAGCGGGTGGTCCAGGTGGTGCTGGACACCCTGCGCCGGCACGTGACCCAGGGGGAGTGGGAGGACGTCAAGTCCGCCATGCCCCGGGACCTGGGCCGCATGATCCCCTGACCCTCCCGCGCCGGCCGGTCGACCCGACGGGTCGACCGGCCCCGTCGTGCTGACGTCCCGGCTCCGTCGGCCGCGCCGGACGAACCGGCTATGCCGACGGGGTCCGCCGTCTACGGTGTGGTTAGAGAAGATCGAGCGTGGGGTACCACCCGCTGTACGACGGACCCGCCACACGGCGGGGCGGCACTTCCGAGGGAGCACCGAATGGCACTCAACGACGACGACATCCAGACGACCAGCGGCGGCGGCGCTGAGGGTCCGGCCGACGGCGGTGCGACCCCGGGTCAGCACGACGGTGGTGCGGACGGCGGCGCTGAGGGTCCGGCCGACGGCGGTGCGACCCCGGGTCAGCACGACGGTGGTGCGGACGGCGGCGCTGAGGGTCCGGCCGACGGTGGCGCGACCCCGGGTCAGCACGACGGTGGTGCGGACGGCGGCGCTGAGGGTCCGGCCGACGGTGGCGCGACCCCGGGTCAGCACGACGGCGGCGCCGACGGCACGGCCTGACGGAACGTCGTGACGATCATCGACCCGCCGGGCGGCCGCGACCGCCCGGCGGTTCCGTCCGCCGCCACCCGGGAGCTCGGCCGCTGCGCCGACGTCGAGCCGGGCGGGTTCGCCGTCGCCCCGGCGCTCGCCCGCTGCATCGCCGTCGAGCCGGGCAAGTTCGCCGCCGCCCACTGGGGCCGGGCGCCGCTGCTCTCCCGCGCCGCCGAGCTGCCCAACTCCGACGGCTTCACCGACCTGCTCAGCCCCTCCGACGCCGACGAGTTGCTCAGCCGACGCGGCCTGCGTACCCCGTTCCTGCGGATCGCCAAGGACGGCCAGCTCGTGCCGGCGGCGCGTTACACCGGCGGCGGTGGCGCGGGTGCCGAGATCGGCGACCAGGTCCTCGACGAGCGGGTGCTGGAGCTGTACGCCTCCGGCGCCACCCTGGTGCTCCAGGGGCTGCACCGCACCTGGCCCGCCCTGGTCGACTTCGCCCGCGACCTCGGCGCCGCACTCGCCCAGCCGTTGCAGGTCAACGCCTACCTGACCCCGGCCGGCAGCCAGGGATTCGCCACCCACTACGACACCCATGACGTCTTCGTCCTCCAGGTCGACGGGCGCAAGCACTGGCGGATCCACCCCCCGGTGCTGCCCGACCCGCTGGAGCGTCAGCCCTGGGGTGGCCGGGCCGACGAGGTCTCCGCCACCGCCCAGGGCCCCGCCGCGCTCGACGTGGTGCTCGAACCGGGCGACGCGCTCTACCTGCCGCGCGGCTGGCTGCACAGCGCCCAGGCCCAGGAGGCGAGCTCCCTGCACCTGACCGTCGGCATCCGGGCGCTGACCCGGTACGCCATCGTCGAGGAGTTGCTCGCCCTCGCGGCCTCCGACGCCCGGCTGCGCGCCGGCCTGCCGTTCGGCACCGATGTGACCGACCCGTCCGCGATCGAGCCGGAGCTGACCGAGACCGTCGAGGCGCTGCGGGACTGGCTGCTGCGCGCCGACCCGGCCACCGTCGCCGCGCGGCTGCGCGCCCGGGCCTGGCCGGCAGCCCGGCCCGCGCCGATCCGGCCCCTGGCCCAGGCCGCCGCGCTGGCCGCCCTCGACACCGACGCCCGGCTCGCCGTTCGCCCAGGGCTGCGCTGGCAGCTCGAACCGGCCGGGGACGGCAAGGTCGCGCTGCGCCTGTTCGACCGGACGCTCACCCTCCCCGCCCAGTGCGAAGCGGCGCTGCGCGCGCTGCTCACCGGCGCGGTGACCCGGGTCGGCGATCTGCCCGGCCTCGACGATGACGCCGACCGGTTGGTCCTCGCCCGCCGCCTCCTGCGGGAGGCGGTCGCCATCCCCGCCGACCGGTAGGGAAGGGGCCGCACCGCCTGCCCGTTCCGGCCTCGGACGGCCCCCGCGCGTGCAGCAGGCCGTGCACCCCCGCCGGGTGGGCCGCTCAGCGGGTGAGGACCAGCAGCACGCCGGTGGTGACCAGGCCCGCCACCAGGACGACGGTGATCGGTCGGGGCGACAGGATCGCGTGCCGGCGGTCGGCGAGCCGCTTGGCCAGGGCCAGCCCGACCAGCGGGCCGAGCAGGGTCACCACCAGCGCCAGCACCGGCAGTCCCACCGCCAGATCGCCGCCGTTGCGGGCGCCGAGCGCGCGGACGCCCGCGCCGAGGGCGGACATCAGCGCCGCCCCGAGCACGCCGCACAGCGCCAGCAGCGGGTTCGCCGACGTGGGCAGCTCCCCGGGCTGCCGGGTCCGGTCCAGCAGCCCGCGCACCCCGTGCAGCAGCAGCAGCGGGTCGCCCGACGCGTCCCGGGCCGGGCCGGGCGGGTCCCCGACGCGGCGGGCGCCGACGCCCAGCCTGGCCCGTAGCTGCTGCCACAGGTGGGCCGCCTCGGCGTCCACCCGCTCCACCAGTTCGCGCGCGTCGACCGCCTCCTGCTCGGCGTACCGGAGCTGCTCGGTGGCCTCCGCGACGGCCCGCTCGGCGGCGGCGCACTGCTGCTCGTGCCAGGTGTGCGCCTCGGCGCGCTGGGTGCGCACCCGGTCGGTCAGCTCGGCCAGCCGGCGCACCTGCGCCGCGTACGTCTCGCTGATCACCGGTTCGTTCATGCCGACGGTCCGTAGGGGATGATGACCTGGCCGGTGCGGTGTGCCGCCCGGTCGAAGAAGAGCCCCCGCCACGGCCGGGGATACCAGTCGGGGCCCCCGCTGCCCGGGTACAGCGACGAGCCCAGCTCGGCGCCCTGCACGTCGAGGGCCACCCAGGCGCCGATCTGGTCGGTGCGGGCGGCCGGCCCGCCGAGGTCCACCCGCATCCGGGCCACGCCGCGCCACCAGGCCAGCACGTGGGTCCGCCGCTCCGGCCCGTCGTGCAGGATCCGGCGCAGGTGTTCCAGCCCTGTCCGCCCGCCGACCCGCGCGGCCAACTGGCCGGCTGCCGCGTCGACGGCGTACAGCAGCAGGTAGTGCGGGGTGGCCGGGGTGCCCGGCCGGTCCAGCGCCGTTGCCGTCTCGGCCATCAGCTCGGGCACGGTCTCGTCGTCGTACCAGGCGGCGTTGTCGGCGAGGTCGGCGTACAGCTCCCGGGCGGCGGGGTCGGCGTCCGGGTCGAGGCAGGCGATGGAGAACCGGGCCGTGCCGGGGCGGTGCTGGCGGGCCAGCGACCGGGCGGCGGCGTCCAGCACCGCGCACGCCTCGTCGATCCGGGTGCCCAGCACCGCCAGGTTCCGCCCGGGGGCCCGGGGCAGTCGCAGCACCGCCGAGCGGGCCTGCACGTCGATGATCTCCCCGAGCAGCGCGACCGGGCTGCGCGGCGGTCCGTCGTCGCCCTCGGGCGGGTTCAGCGCCCGGAAGTCCGGGGCGTCGCGCAGCCGGGGGATCGCGTCGCCGTCGAACAGCCGGGCCGGCTTCGCGTCCTGCGGGCGCATCCGCCACAGCCGGTGCTGCAACTCGCTCCAGGCGTCCCAGTCGCTGGCCGACGGGATGCGGGCCACCTCGTTGCCCTCCGCCAGCCCCGACTCGGCGTTGATCACGGCGTGGTGCCGGGGCAGCGACTGGGCGGCGTCGTTGCGCTCGGCGAGGATGCGCAGCGCCTTGGGCAGCGCGATGCGCAGGGTGAACTGGGCGACCAGCGCCGGCCGCCCCCACAGTGCCTCGATGCCCCGCACGTCCTGCGAGGCCAGCACCAGGTGGATGCCCTGGGATCGGCCCCGGCGGGCCAGGTCCTCCAGCAGGTCGGCGGCCTCCCGGGCCACCACGTCCCGGCCGGCCAGCAGCGCCTGGAACTCGTCGACCACGGCGACGATCCGGGGCCAGTGCCCGGTCGGGTCCACGGCCCGCAGTTCGGCGAGCTTGGTGACCTCGTGCTTCTTCGCCGCGTCGGCCCGCCGGCGCAGCTCCTCGGCGAGGAAGCGCAGCAGGGCCAGCCCGAACTCCCGGTCGGTGTTGACGTTGATCCCGACCAGCCGCATGTGCGGCAGCCAGCTCGGGTCCCGCCGGCCCTGGGCGAACCGGGCGAAGGACACCCCTTCCTTGAAGTCGAGCAGGTAGAACTCCAGTTCGGCGGGGGAGTACCGGGACGCCAGCGCGCCGATCCAGGCGAAGATCAGGTTGGTCTTGCCGGTGCCCGACGGGCCGCCGATCAGCGCGTGCGGCGGGTAGTCGCCGAGGTTGAGCAGCACCGGGCGGCCGTGCGGGCCCTCGCCGATCGGCGCGGTCAGCCCGGCGGAGGAGTCCTCCCGCCACATCTGCTCCGGCGGCGGCAGCAGGTCGGTGAACGGGGCCGGCGGGGGGCCAGCGTTGATCCGGGCGGCGACCTGCCGGCAGGTCTCGGTGACCAGCGCGGCCGGTGGCGGCGGGTCCAGGGTCACCGGCAGGCCGGGCGGCCCGCCCACCCGGGCACCGTCCGGGCCCACCACGACCCGGGTCACCGTGGGGTCGTCGGGCACCGGGACGCCCCGCACCACCAGGTGCACCCCGCACGCCGCGCCGGTGCGGACCACCCGGTCGAGCTGGCCGCGTTCGTGCCGGGACAGCTCGTCGCCGCCGAGCAGCACCGCCACCCGCCACGGCTCCGGGCGACGGTTGGTCGCACCGGCCAGTTCGCGCAGCGAGCGGTACTCGCCGGCCAGCACCGTCTCGTTGATCCGGCGGATCTGCTCCACCAGGTCGTCCAGCAGCCGGCCCAGCCCGCCCGGCCCGACGAAGGTGAGCTGTCCGGCCGTGCCCAGCGGGGCGAACCCGGCCAAGCCTCCGCCGAGGTGCTCAGGGTCGTACCCGAACAGCCGTACCGCGCCCGGGTCGGCCCGGCCCAGGCTGCGCAGCAGCAGCGCCGGCACGACGGAGGCCCCGCCGTCGGCGTCGGCCCCGGTCAGGTGCACGTGCCCGGCGTCGAGCAGCGGCACCAGCGCCGGCACCGGCTCCGCGCCGGGGATGCGGACGGTGCCGACCCGGACCGCGCCGGGCGGCTCGCCGCGCCCGGCCGGCGTGACGGTCCACCGCGTCCAGTCGGCGGAGGCCGCGCCCGGGGCCTCCAGGCGGGCGGCGTCCACGGCCCGGCGGGCCAGCTCGGCGATCCGGGCGGCATGCTGGGCGTCGATCTCGGCCAGCCGCCGGTCCCGCTGGGCCCCCACCCTTGCGGGCACGGCCGCGGCGGCGCGCTCGACCCGGATCAGCCGGTCCCGGGCGGCGGTGAGTTCGGCGTCGGCGGCGGCGAGCCGGCCCCGGGTGGCGCCCAGCGCCTCGGAGAGCATGCCGCGCACCCGGGTCACCAGTTGGGTCCGCCGGTCAGCCATCGGAGTCCCGGCGGGCGGCGTTTCCGGCGGGCGGCGCGGGCGGCGCGGGCGGGCGGCCCTGGGCGGCCCGGTCCCGGGCCGCGCGCTCCCGGTCGGCGCGCTCCTGCGTCGCCTGGTCCCAGGCGTCCCGCTCGGCCTCACGGCGCTTCTCCCGGGCGGGCTCGCCGGCCGGGTCGGGCTGCCCTGGGTCGCGGGGTAGATCCTTGCCGAGGCGGGCCAGCAGCACGGCGGTCGCCACGCCGGCGGTGACCGCAGGGTCGGCGGCGTGCGGCTGCTCCTCGCCGCTGCCGCGCTGCGGCGGGGGCATCCGGCAGATTCTGGTCAGCAGCGTCTCCAGCGCCGGTGGGGGCAGCCCGGGGAGCAGGTCGCGGACCCGACCCTCCAGCTCCCTGCGCAGCCGGGTCAGGTCGTCGGCGCGGGGCGGATGGCCGAGCAGCTCGCCGGCCAGCTCGCGCAGCATCGGCGGGGCGACCGCGGCCAGGCCGAGGCCGACGTCGGCGTGCGCGCCGCGCAGCTCCCGGTGCAGCCGGTCCCGGTCGCCGGAACGGACCCCGTCGAGCACCCGGCTCAGCAGCTCGCGGGAGTCGCCGACCTTCTCGTCCGGCGTGTCCGGCGCGCCCTCCCGGCCCCCGGTCAGCTCCGCCACCCGCACCGCCCACCAGCGGCGCAGCACCGGGTTGTCGTCCTGGGCGGGCGGCGGCTGCTCCCCGGCGGCGGGCGGCCCGTCGCGCGGCGCGTCGTGCACCTGCCGGTCGCCGGCCGGGCGGGCCGCGGGGGCGCCGTCGGGGGCCAGCCCGATCGCCGCCAGGTACGCCGACAGCTGCTCCTGCGCGACCCGCAGCGCGTGCCCGGCCGACTCGGTGTGCTCGGTGGCGGCGGACAGCTCGGGCACCCCCATCGGGTTGGCCGACTCCTGCCGCACCCAGCGCAGCCGCTCGGTGGCCTGGCCGAACTTCTCCAGCGCCAGGGCGAGCTGGGCGAGCGGCAGGTCCTCGGCGGCTGCCCGCACCTGCGCCCCGACGTCCTCGATGATGGACATGCCCGCCCCTACAGGGTCGAGACGTAGAGCTGTGCCTGCTCCACCGCGACGAGGGTCGCCGCGAGGCACTCCTCGAGCTCCTGGCTGGCCTGCGTCAGCGAGGCCTGCGCCGCCTCGACGGTCTCGTGCCCGCTGCCCTCCAGGGCCCCGGCCAGGGTCTGCTGCGCCTCGGCGAGCTTCTCGCCGGCGGCCTGCACGGCGCTCTGCCCGTCACCGATCTGTTGGAGGGCGACATCGATGGCTGCCTTCAGCTCGGCGACGCTCGCCACGTGGACCTCCTGGGGGCGGGGAGATCTCCATTACAACCCATCCCCGTCGGGGAGAGAACAACCGCCCTGTCAGTGTTGCTGCCCGTCCGCCCGCTTACCGCCCTGACGTGCGGGAAGTCCGCCCGGCGGCTCGGTGGTAGTCCCGTACGCGGGTCGTCCAGTCCCATCAAGCGGACCGGTGACGGCGTTTGGTCCCGCTGCGCGATAACCCCTCGGACCGTCGAAGCCGTGCCGCTACGTGCAGTCGTGACCGGCTCCGCGCAGCGTCCGTTGCTCTCACCGACCTGGCCCTCCGCGGTCCGACGGAAACTTCAAGATTATTTCGGTCTTCGCCGGGTCGGCCCCTGCCGGGTCGGTCCATCCTTCGTTGGCCCCTTTGGAGCTGCCCCGTTTGTGCTACCGATGGAGCGGGCGCGTAAACGGGGCAGCTCCAAAGGGGCCAACAGGCAGGTCCCCGACCGGATGCGGTAGGCAATCGTCCGGCCGCCACCCGACTGCCCGGCGCACGGGGCGGTATAGGGCGCCGACCGCTCGACCTCGTTGTGTCGGCGGTGAGTCCGGCGAGCGGCGAGTACCGCGCCTCGGGCCTGGGCGCCACCCCGGCCAGCGACACGGAGAAACCCGGCCCAACGCCGAGCCGTCAGGCCCCGCCGCGCAGCCAGCGTGGGCCCTGCACCTCCGCGCCGAGGGCGCCCACCCGGCCGCGCAGCTCCCGGTCGGCGGTGACCACCAGCCGGCGGCGGTCCGCGGCGGCGCCGACCAGCTCGACGATGGCGTCGTCGCCCGAACCCGGCGCGGCCACCACCCGCACGCCGGGCACCGTCGGCACCCCCCGCGCCGCGCCCTCCACCACCAGCACCACCTCCGCGGGCCCGGGCAACAGCGGCGGCAGGCCGACCTCGGCCACCGGGGTCAGGGCGTCGCGCAGCCGGGCGGCAGCCCCGGCCCGGTCCCGCCACCAGCCGTCGGGGCGGGACCCCACGACGTTGGCGGCGTCCACGATCAGCAGCGGCCTCGCATCCATGGGCCCAGCCTGCCACCCGGGGGCGTTTGTCGCGCCGGTCGCCGGGTAGCCACCGCCGTCCGTGCCGGCGGAGGACTGCACCGGCGAGCGCGTCCGATCGCGGGAGGAAAGACATGACGGGAACCGGCGACTTCGGCTCCGACCCGTGGGACGAGTTCCTGGCCCGGTACTTCGGACGGGGCGAGGCGGGACGCCGGCCGGCGCACCGGGTCGACATCACCCGGCTGATGACCGCCGACGCGCGGGAGATGCTCGCCGACGCGGCCCGCCGGGCCGCCCAGCGGCACAGCAACGACCTGGACACCGATCATCTGCTCTGGGCGGCGTTGCAGCGGGAGCCGCTGCGCGACCTGGTTCGACGGGCCGGCGCGGATCCCGACACCCTGGTCAACGCCCTGGGCGGGCGGGGCGACGGCGCGCCCCGGGGCGAGGTGCCGCCGAACCTGTCGCTCACCCCGGCCGCCAAGCGGGCACTGCTCGACGCCCACCAGCTCTCCCGCGCGATGGGTGCCAACTACATCGGCCCCGAGCACATCCTGATGGCCCTCCCGCTGAACCCGGAGTCCCCGGCCGGCCGGATGCTCGCCGCCGGCCGGATCCAGCCCGAGTCGCTCCAGGCGGCCAGCGCCGAGCGCGGCCCGATGGCGGGCCCGAAGCCCGACCGGGGCACGCCGACCCTCGACCAGTACGGCCAGGACCTCACCGAACTGGCCCGCAACGACCAGATCGACCCGGTGATCGGGCGGTCCGCCGAGATCGAGCAGGCCGTGGAGATCCTCTCCCGGCGTACCAAGAACAACCCGGTGCTGATCGGCGAGGCCGGCGTCGGCAAGACCGCGATCGTGGAGGGGCTGGCCGAGCGGATCTGCGACGGCGACGTGCCGCAGACCCTGCTCGGCAAGCGGGTGGTGCAGCTCGACCTCGCCGGCCTGGTCGCCGGAACCCGCTACCGGGGCGACTTCGAGGAGCGGCTGAAGAAGGTCATCGACGAGATCCGCGCCCACCGCGACGAGCTGATCATCTTCCTGGACGAGATCCACACCCTGGTCGGCGCCGGCGGGGCGGGCAGCGAGGGCGGCATGGACGCGTCCAACATGCTCAAGCCGGCGCTGGCCCGTGGCGAGCTGCGGGTGATCGGCGCGACCACCCTCGACGAGCACCGGCGCACCATCGAGAAGGACGCCGCGCTGGCCCGCCGGTTCCAGCCCGTGCTGGTGCCCGAGCCCACCGTGGACGACACCGTGGCCATCCTGCGCGGCCTGCGTGACCGCTACGAGGCCCACCACCAGGTTCGGTTCACCGACGAGGCGCTGGTCGCCGCCGCCGAGATGTCCGACCGGTACGTCACCGACCGGTACCTGCCGGACAAGGCCATCGACCTGATCGACCAGGCCGGCGCGCGGGTCCGGCTGCGCACCCGTACCCCGGCCTCCGACGTGCGGGAGCTGGAACAGCAGCTCGACGAGGTGCGCCGGGACAAGGAGCAGGCGGTCGCCGACGAGCAGTACGAGCGGGCCTCCGCCCTGCGCGACCAGATCGCCGAGATGGAGGCGCAGATCCGCCGGGCCAAGGGCGACGAGGGCGGCGGCTCCCAGGTGCCGGCCGTCGGTCCGGAGGAGATCGCCGAGGTGGTCTCCCGGGCCACCGGCATCCCCGTCGCCCAGCTCACCGAGGAGGAACGGGACCGGCTGCTGCGGCTGGAGGGACACCTGCACGAGAAGATCGTCGGCCAGGACGACGCGGTCGGCGCGGTCGCCGAGGCGGTGCGCCGGTCGCGGACCGGGTTGGCCGACCCGAACCGGCCGATGGGCAGCTTCCTGTTCCTCGGCCCCACCGGCGTCGGCAAGACCGAGCTGGCCCGGGCCCTGGCCGAGTCGCTGTTCGGTGAGGCCGACCGGATGGTCCGGCTGGACATGAGCGAGTTCCAGGAACGGCACACCGTCGCCCGGCTGGTCGGCGCGCCCCCCGGCTACGTCGGGTACGAGGAGGCTGGCCAGCTCACCGAGGCGGTGCGCCGCCGCCCGTACGCGGTGGTGCTGCTCGACGAGATCGAGAAGGCCCACCCCGACGTGTTCAACATCCTGCTCCAGGTGCTCGACGACGGCCGGCTCACCGACAGCCAGGGCCGGACGGTGAACTTCAAGAACACCGTTCTGATCATGACCAGCAACCTGGGCTCCGAGCTGATCACCGGCAGCCAGCGCGCGGTCGGCTTCGGCGCGGGCGCGGCCGGCGAGGCCGGGGAGAACGACGAGCTGCGCGAGCGGCTGATGCGCCGGCTCAAGGAGAACTTCCGCCCCGAGTTCCTCAACCGGATCGACGAGGTGATCATCTTCCAGCGGCTGGAGCAGCAGCAACTGCGCCAGATCACCGAGCTGATGCTGGAGGAGACCCGGCGCCGGCTGCACGCCCAGGACATCGGGGTGGACTTCACCGTCGCCGGGATCGACTGGATCGCCGAGCGCGGCTACCAGCCGGAGTTCGGCGCCCGCCCGTTGCGGCGGGTGATCCAGCGCGAGGTGGACAACCGGATGTCGCGGATGCTGCTGGAGAACGCGATCTCGCCGGGGCAGCGGGTGACCGTGGACGCCCGCGACGACGCGCTCGCCTTCGAGGTGGCCGCCGGCGACCGGGACTACTCCGCGGCCACCACGTCCCACCCGCGGTGAGCGGGCGGAGGAGGGAGATGCCCGAACCCGAGGAGAGCGGCGAGGAGAACCCACGCGACGAACCGGCCGAACCGATCCTGGCCCCGCCGACGGCCAACCCCACCCGGGTGCGGGTGCCGCCGGAGGGCCTGCAACCCCACACCGGCGAACCGGAACCGTCCGGGCCGCCGCCCGCAGAGGAGGCGTGATGGTACGCGAGGCGCGACTCGATCCCGAGGTCGAGGTGCTCTGGGAGGACTTCCACGCCGAGGTGAACGTCACCTCCGAGCAACTGCGCAGCTGGCTGCTGACCCGAGGCTCCGGCGAGGAGTCGTTCGGGCCGAACCCCTCCCTCGACCTGCCCGAGCCGGGCCGGCAGATCCTCGCGGTGCTGCGCAAGCGCAAGGTCGACCTGACCCCGGAGGACGTCGAGGTGATGCGGGACGCCATCGACCGGATCCGGGCGCTGACCGCGGCCCGCCCGAAGGGCGGCACCAGCGACGACGAGTGGCGGCACTCCCTGCTCGATCTCGGCCACGACATCCTCGTGGAACGCTGACGCCACCCGTCGTCGCGTCGGCTGCCCATCGGCTCCTGAGGCCCGCACGGGCCAGCCGACCTTTCGCCCGCGCCGTTGCGCGGTCCCCGCGTGCCGGCCGCACGCGGGGACCAGGGTGGGTGGCGGTCACTCCGACTCCATGCTGCCGATTTGCAGCCCGGCGGCGTCCGCGGCGGCCTGGCGGTCGCCGCGCGCCCGTTCCTCCCGACTGAGCAGGGCGGCGTACTCGGTGATGTCGGCGGGGTCGGGGACCGCGGGCAGGCGGCGCAGGAACGCCTCCACGTCCCGGGAGGCGGCGGTGTGCGAGGCGGCGGCCTCCCGCAGCGTCTCCCGGTCGTCGGCGGTGGGGTTGAGATCGGTCATGCCGCCCCAATTACCCACCATCAGGCGATTCGCACCCCGGAACCCGCCCCGCCGGGCGCCGGACCGGCCGGGGCGGGCCGGCGTACTCCGAACTCCGGGTGCCGCAGCAGCCAGGCCAGGTAGTCCGGGTGCGCGGCGAGCGAGTCGGTGTACGCCGACACCGCCGTGTCCAGCACCTCAGCGGCGAAGCCCGCTCCGGCCGAGTCCGGGTGCCAGCCCAGCATCAGCCGCCAGCGCAGCGGCGTCCCGACCAGCCGGCGGGTCACCAGCCCGGGCACGGGGCGGAAGGTGGCCTGGCACAGCGCCACCGCCGCGCCGGCCTCCACCAGGTCGACGCAGCCGCGCACGTCGGCCTCGTACATCTTGCTGGGGGTGAAGCCGTCGCGGGCGCAGGCGGCGGCGAAGCAGTCGCCGAAGCAGCCGTCGCCGGGTGCGGCGACCCACTGCTCGTCGCGCAGGTCCACCAGGCGCACCTCGTCCCGCTCGACCATCGGGTGTCCCTCGGGCAGCAGCACCTGCACCGGCTCCATCGCCACCTCCCGCCAGGTCAGCCCGTGTCCGGTCGGTGGCAGCGAGTCGCCGCAGACGCCGACCAAGGCGTAGTCCATCCGGCCACCGCCGACGAGCTGGGCCAGCTCGTCGGTGGACCAGGAGGCGTACGTGGTGATCTGGGCCTGGGGGTGCGCGGCGGCGAGCCGGTGCACCAGGCGGCCGAGGATGGGGCTGTTCACCCCGCCGAACCGGTACCGCGCGGGCGTCGGATCGGCGCCGGCCAGCCGGGCTGCCTCGTCCTGCAGGCCCTGCATGGCCGGCAGCAGGACCCGGGCCCGGGACAGCACCAGCTCGCCGAGGGCGGTGGGCCGGGCGCCCCGCCGGTCCCGTTCGAACAGGGGGCCGCCGAGGGTCCGCTCGATGCGTTGGAGCTGGGCGGTGAGCGCCGGCTGGGCCAGGCCGAGCGTGGACGCCGCCTTGGTCACGCTCCCCGTCTCCGCGATGGCGCAGACCACCCGCAGGTGTCGCAGCTCCAGATTCATAGGGTGACGGTATGGCCACTCGGGGGATCGACGGAAGGCCCTAGGGGCATCGGAGTTGACCGATGTATGGGCCGGCCCGTCCGATAATCGGTCAGCCCGGCGGTCGCCGCGCCTCCGACCCGGTCGCCGGCCCGCCCGCTTCCGGCCCCAGATCCGTCAGGTACGTCGGCCTGCCGGTCACCGCGTCGCGGACCTTGTCCACCACGCCCACCGCCGGCTCGACGATCCGGTTCCAGGGCGGCGTCGCCGGGGTGCCCGGGTGCGGCCGGGTCGGCGCGGCCTCCTCGGCGATCTCCCACCGGTTGCCCAGCCGGATCAGCTCCACGTCGGTGGCCACCTCGCCCAGCGGGCTGACCAGCGCGGCGACCCGGGCGGCGTGTCGGCGTACCCGCTCGACCACATCGGCCAGCGCGGGATCGGCCGGACCGGCCAGCCCCTTCAGGGCGGTCAGCAGCGCGCCGGCGGCCTCAAGTTCCCGGTCGACCAGCTCGCCGGCCTGCGGGAGGGCGGCCCGCACAGCGGGGAACAGGCACTGCTCCTCCGCCGACAGGTGCCGGGAGACCGTGGCGGTGAGCACCTGGACCAGGTCGCCGGGCTCCGGGTCCGGGTCGGGGCCGCCGATCCGGTCGGCCAGGGCCAGCATCTGCCGGTGCTCCTGGTCGACGATGTCGACCAGGCTGCGTCCGCCGGGCCGATAGCCCTCCTCGGGTACGGGCGGCAACGGGGGCAGGGGGACGGTCATGGTGCCCTCCTCGGTGGCGGGGTGCGGCGGCCGACGGGTGCGGCGGGGCGGCCCAATCGGGCGGTGCGGGACGGGACCGGCGGTACCCGGCGCGGGCCCGCGCGAAACGGAGGGCCGGCCGGGCGACCTGCCCGATGGCCGCTGCTGGTATGAAGAGCCGATGACGAGCGACGCCGCTTCCGCCCGACCCGAGCCCGCCGACGAGGTCGTCGACCTCTGCCGTGACCTGCTGCGCATCGACACCACGAACACCGGGGACAACGCCACCAGCGCCGGGGAACGCGCCGCGGCCGAGTACGTCGCGGAGAAGCTGGCCGAGGTCGGCGTCGACGCCGTGATCCACGAGTCCGCCCCGGGCCGGGCCAACCTCGTCGCCCGTATCCCCGGCACCGACCCCGGCCGGGACGCCCTGCTCGTCCACGGCCACCTCGACGTGGTGCCCGCCGACCCCGACGAGTGGTCGGTGCACCCTTTCTCCGGGGAGATCCGCGACGGGTACCTGTGGGGCCGTGGCGCGATCGACATGAAGGACTTCGACGCCATGGTGCTGACCGTGGTGCGGAACTGGCAGCGCACCGGCGTCCGGCCGGCCCGCGACATCGTGCTGGCGTTCACCGCGGACGAGGAGGCCGGCAGCGACTACGGCGCGCACTTCCTCACCGAGCACCACCGCGGCCTCTTCGACGGTTGCAGCGAGGCCATCGGCGAGGTCGGCGGCTTCTCGTACACGATCGACGAGTCCCAGCGGCTCTACCTGATCGAGACGGCCGAGAAGGGCATCGACTGGCTGCGACTGCACGCCAGGGGCCGACCCGGCCACGGTTCGATGGTGCACGACGACAACGCGGTCACCGTCCTCGCCGAGGCGGTGGCCCGCATCGGCCGGCACCGCTTCCCGGTGGTGGTCACCGACACCGTGCGGGCGTTCCTCGAGGAGGTCTCCGACCTGCTCGGCGTCGAGCTGGACCCGGCGGACCCGGAGACCGCCATCGCCAAGCTCGGCCCGATCGCCAACATCATCGGCGCGACGATCCGCAACACCGCCAACCCGACCCGGCTCGCCGCCGGCTACAAGGACAACGTCATCCCCGGCCGGGCCACCGCCACCATCGACTGCCGTAGCCTGCCGGGCCAGTCCGAGCTGCTGGAGCAGCAGCTGCGCGAGCTGGTCGGCCCGGACATCGTGATCGAGTACATCCAGCGCCAGCCCGCCCTGGAGACCACCTTCGACGGCGATCTGGTCGACGCCATGTCCGTGGCCCTGCGCGCGGAGGACCCGGGCGCCCGGCCGGTGCCCTACATGCTCTCCGGCGGCACCGACGCCAAGGCCTTCTCCCAGCTCGGCATCCGCTGCTTCGGCTTCGCGCCGCTGCGGCTGCCCGCCGACCTCAACTTCTCCGGGCTGTTCCACGGCATCGACGAGCGGGTTCCGGTGGACGGACTACAGTTCGGCGTGCGGGTTCTCGACCGGTTCCTCCGGAGTTGCTGACCGTGTCCGTCGCCCTACCGTTCGGCGCGGAACATCCCACATTGCGAAGGGAACGTACATGACCGACCAGCACGGTGAGCTGGATGCCGCCCTGGAGCGGGTGATCGACGCCGCCCGCGTGCACCTGGCCGCCGTCCGGACCGCCCAGGGCCGCGTCGACGACGACGACGTCTGGCAGGCGTACGTCGCGCTGAACAACGCGTCCTTCGCGTACGACGAGCAACTGCTCGACGCGTTCGGCGAGGTCACGCCCTGGGACGTGGAGTCCATCGACCCCGACGAGGCCGACGAGCGCTTCGGCGCCGCCGAGGGCGTCGAGGCCACCGACCCACACCCCCGGGTCATCTCGGTGCGCCAGCGCCGCGACTACCGGGTGCCCAGCGTCGCGGCGCTGATCCGGGCCGCCGAGGCGGCCCGCCGCGAGGGCACCCCCGAGGACGACGAGCCGGCACCCGTCGAGGGCGTCGGTGAGGCGGTGCTGGAGCTGCTACAGAGCGGCGACGGCTCACTCAGCGCGCTGGACGTCCCGGAGCTGGAACCGCTCGACGGCGTGGTCATGGTCAGCGAGGTCGACGCCTCGATCGACCTGGAGTCGTTCGACGACGAGGACGCGGTTGGCCCGTTCCAGCCCGCCGCCGACGACCGCCTCGTGGGCCGCCTCGACGAGCACCCGTTCCTCGACCAAGACGACGAGGATCACGACCACGCGGGGCACCGCCACTAGGCCGTGGCCGCCCCGGGCCCGAGCGGATGCTCGGGCCCGGGGCGGCGTCGCACCGAGGTCGCCCCGGAGGCGACCCGGCACTCAGTACGACAGGCCCGGCTGGAGTTGGTCGACCCGGCGGCGGCGCAGCACGACCTGCCGCGTGCCGTCCCGGTACAGCCGCACCCGGGCCAGCTCCCAGCCCGAGAACTCCGCCTGGATCGCCAGCTGCGCCGCGGCGGTCAACCGGTCGACGTTCGAGGGCAACCGCAGCGGCGCGTATTCGTAGTCCATGGCTTCCATGCTGCCCAGCCCGCCGGTCGTCCGCCACCCCTCCCGAGGTGACCGCCGCCTCCGCCCTACCTGCGCGACGGGCCCCGTCAGCCGTCCCGCTCGGGATAGCCCATCGGCACCGCCGACACGTCGTCGAGCGCGACGACGATCTCGTCGGGCAGGGTCACCCGCTCCACCTGGAGCGCCCCGAGGAGCTGCCCTACCGTCCGGGCGCCGAGGATCGGGGCCGTCACCCCGGGCCGGTCCCGGATCCAGGCCAGCGCCACCTCCAGCGGCGACACCCCCAGCCCCCCGGCCGCCGTGGCCACCGCCTCCACGATGCTGGAGCAGCGCGGCTCCAGGTACGTCGCCACGAACGGCTCGAAGTGCGCCGACGCGGCCCGCGAGTCCGCCGGCCGGCCGTGCCGGTACTTGCCGGTGAGCACCCCCCTGCCCAGCGGCGACCAGGGCAGCATCCCCAGGCCCAGCGCCGCGCAGGCCGGCAGCACCTCCCGCTCCACCCCCCGTTCCAGGAGCGAGTACTCCACCTGGGCGGCCACCACCGGGGCCCGCCCCGGCCACGCCGCCTGCCACGCCGCCGCCCGCGCGGTCTGCCAGCCGGAGAAGTTCGACACCCCGACGTAGCGGACCCGGCCGCTGGTCACCGCGTGATCCAGGGCGGCCAGGGTCTCCTCCAACGGCGTGTCCGGGTCGTACCCGTGCACCTGCCACAGGTCCACGTGGTCCGTGCCGAGCCGGCGCAGCGAGGCGTCCAGCGTGCGCAGCAGGTGGCCCCGGGAGGTGTCCCGGCGCCGACCGTTGCCCGGCCGCAGCCCCGCCTTCGTCGCGATCAGCAGATCGTCGCGGGGGACCAGGCTGCCCAGCAGGGACCCGATCACCGCCTCCGCGTCCCCGTCGCCGTACACGTCGGCGGTGTCCACCAGGTTGCCGCCCGCATCGAGGAAGCTCTTCAGCTGGGCGGCCCCGTCGTCGGCGTCGGTGTCCCGGCCCCAGGTCATGGTGCCGAGCGCGAGCCGGGAAACCGCCAGCCCGCTTCGGCCGAGCGGTCGCTGTTGCATGGGTGAACCTTATTTCCAACCTGCCGTCACCGACATCCTCGCTCCCGTCAAGTTCCTGCTCGCCCCTCCGGTCGGCGGGATTCCCATCCGTCCGGCCGGTCCGCCCCGACGTGACGCGTTCGGGGTGAGCCGGTGATCGGCTCCGCCGCCGGTGTTGCGTAACCTGATGCGACCTGTGCTGCGGATGGGGGAGGACCAGTGCGACTCGGGCTCAGCCTCGGATACCAGACGGCGTGGAGCACACCCGCCGACCACCTGGCGCTCGCCCAGGAGGCGGACCGGCTCGGCTACTCGGTGGTGTGGGCCGCGGAGGCATACGGCTCCGACTCGCCGAGCATGCTGGCCTGGATCGCCGGGCAGACCGAACGGATCGACGTGGGCAGCGCGGTGATGCAGATCCCCGCCCGCACCCCGGCGATGACCGCCATGACGGCGGCGACCATCGACGCGCTCTCCGGCGGCCGGTTCCGGCTCGGTCTGGGCGTCTCCGGGCCGCAGGTCTCCGAGGGCTGGCACGGGGTGCGCTTCGCCAAGCCGCTCGCCCGCACCCGGGAGTACGTCGACATCGTCAAGCTCGCCATCGCCCGCAAGCCGGTCGAGTACGACGGCGAGTTCTACACGCTGCCGCTGCCCGACGGCCCGGGCAAGGCGCTGCGGCTCGGCTTCCACCCACCCCGGGAGCAGGTCCCGATCTACCTCGCCGCCGTCGGCCCGAAGAACCTGGAGCTGGCCGGCGAGATCGCCGACGGCTGGCTGGCCGTCTTCTACTCCCCGGAGTTCGCCGAGGAGCAGCTCGCCGCCGTGCGGGCCGGCCGGGCGAAGGCCGGCAAGGAGCTGGCCGGCTTCGACGTCGTGCCGTCGGTACCGGTGGTCATCGGCGACGACGTGGCCTCCTGCGCCGAGCTGGTCCGCTTCTACGCCGCCCTCTACGTCGGCGGCATGGGCAGCCGGCAGCAGAACTTCTACAACCAGCTCGCCACCCGGATGGGCTACGGCGACGCTGCCCGCGAGGTGCAGGACCTCTACCTGGCCAAGCGGCAGCGCGACGCCGCCGCGGCGGTGCCGATGGAGTTCATCGACCGCACCTCGCTGCTCGGGCCGAAGGAGCGCATCGCCGAGCGGCTGGGCGAGTACGCGGCCGCCGGCGTCACCACCCTGTCGGTGACCCTCTTCGTGGCCGACCGGGACAGCGGCGTGCAGACCCTGCGCACCGTCGCCGAGGCGCTGGACCTGGCCGGAGTCGGCGAGTGACCTGGATCGAGGCCATCGTCCTGGGCGTCGTCCAGGGCCTTACCGAGTTCCTGCCGGTCAGCTCGTCGGGGCACCTGCGGATCACCTCGGCGATCTTCTTCGACCGCGACGCCGGAGCCTCGTTCACCGCCGTCACCCAGCTCGGCACCGAGGCGGCCGTGCTGATCTACTTCGCCAAGGACATCTGGCGGATCACCCGGACCTGGCTGGTCGGCCTGTTCGACCGCTCGGTGCGCAGCAGCCTCGACTACCGGATGGGCTGGTACGTGATCGTCGGCTCCATCCCGATCGGTTTGTTCGGGTTCCTCTTCAAGGACCAGATCAAGACCGCCGGCCGGAACCTCTGGCTGGTCGCCACCACCCTGATCGTCTTCGCCTTCGTGCTCGCCTTCGCCGAGTACTGGGGCCGGCAGACCCGCACCCTGGCGAACTTCCGGATGCGCGACGGCATCGTGATGGGCTTCGCCCAGGCCATGGCGCTGATTCCCGGGGTGTCCCGCTCGGGCGGCACGCTCACCGCCGGCCTGCTGCTCAACCTCACCCGGGAGACGGCGGCGCGATACTCGTTCCTGCTGGCCATCCCCGCCGTGGTGATGTCCGGGGTGTTCAGCCTCGGCGACGTGTTCGAACCGTCCGCGCCCGGCACCGCCGCGCCGAGCGGGGCGCAGTTGGTGGTCGCCACGCTCATCGCCTTCGTCATCGGCTACGCCGCCATCGCCTGGCTGCTGCGCTACGTCGCCCACCACACCCTGTACGTCTTCGTGCTGTACCGGGTGGCCCTGGGCACCCTGGTTCTCGCCCTGCTCATGACCGGCACCATCTCCGCCACCTGACGAAAACCCACCCCACCCACCCCCACTCCTGCTCACCGCACAGGTGGGGGTGGGGTTGGGCAGCGCCGTGGGCGGTCGCCGTCCTGCGGTACCCCATAGGGTGGGTGGCGTGGCGACTCTTCTCCTTCTGCGGCACGGCCGCACCACCGCCAACGCCGACGGCGGCCTCGCCGGCCGGCAGCCCGTCGAGCTGGACGACACCGGGCGGGCCCAGGCCACGGCGGTGGGCGAGCGGCTGCGCGGGTTGCCCCTCGCCGCGGTGGTGACCAGTCCGTTGATCCGCTGCCGGCAGACCCTGGAACTCGCCCTCCCGCAGGCCGGCCCGACCGTGGACGAGGGGCTGATCGAGTGCGGGTACGGCAGCTGGGAAGGGCAGCCGTTGAAGAAGCTGGCCAAGGAGCCGCTCTGGCCGGTGGTCCAGCAGCACCCGAGCGCCGCGGTCTTCCCCGAAGGGGAGCCGATGGCCGCGATGGCGGCGCGGGCGGTCGCGGCGGTGCGTACCTGGGACGCGCGGATCACCGCCGAACACGGCCCCGAGGCGGTCTGGCTGGCCTGTAGCCACGGAGATGTGATCAAGGCCATCGTGGCGGACGCGTTGGGCGTACACCTGGATCTCTTCCAGCGCATCGTCGCCGACCCGGCGTCGGTGACGGCGATCCGCTACACGCCGCTGCGGCCGTTCGTGGTGCGGCTCAACGACACCGGCGGTGACCTGGCCGCGCTGGTGCCGCCGCCGCGCAAGCGGCGGCGGCGGGCGACGAGGCCGACGGACTCCGACGCCGCCGTGGGCGGAGGCGCCGGGGCCGTGCGGTGAGGCGCTCGCCGGGCCCGCCGGGCCGGGGCGGGCCCCACGGGTACGCGGGTGCGCGATTCGCGGTCGGTGGGGTGCGCGACGCCGTGGCGGGCCGGATAGGGTCGTGGGTATGAGCCACCAGGTGCACGCCTTCGAGCCGCCGGAGCGGTTCGTCGCCGGGACGGTCGGGGCGCCCGGGGAGCGCACGTTCTTCCTGCAGGCGCGCGGCGGTGGTCGGCTGGTCAGCGTCGCGCTGGAGAAGGTCCAGGTGTCGCTGCTCGCCGAGAAGCTGGAGGAGCTGCTGACCGAGGCGCAGCGTCGCTTCGGTGTGCAGCTGCCCGAGCCGACGGTCTCCGTGGGTGACAACGAGCCGCTGGACACGCCGGTCGACGAGGAGTTCCGGGTCGGCACCCTCGGGTTGGCCTTCGACGTCGACACCGCCACGGTGGTGATCGAGGCGATCGCCACCGGTGAGGGGGAGGCCGAGGTCGAACCCGACGACTCCGAGGACGACGACGAGGATCCCGACGACGAGGAGCCGGACGAGACCCTCGACCGGCTGCGCGTCCGGTTGACCCCCGAGGCGACCCGTGAGTTCATCGAGCGGGCCCGCCGGGTGGTCAACGCCGGTCGCCCGCCCTGTCCGCTCTGCGGGCAGCCGCTGGACCCCGCCGGGCACCTGTGCCCGCGGCACAACGGTTACCACCGGTGACGTCGTCCGAACTCCAACCCTGCCAGGACGGCGCGGCGACGCTGCGGTTGCTGCGCGACGGTGAGCTGACCGTCGAAGGTCGGCTGGTCGACGCGTCGAACGCCACGCTGCTCGGCGCGCTCACCCTTGACGGGCTGAGCGCACGCTGCGTCTACAAGCCGGTGCGGGGCGAGCGACCGTTGTGGGACTTCCCCGACGGCACCCTCGCCGGGCGGGAGGTCTCGGCGTACCTGGTCTCCCGGGCCAGCGGCTGGGACCTGGTGCCGCCGACGGTGCTGCGGGACGGCCCGTTCGGCCCGGGTTCCTGCCAGCTGTGGATCGACGAGCCGTCCGACGCCGAGCCGCTGGTCGGGTTCGTGCCCGCCGAAACGGTGCCGCCGCGCTGGCTCCCGATCGCGGCGGCCCGGGACGACGACGGCACCCCGTACGCCCTGGCGCACGCCGACGACCCGCGCCTGGCCCGGCTGGCCGTGCTCGACGCGGTGATCAACAATGCCGACCGCAAGGGCGGTCACGTGCTGGTCGCCCCGGACGACCGGATCTACGGCGTCGACCACGGGGTGAGCTTCCACGTCGAGGAGAAGCTGCGCACCGTGCTGTGGGGCTGGGCCGGTCGGGAGTTGCCGCCGGACGCGCTGGAGATGCTCGCCGACCTCGCCGGCCAGCTCGCCGGCGCGCTCGGCGAGGAGCTCGGCGAGCACCTGACGATCCGCGAGGTCGCGGAGGTCGCCGCGCGGGTGGGCCGGCTGCGTGACGCCGGCCGCTTCCCGCAGCCGCCGGAGGACTGGCCGGCGATGCCCTGGCCACCCATGTGACGGTGGGCGGGCAAGCCGTTCCGACGCGAGAGTTTGTCGTGTTGATCACCCATGGGGTGGCTTCGGTGCGCCGGGTGGCTCGTTAGGCTGACGGGCATGGAGTCTTGGGTGGGGCATGAGGTGCCACGGCTGCCCGGCAGAGGTGGCCCGCTGACGTTGTTCGACTCGGCGCGGCGCGGGGTCGAACCCAGTCGGCCCGACGGCACCGCCACCATGTACGTCTGCGGCATCACCCCGTACGACGCCACCCACCTCGGCCACGCCGCCACCATGATCACCTTCGATCTGGTGCAGCGGGTGTGGCGGGACTCCGGTCTGACGGTGCGGTACGTGCAGAACGTCACCGACATCGACGACCCGCTGCTGGAGCGGGCCGAGCGCGACGGCGAGGACTGGAAGGTCCTGGCGATGCGGGAGACCGCGTTGTTCCGGGAGGACATGGAGGCGCTGCGGATCATCCCGCCGGCGCACTACGTCGGCGCGGTGGAGTCGATCCCGGACATCGCCGACAAGGTCCTGCTCCTGCTCACGGACGGCGCGGCGTACCGGCTCGACGACGGCACCGGCGACGTCTACTTCGACATCACCGCCGTACCGGCGTTCGGCTACGAGTCGAACCTGTCCCGGCCGGAGATGCTGGAACTCTTCCCCGAGCGCGGTGGCGATCCGGACCGGGCGGGCAAGCGGGACCCGCTGGACCCGTTGTTGTGGCGGGGGGCTCGCGAGGGCGAGCCGTCCTGGCCCGGTGGCGACCTCGGCCCGGGCCGGCCGGGCTGGCACATCGAGTGCGCGGTGATCGCCCTGAACCTGTTGGGCGAGACCATCGACGTGCAGGGCGGCGGGAATGACCTGATCTTCCCGCACCACGAGTGTTCCGCCGCGCACGCGGAGCGGCTGACCGGGCGGTCGCCGTTCGCCACCCACTACGTGCACGCCGGCATGATCGGCCTGAACGGCGAGAAGATGTCGAAGTCCAAGGGGAACCTGGTCTTCGTCTCCCGGCTGCGCGCCGACCGGGTGGACCCGGTGGCGGTCCGGCTCGGGCTGATGGCCGAGCACTACCGCGCCGACCGCACCTGGACCGACGACGTGCTCACCGCCGCCCACGAGCGCCTGGCCCGGTGGCGCCGGGCCGCCGCCGCCACCGCCGGCCCGTCCGGGGTCGAGCTGCTGGCCGCGGTGCGCGACCGGCTCGCCGACGACCTCGACACCCCCGGCGCGATCGCGGTCGCCGACGCCTGGGCCGAGCGGACCCTCGCCGGTGAGGGCGCCGACCGGGCCGCCCCGCCCCTGTTCGCCGACACCCTCGACGCCCTCCTGGGTCTCCGCCTCTGACTGACCCGCCCCTTGGCGGCTCAGCCCAGGACGAGACCGGGGTCCGGGTCGGGATCCGGCGCGGGGGCGGGGATCCGGTACTCCTCGGTGAGCGTGGTCATCGGTCCCGGCCAGGTGGCCTGGGCGACCTCGATGGGCTTGCGCCGGTCGTCGTAGGCGACGTGCAGCAGGTGCAGCACGGGGGTGTCGGGGCGGATCTGGAGTGTCTCCGACTCCTCCCGGCTGGGCTGGCGGGCGGTGATGGTGTCGGTGGCGGTGACGTACCGCCGGCCGGTGGCCTCCTCCGCCTCCTGGTAGAGGGGGCGGCCGAACGCCTCGCCCCGCTCCAGGGAGGTGCCGGCGGTGTCCGCCGGTAGGAACCAGGAGGCGCCCACCTCGACGGGGGAGTCCTCGGTGCGGACGAGGTGCCGGCGGCACAGCAGTTCGGTGCCGTCGGCGACGCCGAACGCGTCGGCCACCTCGGGTGGGGCGGGCGTCCGGCCGACCGAGACGAGCTGCTGGCGGTACCGGGCGGCCAGGTCGGTGTGGTAGCCGCGGAAGCCGCCGTACCGGCCCCGGGCGAGGCGGTTGAGCCGGCGCCGGGTGCCCCGGACGTACGTACCGGAGCCGGGCTTGGTGATCAGGATGCCCTCGACCCGCAGCTGGTCGACGGCGCGCTGCACGGTCTGCTTGGCGACCCCGAACATCTCGGCGATGGCCGGGATGGACGGCAGCCGCTCGCCGGGCCCCCAGTCGCCGCGACGCACCTGGGCCTTGAGCTGCGCGGCGATCTGCCGGTGCGGGAACTCGGCCGCGCCGGGGTTGATCTGCATGCCCGCCTCCTCGAATGACAGCTAGGTTCCTAGGATGCCGTACGGGACGTGACCTCGCCACCCCGGACACGCGCAAGGGCCCCGGATCATGGCGATCCGGGGCCCTTGATGCGCGGTGGGGGCGGCTACCAGGAGCCGGCGGTGGGGCCGGCCGAGCCGCCTCTCCGGCGCAGGTACTTCTCGAACTCCTGGGCGATCTCGTCACCGGTCAACGGGGTGATGCCCGCGTCGCCGACGCGTTCCTCCAGCTCGCGCACGTACTCGCCGAGCTCGGCGTCCTGCTCGGCGGCACCGCGCACCCGCTGCTCCCACTCGGCGGCCTCCTCGGCCAGGTCGGCCATCGGCACCGGCAGGTCGAGCACCTCCTCGACCCGGTGCAGCAGGGCCAGGGTGGCCTTCGGGCAGGGCGGGTTGTTGGCGTAGTGCGGCACGTGCACCCAGAACGAGACCGCGTCCACCTCGGCCCGGGTGCAGGCGTCCTGCAACACGCCGACGATCCCGGTCGGGCCGTCGTAGCGGGTGGGGGTGAGCTGGTAGCGCTGGGCGGCCTCCGCGTCGGAGGCGCTGCCGGTGATCGGCAGCGGCCGGGTGTACGGCACGTCGGCCAGCAGTGCGCCGAGCAGCACCACCCGCTCGACCTCAAGGCTGTGGCAGATCTCCAGCACCTGCTCGCAGAACGTGCGCCAGCGCATGCTCGGCTCGATGCCCCGGATCAGCACCACGTCCCGTTCGGTGCCCTCGGGGCTGGCCACCATGAATCGGGTGGTGGGCCACTCGACGCGGCGGGTCTCGCCGTCGGCCATCGTGACCGTCGGCCGGCTGACCTGGAAGTCGTAGAAGTCCTCCGGGTCCAGTTCGGTGATCTGCCGCGACTCCCAGACCTGCTCCAGGTGCTCGACCGCGGCGGTCGACGCGTCGGCGGCGTCGTTCCAGCCCTCGAAGGCGGCGATGGCCACGGGGGACCGCAGTACCGGCAGTCCGTCGAACTCGGTCACGCCGTCACCTCACCCTGCTCGTCGGGGGCGGCCACGGGCGACGGCCCTGTCGCCCGCCCGCCGTGCACGGTGGCGTCCCTGTTGTCCTTCACGTCTGTCAGCCTACGGGTCGGCGCGGGATGCGGCCCGTCGGCCGCGCCGTTCCGGCCGCCGGGCGGCCGGGTCACCCCGCCCGAGCCGAGCCGGAACGAGGCAGGTGCTTCCCGCCCCGCCGCCCAGGGTGATCCGGCCGACAGAATGTGGGAGCGCGCGCGGGCGGCAACCCATTCACGCGTCCTCGCATTACCCTGAAACCGTGCGGACTTCGTTGCTGGATGTGCTGTCAGACCGGATCCTCGTCGCCGACGGCGCGATGGGGACGATGCTCCAAGCGGCCGACCTGACCCTGGACGACTTCGAGGGCCACGAGGGCTGCAACGAGATCCTCAACGTGACCCGCCCGGACGTGATCCGGGGGGTGCACGAGGCGTACCTGGCTGCCGGGGCGGACTGCGTCGAGACGAACACCTTCGGCGCCAACCTCAGCAACCTGGGCGAGTACGACATCTCGCACCGGATCTGGGAGCTGGCCGAGGCCGGCGCGCGGATCGCCCGGGAGGCCGCCGACGCGTGGAGCACCCCGGATCGACCCCGGTTCGTGCTCGGCTCGATCGGCCCGGGCACGAAGCTGCCCACGCTCGGGCACACCGCGTACGCGACGCTGCGCGACGCGTACCAGGAGAACGCGGCCGGGCTGATCGACGGCGGCGTGGACGCGTTGATCGTGGAGACCTGCCAGGATCTGCTCCAGGTGAAGGCGGTGGTGGTCGGGTCGCGCCGGGCGATGGCCGCGGCGGGGCGGACGGTGCCGCTGATCTGCCACGTGACGGTGGAGACCACCGGCACGATGCTGCTGGGCAGTGAGATCGGCGCGGCGCTGACCGCGCTGGAGCCGCTCGGCATCGACCTGATCGGGCTGAACTGCGCCACCGGGCCGGCGGAGATGAGTGAGCACCTGCGCTACCTTTCCCAGCACGCCCGGGTGCCGCTGTCGGTGATGCCGAACGCCGGGCTGCCGCAGCTCACCGCCGACGGGGCGGTCTACCCGCTGACCCCGGTGGAGTTGGCCGACGCGCTGGAACGGTTCGTCGCCGAGTACGGAGTCTCGCTGATCGGCGGCTGCTGCGGGACGACCCCGGAGCACATCCGGGTGGTCGCCGAGCGGCTGCGCGACACGCGGCCGGGCCCGCGGCGGCCGCAGGCCGACGCCGGCGTCTCCTCGATCTACCACCACGTGCCGTTCGCCCAGGACGCCAGCGTGCTGATGGTGGGGGAGCGGACCAACGCCAACGGGTCGAAGGCGTTCCGGGAGGCGATGCTCGCCGCCGACTGGCAGGCGTGTGTGGAGATCGCCCGCAGCCAGGCCCGGGACGGTTCGCACCTGCTCGACCTGTGCGTGGACTACGTGGGCCGCGACGGCACGGCGGACATGCGGGAGCTGGCCGGCCGGTTCGCGACCGCGTCCACGCTGCCGATCATGCTCGACTCGACGGAGCCGCAGGTGATCGAGGCCGGGCTGGAGATGCTCGGCGGCCGGTGCGTGGTCAACTCGGTCAACTTCGAGGACGGCGACGGGCCGGGCTCCCGGTACGCCCGGGTGATGCCCATCATCGCCGAGCACGGCGCGGCGGTGGTGGCGCTGCTCATCGACGAGGAGGGGCAGGCCCGCACCGCCGAGTGGAAGGTGCGGGTCGCGGGGCGGCTGATCGAGGACCTGACCGGACGGTGGGGGCTGCGCCGGGCCGACATCCTGATCGACGCGCTGACCTTCCCGATCGCCACCGGCCAGGAGGAGACCCGGCGCGACGGCATCGAGACCATCGAGGCGATCCGGGAGATCGCCCGCCGCTGGCCGGGGGTGAACTTCACCCTGGGCATCTCCAACGTGTCGTTCGGGCTGAACCCGGCGGCCCGGCAGGTGCTCAACTCCGTGTTCCTGAACGAGTGCGTGCAGGCCGGGTTGACCTCGGCGATCGTGCACGCCAGCAAGATCCTGCCGATGTCGAAGATCGTGGACGAGCAGCGCGAGATCGCGCTGGACCTTATCTACGACCGGCGTCGGGAGGGGCACGACCCGGTTCATCGTTTCATCGAGATCTTCGAGGGGGTGGACGCCTCCTCGGCACGGGCCACCCGGGCGGAGGAACTGGCGGCGCTGCCGCTGGAGGAGCGGCTCAAGCGGCGGATCATCGACGGCGAGCGCAACGGCCTGGAGGCCGACCTCGACACGGCGATGGCCAAGGGCCGGTCCCCGTTGTCGATCATCAACGAGCTGTTGCTGGACGGGATGAAGGTGGTCGGCGAGCTGTTCGGCTCGGGCCAGATGCAGCTGCCGTTCGTGCTCCAGTCGGCCGAGGTGATGAAGACCGCGGTGGCGTACCTGGAGCCGCACATGGAGAAGGCCGACGACGGCGGCAAGGGCCGGATCGTGCTGGCCACGGTCAAGGGCGACGTGCACGACATCGGCAAGAACCTGGTCGACATCATCCTGTCCAACAACGGCTACGAGGTCGTCAACATCGGGATCAAGCAGCCGATCACCGCGATCTTGGACGCGGCGGAGCAGCACCGGGCCGACGCGATCGGGATGTCCGGGCTGCTGGTGAAGAGCACGGTGATCATGAAGGAGAACCTGGCCGAGATGGCCACGCGCGGGGTCGCCGAGCGGTGGCCGGTGCTGCTCGGCGGTGCGGCGCTGACCCGGGCGTACGTGGAGGACGACCTGCAGGCGTTGTTCCCGGGCCAGGTGCACTACGCCCGGGACGCGTTCGAGGGATTGTCCCTGATGGACCGGGTGATGACGGCGAAGCGGGGCGGGGCGCCGGTGGTGGACCCGGAGCGGGAGGCGACCCTGGCGGCGCGTCGGGCGCGTCGGGAGCGGCAGCGGGCGATGGTGACCGAGGCGCTGCCGGAGTTGGACGACGCGTCGGTGCGTTCCGACGTGGCCCGCGACGCGGAGGTGCCGACCCCGCCGTTCCTGGGCACCCGGGTGGTGAAGGGCCTGCCGCTGGCGGAGTACTCGGCGCTGCTGGACGAGCGGGCGACGTTCCTGGGGCAGTGGGGGCTGAAGGGCGCCCGGGGCGGCAAGGGCCCGTCGTACGAGGAACTGGTGGAGACCGAGGGCCGGCCCAGGCTGCGGTACTGGCTGGACCGGCTGACCGCCGACAAGGTCCTTGAGGCGGCGGTGGTGTACGGGTACTTCCCGGCGTACTCGGAGGGCAACGACCTGGTGGTGCTGGACGAGAACGGGCACGCCGAGCGGGCCCGGTTCTCGTTCCCGAGGCAGCGCCAGGAGCGGCGGCTGTGCCTGGCGGACTTCTTCCGGCCCAAGTGCGACCAGCTCGACGTGGTGGCGTTGCAGCTGGTGACCGTGGGGCAGCCGGTCAGCGAGTACACGGCGAAGATGTTCGCCGGCAACGAGTACCGCGACTACCTGGAGGTGCACGGACTGTCGGTGCAGCTCACGGAGGCGCTGGCGGAGTACTGGCACCGGCGGGTCCGGGCCGAGCTGACGCTGCCGGGCGGTCGTACGGTGGCCGACGACGACCCGGCGGACCTGGCGGGCCTGCTGGGCAACGACTACCGGGGCTGCCGGTACGCGTTCGGCTACCCGGCCTGCCCGGACCTGGAGGACCGCGCGAAGATCGTGGACCTGCTGGGTGCGGATCGGATCGGGGTGCAGCTCTCGGAGGAGTTCCAGCTGGTGCCGGAGCAGGCGACCGACGCGATCGTGGTGCACCACCCGGAGGCGAACTACTTCAACGCCAAGTGACGGGCATAGGTGCCCTGAGCTGCGGTTTAGGTTGTCCGGAGGGTCGCTGGACCATGATCATGCCGTCGCCAGGCCGTCAGCGGCTTCCGGGCAGTGGGCTCCGAGGCCAGACGAGGGCGACAAGATGCTCTTCGTCTTCGACGGCGGCACTCCGACAGCTGATGACGTCCGGCCCAGATGTGTGCCCTGCCGATGGGCTGACCGGCGGGCGCGGTGCCGTCAAGCCATTGCGGGAAGGATGACCCGTTCCAGCACCGTGAGCGGGGTCCGCCACTGGTCGGGGTCGTCGTAGTTGCCGGCGGTGATGGCCACGGTGAGGTCCAGGTCGGGCAGGACGAACAGGCGTTGGCCGCCGTTGCCCATGCCGGCCACCAGCCGATGGCCCTCGATGGATTCGATGTACCACTGGTAACCGTACTGCGCGCCCCAGCTGGTCTGCAGGCGTGGCTGGAGCATCGTGTGGATCCAGTCGGCGGGGACGATCCGCTGACCGTCCCAGGTTCCCTCGGCCAGCACCAGCTCGCCGAGCCGGGCCAGGTCGCGGGGCGCGAGTCGCAGCCCGGACGCGGCGGAGGCCACTGCGTCCGCGCCGGTCATCCACTCGAAGCTGCCGATGCCCAGCGGCGCGAACAGCACGGCCTGCGCGTACTGCGGCAGCGACTGCCCGGTGCCGTCGGCGATCAGTCGGCCGAGCAGAGCCGTGGCACCGCCGCAGTAGGTCCACCGGGTGCCGGGCGGCTCGAGGATCGGCCGCTCCAGGATGTACCGGTACCGGTCCGGCGCCAGCTCCATCGCGATCTCGGCGTTGGCCGGGCTGGTGTACGGGAGATCTTCGCACCATTCCACGCCCAACGACATCGTCAGTGCGTGCTCGACGGTGAGCCGGGCACGCCAGGGGTCGGCCGCCAGGTCGGGGTACTGCGGGAACCGCTGCAGGAGCGGCTCCGCCGGCGGCGGGACCAGCCCTTCGCCGAGCGCGATGCCGTACAACAGGACGGTCACGCTCTTGGTGACGGACCGGATGTCGTGTAGGACCCCGGGCCCGAACTCGACGACGCCCAGCGAGTCGCCCCAGGCGAAGTCCTCACCGGCCCCGTAGTACTCAAGCACGGGTTGACCGCCGCGAGCCGCCGCGACGGTGTGCAGACCGCCGACCTGGCCAGCTCGAAGTATCTCGTCGAGACGGTCACGCAACCGCGTCGTCATGGGCACTCCGAGGGGGACGATGCCGGCCAGCGGAAACAGCATGCTCGTTATACCGGAGTTTCCGCTTTTGAAGCGACCCCGTTGGGAGGGCCAAGCCCGGCCCGCCGCAGTGTCCGCCGCAGCCATGATTCAGTCATGAGAGACGGCCACCTCCTGGCGCAGAGCCTCGACGTCGACGTCGAGGACCGTGCCGGCCCATTTTGCGTACCACACCCTCGATGAGGTTGCTGTCAACGGTGCGCGGGGTGGTGCCGAGCACGAGCGGCACAACCCGCCACGTACAGCGCGAGATGCCGCCGCGCGTCCGCATCTGCCGCCGTCCGTGCGCCGCCCCAGGCGGTGCCATCACGCCTTTAGCCTGCCTGCCGTGAGGGTCGACCTCCAGAACCCGAAGTTTGGGGTGGTCCCAGGGGACTCGCCGGGGCCTTCGAGAGGCGCCCTCAATAAGGGACGCCTCGTAACTCGGTAGCGGGTCCATGGCGGATCATTGCGGGATACAGGTGATTTCGGCGGGCTCGCCCGGAGTGGATGTTCCCGTTCACGGGGTTGCAACCCGCCCAGTTCCGCAGGCTGGTCCGGCTGGTCGCCGAGCGCGGCGCTCCAGTGCGCTGCGTGTGCGACAGTGGTTCATGCCGTTGAGCACGTATCACCTCAGGACTTCGGTCGCCGTGTCCGACATACAACGGGCGGTCGCGTTCTATGAAGGCCAATTGGGCCTACAGGCGCTGCAGTCGGGCCCCAGCGCCAACATCGCCGATGGCAGCCGCGTCTATGGTTCTGGCGGTGTGGCGGCACTGAACGTGTACCAGTCGGTTACTGCTGGAAAGAGCCCGGCGACACTGGCGACATGGTACGTCGACGACATCGACCAGATCGTTGACGAGCTCGTCTCGTCCGGCGTCGAGTTCATCCGATACGACCAGTTCGAACATGACGCGAAGGGAATCACCGCTCGGGCCGGCGGTGGACGTATCGCGTGGTTCCAGGATCCGGACGGCAACACCTTCGCCCTCGAATCCGACGTCTGACGGCCGGGCGTCCACCCTCTCCTGACCGGCTGGGGCCCGACGCCGATGCCCACCACGCCGGTACGGTGACCAGACCCTGCACTGCAGGCAGGGGACGGCAATCCCGGTCAACGGCGGCATGCTCGCTCATGCCGCGATCAGCGCCGAGGTGTCGCAGGTCAGTTGGCGGACGCCTGTCGTACATCAGTGACGGAGGACAGGCCGGCTGCCGGCGATGTCGGGTCTCAGGACGTCCGTGACAGATCAGTCTCGGGACGTGGGTGACACGTCCGGCTAGACGATCTTTGGTTTCAGAGTAGTGCTTGTGCGTCCCCTGGTTGGTCGGGGTTTGCAAGAACTTCGATGTCGATCGGCTCTTGGCTGTTGAGGTAGAGGACATACCCCGCTTCTTGGTCCTCGATCGCATCGACAGGAACTACCCCAAGCATGTAGTCCGGGCGGGGTAGGAATCCGAAGTCGGCGGGAGGGTCGAATCTTTCGATGGAGGTAACCCGCACTTCCGTTGGTGGGATGCCCACGAAGCAGGGGTCACCGGCTCGGAGTTCGGAGGGGTCGGGTTCCAGTCGCCAGGGTGTGTTTTGCCAGCCGTGAGCGTCAGGGTCACGAGGGAAGCCCACGGTGCCGTCCCATGAGTTGGCTGAGTCGGGGTCGGCCTCCCACCATGGCCAGTCAATGAGCAGGCGCTGGGGTGTGGTCCTGACGACCCGGGCGTCGAACGCCTCGGCTGAGATCATGAGCAGGTCACCGAGGGTGTAGCCGAGCGCTTCCGTCAACCTGAGGCTATCCATGGTCTGATCTGCCAGTTTCCTTGCTCCAGCTCATGAGCGACAAAGCTAGGAATCGCGCCGTAAGGCGTCAAGGACAGCGGACCCGGTCCAAGGGGTGCCTGCTGCCCGCGATCGGCGAGGTCAGGCAGTAGAGATGCTCCCTTCATGCTTCACCCCCTGCGCTGCTTGTGCGGTCCCCGCGTGCGGGCTCGGGCTTGCGGACCTTGGGCAGGCTGCGCAGGAGGACGCCGTTGGCGGTGATGATCTCTTTGATCGCGGCGTGGGGGTCGGCGAGGTGTCGCACGGTGCGATCGGCCCACACCCCGTCGAAGGAGGAGCTGAGGAATGGCAGGTGATGGGCGTCGGCGACCGCGCACTGAGTTAAGCCGCGCGCTCGCATTGCGGCGGACATGGTCTGCGCGTGGTCGAGGGTTGCCACGCTGACATCGTGGTCATCGTTCAGCTTGGCCGCGCTTGCCCCTGTGCCAGCGCCGACTTCGAGGTAGCGACGACCAGGTGCCGGATGGAGCAGCTCGCGTACCCGCTGCTGGTATGCCTGGTAGAACGGCTCCTCCGTGAGACGGTCCAGGACCGCCACCCACGAGTTCGGGTCTGGATGCCGGTCGACATCCGTGAACCCGTGCATGATCGGCAGACTATCGTGGCAGCTCCGGCGATGCTTGCCGTGCACGCAGCTCTGGGCGGCGGGTCGGTGCCGACCGCGTCGGGTGAGGGGAGTGGGGCGTGCCGGAGGGCTGGGTCTGGGACGAGTCCCTGTTCGAGGGTGCCGCCGTGCACTACGAGCGGGGGCGGCTGCCGTACGCGGAGGGTTTCGTGGCGGCGCTGGCGCAGGCCCTCGGCCTGGACGGGTCGGGTCGGTTGCTGGACGTGGGTTGCGGCCCGGGGACGGTGACGCTGCCGCTGGCCGGGTGGTTCGCGGAGGCGGTGGGGATCGACCCGGACCCCGGGATGTTGGCGCGGGCGCGGCAGCGGGCCGCCGCTGCGGGCGTGGGCGACGTCCGGTGGGTGCGGGCGCGGGCGGAGGATCTGCCGGCCGGGCTGGGCGTCTTCCGGGTGGCGGTGTTCGGGCAGTCCTTCCACTGGATGGAGCAGGACCGGGTCGCGGCGACGGTGCGCCGGATGCTGCTGCCGGGCGGGGCGTTCGTGCACATCAGCGACGCCAAGGAGCCATTGTCGACGATCGGGCTGCCCTGTCCGGTGCCCCCGTACGCGGCGGTGGCCGAGCTGGTGCGGGGCTATCTGGGCCCGGTACGGCGGGCCGGCCGGGGGTTCCTGCCGCACGGGACGCCGGGCGGAGAGGCCGCGGTGCTGGCCGCGGCGGGTTTTGTCGGCCCGCAGCGGTTGCGGGTGCCGTCCGGGGCGGTGGTGCGGCGGTCGGTCGACGACGTGGTGGCGTGGGTGCACTCGCGGTCGGACGGGGTGCCGCCCCTGTTCGGGCCGCGGCTTGCGGAGTTCGACGACGACCTGCGGGGCCTGCTCGCGGCGGCGGCCCGGGACGGGTGGTTCGCGGAGCGGGTGCCGGACACGGAGCTGGTGCTCTGGCGGGTTCCCGATCCCGGCATCGTCGGGCGTGACTGAGACAACCCCCCGGCGTCGTCGCGGTCGGACCCCTCCCACCTGCGGGGGCGTGCCGTAGTTCGGGTGGGCGATGATCACGATTTCTGGCAGGGTTGGCGCCATGCCCGCCCACCTGCGTTCCCGTGTCACCGACTGGACCGTCGTCGTTCCTCTGCTCGCCGTCGTGGTCCTGGTCCTGACCTGGGGCAGGGAGTTACCTCCGGCGGTCGTGGTGATCGTGGCGGTGTTCCTGGCCGGGGCGGTGCTGGCGGCCGTGCACCACGCGGAGGTGGTCGCCCACCGGGTGGGTGAGCCCTTCGGCTCGCTGGTGCTCGCCGTCGCGGTCACGGTCATCGAGGTGGCCCTCATCGTCACCCTGATGATCAGCGGTGGAGACAAGACGCAGGCGCTGGCCCGGGACACCGTCTTCGCCGCTGTCATGATCACCTGCAACGGCATACTGGGCCTGTCCCTGCTGCTCGGCGCGCTGCGCCGCCGGGTGGCGGTGTTCAACCCCGAGGGCACCGGTGGGGCGCTGGCCACCGTGGCCACCCTGGCGACCCTGAGCCTGGTGGTGCCGACCTTCACCACGAGCCGGCCCGGCCCGGAGTTCTCCCCGGCCCAGCTCGCCTTCGCCGCCGTGGCCTCGCTGGCCCTGTACGGGCTGTTCGTGCTGGTGCAGACCGGCCGGCACCGCGACTACTTCCTGCCGGTGGGCGCCGACGGGGCCGTGGTCGACGCCGACGGGGACGGACACGCCGACCCGCCGTCGCCTCGGGCCGCGCTGGCCAGCCTCGCCCTGCTGGTGGTGGCGCTGATCGCCGTGGTGGGACTGGCGAAGATGGTGTCACCGGCCATCGAGGCCGGGGTGTCCGCCGCCAACCTGCCGCAGGCGTTCGTCGGCGTGGTCATCGCGCTGCTGGTGCTGGCGCCGGAGACCCTGGCCGCGGCCCGCGCCGCCCGCCGCGATCGGGTGCAGATCAGCCTCAATCTGGCCCTCGGCTCGGCCATGGCCAGCATCGGCCTGACCATCCCGGCGATCGCCATCGCCTCGATCTGGCTCGACGGGCCGCTGCTGCTCGGGCTGGGCGGCACTCAGCTGGCCCTGCTGGCGTTGACCGTCGTCACCGGCGTGCTCACCGTGGTGCCGGGCCGGGCGACCATGCTCCAGGGCGGCGTGCACCTGGTCCTGCTGGCCGCGTTCGTCTTCCTCGCCGCCAGCCCCTGACGCGAGCCGATCGGAGGGTCACCGGGAGCCCTGGTCGACGGCATGATCGAAGGGGGGCCGGGGTACTGCACCGGTGAGAGCGAACCGGGGAGGCGCTGTGACAGCACGCGCGGGACGTCGGCCGCGAGGGTCGCTGGCAGGTCTGCTGGTCGCGTTGGTGGTGGCCGGCGGCTGCGCGGTCGGCGGGGTGGACGAGGGTACGCCGCAGCAGCCCGGCCCGGAGCGGCCCCGGCAGTCCGCGGCACCGGGCGCGGAGCGCACCCGCGCCGACGGCACCACCAGCGTCGCCGAGTTCAAGGAGGACCTCGCCGCCGCGGTGGACCAGGCCGAGGTGTACTGGACCGCGCAGTTCCGGGAGTCCGGCCGGCGGTTCGAGCCGATCCGGCGGGTGGTGGCGTACCAGCGGGAGGGCGAGGTGTCCTGCGGCGGGCAGGCGCTGCCGCGCAACAACGCCGTGTACTGCTCGGCGGGCGACTTCATCGCCTACGACGTCAACTGGTCGGTCTCGGCGTTTCGGCAGGTCGGCGACGCGTTCCTGTACTACCTGCTCGGCCACGAGTACGCCCACGGCGTGCAGGTACGGCTGGGCATCCGCTACGACTTCACGATCCAGCAGGAGTTGCAGGCCGACTGCATGGCCGGGGCGTACGTCGGCGGCTCGATCCGGGCCAAGCAGCTGACGCTGGAGGAGGGCGACCTGGAGGAGTTCCGGGAGGGGCTGCTCGCCGTCGGCGACGACCCCGACCAGCCATGGTTCGCCGAGGGTGCGCACGGCACCGCCGAGCAGCGCACCGACTCCTTCTTCCGCGGCTACGAGTCCGGCCTTTCGACCTGCAACCTGGGCTGACGCCGCCACCGGAAGGGTCGCCGAGGTCACCCCCGAGCGGGTCCGGCGTCGGAGGGCCGGGCCGGCTGAGAGGATCGCGTGAACCGTGCGACTACTGGAGGACCCGCTGAGCAGCCATCATCCCGCCGCCGTGCTCTTCGACATGGACGGCACCCTGGTCGACAGTGAGAAGCTGTGGGACGTCGCACTGCGCGAACTGGCGGCCGAGTACGGGGGCGTCCTGTCCGCCGCCGCCCGCAGGTCGATGGTCGGCACCAGCATGGCCGACTCGATGCGCATCCTGCACGAGGACCTCGGTCAGCCGCACCGGGACGCGCTGGTCAGCGCGGCGTGGATCGACGTGCGGATCCTGGAGCTGTTCCGCACCGGGCTGCGCTGGCGGCCCGGCGCGCTGGCGCTGCTGGGCGCGGTCCGCGCGGCGGGCGTTCCGACGGCCCTGGTCACCTCCAGCGTCCGGCCCCTGGTGGAGGTGGCGCTGGACACCCTGGGGCGGGACAGCTTCGACGTGGTGGTCTGCGGCGACGAGGTGGACGCGACCAAGCCGCACCCGGAGCCGTACCTGACCGCCGCCCGGCTGCTCGGCGTGCCGATCGCCCGGTGTGTGGCGATCGAGGATTCCCCGACCGGGGTGGCCAGCGCCCTGGCCGCCGGCGCGGCGGTGCTGGCCGTGCCGGCGGAGGTGCCGATCGCGCCGGCCGACGGCGTACACCAGTTGGAGAGCCTGACCGGGGCGGACCTGGAGCTGCTGGCCGCCCTGCTCGGCGACCCGCCGGCCTGACCCCCGGCCGGGGCTGTCAGGGGGCCGGGGCCCCTGCCACCATCCACAGTGGCAGGGGCGCCCGCGGTTCATTCGTGGGCGATCGCTCCCAGGATGTTGAGCCGGGCGGCGCGGATCGCCGGCAGCGCCGCCGCGACCACCCCGATCAGCGCGGCCAGGCCGAGGAAGATCCCGATCTGGGACCAGGGCAGCACCAGGTCGGTGATCCCCTCGTCCTGGAGCGCCCGGACCACCGCCGCGCCGAGGCCGCTGCCGACGACGACGCCGAGCAGCGCGCCGAAGACGGAGATCACCACCGCCTCCACGGTGATCATCCGCATGGTCTGCGCCCGACGCAGCCCGATCGCCCGCAGCAGGCCCAACTCCCGGGTCCGCTCCAGCACCGACAGGGCCAGGGTGTTGATGATGCCCAACACGGCGATCACGATGGCCAGCGCCAGCAGGATCTGGATCATCGTGAGCAACGTGTCGAAGCCGCTGGTCTGCTGCTCGATGAAGCTGGCCCGGTCGGCCACCGACACCTCGGGGCTGTCCGCGACCAGCGCCTCCAACTGCGGCTGCACCTGCGACACGGCCGTGCCCGGGGTGAGCTGCACCAGCGCCGTGAACGGCTGCGGGCTGGTGAACTCCGCCCCGGCCTCCCTCGGCAGCATGATCGACCCGATGGCCCGGTCGTCGGGCAGGACCGCCGTCACCGTGTACGTGTGCGGGCCCTCGCCCCGGGCGAACTGGGCGGTCAGCCCGTCACCCACAGACTTGCCCAGCTCCTTCGCGCCGGAGACGCTCAGCGCCACCTGGTCGGGCCGTAGCGTGGCGATCGTGCCCGCCTGCGCGGTGGTGTGGTAGATCTGCCCCATCGCGGCCAGGTCGGTCAGCGCGACCACGTACGTCCGGTCGCCGTCGACGACCGCGTTGTCGTTGTAGATGCCCACCACCGCGTTCACCCCCGGCACCGCGGCGGCCCGGTCGACCACCGCGGGGTCGAACACCGGCGGCCGGGGCCCCGACTGCGCCCCGGCGATCACCAACTGCGCGTCGATGGTGCTCTCCGCCGTACCGGCGATGCTGGACTTGGCCGAGTCGAGGATCACCGTCACCCCGGTGACCAGGGCGATGCCGACCATCAGGGCGGCGGCGGTGATCGCCGTTCGGCGCGGGTTGCGCCCCGAGTTGAGCCGCCCCAGCCGGCCCGGCACCGACCAGGCGAACAGCCCGCCGAGCAGGGACACCACCGGCCGGCTGAGCAGCGGGGTCAGCAGCGCCACCCCGATGAACGTGAACAGCACCCCGGCCAGGATCACCTGCAGCGTGGCGCCGCCGGCGTTGCCGGTCAGCCCCACCGCCAGCAGCGCGCCGCCGACGGCGGTGACCACCGCGCCGGAGACGGTGATCCGGGTCAGCGGCCGGTCCGGGGTGGCCACGTCCTGCATCGCCGCGATCGGCGGGATGCGGGCGGCCCGCAACGCCGGCAGCAGCGCCGCCACCACGGTGATCAGCATGCCGACCGCGAAGGCGCTGACCACGGCGGCCGGCGGCACGCCCAGCCCGGCCAGGGTCAGCCCGCCGGCGAACGTGCCGAACGCCCAGGCCAGCAGCGCGCCCACCCCGATGCCCGCGCCGAGGCCGAGGATCGAGGCGATCAGCCCGACCGCGAGGGCCTCCAGCACCACCGAGCCGATGATCTGCCGCCCGCTGGCCCCGATGGCCCGCATCAGGGCCAGCTCCCGGGTCCGCTGCGCCACGATGATCGAGAACGTGTTGAGGATCAGGAACGTGCCGACCAGCAGCGCCACCGCGGCGAAGCCGAGCAGCACCTTGTTGAAGAAGGACAGCCCCTCCTTGAGGCCGGCCGCGGCGTCGGCGGAGAGCTGCTCGCCGGTCTTGACCTCGTACTGCGCGCCGAGCGCCCGGGTCAGGTCGTCGCGCAGCGCCTCCGGGGTCACCCCGCCGGCGGCCCGCACCGTCACGCTGTTGAACGTGTCGGGCTTGCCGAGCATCAGCCGCTGCGCGGCCGGGGTGGTGAACGCGATCTCGTTCGCCCCGCCGATGGAGTCCCGGCCGCCGCTGTAGCCGAACACGCCGACCAGGGTGAAGTCGCGGCGCTTGGATTCGAACGCGGTCAGCGCGCCGACCCGGTCGCCCACCTTGACCTTCGCGGCCGTCGCGAGGGCCACGTTGACCACGATCTCGTCGTCGGCCTGCGGCGCGCGCCCCTCCCGCAGCTTCACCAGGTCGCTCTCGCCGATCCAGTTCTGCCCGAGCTGGGGCGGCCCGAACGAGGTGACCACCTTGCCGTTGCTGCCGATCAGCCGCGCGCCGTCGGCGTTGACCATGCCGGTGGCCTCGGCCACGCCGGGCACCGCCCGGACCCGGCCCACCACGTCGGCCGGGAACGCGGGGGAGACCTGCTCGCCCTCCGCCTCGCCCACCGCGATCTTCGGCTTGGCGGCGACGTTGACGTCGACGCCGGCGTACGCGTCGGCGAAGACCGCGTCGAAGGACCGGCCGAGGGTGTCGGTGAGCACGAAGGCGCCGGAGACGAACATGACGCCGAGCACCACGGCCAGGCCGGAGAGGATCAGCCGCACCTTGCGCGCCAGCAGGCTCTTGAGGGTGGCCCGAAACATCAGTGCTCCCTCTGTTCGCGACTGCGGGACTCGCTGCGCTCATTCCTCGCGCTCACGCGTTCCCCACCTCGGTGATGACGGGGGCGTCGAGCTTCTTCATGGTGTCCAGCACCGTGTCGGCGGTCGGCTCGATCAGCTCCGAGACGATCTCCCCGTCGGCGAGGAACACCACCCGGTCGGCGTACGCGGCGGCGGTCGGGTCGTGGGTCACCATGACGATGGTCTGGCCGTGCTCGCGCACCGAGTTGCGCAGGAAGTTCAGCACCTCCGCGCCGGAGCGGGAGTCGAGGTTGCCGGTCGGCTCGTCGGCGAAGATCACCTCGGGGCGGGCCACCAGCGCCCGGGCGCACGCCACCCGCTGCTGCTGACCACCGGAGAGCTGCGCCGGGCGGTGGTCGAGCCGGTCGCGCAGCCCGACCGTGTCGATCACGGTGTCGTACCAGGCCGGGTCCGGCCGGCGGCCGGCGATCGACATCGGCAGCAGGATGTTCTCCTTCGCCGTCAGCGTGGGCAGCAGGTTGAACTGCTGGAAGATGAAGCCCACCTTGTCCCGGCGCAGCTTCGTCAGCCCGGCGTCGCCGAGGCCGGTCACCGTGGTCTCGCCGATCGACACCGTGCCCCGGGTGACCGAGTCGAGGCCGGCCAGGCAGTGCATCAGCGTCGACTTGCCCGACCCGGACGGGCCCATGATCGCGGTGAACCGGCCCCGCTCGAACTCGGCGCTCACCCCCCGCAGCGCGGAGACTTGCGCCTCGCCGCTGCCGTACACCTTCCACACGTCGCTTGCCCGGGCTGCGGCCCGCGCCTGGCGGCCTACCGTGGCGGTCACGTCATCTACCTCTTCCGTCTGGCTGCTTCCGCACCGCCCCCGCTGGCCGGTGCGGCATGTCCCCATCCTCGGCGACCGGTGCCGCCGATCCGTCCGACTCCGGGGGGAGCGGTGGCGGATTTCCCGCTGCGGGTCGGCCCGGAGAGCGACTCAGGGTTCACCCTGACCGTTTCCGACCACGTTGGCGGTGTTCCCCGGACTCGGACGCCAGGACCTGGCACCACCCAGGGTCAACCCCACCAGCTCACCGTCGGTCACGATAGGTGACGATCGCAACACTTCGGTACGGGTGTCGGCGGGCCCGGTGCCGCCACGGCTACGCCCGGGGGCGCACCAGACCCGACTCGTACGCCAGCACCACGGCCTGCACCCGGTCGCGCAGCCCCAGCTTGGTCAGCACGTGCCCGACGTGCGTCTTGATGGTGGTCTCGCTGACCGACAACGCCCGGGCGATCTCCGCGTTGGACAGCCCCCGGGCCACCTGCACGAGGACCTCCCGTTCGCGCTCGGTGAGGGCGTTGAGCGCCTTCGGCGGGGCGGCGGCCGGATCGGGCAACACGTCCGCGAAGAGGTCCAGCAGCCGCTTGAGGATCCGCGGCGCCACCACCGCCTCCCCAGCGGCGACCGTGCGGATCGCCGTCACCAGGTCCTCCGCCGGCACGTCCTTGGCGAGGAACCCGCTGGCCCCGGCGCGCAGCGCCCCCACCACGTACTCGTCGAGGTCGAACGTGGTCAGGATCAGCACCCGCACCGGCAGCCGGGCGTCGACGATGGCCCGGGTCGCGGCGACCCCGTCCATCCGGGGCATCCGGATGTCCATCAGCACCACGTCGGGCAGCAGCCGGCGGGACAGCTCCACCGCCTCCAGGCCGTCGCCGGCCTCGGCAACGATGTCCAGGTCGTCCTCGGTGCCCAGCACCATCCGGAAGCCGGTGCGCAGCAGCGGCTGGTCGTCGGCGAGCAGGATCCGCACCGGCCGCGCCGCCGTCACGCCGTCACTCATGGCCTGTCCTCCCGTCGCGCCGGGCCCGTCGCGGCCCCGCTGATCGTGGCACGGCCCCGGTCACGCCGGCACCGCCCCGAACCGCTCCACGGGAATCCTCGCGTACACCCGGTAGCCACCGCCCGGGCGGGCCCCGGTGCGCAGCGTCCCACCGTAGAGGCCGACCCGCTCCCGCATGCCCACCACGCCGTGCCCGATCCGGTCCGGGGCCGGCCCCGGACCTCGGCCGGTGTCGGTCACCTCGACGGCCAGGAACGCCGCGCCGAAGGTCAGCCGGACCACTGCGGTGGCGTTCCCGGCATGCTTGAGCGCGTTGGTCAGCGCCTCCTGCACGATCCGGTAGACGGTCAGCGCCACCCCCTCCTCCAGGGGCCCGGGGGTGCCCTCGATGCGCAGCGTCACCGGCAGGCCGGCCTCGCGCACCTGCTCCACCAGGGCCGCGATGCCGGCCAGGCTGGGCTGCGGGGCCAGGTCGGCGGCCGGTTCGGCGTCGGTGCGCAGCACGTCGAGCAGCCGGCGCATCTCCCGCAGGGTCGCCCGGCTGGTGTCCTCGATCGTGGCGATCGCCTCGTCGGCGGCGTCCGGGTCCCGGCGCAGCACCCGCCGGGCGCCGGTGGCCAGCACGCCCATCACGCTCACGTGGTGCGCCACCACGTCGTGCAGTTCCCGGGCGATGCGGCGCCGCTCGTCGGCGACGGCCTGCTCGGCCAGGGACCGCTGGTTCTGCTCGGCGGAGCGGGCCCGCTCCCGCAGCGCCTCCGTCGAGGTGCGCCGGGCGCGCACCGCCCGCCCCACCGCGTACGCCACCACGGCGGTGAGCAGGTTGTTGAGCACCAGGTACGCCGGGCCGACCCCGAGCACCGTGTCGTCGGCGGGGGTGAGGACGTTGACCGCCGCCACCGGCAGCCACAGCACGACCGTGGCCGCCGCGGCGGTCCGCACCGGCCGGTGCGCCGCCATCGTGTAGGTGAGCACCACGAAGGTGAGGCTCTGCGCGGTGGGGGCGGGCCCGAGCAGCACCGGCAGGGCGAGGGTGGCCATGGCGGCGACCACCGCCGGCCACGGGGCGACCCGGCGCAGCGCCACCGGAGCGGCGCACAGCACACTCCAGCCGGCCGCGACGGGCAACGGGCCGAGCTGGAACTCCTGCGGGGAGAGCAGGACGAACACGACGTCCACCAGCACCACGGCGACGGCGGACAGCGCGTCGGCGGCGAGCGGGTGGCGGCGCAGCAACGCCCTCGGCCCTCCGGTCATACCGGAACGCTAGCCGCCACCACGCGCGATCGATCGTCGCCAGCGGTGAACCCCGTCTCCTCCTCAGGGAGGAGGCTCACTCGTCCGCCCCGGGCGGGGCAGGCCGGGACCGGGCGTCGACCAGCGGATTCGCGCTGCCGGCGGCGGTCGGGAACGGCGGTGGGGTGCCGCCGAAGCTCGGGCACAGCGCCTGGTGGTTGCACCAGTCGCAGAGCCGGCTCGGGCGGGGCCGGAAGTCCTGCCGGGCGGTGGCCGCCTCGATCGCCTGCCACAGCGCCACCACGGTCCGCTCGAAGCGCAGCAACTCGTCGGCGTCGGGGGCGTAGTCGCAGACCTCGGCGTCCTTGAGGTAGAGCAGCCGCAGCACCCGGGGGACCACGCCGCGGGTGCGCCACAGCACCAGCGCGTAGAACTTGAGCTGGAACAGCGCCCGGGCCTCGAACGCCTCCCGGGGGGCACCGCCGGTCTTGTAGTCGACCACCCGCAGCGCCCCGTCCGGGGCCACGTCCAGCCGGTCGAGGTAGCCCCGGATCAGCAGCTCGTCGTCGACCACCGCGGAGATCAGCGCCTCCCGCTCAGCCGGCTCCAACCGGCGCGGGTCCTCCACCGCGAAGTAGCCCTCCAGCAGCCCCGCCGCCGCGCGCAGGAACTCGGCCGTGCCGGCCGGGTCGTCGGCGTCGAACAGGCCGGCCAGCTCCGGCTGCTCGGTGACCAGCCGGTCCCACTGCGGGCCCACCAGGTCGCCGGCCGCCTCCGGCGTGCGCCCGGCCGCCGGCAGGTCGAACAGCCGCTCCAGCACCGCGTGCACCAGCGTGCCCCGGGCCTGCTCCACGCTGGGCCGTTCGGGCAGCCGGTCGATGCTGCGGAACCGGTAGAGCAGCGGGCAGGTCTTGAAGTCGGCCGCCCGCGACGGCGACAGCGACGCCCGGACCGTGGCCGGCACCTCCGCCGTGGCCGGCATCCCCGCCGTGGCCCGCGCCTGCTGCTGCTCGATCACCGGTTCCGCCGTCATGCCCGGAAGGTTAGGCCACCGGTCCGACAAGCCCGTCCCCGCCGCTCCGAGCGGTGGGCGTCGGCGGCGGGTACGTAGCATCGGGACGATGGAGCAGCAGACGACCCGGCCGCGGCGGCGGCCACAGCGGTCCGCCGGATTCACCGTCGGCCGGGTGTTCGGGGTGCCGCTGCACCTCAACGGGTCGATGCTGCTGCTGACCCTGCTCGTCACCGTCATGTACGCCGAGTTCGCCCGCAGCCAGCTCGACCTGTCCCAGCTCGGCGGCTACCTGATCGGCTTCGGGTTCGTCGTGTCGCTGCTCGGCTCGGTGCTGCTGCACGAGCTGGGCCACGCCCTGACCGCCCGCCGTCACGGCATCGGTGTGCGGGGGATCACCCTGGAGCTGCTCGGCGGGTACACCGAGATGGACCGCGACGCCCCCAGCCCCCGGGTGGACCTGCTGGTGTCGCTGGCCGGCCCGGCGGTCTCCGCGGTGCTCGGCGCCGTCGCCGTGGTCGCCACCCTGGCCCTGCCCGACGGCACCCTGGCCGACCAGCTCGCCTTCCAACTCGCGGTGAGCAACGTCATCGTCGCCGTGTTCAACCTGCTGCCCGGGCTGCCGCTGGACGGCGGCCGGGCGCTGCGCGCCGCCGTGTGGGCGCTGACCCGGGACCGGCACACCGGCACCGAGGTCGCCGGCTGGGTCGGCCGGGCCGTCGCCGTCGGCACCGCCGCGCTGGTCGTCGTCCTCGCGGTGAACCGGCTGCTGGTGCCGCTCGCGCTGCCGCTGATGCTGCTGGTCGCGTTCACCCTGTGGCGCGGCGCGGGGCAGTCCGTGCGACTGGCCCGGATCAGCCGCCGGTTCTCGCTGATCGACCTGCGCCGGCTGGCCCGCCCGGTCTTCCCGGTGTCCACCGGCACCCCGCTGGCCGAGGCGCAGCGCCGCTGCGCCGAGGGCCCCCGGCCGGACGCGGCCCTCGTCGTCACCGACACCACCGGCCGGCCGGTGGCCCTGCTCGACCCGGTCGCCACCGCCGCGGTGCCGCCGGAGCGGCGGCCGTGGATCACCGTCGACGAGGTGTCCCGCTCCCTGGCCGCCCTGCCCGTCCTGCCGGTCGGCCTGGACGGCGAAGCGGTGATGGAGATCGTGCAGACCCACCCGGGCGCGCAGTACGTCGTGACGGCAGGCGAAGATGTCGTCGGCGTTCTGCACATCGCGGATCTGGCGCAGCTCCTGGAACCCAAACGGAAGATGAACACGTGACCGCACATCCCTCCGCCCTGCCGGCCGACCCCGGCGCACCGGTGCCCGCCGACCCCCCGGCGCCGCCGCCCGTGCCGACGACCCCAGATCGCGGCGCGGCATCAGACGTGCCGGACAGGGGCCATCGCAGGGGGCCGTTCCGCCCCGGCGACCGGGTGCAGCTGACCGACCCGAAGGGGCGGATGCACACGGTCACCCTGGAGCACGGCAAGGCGTTCCACACCCACCGGGGCATCCTGGACCACGACACCCTGATCGGGCTGCCCGACGGCAGCGTCGTGACCACCTCCGGCGGCGGGACCGCGTTCCTCGCCCTACGCCCGCTGCTGTCGGACTACGTGTTGTCCATGCCGCGCGGCGCCCAGGTGATCTACCCGAAGGACTCGGCGCAGATCGTCGCTATGGGCGACGTCTTCCCCGGCGCGAAGGTGCTGGAGGCCGGCGCCGGCTCCGGGGCGCTGAGCTGCTCGCTGCTGCGGGCCGTCGGCACCACCGGCGAGCTGCACTCCTATGAGGTACGCGACGACTTCGCCCAGATCGCCCGGCGCAACGTCGAGGCGTTCTTCGACGGCCCGCACCCGGCGTGGCACCTGCACGTCGGCGAGGTGGCCGGCTGCGCCGAGACGGGCTTCGACCGGATCATCCTGGACATGCTGACGCCGTGGGAGAACCTCGACATGGTCGAGCGGGCGCTGCTGCCCGGCGGCGTGTTCATCGGGTACGTGGCCACCACCCCGCAGCTGTCCGAGCTGGTGGAGGCGCTGCGCGAGCGCGGCGGCTGGACCGAGCCGCGGGCCTGGGAGTCGCTGGTGCGCGACTGGCACGCCGAGGGCCTGGCCGTGCGCCCAGACCACCGGATGATCGCGCACACCGCGTTCCTGGTCTCCGCCCGCAAGCTCGCCCCGGGGGTGACCGCCCCGCCCCGACGGCGCAAACCCAGCAAGGGAGCCGAGGCGTACGCCGAGCGGCGGCAGGTGCTGCGGGAGGCCGAAACGGCCCGGCAGGCCGCCGTGGCCTCGGCCGCCGAAGCACCTCCCGAGGCCACGGAGGCGGCCGTCGGGGCGTCTCCCGAGGCCACGGAGGAGCGGGACACGCCGTGACCAGCCAGCGAAACGGTCGGGCGTGAGCGGACGGGCGACCGGGCCGGGCGGGGCGCGATCCGCCGGCCCGGCCCGGCCGGCGGGAGGTGGCATGGGCGAGCGGACGGTCCGGCCCGGCGCGGGCCGGTGCGGCGACGGCGGCGAACGGGGGGAGGCGTCGTGAGTCAGCCCGGCTTCGGCGGTCAGGACGTGCCGGCGGTCTTCCCCGACTGGTCGCCCTACACCGACCTGGAATCGGCGGCCCGGGCCTACCTGCGGGATCCGGACGTCGCCCTGGAGGCCCTCGGCGGGGTGCTGCGCGGCGCGTCCGTGCTCGGCTTCACCCTGGAACGCTTCGTCAACGAGGTCAACGGGGTGTGGCAGGAGGTGGTGGTCTGCGACGGCAGCCGCCTCGTGCTGTGGCACGGCGAGGACGTGCCGCCGGGCGAGGGGCCGCCCGGGGCGATGACCTCGTCGCTGCGGGTGGTGCCGGTGTCCACCGTCACCGAGGTGGGCTGCCGGCGGCGGCTCACCCGGGCCGACGACGGCGGGATCCGGGTCGACAGCATCGACGTCTACCTGCTGCTCACCTCGCTGGACGAGGCACCGCCGGGCGACGAGGTAGCCGGGGCGCCCCGGCACGACGCGCTGCGGTTCGGCAAGACTCTCGACGACGGCGGGGCGGGGCAGATCGCCCGGTTGGAGGAGTTCTCCCGGCTGGTCGCCTCTGTGGTCGGCCGCCCGGTGCTCTGAAGACCCGGGTCGCCCCGGCCGGGGCGACCCGGCGCGGTCAGTCGTCCTCGGCCTCCGGGCCGGCGACCTCGACGCCGTCGCTGCCGCGCACCACATGGATGCACTCGCCCGGGCACTCCTTCGCCGAGTCGATCACTTCCAGGCGCAGGTGTGCGGGCACGTCCACCCGGCTGGCCGGGGCCAGCTGGAGCTCGCCGTCGGGGCCCTTGACGTACGCCAGGCCGTCGACGTCGAACTCGAAGACCTCCGGCGCGTACTGCACGCACAGCCCGTCACCCGTGCAGAGGTCCTGATCCACCCAGACCTGCAACGTGTCGGTCGAGACCTCGGCCATCGGTGCACCCCCCATGTTCTCCCGTCCCACGTCACGACGGTACCCGAACGCCCGGACCTGTCCCGGCGGCCACCCTGGCGATCAAGGTTCGGTGACGAGGGCGTTGCGTGGGACCGAATCGGCCTCATAGCGGCTAGTGTTAGAGCAGAACGTTCAAGCCCCCGGGGAGGTGGGACGTGGCACGCAGCGACGACGCGGACTCGCGCGCCGCACGGTGGGAGAAGGAGGCCCACGATCTCTCCACGCAGGTCGCGTTCCTTCAAGAGGAACTCGCTCTGGTGCGGCGCAAGTTGACCGAAAGCCCCCGACACGTCCGGCAGCTCGAAGAGCGGCTGGCGGCCACCCAGGCACAGTTGGCGCGGCTGACCGAGAACAACGAACGGCTCGTCGGCACTCTCAAGGAGGCCCGGGCGCAGATCGTGACGCTCAAGGAGGAGATCGACCGCCTCGCGCAACCGCCGAGTGGCTACGGTGTCTTCCTGGCGGCGCACGAGGACGGCACGGTGGACGTGTTCACCGGGGGGCGCAAGCTCCGGGTCGCCGTCTCACCCTCGCTGGACGTCGCGGAATTGCGGCGTGGCCAGGAGGTCCTGCTCAACGACGCGCTCAACATCGTCGACGCGTTCGGCTTCGAGCGGGTCGGCGAGGTGGTGATGCTCAAGGAGATCCTCGTGGGTCCCGACGGCGCACCGGGCGACCGGGCGCTGGTGGTGTCCCACTCCGACGAGGAGCGGATCGTGCACCTCGCCGACACCCTGATCGGTTCGCCGATCCGGGCCGGTGACTCGCTCATGATCGAGCCCCGCTCGGCGTACGCGTACGAGCGGATCCCGAAGAGCGAGGTCGAGGAGCTGGTCCTGGAGGAGGTGCCCGACGTCGACTACACCGACATCGGCGGCCTCCAGTCACAGATCGAGCAGATCCGCGACGCGGTGGAGCTGCCCTTCCTGCACGCCGACCTGTTCCGCGAGCACCAGCTCCGCCCGCCCAAGGGGATCCTGCTCTACGGGCCGCCAGGCTGCGGCAAGACGCTCATCGCCAAGGCGGTGGCGAACTCCCTGGCCAAGAAGATCGCCGAGCGACTGGGTAAGGAGAGGCACACCAGCTTCTTCCTGAACATCAAGGGCCCGGAGCTGCTCAACAAGTACGTCGGCGAGACCGAGCGGCACATCCGGCTGATCTTCCAGCGCGCCCGGGAGAAGGCCGGCGAGGGCACCCCGGTGATCGTGTTCTTCGACGAGATGGACTCGATCTTCCGGACCCGTGGCTCCGGCGTCTCCTCGGACGTGGAGAACACCATCGTCCCCCAGCTGCTCAGCGAGATCGACGGCGTGGAGGGCCTGGAGAACGTCATCGTCATCGGCGCCTCCAACCGGGAGGACATGATCGACCCGGCCATCCTGCGCCCCGGCCGGCTCGACGTGAAGATCAAGATCGAGCGGCCGGACGCCGAGGCGGCCAAGGACATCTTCTCGAAGTACATCCTCACCGGGCTGCCGCTGCACGGCGACGACCTGGCCGAGCACGGCGGCGACCCCCAGGCCACCGTCGCGGCGATGATCGACGCGGTCGTGCTGCGGATGTACTCCGAAACCGAGGACAACCGCTTCCTCGAGGTGACCTACGCCAACGGTGACAAGGAAGTCCTCTACTTCAAGGACTTCAACTCCGGCGCGATGATCCAGAACATCGTCGACCGGGGCAAGAAGATGGCCATCAAGGAGTTCCTCAGCTCCGGTCGCAAGGGCCTGCGCCTGCAGCACCTCCTCGACGCCTGCGTCGACGAGTTCCGGGAGAACGAGGACCTGCCCAACACCACCAACCCGGACGACTGGGCCCGGATCTCCGGCAAGAAGGGCGAGCGGATCGTCTACATCCGCACGCTCGTCTCCGGCGGCAAGGGCACGGAGGCCGGCCGGGCGATCGAGACCGCCAGCAACACCGGTCAGTACCTGTAGGCCGACCAGCACGCTGCGGGGCCCGCGACAGCTCTGTCGCGGGCCCTGTCGCGTCCCACCGCCCGGGACCGTCCTCGGGCGACACCCGACGTGGCCCGCCCGCCACACCCCCGTACCGCGTGGCGCGGACTACGCTCGACATGACGGGGGACCGGGTCGGCGAGTGGAGCGGGTAGGTCGATGAGCGTAAGACGGATCATGGGCACCGAGGTCGAGTACGGCATCTCCGTGCCCGGCCAGGCAGGCGCCAACCCGATGATCACCTCGTCCCAGGTGGTCAACGCCTACGGGGCACGCCCCGAACTCAACCGTGGTGGCCGGGCGCGCTGGGACTACGAGGAGGAGTCGCCGCTGCGCGACGCCCGGGGCTTCACCTACTCCGGCACCGCGTACGACCCCGCCGAGGCCCTCGCCGACGAGGACCTGGGACTGGCCAACGTGATACTGACCAACGGCGCCCGGCTCTACGTCGACCACGCCCACCCGGAGTACTCCACTCCGGAGGTGACCAACCCCCTGGACGTGGTGCGGTGGGACAAGGCCGGGGAGCGGGTGATGGCCGAGGCGTCCCGCCGGGCGGCCACCATCCCGGGCACCCAGCCCATCCACCTGTACAAGAACAACACCGACAACAAGGGCGCCAGCTACGGCACCCACGAGAACTACCTGATGCGCCGGCAGACGCCGTTCTCCGACATCGTGGCGTACCTGACGCCGTTCTTCGTCACCCGGCAGATCGTCTGCGGTGCGGGGCGGGTCGGCATCGGCCAGGACGGCGGCGCCAGTGGCTTCCAGATCTCCCAGCGCGCCGACTTCTTCGAGGTCGAGGTCGGGCTGGAGACCACCCTCAAGCGGCCGATCATCAACACCCGGGACGAGCCGCACGCCGACGCCGACAAGTACCGCCGGCTGCACGTCATCATCGGCGACGCGAACCTGTCGGAGATCTCCACGTACCTGAAGGTCGGCACCACGGCCCTGATCCTCACCATGATCGAGGAGAAGGCGCTCGGGCCGGACCTGGGCATCGCCGACCCGGTCTCGGAGCTGCGCGCGGTCAGCCACGACCCGTCGCTGAATCACCGGATGCGGCTGCGCGACGGGCGTCGGCTGACCGCCCTGGACGTGCAGTGGGCGTACTTCGAGCGGGCGCGGTCCTTCGTGGACGACCGGTACGGCGCGGACGCCGACGCGCAGACCAACGACATGCTCGACCGTTGGGAGAGCGTGTTGGACCGGCTCGGCCGCGACGCGTTCCTGTGCGCCGACGAGCTGGACTGGGTGGCGAAGCTGCGGCTGCTGGAGGGCTACCGGGAGCGGGAGAAGCTCGGCTGGGGTGCGCACAAGCTTCAGCTGGTCGATCTGCAGTACTCCGACGTGCGGCCGGAGAAGGGGCTCTACCACCGGCTGGTGCAGCGCGGCTCGATGAAGACGCTGCTGACCGACGAGCAGACCCGTACCGCGATGACCGAGCCGCCGGAGGACACCCGGGCCTACTTCCGGGGGCGGTGCCTGGCGCAGTACGCCTCGGAGGTGGTGGCCGCGAGCTGGGACTCGGTCATCTTCGACGTGGGCCGGGAGTCGCTGGTGCGGGTGCCGATGATGGAGCCGGAGCGGGGCACCCGCGCGCACGTGGGCGCGTTGTTCGACCGGTGCGTCAGCGCCAAGGACCTGCTGGAGACGCTGACCGGCGGCTGACCCGCCGGGACAAAAGCCCGTCGCACGCCGGAGAAGCCGGCGCGCGACGGGCTTTTCGTCATTCCCGCGAGGTAAGTTCATCGGAGACGATCGTGGAGGAGGCGGCAATGGCCACTCATGACAGCGGCGGGCAGTCGCAGTCGGGCAAGGCCCGGCAGGGCGAGGAGATCGAGGACGTCACCACCGAGGCGAACCCGGAGGTCGCCGAGCGGCACGCCGAGATCACCGAGGACGTCGACGACCTGCTCGACGAGATCGACTCCGTCCTGGAGGAGAACGCCGAGGAGTTCGTGAGGGGATATGTCCAGAAGGGCGGGCAATAGGATTGATGTCCGCTTCGCCTGAACTGGTCGCGTCGCGCGAGGGTCGTGGGCGCCGACCGCTGACCGCGCGCGGGGCGTCCGGGCGGCGGTCGGCAGCGTCGGGCGGGGGCACCCACCCGAGCGGTCGATGAGCGGCGGCGGCCGTGCCCCTGCGTGGCGATCCCGATACGGAACATCTGGACCACGATCATCGCGCGGGATCATCGCGCGGGATACTCTGCTTCAACTGCAACGGTGGTCTTGGCCAGTTCCGTGACAGTCCCACGAGGCTGGCCAGGGCGATCACGTACCTGAGAGGAACCACGTGGCAGCGGGCTTTGATCCATCCGGGCGTCTACCAGATGTGTTCACCAACGCGGGGACGTCCTCCTTCACCACATTCCTGAGCAGGGCCGCTCCCGAGATGCTGCCCGGCCGCCGGCCGCTGCCCCCGGGCATGGCCGCCGACCTGGCGCCGCACGCGACCACCATCGTGGCCATCTCGGCCGCCGGCGGCGTGGTGCTGGCGGGCGACCGCCGGGCCACCATGGGCAACCTGATCGCCCAGCGCGACATCGAGAAGGTGCACCCGGCCGACGCCTACTCGCTGGTCGGCATCGCGGGCACCGCGGGCATCGGCATCGAGCTGATGCGATTGTTCCAGGTGGAGCTCGAGCACTACGAGAAGATCGAGGGCGCGATGCTCTCGCTCGATGGCAAGGCCAACCGGCTGGCCTCCATGATCCGCGGCAACCTGGGCGCGGCCATGCAAGGACTCGCGGTCATCCCGTTGTTCGCCGGCTTCGACCTGGCCGCGAGCGACCCGGCGCGGGCCGGCCGGATCTTCAGCTTCGACGTCACCGGTGGCCCCTACGAGGAGACCGGCTACGACGCGATCGGCTCCGGCTCGATCTTCGCCCGGTCCGCGCTGAAGAAGCGCTTCCGCGCCGGCCTGTCGATCGACGACGCGGCGCGGCTCGCGGTCGAGGCGCTCTACGACGCGGCCGACGACGACACGGCGACCGGCGGGCCGGACCTGACCCGTCGGATCTACCCGGTGGTGATGACCGCGACGGCGGAGGGCACCCACCGGCTCACCGACGCCGAGACGGCCGCCGTCGCCGAGGCCGTGGTCGCCGGCCGGATGGAGAACCCGGGCGGCTGAGCCCGCCCCCGCCCAGTCAGCAGTCGTCAGCACAGCGCCCAGAAGGAGAACCGCCGCCGTGGCCATGCAGTTCTACGCCTCGCCCGAGCAGATCATGCGCGACCGCTCCGAGCTGGCCCGCAAGGGCATCGCCAGGGGCCGCAGCGCGGTCGTGCTGAGCTACTCCGGCGGGGTGCTCTTCGTCGCGGAGAACCTCTCCAGCACCCTGCACAAGGTCAGCGAGATCTACGACCGGATCGGCTTCGCCGCCGTCGGCCGGTACAACGAGTTCGAGAACCTGCGCCGTGCCGGGGTCCGGATGGCCGACCTCAACGGCCTGAGCTACGACCGGCGCGACGTCACCGGCCTGGCGCTGGCCAACGCGTACGCGCAGACCCTCGGCGCCATCTTCACCGAGCAGTCGAAGCCGTTCGAGGTGGAGATCTGCGTGGCCGAGGTGGGCGCGACGCCGCAGGACGACGCGCTCTACCGGCTGACCTACGACGGTTCGGTCAACGACGAGCCGGGCCGGATGGCGATGGGCGGCCAGGCCGACGCGATTTCCGGTTCGCTGAAGTCGAAGCACCGTCCGGACATGTCGCTCGGCGAGGCGGTCCGGCTGGCCCTGGCGGCGCTGAGCAGCGTCGGCGGGGAGGGCGGCGCGGCCCGCACGATCGCGGCCAACCAGCTCGAGGTGGCGGTCCTGGACCGGGGCCGGGTGGGTCGGACGTTCCGGCGGATAACCGGGGCGGCCCTGACCACCCTGCTGGACGCGGACGCCGACGCGGCGAACGACTCGGTGTCGACCGAGGAGCGCCCGGAGCATCCGGCCACGCCGACCGAGGAGGCGAAGAAGCCGACCACCTCGGCCGGCTCGGCGGACCTGGAGGGTCAGCGGGCGGACGACACGCCCGAGGCGTAGCCCGCCCGTTCCGGCCGACGGCACCGTCACGCGACCGGCCGTCCCCTCAGGGGGCGGCCGGTCGCGTGTGTCCGGACACCACCCCAGCGGCCCGGACGTGTCGGCGGGGACCGGGCCGCCCCCACCGACGCCCCGGCGGGTGGCGGGCGGGCCGGCGCCGTACCCGCCGGTCGGTCGGGCTCCGGGGCGGTCAGCCCTGCCCATTCGGGGCCTGAGAGGGCTAATGTCACATCATGGAGCGGCGAATCTTCGGCCTCGAGACCGAGTACGGCGTCACCTGTACCTACCGCGGGCAGCGGCGGCTGTCCCCTGACGAGGTCGCGCGATACCTGTTCCGTCGGGTGGTGTCGTGGGGCAGGTCGAGCAACGTGTTCCTGCGCAACGGCGCCCGCCTCTACCTGGACGTCGGCTCCCACCCGGAGTACGCGACCCCGGAGTGCGACTCGGTGGTGGACCTGGTGGCCCACGACCGGGCGGGGGAGCGGATCCTGGAGGGGTTGCTCATCGACGCGGAGAAGCGGCTGCACGACGAGGGCATCGCCGGCGAGATCTACCTGTTCAAGAACAACACCGACTCGGCCGGGAACTCCTACGGCTGCCACGAGAACTACCTGGTCTCCCGGCACGGCGAGTTCGGCCGGCTGGCGGACGTGCTGATCCCGTTCCTGGTCACCCGGCAGTTGATCTGCGGCGCGGGCAAGGTGCTACAGACGCCCCGCGGCGCGGTGTACTGCCTGTCCCAGCGCGCCGAGCACATCTGGGAGGGCGTGTCGTCGGCGACCACCCGGAGCCGGCCGATCATCAACACCCGCGACGAGCCGCACGCGGACGCGGAGCGGTACCGGCGGCTGCACGTCATCGTCGGCGACTCGAACATGAACGAGGTCACCACCCTGCTGAAGGTCGGCTCCGCGGACATCGTGCTGCGGATGATCGAGGCGGGGGTGGTGATGCGGGACCTGACGCTGGAGAACCCGATCCGGGCGATCCGCGAGGTGTCGCACGACATCACCGGCCGGCGTAAGGTGCGGCTGTCCTCCGGCAAGGAGGTCAGCGCCCTGGAGATCCAGCAGGAGTACCTGGCGAAGGCGACCGAGTTCGTGGAGCGACGCGGCGGGGACCAGACGGCCAAGCGGGTGGTGGAGCTGTGGGGCCGGGTGCTGAGCGCGGTGGAGACCGGTGACCTGGAGCCGGTGTCCCGGGAGATCGACTGGGTGTCGAAGCTGCGGCTGATCGAGCGGTACCAGCGCAAGCACGACCTGCCGCTGTCGCACGCCCGGGTGGCGCAGATGGATCTCGCGTACCACGACGTGCGGCGCGGGCGGGGCCTGTACGGGCTGCTGGAACGGCGCGGGGAGGTGGACCGAGTGGCCACGGACCCGGAGATCTTCGAGGCCAAGGAGACGCCTCCGCAGACCACCCGGGCCCGGCTGCGGGGCGAGTTCATCCGGCACGCGCAGGAGAAGCGGCGGGACTTCACCGTCGACTGGGTGCACCTGAAGCTCAACGACCAGGCGCAACGCACCGTGCTGTGCAAGGACCCGTTCCGGGCGTACGACGAGCGGGTGGAACGCCTGATCGCCAGCATGTGACCGGCCGGGCCTCCGTCCGCGGCGCTGGCCGTGGCGGGCGGAGACCCGCCGGGTAGGCTGGCCCGGCCATGACGATGTCTGAACCTCCCGAGCGCGATCGCGGCGCCGAGAAGCTGAACTGGGTCGAGCGCCGGCGCGAGAAGATCCGGGCCGAGGTCGAGCGCAACCGGCGCGGCGATTACAAGGTGCCGACCTGGGTGCTGGCGGTCGCGCTGGCGGTGATCGTCGGCGGCTGGCTGGCGCTGATCTTCCTAACCTGACAGGCCGCAGCCCTGACCGGCCGCAGCCCTGACGGGCTCAGCGGGCGAGCGCGGCGGCGTGCCGTCCGGCGGCGGCGGCGGCCAGGAAGTAGGCGTGGTCGGCGTCCAGGCCGCGGCCCATCGTGGACAGTGGCACGGCGCTGGCGCGCAGCGCGGCGTCGAGTCCGTCGGTGGGCACCCGGACGATCCGGTGCCGACCGGCGAGCGGGGCCAGCGCGGCATCCACGTCCCGGGCCAGGTCCGGGGCCAGGCCGTCGGGCACGACCAGGTCCGCCGGGGCGAGCGCCACCCTGCCGTACGCGGTGAGGCTGTGGTGGGACACGCCCTGGTGCCGGGGACGGGGATCGGCGTCGGAGATCCGCAGCGAGCCGACCGGCCGCCCGCCGAGGGCGGCGATCGCGTTGACCGCCTCGCCGACGGCCACCCCCGAGTACCCCCACCGGGTGCCGGTGCCGAGGTTGCCGGGGCCCTGGGCGAGGATGACCACGTCGGCGGCGAGCACGTGCCGGGCGGCGAGCAGGCCGCTGTGCACGGTGGTGGCCTCCAGGTCGCCGCCGAACGCCTGCCCGACGCTGACCGTGCCGACGAGTTGGTCGCGCAGCCCGTCGAGGGTCCGGGAGAACCACGCCGGCAGCGCCCCGCCGTCGGTGAGCACGTACGCGACCCGGGCGTCGGGGGCGTCGGCGCGGACCCCGGCGAGGATCGCCGGCAGGGCGGAGTGCAGGTCGGCGGTGACCACCGGCAGCCCGGTGACGTCCTCGGCGGCCTCCAGCGCCGCCCGGTGCGGGCTGGCCTCCTCGTCGACGCCGAGCAGGATCGGTTGCAGCGGGGTGTAGCGGGCCTTGACCAGGTGCCCGGCGTCGCGGGTGTCGCCCGCCTCGACCGGATCCGCCGGCAGCCGGTCCGGCAGCGCCACGACCAGCGCGTACCCGCCGGTGCCGAGGCCCATCAGCAGCGCGCCCGCGTTGAGCAGCACCCGGTCGCCGGGTACGGGCCGGCCGACCAGCTCCGGGTAGGCCAGGGCCCGCATGGTGCCGCCGTCGGCCAGCTCGACGTCCAGCTCCACCGCGCCGGTCCACTCCCGCCGCAGCGCCGTCACCGCTCCCGCCCGCCATCGCACCATGCCCGGCACGCTAGCGACCCCCGGGTGTGTGCCGCCACGGCGGGGTCAGTGGGAGGGGCCCTCCTGGGTGTGCCGGGCGCGGCGGTGCCGGGCCTCGGGGCGGGAGGGGGTGGGGTCGAGGAAGACGTAGCCGATCTCGGGGTAGCGCTCGGTGAGGCGCCGCTCGGCCTCGTCGGCGGCGGCCTCGATGACGGCGCCGGTGGCCTCGTTCCGGAAGTCGACCTTAGCGGCGACCAGGATCTCGTCCGGGCCGAGCTGCATGGTGAGCAGGGTGTCGATGCGCTCGACGGCGGGCAGCCCGTTGAGCTCCTGCTCGATCTCCAGGCGCAGCCGTTCGGGGATGGCCCGGCCGACCAGCAGGGAGATGTTGGCCTTGGCGAGGGTGCCGGCCACGACCAGCAGGAGCACGCCGATGGCGATGGAGGCGAGGCCGTCGTAGAGCTCGTCGCCGGTCCAGTGCGACAGGGTCAGGCCGGCCGCGGCCAGCAGCAGGCCGACGAGGGCGGCGCTGTCCTCCAGGAAGACGGCCTTGACGGTGGTGTCGGCGGTGAGCCGCAGGAACCGCCGGGGGGTGGTGCGCCAGCGCCGGGACTCGCGGCGGATCTGCCGCACCGCCCGGGCCAGGGAGACCGACTCGATGGCGAACGAGACCGCCAGCACGACGTACGAGACGAGGTAGTTGCCGCTGTGCTCGTGCACCAGGATGGTGGTGACGCCGTGGGTGACGGCGAAGCCCGCGCCGGCGACGAAGGTGAACAGCGCGGCGAGGAAGGCCCAGACGTAGCTCTCCTTGCCGTACCCGAAGGGGTGCCGGACGTCGGCGGGGCGCGCTCCCCGGCGCAGCGCCAGGTAGAGCAGCGCCTCGGTGGTGGTGTCGGCGACCGAGTGGGCGGCCTCGGAGAGCATGGCCGCGGAGCCGGAGATCAGGCCGGCCGCCAGTTTCGCCACGGCGATGGCGAGGTTCGCCGCGCCCGCCACCACCACGGTGCCGACGCTCTCGGCCCTGACGTCCGCTTCCGACATGGGGTCACCATATGACCGCGTCGAGGTCCCCGCCCGGATACGGAGGGTCACCGTCGGAGGCGTAGGCGCGACGCGCCCGCGCGGGTGCACGGGCCTGCCGCGCGGGCTGCTAGCGTTCACCCTGTGTCGCGGACCCGCACCGAACGCCTGGTCAACTTGGTGATCTGCCTGTTGTCGACGCGACGGTTCCTGACCGCCGCGCAGATCGCCGCGACCGTGCCCGGCTACGAGCACGATCCGGACGACGCGAAGGACCACGAAGCGTTCCAGCGCAAGTTCGAGCGGGACAAGGCCGAGCTGCGGGAGCTCGGGGTGCCGCTGGAGACCGGCACGGCGAGCGTCTTCGACGCCGAGCCCGGCTACCGGATCGCCCACCGGGAGTACGCGCTGCCGGACATCCCACTGGAGCCCGACGAGGCCGCCGCGGTGGGCATCGCCGCGCGGCTGTGGCAGCACGCCGGGCTGGCCGCCGCGGCGTCGTCCGGGCTGGCGAAGCTGCGTGCCGCCGGGGTGGACGTGGACCCGCAGGCCACTCTGGGCCTGGAGCCGATGGTCACGGTCGACCCGGCGTTCGCGCCGCTGACCGCCGCCGCCCGGGACCGCCGCGAGGTGAGCTTCGACTACCGGGTGCCCGACCGGGACGCCCCGACCCGCCGCCGGTTGCAGCCGTGGGGGGTGGTCTGCTGGCGCGGCCGGTGGTACGTGGTGGGCCACGACCTGGACCGGGCGGCGACCCGCTGCTTCCGGCTCTCCCGGGTCGTCGGCACCGTCCGGGTGGCCGGCGCGCCCGGCGGCTACCGGCCGCCGGCGGGGGTGGACCTGATCAGCCACGTGGCCCGCTGGTCGGGGCCGGTGGAACGCACCGGGCGGGCGACCGTGCTGGTCGCGTCGGGGCGCGCGGCGGGGCTGCGCCGCTGGGCGGTGGAGGCCGCGTCCGGGCCGACCGGCGACCGGCTCGTCCTGCCGTACGCCGATCCGGAGTCCCTGGCCCGCCAGCTGGTGGGGTACGGCCCGGACGTGCGGGTGGTGGATCCGCCGGAGGTGCGCGAGGCGGTCATCCAGCGGCTCAAGGAGATCGCCGCCCGGCACGAGGAGCTGACCGTGACCGGAGGTGCCCGATGACCCGTCCCGCCGCCCGCTCGGCGGCTGCGCGCCCCGGCGGCAACCGGGCCTCGGCGGACCGGCTGGCCCGGCTGCTGAACCTGGTGCCCTACCTGCTGGCCCGCCCGGGGATCGAGATCGCCGAGGCGGCCGGGGACCTGGGGGTCACCGAGCGGCAGCTGCGGGAGGACCTGGAGCTGCTGTGGGTGTGCGGCCTGCCCGGGTACGGCCCGGGGGACCTGATCGACATGGCCTTCGACGGCGACCGGGTGACCATCACGTACGACGCCGGGATCGACCGGCCGCTGCGGCTGACCCCGGACGAGGCCCTCGCCCTGGTGGTGGCGCTGCGGATGCTGGCGGAGACCCCGGGGGTGACCAACCGGGAGGCCGTGGAGCGGGCCCTCGCCAAGATCGAGGACGCGGCCGGTGACCTGGTCGCCGCCCCGGTCGAGGTGCGTCTCCCCGTCGACAGCCGGCGGGTCGAGGAACTGCGCGCCGCCGTGGCGCGGGGCCGGGCGCTGCGGATCACCTACTACACCGCAGCCCGGGACGAGACCACCGAGCGGGTGATCGACCCACTGCGCATGCTGATGGTGGGCGGCCGGGCGTACGCGGAGGCGTGGTGCCGCCGCGCGGAGGCGGTGCGGCTGTTCCGGGTCGACCGGATCGACGCGGTGACCGAGCTGGACGAGCCGGCGGCGGCGCCGCCGCAGGCCCGCCCGTACGACCTCTCCGAGGGAGTGTTCCGACCCTCGCCGGACCTGCCGCTGATCACCCTGCGGATCGGTCGGGGCGAGCGGTGGATCACCGAGTACTACCCGTGCGAGCGGGTCGAGGCCGGCGACGGCGAGCAGTGGCTGGTGTCGCTGCGGGTGACCGACCTCGGCTGGGCCCGGCGGTTCGTGCTGGGGCTGGGCCCGGACGTCACCGTGGTGGCCCCGGGGGAGCTGGCCGAGCAGGTCCGTGCCCAGGCGGTCGCCGCCCTGGAGGCGTACGCCACTCCCGACGCCACCCCGGCGGGGTCCGTGGGCTCCCGGTAGGCTGGCCGCCGTGGTGACGTGGATCGTGGTAACGGTGGTGCTGTTCGCGCTCGTGGTGCTGGCGTTGGCCGTGCGGCCGGTGGTGGCGCGGCTGCCCCGGCTGCGGCGGGCTGCGGTGGCGTTGCAGAGGCGCCAGGCCGAGGCGGAGGCTTTGCAGGTCAGCGCGGAGGCGCTCCAGGAGCGCGCGGAGGCCCTCCAGGGCCAGGTCACCGTCACCCAGCAGCGGGTCGCGGTGATCAAGGCCAAGCGCGGCCACTGATCGTTCGTGGTCGGTCCTGTGCGCGATCGCCGCGCGTTTGGGGCGATAGCGCGCAGAAACGGTCGGCCGCCGGTGGTTGACGGGACGAGCGGGGTTGGTCAAGACTTCACCGACCGGCCGTGACCACCAGCGGCCCGGCGGGTGGCAACGGGCCCTCACGCACGTACGATGGGCTCCGGTACACCCCTCAGAGACGACACAGAGCGACTGGAGCTTCCCATGGGTGCCCTCAAGCCGTGGCACATCGCCGTACTCGTGGTCGTGCTGATCCTGCTGTTCGGTGCGAAGCGGCTCCCGGACGCGGCCCGTTCGCTGGGCCGCTCGCTGCGGATCATCAAGGCCGAGACGAAGAGCCTGCACGACGACGACCGTGACCTGGCGGAGAAGGCCGACGCCCAGGCCGCCTACCAGCCGCTGCCGCCGCAGGCAGCCGGGCAGCAGCCGTACGCGCAGCAGCCCCATGTCCAGCCGCAGCAGCAGCCCTACGCCCCGCCGCAGGCACCGCAGCAGCCGGTCATCGACCCGGTGCAGCGCGTCCGCGACAACTGACCGAAGGGCCCACCACCGTGGCCTTCGCCCTGCGTAAACGTGGTCCGAGCACCTTCGAACGGGCCTCCGACGGCTCGATGACCCTCATCGAGCACGTCCGTGAGCTGCGCAACCGGCTGTTCCGGGCGTCCCTGGCCCTGCTCGTCGGCTTCGGCTTCGGCATCTGGCTGGCGGAGCCGGTGCGGAAGCTGCTGTCGAAGCCGTACTGCGACCTTCCGGCGTCGATCGACCCGGTCACGGGCAAGTGCAACTTCGTGCAGCTCGGCGTCGCCGACGTCTTCCTGCTCAACCTGAAGATCGGCCTCTGGGTCGGGTTGATCATCGCCGCCCCGGTCTGGCTCTACCAGCTGTGGGCGTTCATCGCCCCGGGCCTGCACCGGCACGAACGCCGGTACGCGTACATCTTCACGTCGCTCGCGGCGCCGCTGTTCGCCGCCGGCGCGGTGCTGGCCTTCTTCGTCACCACGAAGGGGCTGGAGTTCCTGCTCAACATCTCCGGCGACGACATCGCGACGACCCTCGAGGTGACCCGGTACATCTCGTTCGTCACCAACCTGATCCTGCTCTTCGGGGTGGCGTTCGAGTTCCCGCTCATCGTGCTGATGCTCAACTTCGTCGGGCTGGCCAGCGCGAAGCGGCTGCTCAGCTGGTGGCGGATCGCGGTCTTCGTGTTCTTCGCCTTCTCCGCCGTGGTCACCCCGACGCCGGACCCGTTCGGCATGACGGCCCTGGCCCTCTGCCTGACCGCGCTGTACTTCGGCGCGGTCGGCGTGGCGTTCCTCAACGACCGGCGGCGCGGGCGGGGCAAGGAGGTCTACGCCGGGATCGACGACGACGAGGTGTCGCCGTTGGAGCTCGACGACGATCCGGTCGCCCCCGGCCAGCGGGTCGAGGCCACCGACTCGATCGGCACGCCGGAACCGGTCGCCGCCCCGACGCCGATCGACCGCCGCTACGACGAGATGACCTGACGGGCGTACACCCGCCCGGACCCGCGACGACGGGCCGCTCCCCCCGGGAGCGGCCCGTCGTCGCGTCGTTGGGAATCGATTAGGGTGCGAAGCCATGAGGCCGATGACGATCCTGCCGCCGCCCGTCCGCTAGCGGGCGGCACCATCTGACGCACTCCGCACCGGACGGCCCACCCGCCCGGTCGATGGACGCCGCCCGCGTAGCCGCGGACCGTCTCTTTCCGGCTTCCATCACGGAGTTGTCCCCCCATGACCACACGTACCGTCGCGCCGTACCGGCGCGACCTCGTCCTCATCTCGTCCGCCGCCGTCGCCTGGGGCGCGGGCGGCGCCGCGGCGGCGGTGCTGTTCCGGACCAGCGGGCTGGGCCCGCTGGCCGTGTCCTTCTGGCGGGTCACCGTCGCCGCGCTCGTGCTCGCCCTGGCCTGCGCCTGCCGCCCGGGCACAGCCCGGTCCACCACGCCCCGGCGGACGGCGGTGGTGCTCGGGGTCGGCATGGCCGGCTACCAGGGCGCGTACTTCGCCGCCGTGGACCACGCCGGGCTGGCGCTCGGCACTCTGGTCACGCTCGGGGCCGGGCCGGTGTTCGTCACCGTCGGCGCCCGGGTGCTGCTCGGTGAGCGGCCCGGCCGGCGCGGCGTGCTCGTGATCGTCGTCGCCCTCGCCGGGCTGGCCCTGCTCGTCGGTGGGCCGGTGAACACCGGGCCGGGGCAGGCGTGGGGCGTCGGCGCGGCGCTGCTGTCCGCGCTCGGCTACAGCGGGGTCACCGTGTACACCAGGGCCGTCGGCGGTGGGCAGGCCGACGCCGTCTCGTTCGCCGCCGGCCTGCTGGTCCTGTTGCCGCTCGCCCTGGCCGAGGGCGTCTGGCCGCGTACCGGCGCGGCGCTGCCGGTGCTCGGCTGGCTGGTGTTCCTCGGCGTGGTGCCCACCCTGCTGGCGTACCGGTGGTACTTCGCCGGCCTGGCCACCGTCCCGGCCGGGACCGCCGCGGTGGTCGTGCTGCTGGAGCCGCTGGCCGCCGCCGTGCTGGCGGTCGCGCTGCTCGGTGAGCGGCTCACGGTGAACCTGGTCGTCGGCTCGGCCGTGCTGCTCACCGCCGTGGCGCTGCTGCCGCGCCAGAGCGGCCTGCCGGTGGCGGCCGACCGCTGACCGTCGTGGGCGTCCGCGCCGGGCCACGGCGCGGGCGCCCGCCCGGCGCGTCCTGTTCGGAACCGGTCGGTGGGGAGGTGACCGGGGCCACCAGGCGCTGCTAGGCCCGCGTTTCGGGACTCGCGATATGGTGACTGCGCCCCCTGATCGGCACCGATCGCCCCTTCGGCAGGAGAAGCTTTGATGGCAGAGACGCCCGTTACCGTTACCGTCACCGGCGCAGCCGGACAGATCGGCTACGCGCTGCTGTTCCGGATCGCGTCCGGGCAACTGCTCGGTGGCGGGAGGCGGGTGAAGCTCCGGCTGCTGGAGATCCCGGCCGCGGTGCGCGCGGCCGAGGGCACCGCCCTGGAGCTGGACGACTGCGCGTTCCCGCTGCTGGCCGGCGTGGACGTCTTCGACGACCCGAAGCGGGCGTTCGAGGGGGCCAACGTGGCGCTGCTCGTCGGCGCGCGGCCCCGTACCAAGGGGATGGAGCGCGGGGACCTGCTGGCGGCCAACGGCGGCATCTTCAAGCCCCAGGGTGAGGCGATCAACGCCGGCGCCGCACCGGACATCAAGGTGCTCGTGGTGGGCAACCCGGCCAACACCAACGCCCTCATCGCCCAGGCGCACGCCCCCGACGTGCCCGCGGACCGCTTCACCGCGATGACCCGGCTGGACCACAACCGGGCGATCGCGCAGCTCGCGCGGAAGCTTCAGGTCACCGTCGGGCAGGTGAAGAAGCTGACGATCTGGGGCAACCACTCGGCGACCCAGTACCCGGACGTCTTCCACGCCGAGGTCGACGGCCGCCCGGTGGCCGAGCTGATCGACGACCGGTCCTGGCTGGCCGACGAGTTCATCCCCCGCGTCGCCAAGCGCGGTGCCGAGATCATCGAGGTACGGGGGGCGTCGTCGGCCGCGTCGGCCGCGTCCGCCGCGATCGACCACGTGCACGACTGGATCAACGGCACGCCGGAGGGCGACTGGACCTCGGCCGCGATCGTCTCCGACGGCTCCTACGGGGTGCCGGCGGGCCTGATCTCGTCGTTCCCGGTGGTCGCCCGCGACGGCCGGTTCGAGATCGTGCAGGGCCTGGACGTCGACGAGTTCTCCCGGCAGCGCATCGACGCGTCCGTGGCCGAGCTCCAGGAGGAGCGCACGGCCGTGCAGGGGCTCGGCCTGCTCTGACCCCGACGGTGTGCCGATCGTGACGGTGGCCCGCGGAGCGATGTGCTCCGCGGGCCACCGTTGTCCCGGCCGGCTCGGCGGTCAGGCCAGCACGCTGCGGTGGGCGCGGATCAGGTCGGCGTACCGGCGGCCGCTGGCCTTGACGGTGCGCCGCTGGGTGGCGTAGTCGACGTGGACCAGGCCGAACCGCTTGTCGTAGCCGTACGCCCACTCGAAGTTGTCCAGCAGCGACCAGGCGAAGTAGCCGGCCACGTCCACGCCCCGCCGGGCCGCCGCGGCGCACGCCGCGAGGTGCTCCTCCAGGTAGCGGGTGCGCTCCGGGTCGTCGACCGTGCCGTCCGGGTTCACCCGGTCCGGCCAGGCGGAGCCGCTCTCGGTGACGTGCACCGGGCCGGCGCCGTACTCCTCGGCGAGACGCACCAGCAACTGCTCCAGGCCCGCCGCGTGGGTCTCCCAGCCCATCGCCGTCTCGACCGCCCCGGGCACCGGCACCTGGCGGGCGTACGGCGGGGGACCGTCGGGGTCTGCGACGACCCGCTGCCGGAAGTAGTAGTTGAGCCCGAAGAACTCCAGCGGGGTGGCGATCGTCTCCAGGTCGCCGGGGCGGACCGGCGGCGCGGTGCGGTACACCTCCAGCATGTCGGCGGGGTAACCGCGGCCGAAGAGCGGGTCCAGCCACCACCGGTTGACGTGCCCGTCGGCGCGGGCGGCGGCGGCGACGTCCTCGGGGCGGTCGCTGGCCGGTTCGATCGGGCTGAGGTTGCACACCACGCCGACGGAGGCGGGCTCGGTGGCGTTCGCGCGGATCGCCGCGGTTGCCAGGCCGTGTCCGAGCAGCAAATGGTGGGCGGCGGGGACGGCCAGCGCCAGGTCGGCGTCGCCGGGGGCCATCCGGCCCTCCAGGTGGCCGATCCAGGCCGAGCAGAGCGGCTCGTTGATCGTCGTCCAGTCGCGGACCCGGTCACCGAGCGCGCCGGCCACCACGGCCGCGTAGTCGGCCAGGGCGTACGCGGTGTCCCGGGCCGGCCAGCCGCCCCGGTCCTGCAGGGCCTGCGGCAGGTCCCAGTGGTAGAGCGTGACGAACGGCCGGATGCCGGCCTCCAGCAGGGCGTCGACCAGTTGGTCGTAGAAGGCCAGCCCGGCCTGGTTGACCCGGCCGGTGCCCTCGGGCAGCACCCGGGGCCAGGCCACCGAGAACCGGTAGGCGTCGACGCCGAGCCCGCGCATGAGGGCGACGTCCTCGGGCCAGCGCCGGTAGTGGTCGCAGGCGACGTCGCCGGTGTCGCCGTTGTCGATCGCGCCGGGCACTTGGCAGAAGGTGTCCCAGATGGAGGGTGCGCGGCCGTCGGCGTCGACGGCGCCCTCGATCTGGTACGCGGAGGTCGCCACGCCCCAGCGGAAGTGGGCGGGCAGGGCGGTCAGGTCGGCCACGGGCGTGCTCCTTGGGTTCCGGTTGGGGTGGCGCGGGACGGCAGGAGGGGGTGGGACGGGGTGGTCGCGGCGGCGGCGCGCCTCGGGCGGGGCGCCGGCCGGGCAGAGCCGGCGCGCCGGCCGGTCCGCCGCATACTTCAAACCTTAGTTCATGGCGTTAATCGTAGCGCTGATGCATGCTGGTGGGGGTGCCGGTCGTTGGGCGCCCCAGGGGGAGGACCGGACCGATGGACGCCAGACGCACCACCGTGCGCGACATGCGTCGCGCCAATCGCGCGGTGCTGCTCACCCGGATCTGGCTGGACGGCCCGCTGAGTCGGCACGAGCTGGGGCAGGCCACCGCGCTGAGCCTGGCCAGCGTGAGCAACCTGGTCGGCGAGGTGATCGACGAGGGACTGGTCGAGGAGGCCGGCTCGGTCGAGTCCGACGGCGGCCGTCCCCGGGTGCTGCTACGGGTGACCCCCAGCTACGGCTACCTGGTCGGCGCGGACGTCGGGGAGACCCGGATCCAGGTCGAGCTGTTCGACCTGACGATGACCGCGCTGGCCAAGGCGGAGTACCCGATCGCCGCCGCCGAGCCCGACCCCGGCGCGGTGGTGGCCCACCTGCTGCACGGGCTGACCGCCGTGACCGAGCAGGCCGGCGTCGACCCCGCCGCGGTGCTCGGGCTCGGGGTGGCGGTCTCCGGGACGGTGGAGCGCACCGCCGACGCCGTCGTGCACGCCCAGACGCTCGGCTGGGAGGGCGTGCCGCTGGGCGCCATGCTCCGCGCCGGCACCGACATCCCGGTGCACGTCGACAACGGGGCGAAGACGCTCGGCCAGGCCGAAATGTGGTTCGGTGCCGGCCGGGGCACCCGGCACGCCGTCGTCGCACTGGTCGGCTCCGGGGTGGGCGCCGCCGTGATCACCGACGGGGTGAGCTACCGGGGCGCGCACAGCAGCGCCGGCGAGTGGGGGCACACCACCATCGCGTACGGCGGTCGCCAGTGCCGCTGCGGCAACCTGGGCTGCCTGGAGGCGTACGTCGGGGCGGAGGGCATCCTCGACCGCTACCGGCAGGCCAACCGGGGCCGACCGGCGACCGGCGGCGACGAGGAGAGCGCGCTGGGCGAGCTGCTGCGCTCCTCGACGAATACCGCCGAGGCGGTGCTCGACGAGACCGTGGGCTACCTCGGCGCCGGGGTGGCGACCCTGATCAACCTGTTCAACCCCGAGCGGGTGGTGCTCGGCGGGTGGGCCGGGCTGGCCCTCGGCGAGCGGTTCCTGCCCCGGATCCGGGAGGCCACCGCACGGCACGCGCTGCGCCAGCCGTACGCCCAGGCCTCGATCGAGCTGTGCCAGCTCGGGCCCGACGCGGTCGCGATGGGCGCGGCCACCCTGCCGATGGCCCGGCTGCTGCGCGACGGCGGCGTGCCCCGCTCGGCCGCCGTCCGCCCCGAGGCGTCCACGCGCCCGGCCCGCCGGCCGCGCGCCCGCTGACCCCGGGCGATCGGCCGCCGGGCACGCTGCCTGCGCGTCACAGCCGTCCGGCCGCCACGACCTCGCGGACGGCGTGCCGGCCCCGCCGTCGGTTCTGCCGGACGGTGACGCCGACCGTCACCACGGCGGCCAGGCCGAGCGCGATCCACAGCAGCGGGTTGGTCCGCACCGAGTCGGGAAGCTGCTGGGTGAGGACGAAGACGCCCATCACCACGACGAACCAGCCGAACGCCTTGCGCAGCACGTCCTCGGGTATCCGGCCGGCGACCCGGCCGCCGAGCAGGCTGCCGGCGACGGCCGCGGCGGTCACCGCGGCGGCCAGGCCCCAGTTGATGCTGACGCTGGACAGGTAGCCGGCCAGGCCGGCGAAGGACTTCATCGCGATGACGACCAGCGAGGTGCCCACGGCGACTGGCATCGGCAGGCCGCCGAGCAGGGCGAGGGCGGGGACCACCAGGAAGCCGCCGCCGGCGCCGACCAGACCGGTGACCAGGCCGACCACGACACCGTCGAGGACGACCCGCCCGACGGGAAGCTCGTGCGGCACGGGCCGACGCGCGGCACCGCGCCGGCCGCGGATCATCGCGCCGGCGGTGGCGAGCATCATCAGGGCGAACCCGGTGAGCAGCACCCCGGCCGGGATGAACGCGGCCAGGCGACCGCCGGCGTACGCGCCGGTCATGCCGGCCATGCCGAAGATCAGCCCGGTGCGCCACCGGATGCGTCCGGCCCGCGCGTGCGGCAGCACGCCGACCGCGCTGGTGACCCCGACGACGAGCAGCGAGGTGGCGATGGCCTCCTTTGCCGGCAGACCGGCGACGTAGACCAGCAGCGGCACGGCGAGGATCGAGCCGCCACCGCCGAGCAGGCCGAGGCTGACCCCGATCAGCACGGCCAGCCCGACGGTCAGCGCGAGGCCGCCGGTCATGCCCGCCGCCCGGTGGTCGACCCCCCACGGAGCTGGCCGACGATGGTGTCCAGGTCGCAGCTGGCGCCCCGGTTGTAGGGGAGCTTGCCGAGCAGCATGCCCATCGCACAGGTGTTGGTCACCGCGGCGAAGGTGAGGCCGGCGCCGATGAAACCGGCGACCCACTTCAGCTGCGGCACGAACACCGAGCCGAGGACGCTGGCCAGGACGATGGACCCGGCGACCAGGCGGACCTGGCGCTCCAGGTCCCACCGGGGCCTGCCGTGGGCGATCGGCGCGTGGGTGGCCTGCCAGGCCATGATGCCGCCGTCGAGGACCTTCAGGTTGGGCAGGCCGGCCCCGGCGAGGGCCTGCTCGGCCTGGGCGGCGCGGGCCCCGGAGCGGCAGATCAGCACGACGTCCTCGTCGAGGTGACGGCGTAGCTCCTCGCGGTGCTCCTTGAGCAGGTCCAGCGGCACGTTGTAGGAACCGGGGATGTGCGAGGTCTCGAACTCGCCGGGCGTGCGCACGTCGAGCAGCCGGGGCGTCCGCCCGGCGGCGATCAGCTCACGCAGGGTGGCCGCGTCGAGTGTCGAGGGGGTGGCCGGGGTCGTGGTCATGTTTCTTCCTCCGTCGAAAGTCGCTTCGGTACGAGCCGCGGGCCGCTGGTAGGGCCTGCGTGGTCATGGGGGCGCTCTCGTGCCGGGCCGGCATCGGCCGGCCCGCCACGAGGCGGCGATCATCAGGCGGTGGCGGCCATCCGGACGCCGGCCTGCTCGGCGTGGCCGAACATGTCGTCGATCAGGACGACCTCGCGGCCGGCGTTGGCCAGCAGCGACGCGGCGGCGGTGGCCCGGTAGCCGGAGCCGCAGTGCACCCAAACGGTGCCGGCCGGCACGTCGCCGAGCCGCTCGGGCAGGTCGGGCAGCGGCACGTGCACCGCGCCGTCGACGTGGCCGGACTTCCACTCGTTGGTCATCCGCACGTCGAGCACGACCTGCGGGGCGGGCAGACCCTCGGGGGTGTTCCCGGCCTGCGCGGACGCGAGGGCGGGGAAGTCGGCGACGGTCAGCTGCCGCAGGTCGGCCGGGCCGGTCGCCCACTGATCGGGGGTTCCGGTGGACTGGGCGGCCGGGCGGTCGATGCCGATGCGGACCAGTTCCCGCTGGGCGTCGGCGACCTGCTCCGGCGTCTCCGCCAGGAGGGTGATCGGCGCTCCCCAGGCGATCAGCCAGCCGAGCCACGTCGACATGGGCCCGTCGAGGCCGAGGCCGACCGTGCCGGCGAGGTGCGAGCCCGCGTACGCCTTGCGGTGGCGCAGGTCGACCACCCACTCCCCGGCGGCGATCCGCTCCCGCAACTGCGTGGCGTCGGCCCGGGTGACCGGGCTGAGGTCGACCGGGGCGGGCCCGGCGGCGTTGGCCACTCCCATGTGGGCGTAGTACGCGGGGTAGGCGTCCAGCCCCGCGAGGGTCTCGGTGACGAACTGGTCGGCGGCCAGCCGCAGCGCCGGGTTGGCCTGCTTCTCCCGGCCGATGGTCGACTCCGGGGCGTCGGCCTGGCTGGCCGAGCAGAAGCTGCCGAAGCCGTGGGTGGGCCACACCTGGGCGCCGTCGGGAAGCAGGTCGGCCAGCTTCCGCGCCGAGTCGTGCTGGTGGTGGGCCAGGGTGTGGGCGTGCTGCTGACCGAGCAGGTCGGTACGCCCGGTCGTGCCGAACAGCAGCGACCCACCGGTGAACACCCCCACCGGGGACCAGCCGCCGTCGCCGGCCTCGTCCAGCACGTACGACAGATGGTGGAAGGTGTGCCCGGGAGTGCCGACCACCCGCAGCCGCAGCAGGTCGGACACGGCCACCTCGTCGCCGTCGGTGACCGGCATCCGGTCGAAGCCCATCTCGTCGGCGGCGGAGACCAGGTACTCCGCGCCGGTCAGCCGGGCCAGTTGCAGGCCACCGGAGACGTAGTCGTTGTGGATGTGCGTCTCCACCACGTGGGTGATCCGCACACCCTTCTCACCCGCGAGATACACGATCCGGTCGATGTCCCGCTGCGGGTCCACCACCACCGCCACCCGGCCGTCCGTCGCCAGGTAGCTGCGGTCCCCCAGGGACGAGGTCGCGATGACCGACACCTGCACCGTCATCCGTCTACTCCTTTCGCCACCCTACATACCCCCGGGGGTATGTAGGGGACAGTCGTCACCCTTGGCCGAACTCGAACATGCGCTTACCCGCCCCGGCTGGGAACACGCCGCCGGGGCGCCGGCGTCAGCCCCGGCGGATCACGCCAGGGCCAGGAACAGCTTCTCCAGCTCCTCCTCGGTCATCTCCGGCTGCTCGCCGCGATCGCGGGCACCGGAGCAGTGCCGCATGCCGGAGGCGATGATCTTGTAACCCGCCCGGTCGATCGCCTTCGACACCGCGGCGAGCTGGGTCAGCGCCTCACGGCAGTCCTGACCGCTCTCCATCATCTCGATGACCGCGTTGAGCTGTCCTCGCGCTCGCTTCAGGCGGGTCAGCGCCTCGCCGGTCATCTCGGGACGCAATTTCATCTCAACCACCTCCGCTCCTACCGTACACCTACCCCGGGGGGTATCCGGTCGGCCTCGGTCTCGACCCTTGCCGAAGGCGAGGCCCGGGTGCTTCTGGCCGGCCCGACCGCCACAACATACCCCCCCGGGGTATCCATTCCCGCCAGCGAAGCCCCGGTTGGATGGCCGGCAGCCACCGGCGGCGGGGCGTCGGCCCGGCCTGCCGGTGGTCTGTCCGGCACCATCGGATCAGGGCAACTTGGCAACGGTCAGCAGGATCGCCGAATCCTCCAACGCCTCGAGACTGTGCCGTGCGTCGGGCACGATGAGCAGGTCTCCGGTGCGCGCCTCCCACGACTGCTCACCAGCGATCATGCGGACCCGGCCGTGGAGCACCTGCACCGTGGCCTCGCCCGGGTTCTCGTGCTCGGCGAGGCGTGCGCCCCCGCTCATGCCGATGACCGTCTGGCGTAGCACCTTCTCATGGCCGCCGTAGACGGTATCGGCGGTGTGCCGGCCACCGGCGTCGGCTGCGCGATCGACCTGTTGGCGGGCGAGGGCTGCGAGCGAGATCTTCTGCATGCCGTCATTGTCCCAGTCCGACCGTTGTCGCCGCCGTTCGGCCTGGACGCAGCGCGTCCGTCCTGGCCTGTCGTTGGCCGCTCCCGCGGCGGGACAGTCAGGCGCGGCGTACGTCCATGACCATCACCGGATACGGCCCGGCGGGCATCTCGGCCGTGGCTTGGTCGGCGGGGATCAGATTGTCCATCCGCATTCGCAGGGCCTCGGTGTCGGTGGCGTCGAACACGATCCCCCAGCCCCAACCGCCGCCGTAGTCGCCCTTGATCGCGAACGTCCCGCCTGCTCCCGGTCCTCCGGACAACGACATCGGCGCTGGCTTCTGATGCCAGGAATCGCCCCATACGGCTACGAGCGAGCCGTCCTCGCCGGCAGGGCCGATGACGAGCAGGCCGTCCTGGGGTCCGTCGTCCGGGTGTTCCCAGGAGTAGGTGACCGAGGTCAGGTGACCGCCGGCGGCCATCGTCACGGTCCCGGCGGCGGGCAACACGGCTAGAGGGTGACTGGGCATGAGCCGGAACCCGTTGGTGCCGACCCAGGACCCGGCGAAGTCGGAGAGGATCATTCGTCAACCGTAGGCACCCAGGGCGGCGGTCTCAACGAGTACGTCGGCCGGATCGGCTGTCCGGGATGGTCGGACGAAGACTCGGACGAGCCGCTTTGAGCTGCCCGGACACCGCGTCGTCCGACCACATCAACGACGCGGAGAGATCTGATGGATCACGCTGCCCGGGACCCGGTGCCACAGGCCGCCACGGCGGGGGAGTACGTCGTACTGCTCGGAAGGGTGCGACGGCGTTCCGGCCTGACCTACCGGCGACCGATGGCTGCCCGCTTGTCCTGCGGCAGGGCATGTACGGCCCCTTCGTGCTGGATCTCCAGGAGCGGCTGGTGGCCTGCGGGCTGCGCGTACCGGTGGACGGCTGGTTCGGCCCGGATACCGCCGGCCGGGTGATGGCCTTCCAGGTGCTGGCTGGCCTGCCGGTCAGCGGCATGGAGTTGTCCCGGCTCGGCGTCGACCGGCGGACCGCGCTGGACCCGGACTGGAGCACCAAGGCCGCGCGGGATGTCTGGTCGCGTACCGGCGACCTCGGTCACTGGCGCTGCGCACCGTCGTAGTGAAACACGCCTTCCCCTGCCCGGTTACGGACCGGGCAGGGCGCCTTCTCGCACCGGCGGACGACTCCCGGTCGCAGCCGGTTGCCCGAGAACCGCGACTGTCCGTCCACCCCCGTCTGCCCTACCGGGAGGTTCTGACCGGCATGCCGTGCCCGGCGCGGCGGCGAACCCCCGCGCCGGGCAGGCGATCAGCACCAGCCGTTGATCGTGGTGTTCACCCCGGTCCAGAGGTACGCGTCGGAGACCCAGCTACCGTCGCTGAGCCGGTTCCAGAGCGACGTGGTGCCGTACCGCCCGGCGTGTGAGGTTCCGTTCGCGGAGCAGGAGATGGTGACGGTGGCCCCGTCGCCGACCGATCCGAGCGCGGCGTAGCCGGTGCCGGGCCCGGCACGCCGGGTGAGGCTCCCGCCGCCGTTGGCGTCGACCACTCCCTGGTTGAAGCCGAGCGCGCCGTAGTTGTAGACGGCGCTGCCGGCCCCGGCCCAGGCCGATCCGTGCCGCGCGCCACCCTGGTAGGCCGCGGCGCCGTTCTCGAACGCCCACTTGCCGATGCCGTGACCGGCGATGGGGACGTACGCGCTGTTCTGCCGCAGCCCGAAGTGGACATGCCGGCCGTAGGCGGCCCCACCGCAGGTGACGTCGGTGCCGGTGTAGCCCAGGTAGGCGCCCGCGCCGACCGCCGCCCCGTTGACCGAGATGCTGCTCCACAGGTGATAGTAGTCGGTCGAGTAGCCCCGGTCGTGGATCACCCGGATCCAGCCCTGGCACATCGTGTACGCCGTGCCGCCCCGGGCGGCGCGGACGACCTGGTCGCCGCCGGCGAGGTCCACGGAACTGTACGGCGACTCACTGCCGCCCCAGCCGTGCGGGCCGCTGGTGAGCGTCCAGGTCTGGCCGACCGCGAACGGCAGGGCCATCCCGGTCCGGTAGTCGCCGCCGGCGTACGTGGGGGCCGGCGTGGTCTTGAAGACCTGCCGCTCCCGCTCCGACACGAGGGGTGACTCGCCGGCCAGTTCGCTGAAGTCGGCCTCGCCGTCGAACGCGACCCGCCAGCGTCCGCCGTCGGCCCGCGCGATGAACACCGAGCCGGTCGGGTGGGCGTCCTCCTTGCGGGGGGCGACCGCGACGGCGGTGCCGAACGCCCACCGCCCGTCCTGCCGGCTGATCGTGACGCGGGTTTCCGGTGTCGCGACATCTCCCGTGCTGGAACGCTCGGCCTGACCGAGCAGCTTGTTGGTCACGGCCTCGGTGACGGTCGGGGGCACCGGCTTCGGCGCCGCCCCGGCGCTCACCGGGTCACCGCCGATCAGGATCCCCGCCGCCAACAGAGCCATCGGAACGCCGGCCCACCGCCGCAACTGTCCCATCGACACACTCCTCAATAGATCGGTCTCTATGTGCGATGCGGTGACGATAAGCGGCGGCAAGAATATTGTCTACGTCCTGGCACCACCGCCGCGAAATTTTCCTTCGATGATGGGTCGGGCCGATGGCTGCGGTCGACGTCGAGCCCGCCCGCGCCCGGCACGATGAGCGATCTGCCGGCGGTCGACGCGGAGGGCGGACGGGCGATGAACGGTGATCGACTCGGGCACGTGCTCGCCGGACCGCCCACCCCGGTCGGGGGGGGGGGGGGGGGGGGGGGGGGGGGGGCGGGGGGGGGGGGGGGGGCCGGCGCCCCCCCCCCCCGCGGGGGGGGGGGGGGGCGCGCGCCCCGGGGGGGCCCCGGG